>NZ_JAIUGZ010000003.1:0-553914 GCF_020164875.1 Mesorhizobium sp. CO1-1-8 | reverse complement strand
TCGCCATCGGCGACGTCACCGGCGAGCCGATGCTGGCGCACCGGGCGATGGCGCAGGGCGAGATGGTCGCCGAGATCGTCGCCGGCCACAAACGCAGCTGGGACAAGCGCTCCATTCCGGCCGTCTGCTTCACCGACCCCGAGATAGTGTCGGCCGGCCTTTCGCCGGAAGAAGCCAGGTCGAAGGGGTTGGAAATTAAGGTCGGCCAGTTCCCCTTCGCCGCCAATGGCCGCGCCATGACGAAGCTTGGAGAGGACGGTTTCGTCCGCGTCGTCGCTCGTGCGGACAATCACCTTGTGCTCGGTATCCAGGCGGTCGGCCAGGGCGTATCAGAACTTTCCGCAGCGTTTTCGCTCGCCGTCGAAATGGGCGCGCGGCTGGAAGACATCGCCGGTACGATCCATGCTCATCCGACCCAGAGCGAGGCTTTCCCGGAAGCCGCGCTCAAGGCCCTTGGACATGCGCTGCATGTCTAGCAACGGATCACCACGACCCGTTTGTCATCATGGATCAAGTCCCCGCACGTCCCTTGGCAATCCTTCCGATGTCTTCCGCGTGCGCTCGAGGCCGTCATTGCGACCCTTTTCCCAGGTCGGGATTGGCGCCGGCTTCGATCCTGATCGCTTAGGTGTTGCTCGCTCGCGGTGTCGTCGGGTTCACGCCTGATTGGCGGCGGCTGACGCCGCCAGCCCTTCGCCAAGCCGGATCGCCGGTACTATTCGCTGCTTTGTTTGGCTGTCGGCCTTGGCTTCATGATCCTCGCCTTTTCGGAAAAGTGTCAACCATAAGGGGCGCTCTTTAAGGCCTGGCAAGATTGGTGCGTCAGGCAGGTTGCTGCACCTCGGGCAGGAAGATAAAGTCAGGCGATTTGATAAGGAAGGACCCCCCGCCGTTGATGATCGATGGTCAGCCTGCTCTTCAAGGGAGGCACGGCCCGTTGCGGGCAGCCAGCGCGCTCGCAGATACGGCATGAAATTCCGATCGGGTCGAATGCCAACCGATTGTTCAGGTCGATATCGTCGGCATAGACGAAGTCTTGCGCATAAGCCACCTCGCAGCCCAGGGCGATGGCATAACGTCGGTGCGGCGCGTTGAACCCACCGCTGCCTTTGCCAATTTCGGTGGCTATGCTCAGATAGCGCGCGCCGTCTGGCGTCTCAGCCAGTTGGCGGATGATGCGGCCCGGCGTTTCAAAGGCCTGATGTACATTCCAGAGCGGGCATGCTGCCCCGAAGCGAGCGAATTGCAGTTTTGCAGCGCTGTGACGCTTGGTGATATTTCCCGCGCGATCGATGCGGGCGAAGAACACAGGTACGCCCTTGACGCCCGGCCGCTGCAAGGTGGAAAGACGATGCGCGACCTGTTCCAGGCTCGCACCGAAACGCGTCGCCAGCAATTCGAGGTCGTGACGAAGTTCTTTCGCCACCGCCAGAAAATGCTGGTAGGGCAGCGTCAGCGCTCCAGCGAAGTAGTTGCGCAAACCGATCTTGCAAATCTCACCGGACTCTTGCGCGCGGAAGTTCGCCCGCTGGACAATCGCATCGATCTCACTGTCCAATTCCAAGGCGGCCACCTGGAACGCCATCTGAAAAGTTCGCGTCGACGTCGGCGAATAGGGATTGAGGAAAAGTGCGCGGGAAGTGCCGTCATATCGGCGCAGGATATCCTCGCCGGGTTCCGCGCGCAGTATCCGAACACCGTGCCGGCTCTCCAGATAGGTCGGCAGCACAAGCCCGGCATCACGGCCAAGAATGCCAAGGCTCGCCGCCAGTTGTTCGGCTGCCAGATCGAGGTCGGCAACGTAGTTGTCGACGAAGTGGAAGAAATCGCGGACCTCTTCGTAAGGCGTCGGATCACCGAAGGTGTTGGTGTGGACCATGTGATCATCGAAGCTAGCAAGCTGTTCGCTGTTGCGGCGATAGGCTTGGTGGCTGGCAATCAGAGCATGCGCAAAGCCGGGCGCGTTTTGAGTGACGAGTTTCAACTCCTGCAAACTGGGTGAGTAGGCACTGAAAACCGGATCGGCAAGAGCCTCGCTGAGGGCGGAGAGCAGACGGTCGCTATCGCTTCCAGATATCGATCCGATATCGATCTTGAAGTTTTCGGCAAGCGATAAGAGCACTGAAGCCGAAACCGGCCGCTGATTGTTTTCGATCTGATTGAGGTAGCTGGTCGAGATGCCAATGCGCTCAGCGAAGGCGGCCTGGGTCGCCTTGCTGCTTTCGCGCAGTTCTCGGACTTTTCTACCGATAAAGAGCTTGCCTGGGGCCATGTTCGCAATTTCGCAAAATGCAGATTGCAACTTTCTATCTTATGCCGTCCCACCCATTCAAACGTTTTCTCATTCGACGAAGCCGCCTAAAGGCTGATGGCGCAATGGGGCGTGCGGACAGGAGAATGGAAATGACGATCTACGGGGCCATTGCCAGGCGGCGCGGCGCGAGCAACCTTGCCGTCGACGGAACTGCGATCCTTGGAGCGTCGCTGCTGCTCGCCTTTTCTGCCAGGATTGCGGTGCCATTCCATCCGGTGCCGATCACGATGCAGACTTTCGTCGTCATTGGGCTGGGGTTGGCGCTGGGACCTGTACGCGGCCTCGCCGCCGTTGCTCTTTATCTGGCCGAGGGCGCGGCCGGTTTCCCCGTTTTTACCGGCACGCCGGAGAAGGGTATCGGCCTTGCCTATATGATGGGGCCGACGGGAGGTTATCTCCTGGGCTATTTGCCGGCTGTGCTACTTGCCGGTTGGCTCGCCGTGCGGGGCTGGGATCGCAATCCGCTTTCTGGGATGGCTGCAGCCCTGCTTGCCGGCGCTGTCATTTATGTGCCGGGGCTGCTGTGGCTTGGTGCCGTGCTCGGCTTCGATAAGCCAATTTTTCAGTTCGGACTCTACCCCTTCATCTTCGGTGACATCGTTAAGGCGCTTCTGGCTGCTCTTGTGTTCCCTGCCGCCTGGAAGTGGTTAGACGCGCAGGGCGGCTGTTGATGCGCGCCGTTCTCGAACAGCTTGAAGCGCGCCGCGGCGAGGCGCGTCTCGGCGGCGGCCAAAAGCGTATCGATGCCCAGCATGCCAAAGGCAAGCTGACGGCGCGCGAACGCCTCGACGTCCTCCTCGATGAGGGGTCGTTCGAGGAATACGACATGTATGTAACCCATCGCTCCGCTGATTTCGGCATGGCCGACCAAAAGGTGGCGGGCGACGGCGTTGTCACCGGCTGGGGCACGATCAATGGCCGTCTGGTCTACGTCTTCGCCCAGGATTTCACGGTGCTTGGCGGCTCGCTGTCGGAAACGCATGCGCAGAAGATCTGCAAGATCATGGATATGGCGGTGCGCAACGGCGCGCCGGTGATCGGGCTCAACGATTCCGGCGGGGCACGTATCCAGGAGGGCGTGGCTTCGCTGGCTGGCTATGCCGATGTGTTCAAGCGCAACGTCGATGCGTCGGGCGTCGTGCCGCAGATTTCGGTGATCATGGGACCCTGCGCCGGCGGCGCGGTTTATTCGCCGGCAATGACCGATTTCATCTTCATGGTGCGAGACAGTTCCTACATGTTCGTCACCGGCCCGGATGTGGTGAAGACCGTCACCAACGAGATCGTGACCGCGGAAGAACTCGGTGGCGCTCGCACACATACAGCCAAGTCCTCGGTCGCCGATGGCGCCTATGACAACGACATCGAGACTCTGGAGCAGGTACGCGCCCTGTTCGACTTCCTCCCGCTCAACAATAGGGAAAAGCCGCCGGTTCGTCCCTTCTACGATGATCCGTCGCGCATCGAGATGCGGCTCGACACCCTGGTACCGGACAGTGCCAACAAACCCTATGATATGCGTGAGCTCATTCTGGCGCTCGCCGACGAAGGCGATTTCTTCGAAATACAGGAAGCCTTCGCCAGAAACATCATCACGGGGTTCCTGCGCATCGAAGGTCAGACTGTCGGCGTTGTCGCCAACCAGCCGATGGTTCTGGCTGGCTGCCTGGACATCGACTCGTCGCGCAAGGCCGCACGCTTCGTGCGCTTTTGCGATGCTTTTTCCATTCCGATCCTGACCTTGGTGGACGTGCCTGGCTTCCTGCCCGGCACCGCACAGGAATATGGCGGCGTCATCAAGCATGGAGCGAAGCTGTTGTTTGCCTACAGCCAGGCGACGGTACCGATGGTGACGCTGATCACGCGTAAGGCCTATGGCGGGGCCTATGACGTCATGGCCTCCAAGCATATTGGCGCGGATGTCAACTATGCCTGGCCGACGGCCGAGATCGCGGTGATGGGCGCCAGGGGCGCGACCGAAATCTTGTATCGCTCCGAACTTGGCGACAAGGACAAGATCGCCCAGCGCACCAAGGACTATGAGGAGCGTTTCGCCAATCCTTTCGTCGCTGCCGAACGTGGCTTCATCGATGAGGTGATCATGCCGCATTCCTCGCGCCGACGCATTGCCCGTGCCTTCGCGGCGCTGCGCGGCAAGAGCGTCGATGCGCGCTGGAAGAAACACGACACGATGCCGCTGTAGGGCGAAATGAGGTGCACCCATGTGTTCTGCGCGCAAACGTCTTGTGCCACGCCGAGACAACTCGCCGATTTCATCGGCGAGGCCCAGGAACTGGTCTGGCTGGCGCATGAGAACGAAATGGATTGGTGCCTTTGCGTGATCGATGTTCCCGAAACACTGAGCCGCGCTGGGTTGAAGTGGAAGCGTGATCGCGATCCCACGATTTTCCGTATCGAACGATAGGCCGTCCATGTTCAAGAAAATCCTCATCGCCAATCGCGGCGAGATCGCCTGTCGCGTCATCAAGACGGCGCGGAAACTCGGCATCGCCACGGTCGCGGTCTATTCGGATGCCGACCGTGAGGCCCTGCATGTGAGAATGGCGGACGAGGCCGTGCATATTGGTCCATCGCCATCGAACCAGTCCTACATCGTCATCGGCAAGGTACTCGATGCAGTGAAGCAGAGCGGTGCTGACGCCGTGCATCCGGGCTACGGCTTCCTTTCGGAGAACTTCAATTTCGCCGAGGCATTGAAGGCCGCGGGGGTCGCTTTCATCGGCCCGCCGCCAGTGGCGATCGAGGCGATGGGCGACAAGATCACCTCCAAGAAGATTGCGGCATCAGCTGGCGTCTCCATCGTTCCAGGTCATATGGGGCTGATCGAGGATGCCGAAGAGGCCGCCAAGATCGCGGGACAGATCGGTTATCCCGTCATGATCAAGGCTTCGGCCGGCGGTGGCGGCAAGGGCATGCGCATCGCCTGGAACGACCAAGAAGCAAGAGAGGGGTTTCAGTCTTCAAAGAATGAGGCGAAATCTTCCTTCGGCGATGACCGCATCTTCATCGAGAAGTTCGTCACCCAGCCGCGCCATATCGAGATCCAGGTGCTCGGCGACCAGCATGGCAACCTCATCTATCTCGGCGAGCGCGAATGTTCGATCCAGCGCCGCAACCAGAAGGTCATCGAAGAAGCTCCATCCCCGTTCCTCGATGCATCGACCCGCAAGGCTATGGGCGAACAGGCTGTCGCGTTGGCCAAAGCCGTCGGCTACTTCTCCGCCGGTACGGTCGAATTCATCGTCGACGCCGACAAGGAATTTTACTTCCTTGAGATGAACACACGGCTTCAGGTCGAGCATCCGGTGACGGAACTGATCACCGGCATCGATCTGGTCGAAGAGATGATCCGCGTCGCGGCAGGCGAAAAGCTGCGGATCAACCAAGACGACGTGAAGCTGAACGGCTGGGCAATTGAAAGTCGGCTTTACGCCGAGGATCCTTATCGCAACTTCCTGCCCTCGATCGGGCGGTTGACGCGCTACCGCCCTCCTGTCGAGGGAAGACGCGAAGACGGTTCCGTCATGCGCAATGACACCGGCGTCTTCGAGGGCGGCGAGATCTCGATGTACTATGACCCGATGATCGCCAAGCTTTGCAGTTGGGCACCCGACCGGCGGGCCGCGATCGAGGCGATGGCTGGCGCGCTCGACGATTTCGAGGTCGAGGGCATCGGTCACAATCTGCCTTTCCTTTCAGCGGTGATGGATCATCCGCGCTTTCGCGAGGGACGGCTGACAACGGCCTTCATCGCCGAGGAGTATCCGGACGGATTTTCGGGTGTAGAGCCATCGGCGCAAGAGGCCCGCAAGCTTGCCGCGATTGCCGTCTTCATCAATCTGACAAGACAACGGCGCGATGTGCTGATTTCCGGCGCAATGGACAATCACCGCCGGGTGGTGGGCAGCGCGTGGGGCGTGACGCTTGCCGGAGAAAGCTATGCTGTGACGGTCAAACATGAAGGCGGCAGGATTGCCGTCTGCTTCGCCGATGGTCCGCCGGTTGCGGTCGCCAGCGACTGGCTGCCGGGCCGCTCCCACGCGCGGTTCACGCTCGGCATCGAGAGGATCGGCGACGAGACGATTGGGGTAAA
Source organism: Mesorhizobium sp. CO1-1-8 (assembly GCF_020164875.1). Classification (NCBI taxonomy): domain Bacteria; kingdom Pseudomonadati; phylum Pseudomonadota; class Alphaproteobacteria; order Hyphomicrobiales; family Phyllobacteriaceae; genus Mesorhizobium; species Mesorhizobium sp. CO1-1-8. The sequence continues at coordinate 547,486 of NZ_JAIUGZ010000003.1, read as the reverse complement.
GTCGTCGTTCGTCGCGGCGGGTATCCGCCTGCGCTGGCGCGGCCTGGACGTGGTGGCCCATGTGAGTACGCCCCGCATTGCGGAACTGGCCAGGCTGATGCCAAAAAAAACGCCGCCGGACACATCGAGGATGCTGCTCTGTCCGATGCCCGGCGTCATCACTGCCATTGCGGTGGACGTGGGAGACACGGTCGAGGCGGGGCAGGCGCTCGCCACCGTCGAAGCGATGAAAATGGAGAACGTCCTGCGTGCCGAACGTCGGGCCACGGTCCTGCGGATTGCCGCTGTTACCGGCGCAAGTCTCACCGTTGATGAACTCATCATGGAATTTGAATAGGACAGGCAATGAAGATCCTTGTGCCCGTGAAGCGGGTTGTGGAGGCGAACGTCAAGGTTCGCGACCAACGACTGGCAGGTCGGGCCAGATCGGCAAGGTCGTCGCTCCCGATCTATACATTGCAGTCGGCATCTCCGGCACCATCCAGCACCTCGCCGGCATGAAGGATTCGAAGGTCATCGTCGCCATCAACAAGGACGAGGAGGCACCGATCTTCCAGGTTGCCGACCATGGCCTCGTCGGCGATCTCTTCGTCATCCTGCCTGAATTCGAGAAGGTTCTTTAGGCGAGGTTCATAGGAGCAGGGACAAGGAGATGACTCAGCAGGAAGATATTCAACAATGGCGAGTTCTTGCCGAAAAGGAACTGCGCTCTTCTCCCGACGCCCTGATCTGGCGCACGCCTGAGGGTATCGACGTCACACCGCTCTATACGCAGGAGGACCTGCAGGTGGTTGGCCATCTCGGCTCTGTGCCGGGCGCAAAGCCGTTCGTGCGCGGGCCGCGCGCGACCATGTATGCCGGGCGGCCGTGGACGATCCGCCAATATGCCGGCTTCTCCACCGCGGAAGCTTCCAACGCGTTCTACCGCAAAGCGTTGGCGGCCGGGCAGCAGGGCATATCGGTCGCCTTCGATCTCGCCACCCATCGCGGCTATGACAGCGACCATCCGCGCGTCGAAGGTGATGTCGGCAAGGCCGGCGTGGCGATCGATTCCGTCGAGGACATGAAGATCCTGTTCGACGGCATTCCACTCGAAACCGTCTCCGTCTCGATGACGATGAACGGCGCAGTCATCCCGATCCTGGCCAGCTTCATCGTGGCAGGCGAAGAGCAGGGCGTACCGCGCGAGAAACTATCGGGCACCATCCAAAACGACATCCTCAAGGAGTTCATGGTCCGCAACACCTACATCTACCCGCCCGAGCCCTCGATGCGGGTCGTCGCCGACATAATCGAATACACGGCGCGCGAGATGCCGAAGTTCAACTCCATCTCGATCTCAGGGTATCACATGCAGGAAGCGGGCGCGACGCTGGTGCAGGAGCTTGCCTTCACGCTGGCCGACGGACGCGAATATATCCGCGCTGCGCTGAAAAAGGGATTGAGCGTCGACGACTTCGCCGGCCGGCTGTCCTTCTTCTTCGCCATCGGCATGAACTTCTTCATGGAAGCCGCCAAGCTGCGCGCCGCGCGGCTCTTATGGACGCGCATCATGCAGGAGTTCGAACCGAAGAAGGAGGCGTCGCTGATGCTGCGCACCCACTGCCAGACCTCGGGCGTGTCGCTGCAGGAGCAGGACCCCTACAACAACATCGTGCGCACCGCATACGAGGCGCTTGCCGCCGTGCTCGGCGGCACCCAGTCGCTCCACACCAACTCCTTCGACGAGGCGATCGCGCTGCCGACGGAGTTCTCGTCGCGTATCGCGCGCAACACGCAGTTGATCCTGCAACACGAAACCGGTGTGACCAGGGTCGTCGATCCTCTCGCCGGCTCCTACTATGTCGAGAGCCTGACCTCGCAGCTGGCCGACAAAGCCTGGGCGCTGATCGAGGAGATCGAGGCGATGGGCGGCATGACGAAGGCCGTCGTTGAAGGCTTGCCAAAACGCTTGATCGAAGAGGCAGCCACGCGCCGGCAGGCGGTAGTCGACCGCGGCGACGAGGTGATTGTCGGCGTCAATAAGTACCGGCTCGAACAGGAAGACCAGATCGAGACCCTCGACATCGACAACAAGGCAGTGCGCGAGGCGCAATTCCACCGTATCAAAAGGACAAAGCGTCAGCGTGATCCCAAGCGCGTCGACGCAGCCCTTGCCGCACTTGGCGAGACCGCGGCCGGCGGGAAGGGCAACATTCTCGAGACAGCCATTGAAGCAGCTCGCGCTCGCGCAACGGTAGGAGAGATTTCGGATACTTTGCGCCGCGTGTTCGGGGACCATACGGCCATTCCTGAAGTGGTCACCAATGTCTACGGCTCCGTTTTTGGATATGAACCAGAATACAAGATGCTGGTATCGCGCATCGAAGAAGTTTCTGCCTCTCTCGGCACAAAGCCTAGGCTTATGGTTGCCAAGCTCGGCCAGGATGGTCATGACCGAGGGGCAAAAATAATCGCATCAGCCTTCGGCGATCTCGGTTTCCATGTGATCGCGGGTCCCCTGTTCCAGACAGCCGAAGAAGTCGCCGACATGGCAGTCGCCTCGAAGGTCCATGTCGTCGGGGCGTCCTCGCTTGCGGCCGGACACAAGACTCTGCTTCCACAGCTGATCAAGGCGTTGAAGGCGAAAGGGGCTGAAGACGTCATCGTGGTCTGCGGCGGTGTCGTGCCGCATCAGGATTATCAATTCCTGTTTGACCACGGTGTGGCGGCTGTGTTCGGCCCCGGTACGAATGTTATCGATGCCGCGCACGCCGTTCTCGATTTGTTGGAGGGTAAGCGGCGCAACACTTTCTGACCGCCGCACTAGCGGGCCCCAACCCGACCACGCTGCGTCGCATCTGATGGGGCGTTGAGAAGTACTCGAGGGCATTGCGCCGATTTCTGAGCGGCAGGTGGATGACGGTGGGTGATGGCTTGTTCAGATTAGGTATGGAGCGGGGCGCAATCGCCGGTGGCCGGATCCCTGGACACGACCCCCTATCGACGGTTGAACTCAAGATCCTCGACGATCAAGCGGTCGTGATGGAAAAGCGAAAGGTTGGCGCTTCGGGATCTACCATCCCAGAAGCGGACATGTCGTCTGCCCAATCTCATGCGACCTCGCGCGCGCTCGGGCAACAAGGCAGCTGGTCCCATTCACTCTCCATATCCGAATTGGCAAAATGGTCGAGCCTTCGCGGATCGCAATGACCTGAGTTGGATGCTCATGGTAGTAAGCTGTCGATCATTGTTCTTTGGATTGGTCTTGGTTCATGTATGTCGCTTCCTCTACTGCCCGCAGGCTATATCGCTGCCGGCGAGCGCTGTCTCCATTGTCTGACATGTTCAATCAGGACGCGCATCTTGGCCGCCATGTTTCAACGCTGGGGGAAGTAAAGGAAAAAGCCTGGGAATGGCGGCAGGAAATCGCCCAGCAGCGGGACGAGTTCGCCCGTTTCCACGAACGGTCTGAAGGTCTCCTCCGGCGCGAAGGTGAGGCCGCCTCCTGTGAGCGCGGTGCGCAGCATCAGGCGCAGGTCGTTGGTGGTGATTTGGGGCTCGACCGCCACGTCAAAGGGGGTGCCATTCTCCTCGAACTCCCAGCGGTATGGCGCGACGTTCGGCGCTGGACGCCAGCCGATGCATCGATGATGGACCAGTTCGCGCGGATGGGCCGGCGCGCCGTGCGTCGCGAGATAGGCGGGGGCCGCGACCACCATCTGTCGCTGATCGCCGGTCAGGGGAATCGCGATCATGTCCTGCTCGATCACCTCGCCCAGCCGGACGCCCGCGTCAAAGCCGGCGGCGACGATGTCGAACTCTTCATCCGTGACCGTTACATCGATCGTCACGCCGGGATGAGCCGCCGCGAAGGAGGCTATGAGAGGACCCGACAGGAATTGCTCCGCGATGGAGGTTACGGCGATCCGCAGGAGCCCGCGTGGTGCGTTCTGCGCAGCCACGCCCTCAAGCGCAGCGTCAATATCCGAGAGCGGCTGGGACAGAGCATCATGGAGACGCTCGCCAGCTTCCGTCAAGCGCACGGAACGCGTCGTGCGCATGACTAATGTCGTGCCAAAGAAATCCTCGAGCCGCCGCATTCCCTGGCTGACGGCGGAACGGGTCACGCCGAGGCGATCGGCGGCGGCGCGAAAATTGTGCTCCTCCGCGACGGCGAGGAAGAGTGGCAGGAGATTCAGGTCCATCTTCATTGTCCAAGGCCGCTAACCATCCAGTCCAGCAGATGACGGATACCAGCACCCGTCGCGAGCGTCCATCTTCGTCCCGGAAACAGGAAGGAGCACGACATGGACAAGATCATCTTGATCACGGGAGCCTCCAGCGGCATCGGCGAGGGTATCGCCAGGGAACTGGGCGGTACCGGCGCGAAGGTGTTGCTGGGCGCGCGCCGGCTGGATCGCATCGAAGGCATTGCCGCCGAAATTCGCGACGCTGGCGGGATTGCCGAGGCCAGGGCACTGGACGTCACCGACCGCCAGTCCATGGCCAACTTTGCCGAGGCGGCAGTCGAGGCCTGGGGGCGCATCGATGTTCTGGTCAACAATGCGGGCGTGATGCCGCTCTCCCCGCTTGCCGCCGGCAAGCAGGACGAATGGGAGCGCATGGTGGACGTCAATATCAAGGGCGTGCTTTGGGGCATCGGCGCCGTGTTGCCGGTGATGGAGGCGCAAGGCAGTGGGCAAATCATCAACATCGGCTCCATCGGCGCGCTGTCGGTCGTACCCACCGCTGCGGTCTATTGTGCAACCAAGTTCGCGGTCCGGGCGATCTCGGATGGACTGCGTCAGGAAAGCACGAACATCCGCGTCACCTGCGTCAATCCCGGTGTCGTGGAAAGCGAACTCGCCTCGACCATTACCCATGAGGAAAGCATGGCGCTGATGGATGCCTATCGCGCCATTGCGCTTCAGCCTGCCGACATCGCCCGTGCTGTGCGCCAAGTGATCGAGGCGCCTGAGAGCGTGGACACCTCCGAGATCACCATCCGGCCGACCGCATCGGGCAATTGATGCCGGGCGAGCCGATCCGCGGCGGTCTTTTGTGGGCCGCTCCGATTGAGGCCACTTCCGCCACGGCGGCGGTCCCGATCCCACCAGCACCCTTCCAAGAATGGAGCGACCCCATGTCCCTTGCATCACTGACCGCAAACACGGTGGCCGTCGGCCGCAACCTGCTAATTGCACTTGCCTTCGTTGTCATCGTCACACCGGCGCAGGCCTGCCCCGCCAGAGCGCCGGCTGCGGGCGCCGAGGCCCGCAACGAAGCCATCGTGCGGGAAGCCTTCGACGAATGGACAGCCGGACGCGGCAATGTCTTCGATCTCCTCTCGCCCGATGTTCGCTGGACGATTCACGGATCCGGCCCGGTGGCGCGCACCTATGATGGCGTCGAGGATTTCGTGCAGCGCGGATCGGTTCCCCTCGTCAGCCGTCTCGCGACCCCGCTGAGGCCGAAAGTCCATCACATCTGGGCCGTTGGGGACAGGGTCATCATCCGTTTCGACGCTTCGGCCACTACGACCTCGGGAGCGCCCTACCGCAACCAGTTCGTGTGGATATTCCGGATGGAGGAGGGTTCGGTCGTCGATGCCGAGGCATTCCTCGATCTCGTCGCCTATCAAGAGGTCGTCGACAACAATGAGCCCCGCCAGCGGTAGGCCGCCCCAGTGAACATCGCCGGGCGGGCTCGCTTTCGCGCCCTTCCGTCGCAACTGAACACAAGCACATGAAACGAGGAGTTTGACCATGCAGCGTGCCTTCGCAGCTCTCATTACCGCAACCCTTCTGGCCCTACCCGTGCAAGCCGAGGAAACAGAATTTCAAGCCAGCCACCCTTATGTCGGCCTCTGGGTCACCGAGGACGGTCACATCCGTCACGAGCTTCTGCCCAACAGCCGCTATGTCGAGGCAAGAGGGACGCGCGAACGCGCCTATGTGGGGCGTTATGAAGTGACCGGCACGCACATCGAGTATTGGGACGATACCGGCTTCACCGCGGACGGCGATTTCATCGACGACGTTCTGCACCACGCCGGCATGATCCTCCATCGCCGGTGACTTGGAGTTGTCTCTGGCTTGAGGATGGTTCGGTCAATTTTGCCCGTATGCGACCCGCCTTCATCAACGGCCAATCTAGTTTTCGACGCGTGGAGGCAAGGAGGTCATCATCTTCTGGCTGGCCTCTCGTGCCCCCATCCGGTCAAACCAGGCGGCGACATTGGGACGTTGGGGCACGTTGAGCCAGGGAATCTCTCCGGTGGCGATGTTTGTCCCCATGAAGCCGTACAACAGGAGGTCGGCCATGGTGAGAGCGTCACCGGCAATGAAGGTCTTGCCTTCGAGATCCTCGTCGAACTGATTGAGCCCTTGATCGGCGAGCAGCCTGTGTGAGCGTTTGGCCTCCGGGATGAGGACCCGGTGACCGCGATAAGCTTCCTCGGCCGCGTCGGTGCCGCGCCACCATGTGACGAAAGGAAGAATGATTTCGAGATAGGCCCGCCGGGTCCACATGTGAATCTCAGCGCGTTCTTCAGGCGTGTTGCCAAACAATCGCCGGCCGCCTTCTGCGATCTCGTCGAAGTAGCCGCAGATCGCGGTGATCTCGGTGATGATCCTTCCATCGTCAAGGCGTAGCGCAGGCACCTCTCCCCGGGCATTTATGGTGGTCCGATAAGCCGGCTTTCGGTTTTCGAGGCCGGCGAGATCGATCAACTCCACGTCGAACCGAAGTCCCTGTCGCTCGTGGACGAAGAGCCGGACAACGGCTGGGTTCGGTCCTGGCTGTTTTGCGTCGTAAAAAATCAAAGCGGTTCTCCTGAACTGATGATGCCTCGCCCAAAGCGATGGCGTCCGCTTCGGCGTGGAGGCAGAGCAAGGATAGGCACCTGCCCTCGGACCTGCTACAATTGATAGTCCATTCGTCATTGCTTTAAGTCCGAATGTCTGATCCGCTTACCCAAATTGTCGGGCTTCTCCAGCCAAACACCTCCTTTTCCAAGGTCGTCATCGCAGCCGGGGTCTGGGCTGTGCGACGCTTGGATGACGGACTTCCGTTCTACTGCGCGGTTCTGGAGGGTTCGTGCCGCCTGTCGATTGCCGGTCGAGAGCCGATCAGGCTCCGCAGCGGCGACTTCGTCCTTGTGCCTGCGGCCTATGATTTCGTCACCTCGAGCGTTGTTCCCCCGCCGGCCGGCATCGAACCGCAAATCGTGGAGATGAGCTCGGGCGTATATCGGCTCGGCAGCTGCGGCGATTCACCCGACGTCCGCATGCTGGTAGGGCACTGCGCCTTCGGCTCAGACGATGCCAACTTGCTCGTGTCGCTCCTGCCCCAGCTCGTCCATGTTCGCGGAGAGAGGCGGCTGATGACGCTGGTCGAACTCGTGAACGACGAGACACGGGCAGACCGGCCCGGCCGGGATGTTGTATTGGCCCGCCTGCTGGAGGTTCTGCTGATCGAGGCCCTGCGCTCGACCACAGGACCGGCTTCGCCGCCTGGCTTGTTGCGCGGACTCAGCGATGATCGACTTGCTGCCGCGCTGCGGGAGATGCACGAACGTCCGGCCCAGCGCTGGACGGTCGTGGACCTCGCGAAGAAAGCCGCACTCTCGCGCTCTACATTTTTCGAACGGTTCCGGCGCGAGGTCGGCGTCGCGCCGATGGAATACCTGCTGGGCTGGCGCATGGCTTTAGCGAAAGACCTGCTGCGCCGGGAACGAATTGGCGTAGCCCGGGTCGCCGAACGCGTAGGCTACGGCTCGGCGAGCGCGTTCAGCGTCGCGTTTTCTCGCTATGTCGGAACGCCACCGATTTATTACGCGCGGGCAATGTCTCTGGGCCACGTAAAGAAACAGGGCCAATCCGGGAGTGTTTTCCCCGCTCGGTCGACCTTCGGGCAAGATGGCGCGCTCAAGAAGTAATCCAGCCAGTCATCGCCTTGTTCTCGGGCGGTACCGGTGGCCCTGATGCGACACCGAACATAGGGTCATTTGGGGCATAGCCACTGGTTCGAGCGCCCGCTTTTCCTTGGCGAACGCCAGAACCGGCCAGTAGTCCGCTCCCGGCTCCAAACCCGACATTGCAGGTGAGGTCCGCAGATGGTGGCAATGCGATTTAGTCTCAACCGCTCGTCCAACTGTCGCATGTTTTTGAGAGTGGACGTACGCCCGACCGGTCCAGGTCTGACGAGCGAACCCGAGCCGGCCAGCCCCGCAAGCAACGTTCATGTACGCCACTTGGAGGCCTGCGGTTTCAAGACGAAATACCTGCGGTGAGACACGTGTTGGCAGTTGCAAATCCGAGGCTAAAGCACCCGCAGCCGTCAGCGGTTTTCATTAGCAAGAAGCTGGCGGGACCATACTCGTGTGCGAGATAACTTCCCAGTTGGGGCCTTTGGCTTGAGCGACATATATATTCATTGCGGCATGATGGGTGCCAGGGATCATCGCGGCGGGGCCGCCGGGGCCTTCGGAGATTGACGCTCTGTCGAACACAGCGCTGACTGCCTCCATTGCCAGATCGCCATTCGCTTCAATGACGGATTGTTCATAGAGTTTGATCGCCCGGTAGACTCCGGTGGCACCACTACCGGAGGTAAATAAATAGGGAGTTCGAGGGAACATCCCGTTGTACTTGGCCAAGAGACTCTGACTAAACGGATCCTGGACAGTGTGAAAAAAGTCCGTAACGCTGTATGTTCCATCAAGCACGTTTTTCGCAACGACGCTCTGCACATTTTCATCCAAATAGATGCACGACTGAGTGCCGCCATTCTTTTGGAAACCGGATTCAGCCAATTGCTTGACGAAGGCCGGAATGCCAGGGGGCGCGATGGTATTAAAAACGTGATCAATTTTTTCGCCGACAATCTTTGCGATAGTCGATGAATATTCAATTTGATCAAGCGGATAATATTCTTCGAAGATCACCTCTCCGCCATTAGCCTCTATCAGCTGACGAGCTAATTTGTTTGTAACATGCGGCCACTGATAGTCGGCGGACGGCATGCCAAACCTCTTGTTACCTTGCCTTATCAGGTAAGGAATGAAGTCGGCAAGCTGCTGCGTCGGAGTTGCGCCAACGCAGTAGAGGTGAGGAGTGCAATCGCCTCCCTCATAAACCTGGGGGTAAATGTAGAGTGTCTTACCACGCTCCAGGATCGTATTCTTCATCGCCTCTCGCGTCGACGAGTAGAGGCCCCCAATGACGAGATTTACTTTTTTCTGTATGAGTCGCTGGACGTTGATTGCGGCCTTGGCCGGGTCCGACTCGGTGTCCTCGAGATAAAGCTCAATCGGTCGTCCTAGGATGCCGCCGGCATCATTGATCAGCTTGACCGTGAATTGCGCGGCCTGCCAGTTGGAATTACCAAAGATAGCCAGCGGCCCGGTTGTATCGGTGGCTATACCGATCTTAATAGGCCCGGCAGAATGCCGCCACATAGGACGGATTACCAACCCACTTGCTGGTCCGGCGTCTATCGATTCGTTAGTCATCTACCCTCTCTTGCAAACGGACCTTGCACCAACCTTCGATGGTGAGCACGACTCGAAACCACTGCCTCCGCAAGGACCGGAGCTACGCGATTCAACCGCCGGGATTTCACCAACCACTGCAGGCCGGGAACCAAGGATCCCGCCGTGGCGGCGTGGACGATGGGGCAAGGCATCTGACGAACGGGCGCTCCCCATTTACAGCTACTCACATCCAGATTGCTGGTGCGGGTGCAACCTTCCCAATTGGAGAATAAGCAGTAGGTATGTCCAAATGATTGTCAATTAGAAAAGTTATTCCCATTATGAGGAGAACGAGTCCCTCTCGGCCTCCGAACAGGGCAGCGGCCTGAATCGGCATTAGGCTCGTGCGAGTTCAAGGGGAGGGACGAGCAACTCTGTAATATCTCGAAGCAAGGTGCATCACTGACCGGAAACACGGTGGCCGTCGGCCGCAATCTGCTGATTGCACTTGCCTTCGTTGTCATCGTCACACCAGCGCAGGCCAGCCCCGCCACGGCGCCGGCTGCGGGCGCCATGGCCCGGAACGAAGCCATCGTGCGGGAAGCCTTCGACGGATGGACAGCCGGACGCGGCAATGTCTTCGATCTCCTCTCGCCCGATGTACGCTGGACGATTCACGGATCCGGCCCTGTGGCGCGCACCTATAACGGCGTCGAGGATTTCGTGCAGCGCGCATCGTTTCCCCTCGTCAGCCGTCTCGCGACCCCACTGACGCCGAAAGTCCATCACATCTGGGCGGTTGGGGACAGGGTCATCATCCGTTTCGACGCTTCGGCCACTACGACCTCGGGAGCGCCATACCGCAACCAGTTCGTGTGGATATTCCGGATGGAGAAGGGTTCGGTCGTCGATGCCGAGGCCTTCCTCGATCTCGTCGCCTATCAAGAGGTCGTTGACAACAATGAGCCCCGCCAGCGGTAGGCCGCCCCAGTGAACATCGCCCGGCGGGCCTGCTTCCGCGCCCGCCCGTCCCCAACTGTACACACGCAATGAAACGAGGAGTTTGACCATGCAGCGTGCCTTCGGAGTTCAAGCATATCTGGCCAGATCATCTGCACGCCATTGGCCCCGCGCGATATCTGTTATTGATTAAAATAAAGTCATTCTACAGATGAGGCGGAAACCTGATGACAAATGCTGTTGCCATGCCATAGTTCCTATGCAACGTTGTGGTTAGCACGAATTTGGCGGCTGCGCGTCCTTCCCACGAGTGGGAACGATTGTTGACGATGCTCGCGAGGCTGCACGTTTCGTCGGGCTGGTCAGATTCTCAACGTGCGAGGCGTAGCGGAGGATGATATGCGTCCCAAGGGCCTGGCGAGCATGGCGCGACCATCCAAGGAGACTGGCAAGCCCGCGCGCAATGCGCACCCTCACTCCAGCAAGCCCAAGGTTGACAGCGGCAACGAGATCACGCCGTTGAACGGCGGCTCCGGCACCGCGAGCATCGTGGTCCAAAAGCCCGGCCAGGCGAAGCCTCTCTACCTCCTGACCTGCGCCCACGTCATCGGCACCAAGAAACCTCTCGATAACGTCGTTCCTGATGTCTATGCTCCGAAAGAGGGCACTTGCACGCCGGAACCGATCGGCTCGCCGGAACCGGATTTGATGGATACGTTTGTCGGCGAGCTCTCGGAGGCCGTCCAAAAATTCTGGAAGATTGGCGACACGCTCTTTTCCGTCGATGCCGGCCTCATCAAACTCAAGCCCGCCGCCCGCGCCAGCAACGTTATCCCCCAGATCGGTGCCATTGCCGCCCAGCCGCGCGACCTCATCGACGAGTGGCATCTCGACAAGGCGGCGAGCCTTGCCGGCTTCGGCGCTGAGAGGTTCATGGACCTGCCGCCGGAGCGGCAGCTCGTCGTGCAAAAGTACGGCCGCACCACACAATTGCGCAAAGGCAAGATCAGCCGGCTGATCAAGGACCGTGCCTTCGATCTGCACTTCCCATCCGCTGTCGACGAACTCGGGCTGATGTTCGAGATCCGCGCCGCGGCCGGCCAGAAGGTGGTCGAGGATGAATATGAGCTCGACCTTGCCGCCTTCGGTCCTGGCGAAACCCTCGACGACGTCGTCGCCAGGTTCGAGCACACGCCCTGTGTCGTCGACAAGGTCGGCGACCATGGTATCCGCATAAAGCGCAGCTTTTTCTCGTTGCCAGGCGATTCCGGTTCGCCCATCGTCGACGAGCAGAAGCGACTCATTGGCATCCTCATTGCCGGTGGCCAGGAAGAGTTGTTCATCAAGGGCGAGCGACCGGTTCGCGTAGAAACCGGCAACTCACAGGGCGTTTTCATCCGTGCCGTGCTTGAGCGCCTTGGCGTCGCCTATCGTGCCGCCGGGCAGAACGCCGCTGGGGACAACCTGATCGTCCCCGGCATGACGATCGCTACCGAGCCGGCCCCCGATTTCGCGCAGTTCCAGCGCGAGGCCGCTATCCTAACCCGCACTGTTGAAGGCCGTCGCCTTACCGATCTCGCTGCCCGCCACGCGGCCGAGGTTCGCAGCCTCATCCACCACAACCGCCGCGTCATGGTGACTTGGCACCGCACCAAGGGCCCCGGGTACATTGTGGCGCTCATGCGCAGCACCCAAGCGCCGCTGCCGGCCGCTATCGACGGCGTATCGCTCGCCGATATGTTGCGCGCCATGCAAAGCGTGCTCGCCGCCGAGGGCTCGCCATCGCTGCGCCGCACCGTCGAGGCCGAGGGCGGACCGCTCATCGTTCGGCTCGCTGGCATAGCCTCACTCGCCGCATTTGCTGAGCGGCTCGAAACCTGCGAACCGGTGCCGGCATGATCCCGGTGCCGCTGCGCATCGCCAACGCGCGCGGCGTGCCGGGCTGCGCAGGTCTGCTGTTGGCAGGGGCCGACCTCATGGTCACCAATCACCATGTGGCGTTCGGTGCTGGTGCCGCCCCAGGTGATACGGTCTGGGCCATTCCGCCTGGCGCCGGTCGGGACGTGCGCCATGCCGCCGTGTGCCTCGGCACCGCGCGCCACGGTGTCATCGGCCGCATCGGCAGCGGCGAGACAGCCGTGTTCGTGGACTGCGCGCTGGTCGAACTGGCGCGGGCGCGCGATGCGCCCCGCTGGCTTGCCGAGACGCTTGCCCAAAACTGGCCACAGCCGGGCGACCGGCCGGCTCTGCACGACCAGGTCAGCAAAACCGGCCCAGCGACCGGTGTGACCGCGGGTCGCGTCCTCGATCTTGACCACTGCGATTGTCCCAGCGACGGTGACACCGTGCGTACCGCCTCTGGCCAGGTGCTTATCGCCTCGGCCAATCCCGCATTGGCTTTTGCCGGGCGAGGCGATTCCGGCGCCGCCATCGTCGACGCCCGCGCCCGCGCGATCGGCCTGCTCTGGGGCATTAGCGGCAATGGCGACGGCATCGCCTCGCCGATCACCGCGGTGCTCGAAGCGCTCGGCATAGGCATGAATGCATCTGGCATGGAGTGTGCGTGATGGCGCACGACAAGCCCGTGGAATTGTTCGCCGGCGTTCAAATCGAGGTCAACGTCCCGCACGCCTTCATCGACACCGGCGGCAGCACCGGCTCGCTGGGCTGCTTTGCGCTTGATGAGCAGAACCGGCCGGTCATGCTGTCGTGTTCGCATGTGCTGTTTCCAGGCTACAAGGCAAGCGCCGACATGGCCGTCTTCTATCCCAATTATTCGTGCACCGGCGGCGGAACACGGGTCGCCACACCTGACTTCGATCCCAAGAAGAAGGCCATTCCCGATGACGGTGCGGAGGGCGGCTATAAGGGGGGTTATGTCGACGGCAAGTGGTTCGGCGGCTTCAAAGACGTTCCAGGCGATAAGTGGGTTGCGGCGCCCAGCGTTGAAACTCCCTTCACGACACTTCACAACCAGCTCTGCTCGCTGACCGACTGTGCGGTTGCCCGGCTCGATCCCGGCGTAAAATACTCCAACGAATTGCCGATCACCGGCGGGCGTATCCCCATCACCGGCATCAACACGGATTATCTGTCGTTGATCGGACCGAACGCAGGGGTTTCGCCAAAGCCTGAACAGTATCTGCGCATCGTCAGCCCGAACAACAAGGGCAGGGTGGTTTACGCCACAATGCTGTTCGACGAGGTCGATAGTTCTTCAAACACGACCGTTGTCCTGGAACCGGACGCGACACATCCCGAGGCGCGCATCGTCACGCCCATTTTCGAGAAGGGCATCACGCCAGACATCGCCGGCGTCGGCGGCAAAACCAGCATCCGGCACATGATCCTGCTACCACGCCCCGAGCCCATAGACGGCGAGCCGGACTATACCAAGCATTACGGTTCAGCACCGGTGCTGGGCTTCGACCAAGGCGATTCCGGCAGCGTCGTCATCGATCATCAGGGCCGCATCGTCGCGATGGTGATCATCCGCGTTGGCTTCAATCCCTATATCATGCTCAAGCGCAAGAAGGATCAGGAGCGCATCGAGTTCCAGCGCGCCGACTTCGTTGGCATTTGCACGCCGATAGAAACCGTGTTTGCGCATCTCAAGCTTCATCTGCCCGATGGGCAGGTCCTCTCCGGCATCGTGCCTGGGACCGCACCGGAAGAGGGGCGCCTGATCGTCCCCGGCTTCTCGCCCGATCCTGTGCTCGCCGCGCGCCTTGCCAGCATATCGGTTATCCGCGACCAGTTGCGCACCAGCCGTCGCGGCCGGGTGATCCTCGCCAAAATCAACCGGCACCGTTACGAGCTGCAGCATCTCCTGGCAGCCAATCGCGCGGTGAATGCCACTTGGCGCAGCCTCGGCGGTCCGGCCTTCTATCACCACTGCTTGACCGCCATCACCAAGCCGACGCATGTCATCCCAAACGTGATCAACGGCGTCAGCCGCCGGCGCCTTGCCACGGCGTTGTTGCCCCTCTTGGCAGCGCATGGCAGTCGTGCGCTTCGTCGCGATATCGATCGCTACGGCCGCTGGCTGCTGGCCGCGATCGACGGCGTCGAGCGCATCGAGGATGTCCCCGTCATCGTCGCCGGAAGGGTGCACTGATGGCGGGACGCGACACCCTGGCGCGGCTTGCCAGCGAATTGACAAAGCTTCTGTCGCCGCTAGCCGAGCTGACGCCGGCAACAGCACCGCGGTTGCTCGCCGAACTCGGGCTGGTCCTCACCCCAGCGCAGGCGCAAAGCTTGGCACCAGCGCTGACGGCGCTCGTGCGCTCCGCCGGTCGCCTTGCCGCGCTCAATCTTGACCTTTCCGCCAAGGTGGATACGGCGGGCGGCGGCGAGGTGCGCCTGTCGCTGGTCGACGAGGCGGTAAAGCTTATCGCAAGTTTTGCCCAGCTCCAGTCGGCGCTGGCGGGGCTTGGCCTGCCTGGCGCCGCGCCGATCATCGCCCAACTGCCGGCACGGCTGCGCGACTATCTGCTGGTCCGCTACTTTGCCCGCAGCCGCGGCGTCAATGAGTTGTTCGAGTTGGCCGGCATCCTAACCCGCACCGATCACAACATCGGCACTGTCGACCCCAATTTGCCGTTCTTCACCAGCAACAGCTTCGACTTCGGCCGCATCCCGCGCTGGTTCTCGGACGCTCGCGGACTTCTGGCCGAACTCTATGGCTGGGGGCAGCCGGGCTTTGACGGCAAAGCGGTGCTGTCGACGGTCGAGCGGTTGCTTGCCGAGCTCGGCCTGCCTGTGCTCTACGATCCGTCGCTGCCGCTGCCTCGGCTCGATGCCGTCTACGCCGCGATGGCACCGCGCCCAGACGTTGTTCCGCATGGTCTCGAGATCGAACTGGCCTACGGCATCGGCAAGGGAACGATGGAGATTACGCGCCACAACTGGTCGCTGAGCCTTGGCGCCACGGCTGACATCCTGGCCGGCACCAAGCTGTTGCTGCAGCCAGGGCAAGTCGGCGTCGAGCCGCCGGACGCGACGAGCCTGAACGGCCGTTTCGGCGCCGACTACACTGCGACCTATGGCGCCAATGCCCCTTTACCGCTTGTCGATCTACCGGGGCTGGCCAGCGTTACCGCCGAAGGCGTCACCGCCAGCCTGGCCATCGGTATCCGGCCGACAGGGGAGGGGGTGCCTGAATTTGGCATTGACCTTCATGGCGGCCACATCCTGATCTCGACCGCCGGTGCCGACGGCTTTATCGCCAACATCCTCGGCGGATTGAAGCTCGAGAGCAATTTCGACCTTGGCGTCGGCTTTTCCGACAAGGACGGCATTTACCTCAAGGGTTCGGGCGGACTTGTCATTCAGCTCGCCTCGCATATCGGACTCGGCCCGGTCGATCTGCGAGCCTTGACGCTGGCTATCGGCATCGATCAGGGCAAATTCCCTGTCGCGGTCACGGCCGATCTCAAGGCCGCCCTCGGCCCGCTTGTCGGCATTGTCGAGGGGCTTGGTGTCAAGGTGGAGATCGCATTCACGCCCGACGGCAACGGCAATCTCGGCCTGGTATCCGTGCAGCCAGGTTTTCGCCCGCCCAAGGGAATCGGCGTCTCGCTCGACGTCGGCGTCGTGCGCGGTGGCGGCTATCTGAGCTTCGACCCGGATCGTGCCGAATATGCAGGCGCCATCGAACTCGCCTTCCTCGACATCGTTACCATCAAGGCCATCGGGCTTCTCACCACCCGCATGCCGGACGGCAATCCAGGCTTCTCGCTGCTCATCATCATGTCGGTCGAGTTCGGCACCGGCATACAGCTCGGCTTCGGTTTCACGCTTCTGGCCGTCGGCGGTCTCGTCGGCCTCAACCGAACCATGAACATCCCGGCGCTGATGACCGGGATCCGCACCGGCGCCGTACAGTCGGTCATGTTCCCGCGCGACATCATCGCCAATGCGCCGCGCATCATCAGTGACCTGCGGGTGCTGTTCCCGCCGCGCGAAGGAACGTTCCTCATCGGGCCGATGGCGAAGCTAGGCTGGGGCACCCCGACGCTCATCAGCGTCTCGCTCGGCGTCATCATCGAGATCCCCGGCAACATTGCCATCGTCGGCATCGTCAAGGTTGCGATCCCCACCGAGGACGCCGCACTCATCCAGCTGCAGGTGAATTTCGCCGGTGCCATCGAGTTCGACAAGAAACGTCTCTATTTCTTCGCCGCGCTCTACGATTCCCGCATTGTCTTCCTGACGCTCGAAGGCGAAATGGGGCTGCTGCTTGCTTTCGGCGACGATGCCAATTTCGTCCTCAGCGTCGGAGGCTTCCACCCGAGCTTCTCGCCGCCTCCGCTGCCGTTCCCCAGCCCGCGCCGCATCGCCGTCAGCCTTATCAGCTCGCCGCTGGCGCGGGTGAGGGTGAGGGTCGAATGCTATTTCGCCGTCACGTCCAACACCGTGCAGTTCGGCGCCCGCGTCGACGTTGTCCTCGGCTTCGACGAGTTTGGCGTGAAGGGCCATCTGGCCATCGACGCGCTATTCCAGTTCTCGCCCTTCCGCTTCATCGTCGAGATTTCCGCATCATTCTCCGTCGACGTGTTCGGTGCCGGTCTGTTTTCCGTGCGTGTCACCGGGTCGCTACAGGGCCCCGCGCAGTGGCGCGTCAAGGGCCATGGCTCTATCTCGGTGTTGTTTTGGGATCTCGACGTCGACATCAACGAGAGCTGGGGCGAAGACCGCCCAGTCCTCTTGCCGCCCATCGAGGTCATGCCGTTCCTCACCGACGAACTGGCCAAGCCGCAGAACTGGCGAGCCCTGCCGCCGGCGTCGGGCAATCTCCTCGTCAGCCTCCGCCCCATGCCGGCGGAGGAAGCCTCACATATCCTTCATCCGATCGGCGTGCTCGCCGTCAGCCAACGCGCCGTGCCGCTCGAGATCAAGCTCGACAGGATCGGCAACCGCAGGCCGTCCGACGTCAATCGTGTTGCGATCACCGTCGCCGCCGGTGGCCTGGATCGCGTCGACGACGCCATGGAATTGTTCGCCCCGGCGCAGTTCCGCGATTTCTCGGACGCCGACAAGCTTTCGCGGCCAGCTTTCGCCTCCGAGAAATCGGGGCTGCATCTCGCGCCCGGCGGCACCGCGCTTCGCACGGGCCACGCCGTGGTGCGCAATGTGCGCTACGAAGAAATCATCATCGACAACAACTTCAAGCGTTACCAGCGCAGCTTCTTCCTGTTCGCCAGCACGCTTTTCTCATTCTTCCTGGGTGGGGCGGCGATCAGCAAGGCTTCCGTCTCCGCCGCCGCCGCGAAGAAGCTACAGCCTTTCGACGACAAGATCTCCATTGTCCCCGAAGCCTTTGGCGTGGCCCTTCAGTCAACCAACAAGCCACTCTCGGCCGCGGCTGCGTCCTTTGCCAGCGAATCTCTCGCCCACGCCTTCCTCACCGATCTCAAAGCCGCCGATCCCGCCCTCGCCAGCACGCTCCACATTGTGCCAAGCTTCGAGATGGCAGCATGACCGACCTCGGCACCTACTCCTTCGTCCCCTGGATCAGGCACGGCCTTGCCAACCAGATTGCGACGCCGGATACCGACACCTCGGTAAAGGTCCGCGCCACGATCGACATCGAGCTTGACCTGGTCGGCGACAAGCCGGACGGCACGGCCTTGCCGCTGCCGGTCAAGCAGAAGATTGCGCTCTATGGCCCAGGCGATGTTGTCGGCGTCGAAAGCCGTGCCGTGGTGCGCACTGAGCCACGCGCCGGCAGCACCAACTTCGAGCCGAATTATCTGGCTGCCATCGAGTTCTACGATGAGGACTTTCCCTGGCGCTACAGCCCGATTGCGCCGGATGCGGGGCGAGACCGGCTGCGTCCGTGGCTGGCCTTGATCGTCCTTGCCGAGAACGAGTTCAAGGATGCACGGCGTCCGAGCGCGGCCTCCGCCGATGCCATCCAACTGCTTGACATGGCCGTACTGCCGCGCGCCGATGACCTATGGGCATGGGCCCACGTCCACGCCAACCGACGCCTGGGCGCCGCTGGAGAGATCGTCGCTACCGATGCCGCCGCAGTGCAGTCGCGGTTGACAGGTGTGCTGGCCGAGAACGCCGATCTTGCCTATTCGCGTATACTCAGTCCGCGTCAGCTATCTCCCAACACCGGCTACCAAGCCTTCCTGATGCCCACATTCGAAGCCGGACGCCGGGCCGCGCTCGGCATCGAATTGGGCGACGTGGCAGCAGCATTGTCATCTTGGGCTCCCGGCGCCGGGCCCGATCCGCAGCTATTCCCCTACTACTATCGCTGGTCCTTCCGCACCGGCGCGCGCGGCGACTTCGAGACGCTCGTTCGGCTGCTGAAGCCGATGCCCGTGGACCGCCGAGTCGGCGTGCGGGAGATGGATGTGCTCGATCCCGGCCCCGGCATTCGTCCGCTCGACAGCCCCGGCATCGACGGCATCCTCAAGCTCGGTGGCGCTCTCCGCCCTCCAATGCCCAAGCCGGCGCCGGGAGCGCCGCCGCCGGCGCCCGACCTTTACGAGCACTGGGATGCGGCATTCCCGGTGCCTCTGCAGGTGGACCTTGCAGCGCAAGCCAACCTGCCGGACACGCTCATCGAAGCCGGCGACCCGGACCCCACCATCGCACCGCCGCTTTATGGCACCTGGCACGCGCTGACCAGGCGCCTCGCCACCGATCCATTGGAACAGCACGAGGAGGACAAGCTCGACTGGGTGCGCCGCATCAATCTCGATCCGCGCTTCCGCGCCCCAGCCGGCTTCGGCACCCGCATTATCCAGGATCAGCAGGAACGCTATATGGACGCCGCCTGGGGGCAAGTCGGCCGCATCCTCGAGGCGCAGCGCCGCATCCGGCTTGGCCAGATGGCTGTCGCGGTCAGCGATGTGTGGTTCGACCATCATTTGATGCCCCTGCTGACGGTGAGCCCGCAACAGACATTGCTGCTGCTTGCACCACTCAACAAACGTATCCGCTCGGGTGAAGGGGTGACGCTGTATCACCAGCAGGGCGAGAGTTTCCTGCAGCCGGCGATGACATCGCCAGCACTTCGCCGCATCATTCGCCCGCGCGGCCGCCTGATGCGCACGCTGCCCGCGACGCCAGCTGGTCTGCTCGATCGCGCCGCTTCTGGCTCGATCAACGCCGCCCCGCCCAAAGTCGCGCCACCCGGGCTCTACACCAAGGACGATGCTGCCAAGGACATGTTGCCGAAGCTACCCGCCTGGCTGATCGCGCTGGCCCGCAAATCGTGGCTGCCATGGCTGCTGGTTGCCATTGCGGTGCTGGTCATCGTGCTGGTGCTCGTTGTGTTGGCACCGACACTGGCGTTGCCGATCGTTGCCCTGGTCATTGCCGTCTTGTTGTTCCTGCTGCGGTGGTTGTCGCGGATGAAGGCCGCCATCGCTGGGTCCGACGCACTCTCGACGATCGACCCCGGTGCAGTGTCTAACTGGCCGCCAGCGCCGGGCTTCCAGGTCGGCGATCCCGGGGCGTCATACACGCCCGGTCCTGGCCCCGACAGCACAGAGGCGGGCCGGCTGAAGGATGCCATCCGCGATACGCTGGAGCTCTACACCGAAAGCGAAAAGGTCGGTCGCACGGCCGAGCGCCGCCCCTTCGACCTAGGGGGTGCCGCCGGAGCGGCACTCAAGGCGATCGATCCACGCCTCACCATTCCTGGGCGTATCAGCTTAGGCATCTTCCTGCCGCCCCGCATCCGTTTCGAGATCGGCGAAAGCTTTGTCGAACCCATGGCATATCCGGTGATCGACGCGCCAATGTACAAGCCGCTGACCGATCGCTCGCCCGAACTGTTCCTGCCCAACATCAATCTCATCCCGAACAACTCGATCACCTTGCTCGAGACCAATCAGCGTTTCATCGAGTCCTACATGGTGGGGCTCAACCACGAGTTCGCCCGCGAGCTGTTGTGGCGCGAGTTCCCGACCGACCAGCGCGGTTCAAGCTTCCGCCAGTTTTGGGATGTCGACGGCATGCTGCTCCCGGCCGGCACCGATCCTGAAGCGCGCCGCGACAAACTGCGCGACATCCAGCCGCTGCATCTGTGGAGCAGGGCAAGCAAGCTCGGCAGCCACGACAATCGCGAGCGGCCGGGCGACGATGAGGAAGAACTTGTCCTCGTTATCCGCGGAGAACTGCTGAAGCGTTACCCCAACGCCGTGGTCTATGCCCACCGTGCCTGTTGGCAGCGCCACGACGATGGCACCGCCGCCGACAAGGCCCGCGAGCCTTGGCTGCGTCACGGTCCGATCGACAAGACCAAGGAGCGTCGCCTCTTGCCATTAAGCGATGTCGAGGAAGCCGATCCGCCGCGCGCCAAGCTGCGCACACCACTTTACGAGGCCAAGGTCGATCCCGACATCTATTTCCTTGGCTTCGATCTCACGGCCACAGACGCCAAAGGACCGATAGCGCCGGCGGGTGACGAGGACGATCCGGGCTGGTTCTTCATCATCAAGGAACGGCCGGGCGAGCCGCGCTTTGGTCTGGACACCGACAAACAGCCACGGCTCAACGTCTGGAGCGATCTCGCCTGGCTCGACGTGCAGCCGGATGCGAGCGCCGCCAATCTCGATCTGTCCGTTGCGCCGGCGACGCTTGCCCTCGTTGAACCCACCGGCACCGACAGCGAGAAAGCCCCGCAATTTGCCGACGATGCCAAGGTCGGCTGGAACCGCGACGCGATGAGTTCGGCCGAGTTCGCCTACATCCTGTTCCAGTCACCGGTGCTGGTCGGCGTCCACGCCTCGGAGATGCTGCCCTCATGAGGTGTCGCTGTGGCTGACTTGACGACAGCGCGCGCTGAACTTGCGGCGGCAAAACACAATGCCGAGGTCGCAAAGGCAGACACCGAAGCGCGCGACCGAGCGCTCGCGCGCCTTGAGCGGCGGTTGGACGATCTCGAGCGCAGCCTCGATGCACGAGATGAGCAACAGGTTGCGGCGCGCGACGACCTCAGGCGCAAGCGCGGGCAAGCGCGCAGCCTTGCCGAGACGACAAAAGCCCTGCGCAAGGATGCGCTTGAAAAGGTCAAGCAGGCGGCCGCGGATTTCGCCGCCTTCACGGACCCTCGCATCAACATGCCTGCGCTGGCGACAGGTGTCCCCATCCTCATGTTGCCGGTCCGCATCGAAACTCGTTTCAAGCCGGCGGCGGCGGCCGAGCCGCACACGCCCGCGCATGGCGACCAGCTATGGCTGCGGATCTATCCGGACGATTGTTGGATCGACACCTTCGACCAGGCTTTGAGCGAAGCGGAGGCAATGAGCGCGGCGCGCTACTGGGCGGGATTGTGGCAGGCCGGGCAGATCGAGGCAGAGGAGCGCGCGGCATGGCGAGCGCTCGCCGAGGCGCATGGCACGGGCAGGGCGCGTTACATCGTGTCGCTCTATCCGGATCTGTCGGCAGCGCCGCGCCCGGTTCGTGTCGTGCCGTCCGATGTCGTGCTCACCATCGTCCTTGACGCACCGCGACCGGACGCAGAGGCAACTGCGCTCATCGCTTACTGGCAGGCTGCATTTCTCGCCGCCAACAACGCGGCGCGCTTAGCGACAGCCCGCGCCAGCCTTGCCGCATCCCTACCGGCCGCCGATCTCGATGCGCTGCTCGACGCCACCTCACCGACCAATCTCGCTGCGGCCTCACCGCGCACTGCCGACGGCAGCGAGCCGAAGGTAAGTGTCGCCATCCTGGTCGTACCGCCGATCGCCACCGGCCGTTCGACCTTGGGAGCAACGCCGCGCATGACCATCCTGCCTGAACGGTTCGTGTTCATCGGCCAGCGGGCCGGGGAGGCGCCGCTGGTGGTCATGGGCGAGCAGGTGCCGACGACGGTTGCGGCCGGTGTCGACCCCAATGCGCAGGGTGACGACCAGCTGCACCACGACGATGACGGCAATCTCGTGATGAGCGAGGATGTCAAATGGATGTCTGACTTCGACGCGGCCATCGTGATCGGACTGGCGATGCGTATCGACCTGACGCCGGCCCAGCTGCGCGGTGGATTTGACCGTGTCTTTGTCGTTGGCATTCGCTTCAGCACCGACGCGGTCGGTTCGGCTGCCGAGTGGGAGGCCCTGCTGCTGCACCATTTGCGGAGCCGCAAAGGCCTTGCCGTGGTGGGGCAGGGCACGCCAACCAACAACACCGAGGCCGGTGCCTCTGGGCACGGCCGCCTCGACGATCCCGATGCCGCCTTCGACGCGTTGCACGCGCCTCAGTTCACGGTCGCCAACGCGGCTGCCGAACGCCGGGACGGCCAGTGGCTCGCCGATGCGCTCGGCATCGATCCAGCAGTCTTCCAGCATGTGACCGGCGCGGCAGGCACCGACCGGCGCACGGCACGCGCCATGCACGAGGCGCTGTGGCCATCAACGCTTGGCTATTGGATGGAGACGTTGATGGCACCGGCTTTCGACGCCAAGACGATTGAGCGCACGCGTCTTTTCTTTGCCGCCAACGTTGTCGCGGGCGGAGGTGTTGGGACGATCCGTATCGGCAACCAGCCCTACGGCATCATGCCGGCCACCGCCTTTTCCCGCATGACGTGGCTGACCGCACCTGGCGCGGGTCCGCTGCTGGCGGCCGACAATGGCGACCGGCGCTATCTGGCGGCGCTGCGCCGGCTGATAGCCTCGGTCGAGCCGCACTGGCGGACCATGGCGGACGGTGTGTCTTTCGTCGGCAAGCCGGGCGATCCGCATCGCACACTGCTCGACATCGTCGGTCTCCATTCCGGCTCCGTCGAGTGGTCGCAGCGCTACGCTGACAGCCTCAAGGTGGTCTTCAACCAACTTTCGATGCTTGGCCTTGGTGGCCTGTTCGAGACCATTCGCATTGCCCTGGAACGCGTCGGTTCGATGGCGCTGCTGCGCAATTTCGGCTTTGCCGGCGAAAGCACGCCGCAACTGCTGGAGCTGCTTTTTCACGGCAAGCACAATCTGTTGAAAGGCGGCGTTGTTGACGACCGGCCGCTGTCGGAGAGCAACAGCATTCGGGCCTGGACATCTGACGGCAGGGACTACCTCGACTGGCTCGACGGTGCGGCGCGGACCTCGCTGGATGCGCTCTACCGCCAGGATGGTTTCGTCGACGACAAGCCCCCCAAGCCGCTGCTTTACATCATGCTCCGCCACGCGCTGCAACTGGGCTATTACGACGTGGCGGTGCGGCTGCGCGAGGATGCGGGCCTTCTCACCGGCGCCGACCTTCTCGCCGCGCGAGTTGAGCAGCCTTTCCTGCACATCAGCGATACGGCGACCCTGAGCGAGAGCCGATACCGGCTGCTGCTCGACACGGCACCGACGATCACAGGCCTTGCGTCCCGGCCGCTTGCTGAGCACATCGCTTTGCAGCTGGAAATCCTGCCTCTCGCTTTCGGGCTGCGCACGCAACTGGCTGCGATCGAGCGGCTGAAAGGACAGCCGACGGCGCAGCTCGAGCGCGCTTTCGCCGACCATGCCGATTGTCTGGGCTACCGTCTCGATGCCTGGCTGCTTGGTCTGGTCAATGTGCAGCTCGGTCGGATGCGCGGCATGGACGAAACAACCGCGGCCACGCGTCGTGGTCTCCACCTCGGCGCATTCGGCTGGCTCGAGGAGGTTCGCCCGGAAAACAAGGTGCTCACACCCGTCGTGCTCGACGATCCGAAACTTGAGGCTGTCTTTGGCTCTCCCGAAGAGCCACCGTTGATGCGCGACAGCACCAGTCAGGGTTATGTGCATGCGCCGTCGCTGAACCATGCCGTCACCGCGGCGGTGCTGCGCAATGGCTACCTCAGCAATGCCGGCGAGCAGAATGCCGAGACGCTGGCGGTGAACCTCAGTTCGGCGCGGGTGCGGACCGGGTTGTCGCTGCTCGAAGGCATACGCGGCGGCCAGAGCCTCGGCGACCTCCTCGGCTACCGCTTCGAGCGCGGCCTGCACGACCGCCACGCGCAAGCCGAGGTCGACAAGTTCATCTTCGAACTCCGCAAGGCCTTCCCTCTGCGCTTCAACCGGATGGCTTCGACCACGACCGAAGAGGCGAAATCGGTGGAGTCGATTGCCGCCCGCAACGTCGTCGACGGCCTCGCCCTGGTCGAGCACATGCGCAAGACCGGCAACAAAGCCTATCCCTTCGGCAAATCCGGCCTACCGCATGCCACGCCCGACGAAGCCAAAGTGATCAGTGAGGAAGCCGGACGCATCGCCGACGCCCATGACGCGGTCGCCGATCTGGCCCTGGGCGAAGGCGTCTATCAGGCGGTGATGGGCAATTACGACCGCGT
This sequence comes from Mesorhizobium sp. CO1-1-8, assembly GCF_020164875.1. Classification (NCBI taxonomy): domain Bacteria; kingdom Pseudomonadati; phylum Pseudomonadota; class Alphaproteobacteria; order Hyphomicrobiales; family Phyllobacteriaceae; genus Mesorhizobium; species Mesorhizobium sp. CO1-1-8. Next base: position 522,794 of record NZ_JAIUGZ010000003.1, on the reverse strand, counting down.
CGCTGCCACCTACGACGCCTACGCGCGCGGTGCCTTCCCACCCGAGCCCGACATTGCCCGCACGCCGCTTCAGGGCGTCGGGATCACCCATCGCGTTGCCCTCCACCTCGACGCCGGGACCGATCCCAGCTTGTCGCCGATCGCCGCTGTTTCGATGACACCTCGGGCGCTGGCCGAGCCGGCCCTCAACCGCTGGCTCGCCACCGTGCTGCCGCCGAGCGCTGACATCGGCTTGACCGTGACCTTTCGCGACGCGGCGACCGGCACCCAAGTGCAGCAACCGCTGCGTCTGGCGGATCTCGCCCTGCAGCCCATCGACATCGTCGCCATCGTTGCTGCCGACGTTCCGCAGGCGATGGCCGAACTCGACGATCGCGTCTGGCGCCATGTTGGTCAAACGTTTGGTGCACGTCCAGACGTGCGCCCGGTGATCCAGTACATGGGTCGCGGCGGTGCCCCGCTTTCCCTATTCGAACTCACCCCGCTCTGCGCCAGTCTGAGGCAGCTGCTCGACCGCTGCCGGCCGTTGAAACCAACGGACCTCGCGCTGGTCAACGAAGCGACGATCGACCTTGATGGCGCACCCGAAGCCGATCCCGGGCGGCTCGTCACGGTCAGGGATGCCCTCGCGGCCCTGAAGGTCGACTGTATGGCGTATCTGGGCACTCTTGAGGCGCTATTGGCCGATACCGCCGTCAATGAGGCGGCGATCCTTTCCGGTTACGACGCACATCTAGAGGCCGCTGCCTCGCTGCTGCAACGCGCCACTGCGTTCGGTATCCGCGAGGCGGGCTGGGGCGGCCTCTACGAAACGCGGCAACGGCTTTACCGGGAGATCATCGAACAGACCGAAACAATTGCCCGGGCGTGGGCGACGATCCTTGGCGATCATGATGCAGCCATGCTCGACTATGCAGCGCTGCCGGCAAACATCGCCGGCGAGGAACGCTTCCGCATCCTGGTGACCGCCGAGAAGCTGATCGCCACCACACAGACCGTGCCAGCGCCTGCGACGCCCGTCGCCTATGTCATGGTGATTACCGCTCGCCGGGCGGCCTTTGCGGCCCGGCTAGGCCAACTCGCTGGTCTTTCACAATCGGCCCGCACGACGCTATCAGACCTGTACGCGGACGCTACTTTCCTGTGGCCGCTGGATGACTTTCGCCCAGGCCAGTCCGACCTCGGCGCATCGCGCACGGCGATGATGCACGCGACCGAAGATCTGCAAAGCCTCATCGAACAATTGTCGTTGGCCGTTGGCGGCCGCGTGAAGCGCGCCGACGATGGGTTTGCCGCCCATGCCGCGGCACTCGATCCGGCGGAGTCCGTTGCCGCGCTTGAGAGCGTAGGCAAATCGCTGTTTGGCGAGGACTTCCGTCTCATCCCGCGCTTCCGCCTGTCTGCTGCTCGCTCAGTGGAGGTTGCCAACGCGTTGGCGGCATGTCGTTCCGGGACGACCGTGTCGCATCTCACCGCACCGGCTGATCCGTCCATCGCGCCGATCGCTTTCCCCGTTGATACGTGGCTGCATGGAGTCGCCCGCGTTCGCGAGAAAATGCATGCCTGCGAGGAGACGATGATCCTCGGGGCTGCCTTGGGCGGCGGCGAGCCGTCGCTTGATGCGCTGCAGCTTCCGTTTGCACCGGACGACCGTTGGCTTGGGCTTGCCTTCCCGCCCGATCGGCCCCCGAGCCATGACGAACTGCTCTACACGGCCATTTTCGCCGCGCCCTTCGATGGTAGCCGGCTGCAATGTGGTCTGCTTCTCGACGAATGGTCCGAGATGATCCCCGGCGATACGGCGCAGACTGGCATCACTTTCCACCATGACCGCCCCAACACCGAAGCGCCGCAAACCATGCTGCTGGTCACCCCAAGCGATCACCACGCGCCGTGGGCGTGGGAAGACCTGGTGGACGCGCTGGGCGAGACCCTGGATCTGGCCAAGCTGCGGGCTGTCGAGCCTGTGCAGGTCGATGCCTCCCCGTTCGCGCCCTTCCTGCCGGCGACGGTCATGGCCACCCAGGTGAACCAACTCACCATCGCCGCGCACCTCGCCCTCAACAACGCCGTCAAGCTGACCGGAGTGGCGCCGTGAATGAAAAACTGCTGACCGCCAATCTCGTCGAAGTCATCGCGCGCCGCACGCGCCCGGGTATAACCGTCTGGAACCGACTCGAGGGCCGGCCCCGCGCCGAGAATTTCGAGCGCGCGCTGCAGGCCGAAGTGCGCGACCCGCTCTGGATGCTGACCCGCCAGTGGCAGATGGGTGAGTTTCGCGGCGACGATGCTGGCTCGCCGATCTTCGCCAAGACACATGTCGAAACCCGGCCCTTCGATCGGTTCCAGCCCGCTTCGGGGCCTGTCGAGGCCTTTCCGGAGACCTTGCCACTGGAGAGCCGCGTTGAGCCGCTGCCAATTGCTTTCGGGCTCGGCAAGACGACCCTTGCCCTCGATCTGCGCCTGCTCATGGGCCGCTACTGGCTGAAGCTCATGAACTCGCTCGCACCGGCCGCCCGCAGCCAGTACATTGCGGCCTATCGCATCGACGCCCCCGATCCGACGGTCCTGGAGGCCGCCGCCATCGCGGCGCACCCCGAGGCGCTGGCTCATCTGCACGCTGTTGCCGGTCGCTGCATGGATGGCGGCAAGCTCTATTTGTTCCTCAAGGCCGATCCGGCCAACCGCGCCTCAGCCGGTATCGCGGCGCTTGCTGGCCAGGAGGCCGCGGCAGATGATCTCGGCCAACGCTTTGTGGACTGGTTCGACGGGCTCATTGCTCAGCCGGCAGAGCAGTCGGCCTTTATCCCCGAGCATCTTGAATATCAGTTCTCCTGTTCGACCGCCGACGGACCCAGCGATAAGGTATATACCGCCGAGGAGTACTTTCACGGTCACCTCGACTGGTACAATTTCGACGTCGACCCGAGACGTGCATCCCTCGACGGCGCGCCACCCACGATACCGGCCGCCGATCCTGCCACCTCGACATTGACGGTGCTGCCGACCAACGTCACCTTCAATGGGATGCCCAACACCCGCTGGTGGGCGTTCGAGGATGGCCAAACCAATTTCGGTGATATCAAACCCGATACGACGGACCTTGCCAAACTGCTGCTCATCGAGTTCGGCCTCGTCTATGCCAACGACTGGTTCCTCATCCCGTTCACCGTCCCAGCCGGCAGCGTCGCCAAAGTGCGTGGCATTGCCGTCACCAACGTCTTTGGCGAACGCATCTGGGTCGAGCCGGCTGGAGCCGGCGATAACGATGACTGGCAGCGCTGGGGGATGTTCCAGTCCACCGTGCTTGGTCCCGGCGGTAAAGCAGAACTTGGCCTCGTCGTTCCACCAGCGGCGCAAAAGACGATCGAGGCGGCACCGCTCGAGGAAATCCTCTTTGTCCGCGATGAAATGGCAAACATGGTCTGGGGCATCGAGAAAACCTTCCCCTCGCCAACAGGCGCACCGAAGGCGGGAAGTGTCGCCGCCACCGAGACCCGGCACTTCTTCGAGGCGGCTGCGAAGAGCGATCCGGGCGATCTTGCGCCCCCACCGGCCCCGGGGGCCAAAATCCGCTACAAACTGATGAGCAGCGTCCCGGAACATTGGATCCCGATGGTTCCTGCGCACGCGGTCGGATCAGGCCGCGAAACCGAACTGCAACGGGCGGGAATGCTGAGAATTCTCGACGGAGCTGCCCCCGTCAAGGTGCGTCCGCGCACGCCGATGCTCTACCGCGGGCTCGAGCGCGATCCCGCGCAGGCGCTTTTTGTACATGAGGAGGAAATCCCCCGCGCAGGCGTTCGCGTCACCGCGAGCTACCAGCGGACGCGTTGGCGTGATGGTCGGGTGTGGCTCTGGTACGGGATGCGCAAGCAGACCGGCCGAGGCGAAGGCTCAAGCGGCCTCGCCTTCGACCGCATCGTTCCGATGGGCGACACCTGACCGCATGACCGAGGTCCACTGTTCGTCAGGCCGAGATAGTGGTGGTCCTGATCGATGAACGATGGCGCGCCGCATTTGAATCAGCCACCTACGCAAACAACTCGCGGTCCCTGATTTTGACGGGATCTGTGAAATCCTCGGCCCACCAGGGGGCTTCACCGGCACCCGGCGGTCTTTGCAACGCCAGGGATTTCTTTGCCTTCGCCGCGTCGTCTTGGGTGACGCGGAAGTGGTAGTCGTCGAAGATGCGGAGCCCCTCCACCATGTACGAGGTGGCGATCTTTTGGTCCCGGATCAGCAGCAGATTCTCGCCGTTTTGCAGGTCTGCGGCGCCGCTGAAATTATACGAGCCTGTCCACACGCGGGCATTGGGTGTGTTGAAGTCGAGGACGATGAATTTGTGATGCAGGTTTGGCCCGATGCCGCTTGAGGGCTCGACCTTGAACGGCGTTGGCACGTGCTTGTTCAGCCGGGCGAAATAGACCGGCGCGGTATTCCCGTTGGGCTTGTGAACGACGACGCCCGTGTTTTTGTCGGAGATGCCGTAGGTGAAGATCGGACTGTTGGTCGCGGCCTCCACGGCCTCGGTCACGGCGCCGGGCGTTATGCTGAGGAAGGCAAGCGAGTACAGGAGCGACGTCTCGGCCTTCTGCACGTCCTTGCCGATTTCGGCCAAGCGCGCACGGCCCTTGTCGTGGGGCGAGAAGGTGATCTTGGCGTCGATGCCGGCGAGGCCCAGCGGGTGCCAATCCGGGGAGGTTCCGTCGGTGAACCCTTCCTTCTTCCAGTATGCTTCAAACGCCGCCTTGAGCGGGGCAACGGCCTGGGCGCCTGTCAGCAGCACGGCGTTGTTCGATTGAACGTAAAGGCCACGCCAGCTGAAATTCGTCGATCCGCAAACCGCGCGCGGCATGGCCGCGTCGACGATGATCATCTTGTTGTGCTGCAGGCCACCCATGTGTTCGCGCTTGACGTTCGCCGCACCGGCCGAGGCAATCAGCAAGCTTTCCGACTTCGTCTCGCCGCTGGTCTCCAGGCCATGCTTGTCGCTGTCATCGATAATGATCCTGAGCCGCGGGCCCAACGCAAGCAGGCGATCCATGATCTCCCGCTCGCTCATGTCATACGCGACCATGCTGACCTTCGCGGTCGGATCGGCCACCGCCGCGTCGAGCAATGCAAAGATCTCTTGCCGGGCTTCCAGGCCCATCCATTCGTAAGCTTCGGTCGCCCTCGGATGGGTCGGCACGAAGGTGGTGCCTTGGGCAACCCTGGCTGGCAGGAGGGCCTTCAGCGAGCCACCTTCTTGGAACTTGTCCACGAACGACTGGGACGCGATATAGCCCCTGGTGAAAGCGACGTTGATTTTGCCGGGATAGGTTTCTTTGCCGAGATCGATCGTTGCCGTCTGGGGCTCGCCGGGAGTCAGTGCGCCAGCGGCGTCCATGAACATGGCCGTCACCGTGAAGGTGTATGGGCCCGGAGGCGGTTCGTCGTGCGGGAACACCACCCATCTGAACTTCTGGATCGGGGCCTGCGTTGTCGGGAAGCTCTTGTAGCCTTTGGGGTTCGGCGCGCCCTCGAAATTCAGGCGGTTGCCAACGGTTATTGGCTTGAGGATGCCAGGCGGCTGATACTGGATCGCGAAACCGGCGAAATCGTTGGAGGGCTTTCCGGTGCGCCAGTTCATGGCGACCAGCGCCATTCTCTCACCGCGGTGAACCTTGAGCGTGAATAGCGCCTTGGCATTACTGCCCGCAGCCTGAAACCCGTCCGCCATGACCGCCCCCCAGCCTCTAATGAGCATCGTGCCGTGTTTTGGCGAAAAGAGCAATCCGTGTTCACTTCACCGTCGAAGTATATTGTTTCGCATGAACACTGCTGTTTAAAGCGTAGTTGATGAGTTGACTAAATTTTCTCTCGCCCACATCTGCTTCGCCGCCACCGGACATTTCATCCGCGCGCCAGGACAGCTTAATTTTTGACGCGCTCTGGATGTGCGACGGGATTTGTTGGACAGTGCGGCGATCTTGGCCAGAATACGGGGGATGACGAGTGCCAGTAGTAGTAAGGCTTATCATAGGTGTGCTGATAGCATGCAGTTTGGGCACGGCCGCCTTGGCCAAGGACGGAAGGGCGTCTCCGGCCAAACTGCAGGAACGCGTCAGGGCTTGGCTGGAGCCCCGCGTCGGCGATAAACGGCACGACGGGCAGTACATGCGACAGGACTGCCACGATGCGGACCTGACACAACTCCCGGACTGGAAGGGCTTGCCGGTTCAGACCTGCACCTACACCGACACGCAGTTCCCAGACGACAATGTCACCACGACAGCTTACCTGCTGTTCCCCACTGCGAAGCAGCTTGCGAGCTGGGTCGTCAACGCCTGCATCGATGCCGGTCGGAAAGACCTGACGACCTGCACGGGGCGGCTGACCTCGCGCTTGTGGTACGCGTCGAACGCCCAGTTCCCTGTTGCAGGCTATGTCGTGGAGCCGGCCCAAGGTGACTGGAAATACCCGAACGATCCTTATTGCCTGCTCTTCCGTGATGGGGTGACGGTGACCACCGACAGCTATCCAGACACAACCCACGCCGTCGACAACGCGGACCGGTCAAGGCAGCCTTCGAGCCAGCGGTCAAGGCGTTCCTGTACGGCCGCCCGACCTCGGTCACCCGCGAAGCATATAGCGAGGCCGGAGCCGGGGACGTCGGCAGCGCCGCGGCCAGCTCGCCGCAATTTGCGGCCGAGATTGGTCGAACATTCCGTAATGCGTGGAGCCAGAAAAAGAACCTGCTGTTCCTGGCTGCGGTTGCAGAACTCGGCGCCTGCGATGGCAATGTCTGGACCGGTGCACCGCCGAAGCAACGCGGCTGCGAAGCGATTAAGAAATAGGGGAGGTCCAGGAGCCAATCGCTAGGGCAGGGGACACGCCGGCGCCGTGCCAAGCCACCGATTGAGTACCGCCGCGAGCCGGAGGCCGGCCCGGCCGAGTTGTTCGTCAACGACGGGGAGCGCCTTGGCGTAGTAATCATCGTTAAGCGGTGATCCGACGACCAGGCCGGCGAGCCATCTCCTGCGCCAGCGTGTGGGCTTCGAGGGCCCAGGCTGTTGGATCGAGTGTCTGGGATGCCTCCGGGTGTTTGAGCAGCCAGTCGCCCTCCAGGCGATCGACATACGATCCCCAGGCGTAGGTCGTCTGCTTGATGATCGTGCTATCCCATACGGCGTGGAGGTTGTCGGCCGGCACCTTGGGCGGGCTTTTGATCAGGCCACCGAACTTGACGGTCACGGTCAAGGTGTTTTCCCCGGTGTTGTCCGCCACCGTGTGAAACGGCTGATGCAGATCACCGACAATATGGATCAGGTAGCGCAAACTATCCCGCCTGGTCCCAGGCTCTGCGGCACAGGTGATCTCATGTTCGGCGCGGTCGATCTCCGCGACCGCGCAATCACCCCCCGAATTTGCGGCACATTCAGAAACCGGGTCGTACTTGTCATCCGCAAGGGGGATGTCGACAAAATGCCAGTTGTAACTCTCGGGATGCTGGGCGTAGCGCACGTCGTCCGCCCAGCTCGCCACGGACGCCATCGAGACCTCGCCCCCAAGGATGCGCTTGACCTCCGCAAGAGCCGTGGCTGACAGCCGCCGCTGAGCAATTTCGGCGACGATCGCGTGACCTTCCGGACCCCACGCGTAGGCGGGGCTCCACGCAGTCGTCATCACCAACGCGACAATCCAGCGGCGCATTCGCATCTCCCTTACCTGGCAGCCGCCGATCACAATGGGAGGGCTGCGGGCACCTATTTCGTGTCGACCTTGATATCCAACGTAGTGCCAGTCTCATCGCCATTGGCAAAGAACACGTCGTCGGCCATCGCCTGACTGGCCTTCTGCTCGACCACCTCAGGGGTCAGTGATCCGCCCTGGGCCTCGAGTTGAGGCAAATTATCGGCCATGGTCTTGGCGAATTTGGCTGTCCCATATTGCGCGCCGCGGACCGCGATCAATCCGCCGTTCTCGTCTACCGAGAGCCCAGTACCCGGCAGCTGCAGGCTGGCGCCGACCTGGTTGATGCAGCCCAGTCCAACCCCGCATGGCTTGCCCTTGACGAGCTTGATCCATTTCGGACCGCCGACCAGGATGGCAAAATACATGATGCCAGCCTTTTCAGAACCGACAGCGCTTGCGCGCAAGGCGTCGTAAAAGACCCGATGTGTCTGCCGCCAAGAGCGGACATGGCGGTCGCAATAGTGATCGTGGATGATCGCCGCCTGGACGAAACTCTCATCGAACGGCTTCCCGACAATCGGCTGTGCCCATGGTGGAATGCTGGCGCCATCGGTGATCAGGCCTTTGGCGGCCTGCCAGCCGACACCTTTGGGATCGATGAATCCGAAGTCAGCACCGAGTTCGCAGTGGCCGGTGCTTTGGCAGCCCGTGGGCAACAAAACGAGGTTCCCGACAAAATCGGCGTGCGCGACCCGCACGCCGGCTAACAGCATCAACACAATGGACAGTGCCGCAGAAGACTTCGCGAGAACCGGCAGGTGTGATAACTGACGCAGGCCGAACATGTGGCTGCCCTCCTTTGTAATCTACTTACCACGGCGATGGCGGGAATGGACATGCCATAGTGTCTGATTTTTTAATAGAGGGTAACGGATGAGCTGTCTAATTGGCTATGACTTGAACCGCGAGGGTGCGAACTACTCCACTAAAAATACGGCACTACGCAACCACATCAAAGAAAAGTATCCGACCTATTGGGCACATTTGGATTCTACGTTCATCGTTGCAACAGACATCACCGCCGAGTTGGTCAGGGACGACCTGCTTCCATTCGTTGACGACAACGACGAGCTCCTTGTCGTGGAACTCACACACGAGGGAGCGTGGCACGGGTTTAGCGAAAAGGCACGTAATTGGCTGCTTAAAAACTTGTGACGTGCCACACTCCAAGCCGTCATAAGGCGCCCTTGGCCGAGAGCTGTCGGTCCCGGATCCGGCCTCGCGGCGGCGCTTTGACCTGTTGGCATTGTTGATCGCCCCGAGTCTCAACGCCGTCGAGCGGTTGAGCGCGCCCCGAAAGCTGAAGGCGTCCTTCAGGCTGAGAAAAGAGCGGACGGCAAGAATTGGCTTCCTGCGGTGTTGCAAAGCCTGGTAAAGACGGAGTGCTTTCCAATCGCAGCCGACGATCCCCGCACCGATACCCATACTTTGAACGTGAGCATCGCTGCGGGGTTGGCGCCAAGCGCCAGCCGAGCTTTTCAAAACGCGACACAACTCTATGACCAGCGATCGGACGCGCTGAACCTCGGTGAGGGTCAAGCGCATCCTGGTACAGAAGGCCCAGCACGACGCAAAACGGCGCCCCGAAGGACGCCGTCCGCAAACAGGCTGGTACTACTCCTGTTTAGAGTGCAGCCAGGACGAGCCGCTGAACCTGGTGCAATTCGTCGACACTCAACATGGCGACGAAGCGTGCCAGCAGATCGTCGGGCTCCTCGGGACCAGCGGCCGGTTGATAGGTTGCCCCGGACCGAAAGACCGGGTCTCCTGCAATACGTACGCCGGTCTCCATGACCTCGAACCCTTCGGCCTCCAGGATGGCCTTAACCGCCATGCCGATGAACTGCTTCACCGGCACGGCCCTGAGGTCCACATCGGCTGCCAGTTCTTCTGTCAGGAGCGAGCTGATCATGGAGACCGGCGGGACTTCTTCTTCCACGGCGGTCTTCATGAGCGCGATGTAGCGAGGACTGGTCAGCGCGCTCAGCAGCGTGGTTCCCCCGACGATGCTCTTTGCTGCCCGGCGGGCTCTCCGGATTGATGCGTTTGGTGATCGCATATGCTATATTCCTTCGGTTGCCGGCCGAACGGCCATGTTCGATCCGGTGATTTCGGGTGTGTCCGTCTGGACTGGACCCGATTAGACCCGCGTTGAGGCCATGTCAAGTGCCGAGACGCGGGTCGATCGATGCCGAGGTGAATAATCCCGTTTGAAGCCATCCCCTGACGCGTAGGCCATTCGCGCGTGCCGCTATACAGATTCCGGATTCTCGGCCAAGCTGATGCCGGTAATGAAAGCCCCGGACGTCCTGGTCGAGGCGCGGTTTGCCATATACGCCGCCTTCCTCAATCGTACCGCCGTTCTTCGGATGTGCGATGATGCCCGTCGCCCTGGACGTGTGGTCCCGATCGCGGCCCGGATATCGGCTTTCAGCGCCCGCCGGCGAACGTGGCCTGGGCATCGCTTTGGGCCAGCGCAGTCTCGGCAAGGCGGTCGGTTCCCCCGCCGATCTTCCGAACCATTCATCCGCGTCGCTGCTCCCGAACGCCGGTTGCCGCAAGACAGGTCTATAAATACTCCTCAAGCGCATGATGGCAGCGCTCTCCGCTTCGGCACTGTCTGCGATTTATTCTCGGACCGAATCGTGAAGACGTTGCGGGCGCTTATAGGCATCTAGCCTATGTCGAAGTGAGGGTCGCAGCCGACGTTTCCAGTCGATCGCGCTTGTCGCACCAGAGGCACTCGAGGGAACTTTCCCAGTATGCGCCACAAAGGCGACTGACGCGACAGCGCATCTGCGCTATAATGTTGTGCTCCTGCCAGCCAGGGACGACACGACATTGCTTGGGCGCTTCGCCCTAATCGTGGCTCACTCCGCGTGGGTTTTAACGTCCGGCTGGCGGCATAATGCTGCCCTCGCTGGTCCAGCCCGCGGGAGCAATTGTTGTGAGCAGAACCAAGCTCTATCCGAGTGATGTCGGTGCGATTAGCGAAATCTCCCTTTGGAAAATGGCTGATCCACAAGTTGCTGCCAGCGCCGCGACTGATCTCTACGGCTCCGGGGCATTAACCGCAGCAGCGTACTGTGCGTTGAACGCGCATTATGACGGTCGCAAGCGCGACTATCAATTTTGGCACGCGGTCTTCCTGAGCCTGGGCGGCGACAGTGGACAGCCAGCGCTGAGTGCCGAAGCTCCCGCACCCAACAATGAGCGATCCTAATCGACCCGAGAACCAGACAGGGAAAATCAGGCAGTTGAAAAAACCAAACTCGCAACAACCGAACACTGGCCAGAGTAAATTGTTAAAAGTCACAAACTTGGCCTTCAACGCATTCAATTTTTTTACAACATAATTAGCTAAATTAGAAATACATGAACTTGGTTCATTATAATTAGATTTTTTCAGGAGATTCTAGACTGAGTGAACTTAGTTCACGAAACTCCTGAAACTTTGCAAAGATTTATCAATATTCATCTAGATTTTCAGAAATTTACCTATTCTTCATTCGACACTGAGCTGTATCCCCGACATCCTTGGTGCAAGTGAACTCATGCCGCGGCGCCCGCAACGCCTGCGTCCGGGAGTGCAAATTGCGCACGTTTCCGCGATCCAAGAACCGATGTGAATCCGGCGCGACAAATATTCCGCAGGCTCCGCCAAGCATGCCACCTTGGTCGAAGGAGCCTGGTGCGGCGTCGAGCACAACGGGCGGGACAATTTCCGCGTCAACGACCGCGATGCAAAACGCCGTCCGCTGGCATTGGCGAGTACACGTTGTCCTAAGCCGGCTGTTGGGCAAGTCGCTGGAGAGGAGCGTCTGGACACCGACTGGTTTTGCCGTCCGCTCGGCACTGTTGGTCCTGCACCCCGTTGAGTGCTTCACATGGCGCCGGCTGATTTCCCGGAAAGCCGTCAGTGCTGAGGAGGCGTCTCAGAAGACGCTCTACCTTATCGCCCTCACCATGGCGCGACAGAAGAAACTACACCTCGACGAGGTCTCGATTGCAACCGAAAGCGTCAAGGATTTTAGAGATCAGCTGTCCAAGACGCTCGGGGCGCCCTCTCAGCGACCATTCCGGCAATAGCACGCGCCTGCCTCTGCTCCACCCGCGCTGTCAACGCCACGCATGCGACCAGAGTGCCTATGTCCTACAGCGATAGGCTGAACGGTGGGCCACGGTCGGCTACCGGGTCCAGGCTATTGTCGCAGGTCGAACCAGTGCCGGCTTATCGACCCCTCACCAGTTGAGAGATCAAAGTAGTACGGGTCCTCTCGCAAAGGCCGCGCCATTGAGACGATACCATTGCATCCATTGTGCGCGCTGCAGTCCCCGCTCTTTTTGGTACAGAGATCAGGCTCGCCTCGGCTTCCCTGACCGACCTGGCTATAGCCGACCGTCCAACCGGACGGGCAGTCGGCGTACCGTTCATATCCGGGTTTGCCGGTACCGGCTTCGGGACAGGTCGGCCAGGAAAAGTTCCAGCTGCTCATGGCTGCAATCAACCGATCCATCGGGGGATGACAGGCTGCAACTGCGTGCCAGGATGGGTTCGAAGACGATGCACAAAGCAAAACTTCGCAGCCCCATTCGCCAGCTCGCGCACGAGGGATGCCGGGCTGCGAGGAAATGAGCACCGTTGCAGCGACGGCTATTGTAGACGCGATTGTCCGCATGACTCTGCCTCCGACTATGAATGATTGATCTACCGGTCTGCCTGAGCAGGCCGCCTGCGGGCGTCGATGAAGGGGGGCGATATTTCGAGCCTTCGTTCCGCCATCAGATTGAAGTCGGCGATCGGCTTTCTCTGCAGCGTTTGGTCGATCGCTTTCGCGCGCCACTCTCCCATGTCGAGAACGTAGGCGGCCCACATACCGCTGCGGGCCGCCATTGCGTGGCGTTGCCATGATGCGTAACTTGGCAAGGAGGGGTAGCCCACGCGCGCCCAGCCGAAGCGAATCATTTCAGCGCCGATATCGCGGCCGCGCGCAAAACAGTAGCCAATGAATGCTCCGTCCGAATCGATTTTCGCCGGCATGCAGGAGATCTCTTGGTCGCCTGTGGTTCGCTTCAGCCAAGCCTTGGCAAGCGCTCCACAGGGCACGGGCTTCAATACGGGGCTTTTTTCGTACCGTTTTGGATCGAAGGCCCATTGCGGCAAGGCGCATACGTCGATGCCGGCGAGACGAACTTTCATGGCGGCCCGGGAGAACCACAGCGTATTGCCGTCGATAACGGCCACGCGGCCGACGATGGTCCTTGCGAGAGGAGGACTTGTCGGTGCGTACGCTTCGGCTTCGGGACCAAGGGTGTCGGCCGGCCTGCAGGGCGAGGGAAGGGCCAGGGTCGCCAACGCCACGAAAAAATAGAGCCTTCGAACCTTCATTTTCCTGTCCGGGCCTTTGCAGCACGGCCAAGCAGGATCGCCGGGTGCTGAACGTCATCGAATCGCCAAAGGCCGGCCCGCTTTTCACGAGCGACCTGCTCCGCCACGGCATAAGCGGGCCAATAGGGCAGGCCATTCGGCTGCAGGGCAGCGAAAGCATAACCGGAGGTGATCATCAGATTGCCAAGATCCACTCGATCTTCTCCGACTGTGGCATAGCAGATGACGTGGACGACGTTCCCGATCGTTGCCACCGGCGTGCAGACCGGCTTTGTGTCGGCAATGAATGCGGCGATGACCGCCAGGGATGCGTCGCCGCAGTCTTCTCGATGGCCCGACAGATCGGTATAGAACGTGCCGCGAAGGCAGGCCTGGACGCCGTAAAGATGATAATTCGCTCCAGCCTCGGTCCAGCTGTCACCGCTCTCAAGCGCCAAGCCCGGCCGCAGTTCGACATATCCCGCTGGAGCGGCGGCGGCAGGCGCCGAGAAGGACACGGCGATGAGGATTGCGAGGGCCTTCACTGCGCTTTGATCCTGGGATCGGCCCACATGCCGTATCCGCCGCGGCCAATCTTTTCGGCTTGGACGAGATCGGGGCGCGCGGGGGAGCCGTCCGCCTTCTTCGCGATCCGATGCGCTCCAAGAGAAACAAGTTGCTCCTCGAACATGTCGACCGTGTCCAGGCTTCCGGGGAAGTTGTAATAGCCGTAGCAGGTGGCGTCCTGAACCGGTGCGTTGGCTTCGCTGACAAAGGCGCGGCAATAGATCACCTTGGGCGCCTTGAGCAGCGTCTTCAGGCCTTGCTCGGCATAGTCGGCACAGCTGCCTGAAAAATTCTCGCGGCGATTGACCATTGATCCGTCGCAAGGCTCGACGCCGAACAGGTGCACGGTGATCTTGTCGCTGACTTGGAAATCGGTTGGCGAGACTGCCTGGAAACCGTGGGCTGACGCGAAACCCTTGCGGTCGCCTACACCACCCTTGCCATCGTAATATTCGATGACCAGCACCGTCTTTCCAGGGGCTGCAAGCGAGCGAATGTAAGCTTGATCGACAGGCCCTGCGGCAAGACTTGGCATCGCCATTGCCAAAGAAAAAGCCAGGCCGCAGACGCAGCGTTTCATACCAACCGTCCTCTCGAATGTGTGGTCATGAACTGCAATGTGCATCCTTTCCCGCATCGGCTGCAAGAAAAAAATCACAGCCAAATTGACATTGTTTTATATCTGGCGTACCGATCGCTCATTCAATGTGCTGTCTCAGCTGGATGAGGTGCAATGGCCACCCCCTCGATACACCCAATGGCAAAACGCTTGGCACGGCAGTCGCTGCTCGCGATCGCGATCCTCAATTGCACAGCGTCTTGGGCAGGCAGCTCCACCGAGAAGACCATCATTCTTCCGCCGATGGCGGCCACAGGTTCTAAGCTCGTTGCACAAGAAATCGGTTCAGTCTTTCGAGACCGTTGGCGGGGCGAAGGCCGAGCGTTTGTGGTCGGCCCAGAGGGGAGGGCCCAACCGACCAACGACTCGTTCGGAGTCGTCAATTGGGGCATGGGGATAGCCGATCAGCGCCCCTTCGGCGAGCAAAGTCAAGTTGACTTGAAAAATAGACCAACTCAAGCCCCCTGCGGCCCTTCGCCGGCGACGGCGACAGAGGTCGCCCAGATGATCGTCGACGCGGCGCATCGCCATGGCGTCGCGCCTCGGTTTGCGCTCGCGATAGCAACCGCCGAGAGCGGGCTCGACCGTGATCGCAATTCAGGCAAAGGCGCGCGTGGAGCGATGCAGCTCATGCCCGCGACCGCGGATTTTCTTGGTGTCACCGACGTCTGTGATCCCGCCCAGAACATTGACGGCGGCGTGCGTCTCCTCAGATCGCTGCTCGATACCTATCGCAATCCGCTTGTCGTGGCGGCCGCTTACAACGCCGGGGAAGCCAACGTCCACAAATATGGCGGCATCCCGCCGTTTCCCGAGACCGTCCGCTTCGTCTCCGAAGTCATCAATCGCCAGCTCGGCTTGCCGGCTCCCGTGACCAGGGGGATCCGCCCCAAGGCAACTACATCCCAGTCCACAGACGACAATCCCACCTCGGCAGCCCCCTCCAGCGGCAAGTCGCGTCAGTGGGTCGGCGGCGTCATGCAATTTTGAATGGAGAGACCGATATGAAGAACCAGACTGTGAGTTTCGTATCGCGCGCGAAGCGACCAACCCTTCTCGTGCTGGTGGCCGCGGCGGCCTTTATGGCGGCCGAGCCGGCCTTGGCCCAACAGACTTCAGGTGCGTTCGCGCCCCTGGAGACCGCGGTACAGATGATTGTCGATTTCATAACGGGTCCGTTTGGACGGCTATTGGCGATCATCGCGGTAATCGGGCTCGGTTTTCTCGCCTTTGCGGGACGGCTCTCCTGGTTCACCGCCGGCGCTGTCGTGATCGGCATCGGCCTCGTTTTTGGCGCCCCGGCCATTGTCGACCAGATGATCTCGGCGGTGGGCAAGTGAGCCATGAACGAGCTTTCCGAAGATAAGCCGCATCTGACGCCATTGGTGATTGGACTGACGCGACCGCCAATGATGTGGGGCATCCCGCTCAGCGCCTTTTATCTGATCATCGGCGCAACCCTGATTGCGTTCCTGGTCACGAACAGCTTCTGGGCCGCTGGCATCGGGCCGCTCGCATATCTGGCGCTCTTCGCGCTGACCAGCCGCGACATCCGTATCCTGGATCTTGCACAGGTCGCGGGTCGTCGCACGCCGCGGACTCCCAATAAGCTTTTCTGGCGCACGAACTCCTACGGGCCATGACCATGCAGAACGTTGTTGCCGCCGAACTGGGCTTTGGGCGCGCGCGCGGGCGCGAACGGCTCATTGCGACGCATGTCCCCTATATGCGTCACCTGTCGGACACCGTCATCGGCCTCGAAAGCGGGGCCGTGCTGGCCGTGATCAAGCTCGACGGTCTTTTCTTCCAGACCGAGGACCAGGCCGAACTCAATATGAGAGCGAGCGTCCACAACACCCTGATCCGGGCGCTCGGATCGAGCCGCTATTCGCTCTGGTCGACCGTCATCCGCAGGCAGGTCACGCCAGAGCTGGGGGGATCGTTTGCCGACCCGTTCTGCGATCTTCTCAACCGACGCTATATGGCCGCGCTTCGAGAGAGGCGCATGTTCACCAATGAACTCTACCTCACGATCGTGCGGGCTGGGGTGCGAGGGCCGCTGGCGAGCGCCGAAACGATAGCCAGACTGTTCGACCGATCGGCAGCGCCAGAAGTGCGTCAACGACGCACCTATGAGCGCCTCAAGGAGCTGGAGGAGGTCGTCGGCAATGTCACGCGCGAGTTGAAGCGATACGGTGCGCGCGTCCTCGGCATCGCCTACCGTGACGGTCAGCCCTATTCCGAACCGTGCGCGTTCTTCAACGAGATACTGACTTGCGGCCTGTCGCGGCCGATGCGGCTCCCCCGCATGGCGATCCGCGGCTATGTCGGGACATCGCGGCTACACTTCTCGAGGCGGACGTTACAGGCGCAGGGCTCGACGGAGATCGACACACGCTACGGCGCGATGCTGTCGATCAAGGAATATCCGCCGTTCTCTGGTCCGGGGATGCTCGACGGCCTGCTCCAGGTCAATCACGAGTTCATTCTCACACAGTCCTTCACACTTGCCGACAAGCCGGTGGCGCAGGAGAGGATTTCGCGCCTGCAGCGGCAAATCCGCGCTTCCGACGAGGCCGGCAGTACGCTCGAGACAGACATCGACTTTGCCTTTAACAGCCTGGTCAACCAGGAGGCCGTCTTCGGCTACCACCATTTCAGCCTGCTCTGCCTGTCGCGCGATCTGGCGGGGCTCGACAAGGCGATTTCGGAACTTGGCGCCTGCCTCACCGACATGAACGTCAACTGGCTGCGCGAGGACCTCAATATGGAGCCGTCCTTTTGGGCGCAACTTCCCGGCAACCATGCCTACATCGCGCGCTCCTCAATGCTGTCCAGCGCCAACTTCGCTGGCTTTTCCTCCATGCACAATTTCGCGATGGGGCAGATGTCGGGGGCGCACTGGACCCTGCCCATCTCGATCCTGGAGACAACGTCGCAGACGCCATACTGGTTTAACTTCCATCAGCGCGACGTCGGGCATTTTCTGGTGACGGGGCCAACAGGCTCCGGCAAAACCGTGGCGCTCACCTTCCTGCTTGCGCAAGCGTTCCGCGTCTCGCCCGAGCCACGCGCCGTCTTCTTCGACAAGGACGAGGGCGCCTCGATCTTTATCCGGGCAATCGGCGGCAATTACGAAGTCCTGCGACCGGGACAAGCGACGGGCTTCAATCCGCTGCATATGGAAAACACCCCCGCCAATCGGGAATTCCTGGTGCGTCTCTTGAAGGCCATGCTGCGGCCCGCCGACGGCCGCGGCTTTCACCAGCAAGAGGACGATACGCTGGAGCGCGCGATCGGCCGCATCTGCCAGGAGCCGACCGAGCAGCGTACGCTTGCCAATCTGTCGGGACTTCTCATGGGCCGCTCGCGCTCTGAAGCCAACGACCTCCAGTCACGCTTGCGGCCGTGGTTCGATGGCGAGAAGGCCTGGCTCTTCAACGCGCCGCACGATGCGCTCTCATTTTCTGGCGGCCGCATCTTCGGCTTCGACATGACCCACATTCTCGACAATGCCGAGGTCCGCACCCCGGCGCTGATGTATCTTTTCCACCGTATCGATGAGCTCCTCACCGGCGATCCAGCCCTGATCTTCATGGATGAGGGTTGGAAGCTGCTCCAGGATCAAGCCTTCTCCAGCTACATAGTCGACAAGATGAAGACGATCCGCAAGCTGAACGGGATCGTGGGATTTGGCACCCAATCCGCCGCCGACATTGCAAAGTCGGTTCAGTCGCACACGTTGATCGAGCAGTCGGCAACGAACCTGCACTTTCCAAACCCCCGCGCCGACGAGGAAAGCTACATCCGCCGCTTTGGCCTGACGCAAAAGGAGTTCTCCTTTATCCGCAACACGCCGCCGGAACGGCGGAGCTTCCTCATCAAGCACGGCATTGATTCCGTCATTGCCCGGCTGGACCTGTCGGCGATGCCTGACATCCTCAAGGTACTGTCGGGCCGCAAGGACACAATCGAGGCCTGCGCGGTGCTGCGGGCCCGGCTTGGCGAGGATCCAGCGGCGTGGCTGCCCGAATTCTGCGAATGGAGGTGGGGTCCATGATCCGGCGCTTCTCCGTGATGGTCGCGCTTCTGGCGACGCCCGCCGCGGCTGATATTCCAACCATTGACGGAACCGTGCTGAACGAGGCCCAGTCGCGCAGCGATAGCACCACCGAGATCGACAAAGTCGACCGTGACCGATACACGAACAACGCCAGCGTCACCTGCGCAGTCTTCCGGCCGGGCCGCAAGGATGACCCGGTCGCCGCGGCCAATGCAAACCCTTCGATCGCTGGCCTGGTGCGGCACGTGGCGCGCGAGGAGGGAGTGGACGAGAACCAGTTCCTGGCGCTGGTCTACCAGGAAAGCCGGTTCAATCCCTGCGCGAAATCCGGCGCCGGGGCGATAGGGCTTGCGCAGCTGATGCCGGGCACTGCGTCAGACCTGGGCGTCAATCCCTACAACATCGAGCAGAACCTGCGCGGCGGCGCGCGCTACTTCAAGCAGCAGCTGCGTCGCTTCGACGGCAACGTGTCGCTGGCGCTTGCCGCCTACAATTCGGGCTCGGGCAATGTCGAGAGCTATGGCGGCATCCCGCCATTCCGCGAAACCCAGGACTACGTCCGCAACATCACGCAGAAATGGCTGCCGGCCTTCGGCGGATCGGACAAGTCGGGCATACCGCTGAACTTTGGCGGCACGGGCACGGCCTATGAAGGCATGCGCTCCAGCACCATCAAGGCTCTTGCATTGACCAGCGCCACCGGCGACGGGTCGGGCGACGTCGCATCCTGGTTCGAACAATTTGGCTCCGTTCCGACCGGCACCGTGCAGGAAAGCTGGGATCAGAATTCCGGGGCTCGCAACGCCAGCATCGACATGCTGAACCGCATGATCGCGCTCTCCGCCAGCCTGGCCGATCTTATCAATAGTCGGAACGGTGTCACGCTAAGCGACGTGTCGGGCGCCAATCGCTCGGCTCGCTACCAGAGCGGGGGCGGGCAAGACTCACAACCGAACGACGGCTTCTGCGAAGACCGTTCCGGTCAGATTTCGGGCAGCGACCCCAAGGACTGCGCCCGCAGACGCGACCAGAACGACGAACTGCTTCTTGTTGCGCAATGATAGGGAGACCTTGATGAAACGTATTCTCTTTTTGGTCAGCGGCATGGCCATTGGCATGACGACGGCGCGCGCGGATATCCCGGTCATCGACAAGACAAATTATGCTGTCGCCAAGGACACGGCCGAAAAGACCGCCAAGATTCTCGACACCAACAAGGATATCCTGACGACGGTCGAAAAAACGCTGCAAGCGGTCTCTGGCGACCGCAGCAGCGAAACCAGCTCGCTGAAGGACATCGCCATCGGCAATGGGTTCAGCGTGACGTCGGTCCCGTCCTTTGACGGTCTTCTGCAGAGCGGAATGCCGAATTTCGGGTCCATGGGGCCCCAGATCGCCAAGGCGGCGACGCTGTTCGTGAATGGACTGCAACTGGTGAAGTCGCTCTCGGGCAAGGAAGATAGTTCGCTTGCCAGCGACAAATCATACGAGGAACTGGTTAAAACTGTCCTCGGTGTCTCGGCGCTCGTCAACGGATCGCAGCAGGCGGTTGAAAGCCGGCGGTCTGCCCTGCAGAGCGCAGGACAAGAGATCGGCACCTCGAAGGACATCAAGGGATCGATCGACCAGAATACGCAACTCCAGGTGCAGACTGGCCTCACCCTCAACGAAATGATCGGGACGATGAACGCTGCGGTGCAATCGCTGCAGGCGGACAACCAGCGCAAGCTGACCGATATTTCCAATACCAAAAAAGCGCTCACCTACGAATGAGCGGGACCAGGCCTTTCACGATCGTGGGCTTTGCTGCGATGATATCCCTCCTCGCCGCCTGTGCCACACCCGCGGAGAAGTCCGCACCCTGCAAGCGGCCGGCCGATCTGACCGGCTACGTCGCCGATCCTGGCAAGGAGTGCGGCGCAATGCGGCTGGTCGATCCCGACAGCACAGCTGTGCTTGCGGCGATCAGCGGCCTCGCACAAAAACCGGAGTAGTCGGGGCGGTGGACGATTTCGTCGGACAGCTACTGCAACGCATCGACGCGTCGGGACAGAATTTCTCCGAGCGCGCGTTTGAGGCGCTGGGTAGGGACCTCGATCCGCTGCTTCGGTTGCTCTTCATCCTGGTCTTGCTGTTTTACGGAATGCAGCTTTTCCTTGGAACGTCCCGGCTCGGCATGGCCGAGATCGTCGGCCGACTCATGCGCGTCATCGTGATATTCATCCTCGTTAGGACCTGGTCCAATTTCGATGCGCTGGTCTATGACTGGCTGACGAAAGTGCCCGAAGCCGCCGGCCGCGCCGTGCTCTCTGCCTCAGGAACCGGGGTCACGGAGCCGACCAACGGGCTTTCGCAGATCTGGAAGACAGCCAACGTGGCTGCCTCGACGTTTTCGGAGCAGGCCGGCTATTTCTCTGTGCTGCCGGCACTGATCGGCATCGTGATCATGATCTTTGCCGGGCTTTTCGTGGCCATCGCGCTCGGCATTCTGGTGCTGGCAAAGGTCATCCTTTGGGTCCTGCTCGGCACCGCGCCGATCTTCATCTCCTGCATGCTCTTCAACCCGACGCGCAATTACGCGTTGGGCTGGCTTAATCAGTCCCTGCTCTATGCGCTGATCCCGCTGTTCGTCTACGTCATTGCCGCCTTTCTAATTGCGGCCATGGCGCCGGAGCTTACCAAAATCAACGATATCTCCGGAAACCGCGAGCTGAAGCTCAGCGATTTCGCCGCGTTCATAATGCTCTGCCTCGCTGGCTCGTTCGTCCTTGTCCAGGTTCAGTCGCTGGCTCAGGGGATTGCCGGCGGTTTCTCAATGCCGATCGGCAATCGGTCACGTTCCTTCACCGACCGCGGCATCCTGTTCGGACGCATGGCGATCGGCACGTCGTCGCGGCAGATGCAGGCTGCAGTTCAGCGGGTGCAGGCCCAGCTTCACCCGGCCCGCTCCATGGCCCGCGAGACCATGCAACGTGCCATCACAGCCAACGGAACACCGCAACAATCCGCTTGAGCGTCGCCGATGACCCCCCAAGCCAAACCGATGGAACACATGGCAGAGAGCCCCGAGGACAGACTGGCATCCTACTTCCAGCACGGAGAAATCTGGGAGATCGAGATCATCAAGCGGGCGAAGCGCTCCAGTCGCGTCGCTTGGTTCTTCGCGATGCTATTTGCAGGGATCGCGGTGCTCAGCCTCCTCGCCGTCGTGCTGATGCTGCCGCTGAAGAGCTTCGAACCCTACCTTGTCGAGGTCGACATGAACACCGGCTATACCGAGGTGAAGTCCGGATTGACGCGGCCAGCTAAGCTGACGGAGCAGGAGGCGGTGACACAAGCCAACGTCGTCCGCTACATCCGCAACCGCGAGGGTTACGACCCTTACGCGATTGACGAGCATTTTGGCATCGCAGCACTTCTTTCGACCGGCAATGCCGCGCGCGACCTGCAGGCCCTATACAGTGCCGCCAATCCGCAAAATCCCGCCAAGATCTACGGCAAGCTGAAAAGCGTTTCGGTTGCGATCAAATCGGTCAGTTTTCCCAACGCTTCGACAGCGATCGTACGCTTTTCCACCACTGAGAAGAGCGAAACCGAGGTCATCGACCGACATTGGATCTCGGTCGTGCGCTTCCGGTACACCGACACGCCCATCAAGAACGAATGGCGCTTCGAAAACCCGCTTGGTTTCCAGGTCTACGACTATCGACGCGACCAGGAAACCGTGACGCCGGGGAGCCCGTGATGAGGGGGAAAAGAGCCTTCGCCTCTTTGCTGTATCTCATTGCGCTCGGTTCGGTCGCCCTGGCGGCTCAGACGCCGAAGGGCGGGGCGCTCGACCGGCGCGTCACCAGCGTAATCTATCAAATGAACAATGTCGTACAAGTCTCTGCTACATATGGCATTTCGACCATGATCATTTTCGATGAGGACGAGAGGTTCCAGACGATTTCTCTCGGCGACACGGACAGCTGGCAGGTGGTCCCGGCTGAAAAGGGCAACATCCTGTTCGTGAAACCGACCGCCAGGAATGTGACCACCAACATGAACGTCGTTACGGACAAGCGGATTTACTACCTGGAATTGCGCGACAACGAGCCGGAAGCGACCAAAGAGGTCTTCGGGATTCGCTTCGTCTATCCCGACAAAAATCTGGATACCGCCTTGCGCAGCGAAGCCCAGCAGCGCGCCGCGTGGCCGAATATTTCCGGCATCGACAAGGCCAACGTCAACATCGACTATTCCTTCTCCGGTGACGCAGGGCTGAAGCCGCTGATGGTTTTTGATGACGGCGCCAAGACCTTCTTCAAGTTCGAACGCCGCGTGCCGGCGATCTTCGCGGTCAATTCCGACTTTTCCGAAACGCTGGAGAATTTCCGCAGGGAAGGCGACTATGTTGTCGTCGATGGAACGGCGACGCAGTTCACCTTGCGCGACGGCCCTCAATGGGTCTGCATCTTCAATCTGAAGAAGCCCGATTTCGGCACCCCCGATCCCGGAGTCCTTGGCCCGGCCAAGGATCCTCAAGCAACCAGGCGGAGGGGGAGCGGCAATTGATCCAGCGCAGTCCCGAACTCGAGGCCATGGCGAGTGCCGACGAGCCCGCTGTCGCGGACAGGTCTGTTCGTCGCAAGCAGTTGCTCGGCGGGGGGATCCTTGTCCTCGCGGGCGTCGTCGCGGCTTATTTCGTCTTCACCGGTGGCGGACAGCAGCGACGCGATCCGTTGGCCGGCGACGAGGAATTTTCAACGACGACGTTTCGGCCGCCGTCCTTTGTGCGTGACGGCGTGACGCAACCAAAGCCGACGGAACCAGAAGTTCTCCAAATCCCGCCGCCACCTCCGCCGCCGGCAAAAGCGGAAGAGCATTCCGACACGACTGAGTTCAACGTTCCGCCTCCGCCCGCGGCGGCACCGGAAGCCGATTTGGGGTCCGCGCCAGCCAAGGACGAATTCCCGAAACGATACCGCTCCAACATGGTCGTGTTCGACAACAAGGGAGGTTCAAGCGAAGAGCAGCTCGGATCGACACCAGCGGATGGGCAGGGCGCCTCTGTCGCGGGCGAGGATCGCAACAGCAAGTTCCTGGCGGCCGAGATCAGCCGCGGCGATCGAACCGCACAGGCAAGAAGGATCGATCGCATCGATGCACTGGTTCCGGAGGGGACCTTGATACCCGGGATCCTGGAAACAGCAATCGTAAGTGACCTGCCGGGCCAAATCAGCGCTGTCGTCTCTCAGGACGTTTATTCCTTCGATGGTCGGCGCGTTCTTATTCCGACGGGCACACGCCTCATCGGTGAATATCAGTCAGACATTGTGCGGGGTCAAAAGCGTGTCTTCGTGATCTGGACACGAATGTTGCGCGATGACGGCGTCAGCGTTCGCCTCGATTCGGTTGGAGCCGATAGCCTGGGCCGATCTGGCCTGACCGGTCAGGTTGACAACAAATACAAGGAGCGGTTTGGCGCTGCCATTCTCCTGTCCATCATCGGCGGCGGCGCCAGCTATCTGGCGGGTGGCGACAGCCAGTCGGCGACAGCTGGCGGCGACGACAGTCAGCGCGCCGAGGACCTCGCCCGCACCACATTGGCGCAGACGTTTTCCGACATGGCCAATCAGGCGCTCGGCGACAGCCTCAAGATCCCGCCAACCATCAGCATCGCGCAAGGCGAGCGTATCTTTGTTTTCGTGCGCCAGGACCTCGACTTCTCAGCGCTCTACATCGACCCGCTCTCCGAAGCGCTCAAGGAGATCAAGCATGAACGTGGTCTCAACTGACTTCGCCCGCGACCACAGGCATTATTTTCTCTACCGCGCGCTGGAGCCGCTGAACCCGTTTCTGGCTGACCCGCGTGTCATAGAGGTCTCGATCAATCGTCCCGGTCGTGTGTATATCGAGCGGCTGGGCGACGAGCACATGGAGTTCTTTTCGGCTCCTGAGCTGACGACGGCGGAGATCGTCAACATCGGCGAGCGCGTGGCGGCCTCGACGAACCAGTTCATCAGTTCCGCCAACCCGATCCTGAGCGCTGCGCTACCCACGGGCGAGCGCATCCAAATCGTGCTGCCGCCGGCAGCTCCCGACGGCGGCGCCATCTCGCTGCGCAAGCAGGTCGTCAGCGATTTCAGCCTCGACGACTATCGCGATAGAGGTGCGTTTGACCAAGTCTCTGTGACGATCGGTGGCGCGACCGACGTGGATCGGGAGCTGACGAAGCTTCTCCATGCAAACGATGTCCATGGCTTCCTCCGATCCGCGATCACCAATCGCGTTTCGATCCTTATCAGCGGCGGCACTTCTAGCGGCAAGACGACTTTCCTCAACGCCTGTCTCAAGTCGGTCGACCCCCTCGAGCGCGTCATCACCTTGGAGGACACGAGAGAGTTGTTTCCGCCTCAGACAAATGCGGTGCATCTCTTGGCCTCAAAGGGCGACCAGGGTACGGCCAGCGTCACGATCCAGAGTTTGCTGGAGGCCTCACTGCGCATGCGTCCTGACCGCCTGTTCGTCGGTGAGGTGAGGGGCCTGGAGGCCTTTTTCTTCCTTCGCGCCATCAACACCGGACATCCAGGTTCGATGACGACCGTGCACGCCGACACGCCGCTCGGCGCATACGAGCAATTGGCCATGATGGTGATGCAGTCGGGACTTTCGGCGGCATATCAGAAGGCGGACTTAATCTCCTATATCCGCAGCGTCATCCCGATTGTCATCCAGCTTCGGCGTGAGGGGGGCCGCCGCTGCGTCTCCGAGATCTTCTTTGAACGCATGGTCGGGTCATGACAGGCTCCTTGCGTGTGATCTACGTCATATTCTGCCTGGCGATCGCCTTCGCCATCTGGCTCCTGTGTTATGGCCTGGCGCTAAAACTTCTCTACGGTGACGCTCGTGTCATAGAGGCGACGCTGGCCACAAACCCTTGGGTGCCTCTCCAACAGCTCGCGGTCTATGCCGGCAATCACACGCTGCAGCGGGTGGCACTGGGGGCCGCGGCGCCCGCGCTCCTCGTCGCCGGCGTTGTCGCTTATGCCGGTCTGCGGATGGCATCCAATCCGCTTGGCGATGCGCGCTTTCAAAATACAGCATCGCTTCGCCGGGCAAAGTGGTTTCGCCGTAGCGGACATATCCTTGGGTCTTTTGGTCATCAGATTCTGCGCGTCGACGACGAGCGGCATCATCTTGTGATCGGGCCGACACGCTCCGGAAAAGGCGCCTGCTACGTCATTCCGAATGCTCTCAGCCACGAAGGCTCGCTGATCGTCACCGATCTAAAGGGGGAGATTTTTCGGTCCACGGCCGGCTACCGCAAGGCGAAGGGCAGTCAGGTCTTCCTTTTCGCCCCGGGATCCGACCGGACCCACCGCTACAATCCGCTGGACTTCATCCGCCCTGACCGCGGCGACCGCACCACCGACATCCAGAACATTGCCGCAATCTTGGTCCCCGAAAGCGTCGATTCGGAAAATTCGATCTGGCAGGCGACGGCCCAACAGGTCATGGCCGGGGTGATCAGCTACATCAACGAGAGTGTCTTCTATCACGGCCGACGCAATCTCGGCGAAGTGGCGGCATTCTTCAACAGCAGCGCGAACCTTCAGGCACTGATGGGTTTTATCAAGGAGAAGGAGCCCGATCTTTCGCGCTTCACGGTCGAGAGCTTCAATGCCTATCTCGCGCTTTCGGAGCGCGCCGCGGCCTCGGCGCTTCTCGACGTCCAGAAGGCGCTGCGACCTTTCCGAAACGAACGCGTGGTGGCGGCCACTTTCGTCACGGACATGGACCTGCGTGCCCTGAAGTACCGACCCATCTCGATCTATCTGGCGCCCAACATCACCGACATCACGCTGCTGAGGCCGTTGCTGGCGCTCTTCGTCCAGCAGGCCCTCGATATACTCTTGCTGGAGCATGGGCGCCGAACGTTGCCGGTCTACTTCCTCTTGGATGAGTTCAGGCAATTGAAGAAGCTGAGCGAGATCACCGCCAGACTGCCCTTCGTCGCCGGCTACAATATCAAAATGGCTTTCATCGTCCAGGACTTGAAGAACCTCGACGAGATTTATGGCGAAACCGCGCGCCAATCCCTCATGGGAAACTGCGGCTATCAACTTGTGCTCGGCGCGAACGATCAAGCGACCGCCGAGGCGGTGTCGAAGAGCCTTGGCCGACGCACACTGCGCTACAAGACCGAGTCCCGGACGATCGAGCCGATGGGCCTTCCCCGGCGCACCAAGGTGGAGCAGTTGAGGGAGCGGGATCTGATGATGCCGCAGGAAATTCGCCAGCTGCCGCCCGACAAGATGCTTGTGATCGTCGAAGGGCAGAACCCGATCCTTGCCGACAAGTTGCGCTTCTTTTCGGTGAAGCGGTTTCGTGACCCGGAGCTTTTCTCTCGCAGTCACATTCCTTTCGTGCCAGCAATGGAATTCCTGCCGTCGACACCCGTTCCCGCGACGACCGCGTCATATCAGAATGCTCGCACGGCCGGCACAGCTTCTGCTCGTCAATCTGCGGCGGAGGCCGATCGCTTCCCGGCAAATCGCCGCCCGGAGGCAGGGGTCCATGGCGAACAGGCTGTGGAGGCCGTTGAGGCCCGATTCAACTCGGCGGCGAGAAGATTGAAGGGTTTGATCGTCAGCAGAACCAAAGCTCTTCAGCCACGTCACGACACGAAGAACTGGTCGGCAATATTTGACGAGGCGGTGCCCGACGCCTGGTCAGAACTTGACCCGGAGGACGCCTAGGCGAGCAACTTCAATTCAAGCACCTTGACAGTAAGGGGAATGGCACACGTGAATTTTTGTGAGAGCGCTGCTTAGCCCGCCTGGAATGAAGGGCGAGCGCTCATTGCCACAGCAGACAGTCTCCAACGCAACAGAGCGCCAGCTGGTCAAATTGATGCGCACCGTCGATGAATGGCGACTGTTGCGCTCGTTAATGACCGAGACCTCGCCATTCTGTTCCGCTGTCCAGCAAGTCGAAGCCAAAGACGCGCTACGCCTCGGCGCGCTTCTCCACCAACCTGTGTTGCTCGCCTGAGATCGTTTGGCTGAATTCGTCACGCGTTCCACCCATCGGCTACTTCTCGACCTCAAACCCTATTGACAGGGTCCGGAGCACACCTCACCTAATCAACGCCTTTCAATTTGCATCGACATACGTCACGGACGTCCCCGCCTTTTCCTGCCCGGAACTCATGTTGCGAATTCCGCTTACACTCACCCAATCAAGCAGATCAGCACAGGGTACAAAAACTCTTAAGTCATCTTCATCATGATCAGGATCCATGTCAGTCGCCATCAACCTCGTCATCAACGGCTACCAGCACGCGATTGCGCTCGATGATCCCCGCGTAACGCTCCTTGACCTCTTGCGCGACCGGCTTCACTTGACCGGCACCAAGAAGGGGTGTGACCGCGGCCAGTGCGGCGCGTGTACCGTTCTGGTCGACGGGCGGCGTATCAATTCCTGTCTCTCGTTGGCCGCAAGCCTGGATGGCGCCGAAATCCACTCCATCGAAGGGCTTGCCGACGGGGAGACGCTGCATCCCGTACAGGCCGCCTTCATCGCGCAGGATGGATTTCAGTGCGGCTACTGTACGCCCGGACAGATCATGAGCGCGATTGGCCTCATCTCGGAGGGCCATGCCGGCGATGATCCCGAACGCGTCCGCGAACTGATGAGCGGAAACATCTGCCGATGCGGCGCTTACCAGGGCATCACCGAAGCTGTGCTGGCAGCGCAGAAGAGGATGGCTGAGAAGGACGACGGCGGCGCCCGCCAGACGGGCGCAGCATGAACCGGTTTGACTATGTTCGAGCAACCAACGTGGCGGAGGCCATTGCCGCTGCGGTAGAGCCGGGTTCGGTTTACTTCGCAGCCGGCACTAATCTGCTCGACCTCATGAAATGTGGAGTGGCGCAGCCCGGACGGATTATCGATGTAACCCGACTGCCTGGTCTGGACCGCATCGAATGGCTTGCGGACGGTGACGTGCGCGTCGGGGCGATGGTGCGCAACTCGGACCTGGCCTACGAGAGCCGCTTTGCGCGAACTTTTCCGTCGGTCGCAGAGGCGTTGCTTTCTGGTGCTTCCGCGCAGCTTCGCAACGCGGCGACTGTTGCAGGCAACCTCATGCAGGACACACGCTGCGCCTATTTCTACGATCTTGAGAGCGCCTGCAACCGGCGCCTGCCAGGATCAGGCTGCGATGCCTTGCACGGGCAAAATCGGCTGCACGCGGTGCTTGGCTGGAGCGAACATTGTATCGCCACCCACCCGTCGGATTTCTGCGTGCCGCTGGTGGCGTTGGACGCCATTGTCGAGTTGCTGGGCCCGCACGGCCCTCGCGAAATTCCGGTGGAAGCACTGCACATGCTTCCCGGGTCGACACCGGAACGGAAAACGGCGCTGCTGCCCGGTGAAATGATCGTGGCGCTAAGGATTCCAGCGCAAGCCGCCGGTTTCGCAGGCCATGCGCGATACCTGAAGTTGCGCGAGCGCACGTCCTACGCCTTTGCCGTTGTTTCGGCAGCGGCTGCGCTGAACATCGATGGCGACACGATCCACTCGGCGCGCCTTGCGCTTGGCGGTGTTGCCGCCAAACCATGGCGGGCCCGCGACGCGGAAGCGTGGCTAAGAGGCCGGAGGGCGACAACCGGGGCCTTCGCGAAGGCGGCTGATATCGCGCTCGCGGAGGCCCGGCCGTCCGGTGATAACACATTCAAGATCGAACTGGCGCGTCGCATCGTACGCCGCGCTCTATCCGTTGCCCTGGACGGTACCCCGGCCATCATGCCTGCGCTGCCGGCGTCGCCGTTTTCCACCCTTGCCGGAGCAAATCATGTCTGAGACCGCTTCCCCCTTTCGGCGGCATCTCCGGCATGGCTCCACGTCCGGTCAGCCGCTGACGCGGCGCGACGGCGTGCTCAAGGTCACCGGCCGTGCACAATACGCTGGAGACACCCATCCCGAAGGCTTGCTCTATGCCGTGACCGCGGTCAGCCGGATCGCTCGTGGGCGCGTGATATCGCTCGACGTCACAGCCGCCAAGGCGCAACCCGGCGTGGTCGAGGTTTTGACGCCGGCGAACCGACCGCCGCTGTCCCATGATCCCAACGAGAAGATGCCGCCCTTCGGCTTCCGCGTCGAAGTGCTGCAGAACGATACGGTCCGCTACGTCAACCAGCCGATCGCCTTGGTGGTCGCCGAAACGCTAGAAGCGGCCACCGAGGGCGCCGCGCTGCTCAAGCCGCAATATTACGTGGAAGCGGCCCGCACGGGGCCGGCAAATGGAGGGCGCTATAAACCCTCGGCAGTCGACATCGGCGAACCGGCCCGCACGGAGCGCGGCAACATCGAGGCAGGCTTCGCGGCGGCGAGCCATATAGTGGAGGCGGAGTTCGCGACCTCGGCGCAGTATCACAACGCGATGGAGCCTCATGCTATCGTCGCCAAATGGGACGGCGATAGTCTAACCCTGGACATGCCAAATCAGGCGCTGGCGCTGAGCACCAGATATTATGCGGCCTATTTCGGCATCTTGGCAGAGAATGTGTTGATCCGCTCGCCATTCCTTGGCGGGGGGTTCGGCTCGAAGGTGATGATCAACGGACCGCAAATCCTCGCCATTCTCGCCGCGCGCATGCTGCATCGGCCGGTAAAACTAGTGCTGACCCGGGCCCAGATGTACGGGCCGGTCGGCCATCGCGGCGCCAGTTGGCAGAAGCTGCGTGTCGGCACCGATGGGAATGGAAAGTTGACCGCGCTTCACCACCACACGCTTGTCACCACCTCCAGTTTCGACGAATTCATCGAACCGACATCGGATGCATCGCTGCCGCTTTATGCAAGCACTGCGCTGCTTGCGGAGCACGAAGGCCTGCGTCTCGACATCGGCACGCCCGGGCCGATGCGGGCACCTGGCGCGGCGCCGGGATCGGCGGCATTGGAAGTCACGATGGACGAGGCGGCGCAAGCTCATGGCATGGACCCGCTCGCATTCCGGCTGTTGAACTATGCCGAGACCGAACCCGGCACCGGGCGACCTTTTTCATCGAAGGCGCTGCGGGAATGCTACGCCGCGGGCGCCGAGCGTTTCGGTTGGTCGAAGCGTCCGCTCGGACCACGCCAGATGCGTGACGAGAACGGCTTCCTCGTCGGCTGGGGCATGGGGACGGCCGTCTTTCATTGTTCGCATTTTCCAGCTCAAGCGCGCGCAACCTTGCGCGCCGACGGAACGGCCTTGGTGGAAACGGGCGGCGTTGATATGGGACAAGGCGCGTGGACGGCTCTGGCTCAGATCGCTGCGGAAGCACTCGGGCTCAACCCCGATCAGGTTGAATTTTCTTCCGGTCGGTCGAACCTGCCGGACGGCGGCGTTGCAGGCGCCTCTGGCCACACCGCCAGCGCCGGGCTGGCGCTGCACAATGCCGGTGAGGACGCGATCGCCAGACTTGCCGAACTCGCGATGGGGCATCCTGACTCTCCGTTGTTCGGCGCGGGCAATGTCGGCGTGGTTGCGCAGGACGGGCGGCTCCATCGCCGCGACAACAAGGAGCGTGGCGAAAGTTTTGTGCAGATCCTCGCCCGCGCCGGAAGAACGGAGTTGGTTGGCACGGCCAAGGCCGCCCGCGATCCTGATGTGGCGGCGTCGCATGCGATGTATGCGCATGGCGCCGTGTTTGCGGAGGTCAAGGTCGATCCGGAGCTCTGCCAGGTTCGGGCGACACGACTGGTCGGCGCCTTTGCAGCCGGTCGTATCATCAATCCTCGTCTTGTGCGCAGCCAATATTTCGGCGGCATGATATGGGGCATTTCGTTCGCACTGCAGGAGGAGGCCGTGATGGACCCCCGAACGGGACGCATCATGAATGCCGATCTGGCGGAGTACCATGTGCCGGTCAATGCTGACGTCCCACCGATGGAAGCCATCCTCATTCCGGAGGATGACCTCTACGTCAATCAGCTGGGCATAAAGGGTGTTGGAGAGATTGGTCTCACCGGCACCGTCGGCGCAATCGCAAACGCGGTGTGGCACGCGACAGGCGTGCGCGTGCGGCGCTTTCCGATCCGGATAGAGGATATCATGCCGAGCCAATCGGTCTAGGTCGCATGCATTTGGCAAGCGATGTGGTGGGCTACCTCAAGGATTGCCCTGGCGCTGACTTTTGCGATCAGTGAATCGGGAGAACGCTGCGCTCTTGACACTGGCACTGGATCGCCATCCTGAGGTACCAGAGAAGACTATCGAGGTTGGCACGTGCCGTGCCGAACGTCCCTCTCGCCAAACCGTCATTACGCTATTGGCCCAGAGATGCCGTAGCCGCGCTGGGGGAATATTGGAAAGACTTCAGTCGACCGGTCGATCCTCCATGCGCTTCGATCCTCTGAGCGCTTCAAAGTGGAGGTTGCGTTCGAATCGAAGCGGTCCTTCCTGTTGCTCGGTCGATCCGAGAACTCATCGCGTGAACCGGTGGCGTTAACCGGTTCCCCCCCACGGTTTCTGTGAGCTAAGCAGCGTAAGTGAATCTTGCCTATTGCCAATCGCGGCAGACAGAGCACTGTCGCCGATATGGTGGCCGGGCACGTTGAAATGGTTCTCTTCGAGCAGTCGATTGCCAATCCAGACGGCATCCAGAAACCATTTTCAGACAGAGTGATCGACGCCGCGGAGAAAACCGAAGGATCGGTGCTATTCAATGTCCGCATAGATGGTGACGCCGCCATTCGGAGAATGGCTGCGATCGGGTATGGTGCAGCGGAAGCGGCGATCGTGGTGCTCGAGAAGGGCGGCCAAATGAGATGCGCCTTGGTCAACGGTGAGGCATGCACCTTGGTCACAGAATTGTCTGCCTGGGAATCATTGCCACTAAGCGAGCATGCCCGGATCGAGTATCGCGGTACGGCAACAATCTTGCTCGCGAAACTGCGCAGTTCCGGTCACTTCAGTTAAACAGTGCGTTTTCATCGGGCGCCCCGAAACGCGCGTGACGCCCGACAGACTTGGAAACGTTTGATTAACGGATCGCGTGTGCTCACACGCCATATTTGTTCTCGAACAATCTTGGAGCTTTCTGGCCTGCGTGCGAATATCGAGGGCTTGGGTTAGGAGGCTCAGCCGAGATAGGCACGGGGTTGTTACTGGCTTGCCGCTGGCCGGGAACGACCACTGACAATGAAACCGAGGACGGGGGCAGATGTTGACTAACCCGTCGAATCTAGAGCCGGCTAGTGCTCGGCTTTATGTTACTTATTCCCCAAATGGAACTTTCCGTTCAAAGTCGCGGAGGTGTTTATGGACCTAGGCAAGCCGAGATCGAACGCTTCTTCGCCTGCAACGGTGGTCGCGGCGACAATCCTGAGCTATCTCGAAGGGGTACCCGTAGCTACGATCAACAAAAGCGCGTCGACTAGCCATGACTTCGACGTGATAAGAGTTCTTCCGACTGAGTTCGAAGAGTTCTGCGCAGTCGTGTCAAACGATCCCGACATCTGGGTCTCGCGGTTCAGCGATCTTGGCGACCGTCTGTTCTCTGTTAGTTGGACAAATGCGCCCCCGATCGCCCGGATGTTCAGAGATCACAGATACTTTCGCTGGTTTGAGCTTCATCATATTCTCGCAATGGTCGACAATCCGACTGCGCTACGCATCGTTAACGTAGCCCAGTTTGCGCCGCTGTTCTTTACCTACGGCTCCGTCACCAAGGGTGATGAGGTTGTGTTGATCGGGCCTTTACTGTGGTTACTGCCTGGCAGCTCAATGTCCAGCGTACGTCCTGCCTTGGAGACATTCCTAGATAGAATTTCGCGTACGTGGCGGCCCGCGAGCGTGCACCACCGGCGGGAAGATTCTGCCAGTCTGTACCCGATTGACAGATTGCTCAATGCTGCCAATTCTCGCCTTGTCCGCTCTCTTGAGCCATCCAGCCGAAGGATGGCAGACGTCGCCGACATGCTTGGTGAGATTAACCGCCTAGTTTTGGCCCACCATGGTGACATAGATATCGCCCAGATAGCGGTGCTTTCCTCGCTCGTTTCAGCCAAGAATGCCTTGGGGAGCTACGGGCTGAGGGCTGAACTTGGTCCTCAGATCGAGCAAGCCATTGAGCGGACACTTTCGATGGCAGCGGAATTGGGAACGCCTTCTTGGAGGGACGATTTCGAAGCCTCACTTCGCGCCGACGGTGGCGATATCGCCAGCCTTGTCGAACACCGTCAGGACACCGGTGCACTGACCTGGACGCAGTTCTTTCACGAGTCGATGGCGATCTTGGACAACTGGCTGGCGACCAGCACCTATTTCAGCATAGCTCCTGCCGCCTTCGCCGGAGACAGCCCCAAGCTGGTGGATTGGAACAGGCTCTGTCGCTTTCTGGCGGACGTGCTCCTCTCATCCGAGGTGTCGATCTATCGGTACGCGCTGACAGAGGATCATGCACCGCTACACGCTTTAGGCATCCATTGTTCCGGCAATTCGCACGAAAAAAAAGCTGCGATCAAAAGAAGCTTCATGCGAGACGCGGCAAGTCAAGAGCGGCTTCGTCGGCGGTCCGCCTCCTACCGAGCTGCGACACAGAATGCGACAGTCTATGTGGCCGATGCCCTTCTGAATGACCAAGCGACTATTCTTGTCCCCGACGACGATCGGTTAGAGTTTGAATGGGGACGCTCGGTGCTGGCCATTCCAATCAGGATCGGCGGAAATGTGTGGGGGGTTCTTGAGTTGGTGTCTACAATGCCCCGCCACTTCGGCACTCTACTGCGTCCAAAGTGCGAAGAGGCGGCGGAGGTTCTATCGTCGACATTCTTGAGCGTGAATGTTTTCGATGCGGTGTCTAGGTTCGATCGGTATTGGTCAGACGACTTCGGAGCGCGTCAGGGACGCAAATCGGAACTCTGCCGGGTTATCGCGGACGTTTTCCTCGCCGATCATGTCACTGTCTTCACTGGAGCCCGGCACCCGAGCGAAGGGTCCTTTGATCTAGAAAAGTTTGGAACTTGGACCAGCAAACGAGTTGGCACCGATGAGTTAGGGGCGGTTTCGGTTGTCCAAGTGCGAGAGTTTTTAGATAGCAATCGTAAACTACAGGAATTGCCTACAAGCGGGGATGGCTCCAGTCGAAGGACTTTCATGGTGGAGCTTCCAGCCCGCGTGGGAGCTGGAGATTGGATTGGTGCGCTGATCTTCAGTACGCCACATCCCATTGCAATGGACGCCAACTGGGATCGGCGCACAGTTGCGTTGGCCAGTCTAGTCAGCTCAATTCTGGCCGACCTCACCTCTGACGCTTCTTGGGAGGTAGAAGTTCGGAACGTGCTACGTCATGAGTATCGGCGGGTCG
The DNA here is from genome assembly GCF_020164875.1 of Mesorhizobium sp. CO1-1-8. NCBI lineage: Bacteria > Pseudomonadati > Pseudomonadota > Alphaproteobacteria > Hyphomicrobiales > Phyllobacteriaceae > Mesorhizobium > Mesorhizobium sp. CO1-1-8. The sequence continues at coordinate 488,094 of NZ_JAIUGZ010000003.1, read as the reverse complement.
AAAGGCAGCTGCGAGGTATAAGGACGCGGCTCGATCAAAGAATCGTGAAAAGCCTGCATGAAGAAGATAGGCGGGTCGGCGATTTGATCGTAGCGGATCTCGATATTGCGGTTAGTTCTTTGGAAATGAGTGCCCAGGTACTAAAAGCGACGAGCGGCGATCGACGGCTGTTTCGAGACCCACGGCTTATCGCCGTCAAGCGCGCGAAGGAGGCCTTCGACAAAGCCAAGGCAACGCCCACGCGTATCAGAGACGCATTCCGGAGCCAGTTTACGGCGGCGGCTCAAGCGGCCGGTGGCGGCGCGCTCGCTCTGGCGGTGTCGGGAGTCGATTTCGACGTCCTCATGGACGGGACCACTCTGTCTGATATTCTCGGAACTCTCGCCGACAATGCTGCTAAGTACAGCGTACCACGCAGTGAGGTGGTGATGACTGCCATCTCCACGCTGTCAAACGGATTGACGGTAACGATCTCAAATCTAGGACCCGCTTTATCCTCCTATGAGGAGGAGAAGGTTTTTGAAGCCGGCTACCGCGGCGAATACGCTCGCATAAGCATGCCTGACAACGGAGCCGGCCGAGGGTTGGGGTTCGCAAAGAGCGCTATGGAGATCTGGGGGGGCACACTTGGCTATCGCACGAGCGAACTCAGCGGGGAGAGGGTACTAAGCCCTATTGCCGGATACAAGATTGTTTGGCATCGTTTTGTTCTCACCTTTCCATCTTCCATTGTCAGAGAACATCCAAAGAAAGATCCAGGATCGTGAATGTTGCCGTTGCAAGCGAAGTTATTGAAATGCGGACCGCTTGGGTCTTCGATGACAAGAAGACTGATGAGCAAAAACTCGTCGGAAGCCTTGAGGCTGTTGGAATTCGAACTCGCAGTGAGACCAATATTGCGGCCATTGAAGTCTCAGTACAGGAAATCCTGGGCGGCGCTCCGCCCCCAGGCCTAGTGGTTCTAGACCAGCATTGGGATACCCATCTGCAAAGCCTCGAACCCATTGGCAGGGCTGACATATTGATCGAGTCCCCCGACTTAGCCGGTCGTGCAATTGCCCGATATCTTCGGAGCTTCGATGAGCTGCGGGACACCGTCCTCGTCATGGTATCCGGTCTCGATGAGATCGGGGACTATGACGATTCAGAAATTGGCCCCATGATTTCCCTCGAAAAGGGCGACATGGATGACTTCGGGGAGCGCCTTCAGGCAAGCCTCGCAACCGAAGACGCTCGTCCTGCAGAACTTGGGGCAGACCACTATACTTCTGGTGCTCGGAAGTTCCTCACGGGCTTTGCGATCGAGCTTGGCTTGGCTAAGACCGACAGCCATCTGCTTCTTGGCGGCGAACGTTCTAAAGATCTAGGTGAAGATGCGTTCGTTGCCCTCCTTGCTGCGTCGCGCGACGCAAAGCAGCGCGTCAGGGTGCTTATCGACACTGCGGTGCTGATGCACGAACTCTATGGCCAGTCGCTCCCCGCTCTTGATAAGATTTCCGCTGATCTGGGTATTCCCATGCGAGAGGCTCTGTTGGATGGAACCTTCAATCAGTTGCTTCAAATCAAGTTATTGCTTGAAGCACGCGGTGGCGGGACCCTGGACCGATGAGGAAAAAGCGCTACGCAGGACGCGAGAAGTTCAGGTGCGTGCTAACTATTCTGTTCGATCCTATGGCCGGCTACCAAGCTCAACGAGACCGGCTGAGCCGCTTTGGCTTGACTGAGCCCGAGATCGAAGCCCAGGTGGGGGATTCTCCTTCCCCCATGAGTCCGGTGGCGAAGATTGCCAGGGCGCTTCTTTATACTTTCGATCCGTCGCGCCGTGGAAGTTACGTGCCGCTCCGATTCAACACGAAGGAGTTCCCTGCACTCTACACGGCGGGGAGCAAAGGGACTGCGCATATTGAACGGCGGCATCATTGGAAGCCCACCGAGCACAATCGTGTGTCCTACTTTACCGTCCGGTATACTGGTGAAGCGCGGGATCTCCGTGAGGAGATCGCACTGGACGCGCTTGTGTTTCCGGACTCCTATCCCGATTGCCAAGAATTGGCTGTTGAGGCAATTGCCAATAGCACCACAGGTATCGTGGCCCCGTCGAAGCGGGACCCACACGGAAGCTGCTGCGCCCTTTTTAAGGCAGCAGCTGTCGAGCCGGGAGACGAACTGCGTGAGTCCACGTTCTAGATTTCTTCGCTAAGTCTTGCCTGGGCGATATGCTGCAAGTCGCACTGATACGGGCGTGGGGACCAACGCGCTGTCCGTCATCTTTGGCAAGGTGACGGTACGATCCCAGAAGCTGGACAAGATCGTGGCGCACGACGTGATCGCCGGACCAATCGGTCTTGGTACGGTCCACCCTTAGGTCAGGTATTTGGCCGGGGGCGTGCCATTAAAGTGCGTCGACGGCGGCCGCCGGCAAATTGCTTCGCGAGATCTGCGGCGAGAGGTATGTACGCGACCGTTTCTGCGGCGTCATTCAGATGGATAGATCGCGCCTGCGGTGGAGGGGGCGTAGAACTTGAAATTCAGGCGCAAATCCCGCTGCTATCATGCTTGCCGACCATAACGAAAGGGGCGCCCCCTTAAAGCCAGAAAACAACGAAAAACGAGGCACTCTCCACTTGCAAAAAGCACAACCGGTCGTATTATTCCTGCATGAAGGGAAACGACACAAAAGAACGTCTGCTGCGCATCGGACTTGACCAGATGAGCGTTGCGGGACTGTCCGGGGTGACGCTGGGGCAACTCGCTAGTGCGTCGGGTATATCCAAGAGTGGATTGTTCGCCCATTTCAGATCCAAGGAACAATTGCAGATCGAACTTCTTGACGAAATGGCGCAAGCCGCCGATCGGGTCGTCGCCCAACCCGCAATGCAAGCCGCGGAGGGATTGCCGCGCCTGATTGCTCTGATGGAAAATTGGCTCGACTGGTCAGGCCGCGCCGGCCTCAGCGGTGGCTGCCCCGTCGCGGCGGCGCTATTCGAATTGGACGATGTTGAAGGCGAGGTGCGCTCCCACGCAGCTAAGCTCGAGGAGCATTGGCGAGAGCAACTCCGCCAGTTCGTTATGGAGGCTAGATGGATGGGTCATCTTTGCGTCCGCACGGATGTGGAACAGTTCGTATGGGAGCTTTGCGGGATCTACCTCAGCCACCATGTATCGAGCCGCTTCCTTAGATATGAGGATGCAGCCGGGCGTGCCAAGACGGCATTTGATGCTCTCGTGCGACGGCACGGTGGGTCCGTTTAAGCGACTTCGCAGCGAAAGCTTTCCCTCGCGGCGCAGATGATCGACGGGTCGAATTCACCACTCGCGTCGTCAAACGCTGCTGCCCCTGTGGCCGGTCGCACCATCGCACGCGACTGGTCTCGACTGTCTTGCGGTGCTCACAATATAGCCGGGCTCATTCGGATCCACCGAAATTCCGAGCGGCGACAAGAGAGGTCCCTTCACGCATCACAGCGATCAGGGAGGGCTCGGCTCGCTCCAATGTCATGGAGCGAGCCGAGCTTGCCGTCCTTATTCGACGCCGCAATAGTCGATAATAGATAGGGCAAGCACGCCGGCGCACTTTGTCAGCTCTTCGATGTCGACATATTCATCGGGACCGTGCGCCACACCGAAATTGCCGGGGCCCATGCATACCACATCCTTGATGCCGGCTTCCAGGAACGCGACCGCGTCGCAGCCAGCTTCGCAAGCGTTTGGAACATGTTTTTCGCCCCACACTGCCTCATATGAATCGTGCACAGCCTTGGAGATCGGAGCGTCCAGCGGCGTCTCCCACGCGTCGAGGGCGGCCAGCCACTTGAGCTTAGGTGGGTTCTCGCGAAGCCAGGAATCCGTCTGCGCAAACCTCTTGATCTGCTCTTCGACCTGTTTGCGAACATCAGCCAGGTCTTCGCCGGGCGGCGACCAGATGGCAAAATCAATCGTGCTTCGATCGGATACCATGAAGGCGCCGTTCGGCCCGCCGGTAATGGCGCCCGGGTGGATCGTAAAAAATCCGGGCGCAAAAAGCGGGTGGATCTTGGTGTAACCCCACTCCTGTTCAAGGCGTTGCATCGCCTCGTAAATGACCATGGTGCGCTCGATCGAATTGACGCCCAGGCTGGGACCGTATTGGGTCTCGTCTGCAGAGCGAGCATGCACCATTCGTCCGCGCATCGCGATGTGGGTTGCTCTGCCGGCGATTTCCACCTGCAGATAGACGAGGCCTGGACCGGCAGCGCCAAGGTGGCTGCGCGATGGCTCCATGATGATGACGGAATCCGCGACATAACCCTTTCGCACTGCGCCACGGCTCCCAAGGGCCTGGCCCATTTCCTCACCGCAGACGAACTGCAGTGTAACATCTCCTTTTGGCTTGTAGCCGGCTTCCAGAACAGCGCGCAGCGCTACATAGGCCGACATATCAGGCCCCTTCATGTCGACCGCGCCGCGGCCGTAAATCTTGCCGTCAACGACCTTTCCGCTCCAGGGCGAGGCGACGGTCCACTTCTCGTCCTCCAAAGGCGGGACCACGTCGACGTGGCCGTTGAGAACAAGGGAACGGCCGCCTCCCGTTCCCTTGCAGACGCCGACAACAACGCCTCGACCCTTTTCTTCCTCCCAGAGGTCGGTCTTCAGCCCCAAATCATCCATATAGGGGCGGAAATACTCACAGACTCGTGTCTCACCGCCAACCTCGGCCTCATAGTCAGCGTTGATGTAGTCCGGCGTGACACTGCGAATTTGTACTGCTTCCGACGTTCGCTGGACGAGGACGTCTCTCAGTTTTTCGACAACTGCCAAAACGTCTTGCTTTGCATTCCCAACCGACATTTCTAATCGCCTCAATTCGTTGGATTGGCGCCTGCCAGAAGCGCCTCGCTATAGCACTAACCGAACGACCGCCCGCGAGGCGGTCAATTGGTCTATTTTATAAGCCATACTCAGGTGATGTCAAACGTCGTGACCTTCGGCTGCGCGCGCCTTCGAAATTAAAGCGAGTGCTCGGCGCAACCTTTGTTCGAGCACGCAGGCTGGCAGGAGGACAGCCCTGCTGCTTCTCCGTCAATCTGCGCGAAAAAATATCGACTGTCGCAGCTGGGCATCACGGTGGCCTTCCGCGTTTTACGGCCGGGCGGCAGAGAGCTCTTTGGCATGCTGTTGGGCAAGGAAAGCGCTCACAAACAGTTGCATCTGGTGGTACAGCATCAGCGGGAGGAGAATGATGCTTACAGCCTGGCCAACGAAAAGAATGTTGGCGATGGGCACGCCGCTGGCAAGGCTTTTCTGAATGCCTGCGAACAGAAGCGTCGTCGCGTCAGCATGGTCGAAGCCGAGCAATTTGGAAAAGAACCTGACGGTGACTATCGCGACAGCCAGCATCGCAGCGGCCAGAACCATAAGGGCTACAAGGATTGGAAGATCGATTTTGCTCCAGACGCCGGCAATCATGCCCGCGGAGAAAGCCGAATAAACGATTAGAAGGATTGATCCGCGATCCACCACCGTCGTGATCAGCTTGTTGCGCTCCAGCCATCCGCTGATAAGCGGACGAACTATCTGTCCCGCAGCGAAGGGCAGCATGATCTGTGCAATTATGCTGAGAACGGACCGAACATCGAGTACGAAGCCGGCCGTGGAGAGCAGCAGCGTCGCCAGCAACGGAGTAACCACGACGCCAAGCAGGTTTGAAACCGATGCCGCGCACAGCGATGCCGCAACGTTGCCTCGAGCCATAGCGCTAAGCGCGATCGACGACTGAATCGTTGACGGCAGGAGGGTTAGATAGACGATCCCCACCAAAATCTCATGGGGAAAGATCGCGTCGCCGACCCGGAAGATCGCCAACCCGAGCAGGGGGAAAAGGACATAGGTCATCAATAGTATCAGACCCTGCAGACGCCAGTTCACAAATCCGGCCAGCACCACCTGGGTCTTCAGCTTTGCGCCGTACAGGAAGAAGAGAAGCGCGACAGCGACAGAACCCAAGCGTGAAACAAGGATGGCAGCCTGACCTGATACCGGCGCGACAACGGCCAATCCAACCGTGCAGATTAGCAGCACCATATAGGCATCGATGGGCAGCTTTTTGATGAGCGTCACGGTCGCCTCGCACGGAAAGGGGTGACGCTTGGTAAGATAGTGGCTAGAGTAATTACAGCGATAACAGCCATTAAGAGACGCAATGACCCGCGCGTCACTACCGCTTGACCCGATCTTGCTAGAGAGCTTCGTAACGGTGGCCCAATGCCGAAGCTTTACCGTCGCTTCGTCGCGTCTCGGTTTGAGCCAGTCAACGGTTAGTCAGCATATCAGACGACTGGAGCATCGTTTGGGGCGGATATTGTTTGTGCGCGATACCCATTCCGTTCTTCTGACCGAGGATGGCAATGCCATGGTTCGGTTGGCGACCGCGGTATTGGAGTCAAACACCCGTCTTATGAGCCACTTCAATGGCGTCGCGAGACGGGTTCGCCTGCGCCTGGGAATATCTGAGGACTTCGCGATGTCGCGGCTCGCAGGGGTGCTAACGCGATTCCGCGAGGCGGAGCCATTTGCCGACGTAGAGCTGACGGTGGGCCTCAGCGAACAACTCTATCAAGCCTACAACAGTGGCGATCTTGATGTGATCTTCGCCAAACGCAAGAATGGTGATGACAGGGGAACCATAGCATGGCGCGGCAGGCTGATCTGGATAGCCAGTTCCTCCTTTGCCTGGAACGGAGAGGGCGCAATACCCTTGGTCCTTTATTCCCCTCCCAGCATGACGCGCACGATCGCTATCGAGAGCTTGGACCGCGCGGGCCTCTCGTGGCGGGTCGGATGCAGCAGTGGGAGCTTGAGCGGGCTGAGGGCGGCCCTGGCGGCGCGATTGGGCGTTGCTGCCTTCGCCGAATGTCTAATCCCCGATGGCCTGAGCGCTCTGGACCGCCGGTTCAACTTGCCGGCGCTGCCAGACACGGAATTTGTGGCGCTCGGGCCGGGTAAGTCCAATCCCATCGCCAATCGGATGATACAGACCTTGCTCAGCGAAACCGGACGGCTGATGACCGGCGGCTAAGCCAGTGAGGCTTGGGGAGGTTGCTGCCCAGGCTGCCCACCCACAGGCGACGTGGATTGAAGTAAGCTTAGCGAACAGATTGGCGCGACGCTGCTTGAGATCCTATTCAACGGTGAGGGCGACGCCATCGCTTCTGGGATCATGCGCGCCGCGCGCGACACCGTCGTCAATGACAATGATACCGGCCTGGCCGCTGAGGGGGCTTGCCGCAGGCAGCGATGCAGTCCGGTGGCCACGGCGGGATAGTTCGGTCAGCACGTCGGCTGGGACATCCTGTTCAATCTTCAGCGTATCGTTGTTGTCGGAGAACGTGCGGCCGAGCAGGAAGCGAGGAGCCGCGAGAGCCGCAGCAGGGCCGAATTCAAAGTCGATGATCCTCGTCAACAAGGTGGCCAAAGTCTGCGGCTGGCCGTCCGCTCCCTGCGTCCCATAGAGGATGCGAGGGCGTCCCCCTTTCAGCGCGATGCCAGGGTTCAACGTGTAAAACGGCCGCGCTCCGGGACGCAGCGCGTTTGAGCCTGCGGTGAAGGCAGCGGCGCGGTTTTGCCACAATATGCCCGTGTCACCAGCAACGACACCGCTGCCCCAGTCAAAATAGGTGCTTTGCAAGACGCTGGCACAGCGGCCCTGCGCATCGGTTGCAGCAAGGTAGACTGTGTCGCCAGTTTGGAAGGGTTCTTGCCAGGGCATGGCGCGACTCTGGTCGACGCGCGATGCCATGGCTTGCAGCCCGGCTGGGCTCAGCCAAGTGTCGACAGGCTGCAAGCAGAATGCCGGATCCGAGATGCCCCCGCGCAAAAGAAAGGCCTGCTTTATCGCCTCGACGATCAGATGGAAGAACTCGGCGGATCCTTCCGCGACCGTGCCAATGCCCAAGTGCTCGAGAATGCCCATGATCATCAGCGTGGTGACGCCTTGGGTTGGCGGCGGTGGCGCCAGCAGCGTATGGCCCGCGTAGTTTAAGGCGAGGGGCTCGCATTCCAGCGTACGCGTCGCGGCAAGGTCAGCAAGGCGCAACGGCGAGCCCGCATCGCGAAGGCCATCCGCGATTCGTGACGCCAGTGCGCCCTCATAGAATTCGCGCGCGCCTCGTTCGGCAATGGCCCTCAACGACGCGGCCAACTGCGGTTGGACGAAGTCGCGGCTGCCAAGGCCATTTGTATCGAACGCTGCAGCAAAGCCAGGCCAAGACGGCCAATCCTTCTTGCGAAAATCGAGCCAGAACATTTGTGACTGGCTGACGGGAAACCCATTTTGGGCAAGCGCTATGGCCGGCTCGAGCAGCTGGGAGAAGGAGAGACGGTTGCCCCACATCTGTGCGAAGCCATGTGCATGTCCCCAGCCGTCCACGAGACAAGCGCTCGTGGCGGCCGAGCGTGGGCCGCGCGCCGCAATGCCATCTTCGTAGCCGGCGGTGTCGAGCGCCGCTTGACCAATGGCCATGAAACAACGGCTCTTACCGTTCTCGTCGGCGACAAGCCACACCGCATCGCCGCCAAGGCTGTTGAAATGCGGGTAGACCACGGCAAGCACGGCGCCCATTGCGATTACCGCTTCTATCGCATTGCCGCCCGATGCCAGTACGCGCCGGCCTTCGACGCTTGCAAGAATATGAGGGCTGGTCACCTGCCCCTTCGAGCCGCGAGATTCTATTGCGTAACTGCGTTGCCCTGCTTCTTGTGCAGCAGACTCTCGCACGGCGCCGGGGCTGATGGCCTGGTTGTGAGGCATGCTTTTCTCCTGACTTCGCTGCTTTGGCAGTCAAAACTGGTGTTGCTGGCTGTGCTTACACCAGACGCTCGGTTGCCGGGATCTTGGCAGCTTCTCGACGGCTGACGTTTCGACCGAAGAGCCGGTCTAATGAGGCGGATTGCAATTTCGACGTCGGCGCAACGATCGCTGCAAGCGGCGTGCCCCTATGGGCAGAAGGTTCTGATTTCCTGGAGGTGCCGCTTGCGCCATTCCACGCAGAAGATGGAAGAAACAAGATGCCTCGAAATTCCCGCCTAGATTGACGCTGGCGTGTTTACCCACACCACCTCCGTGATCGTTGAGCAGGGATTGCTATAATCATGAGCCAGGCGAGAGGCGAAAAAAAACGAGTCTCCCGGGAAGAGGTGGTAGGTTGCGCCAGCTACATTCAGCAGTAACTCACCGCGCGTAACATAACCCATCTCCTCACCTTCGTGTTGTCTTGTCCCGGTGCGGCTCGCTCCTGGCTTTAGGCGGACCAAAAAGCCCTGCAATGTGGACTTGCGGCCAAGAGGGGTCAGAACCTCTGCCTCCATACCGTCCGGCAAGGCGGAATCTGGACTGGAGCCGATCGTTCGACGCTTTCCCCCTCGCAGGACGATATCTGATTCCATTGGTTGGTTGCTCAGCAATTCGGCAACCGTCAGGTTCAGAGAGCTCGCGATGTTGTGTAGCGTGTGAAGTGATGGCGTTGTCTTATCGTTCTCGATTCGGGAAAGCAGGCTCTCAGAGTAGCCGCTTTCCGCCGCGAGATCGCGTAACAGCATACCTTTCATCTGCCGCATCTGACGGATGAACGATCCAAGTTGCAAATAGCTGCTCGCAGTTTCACCAGCCTCGACATTTTGCCGAGCGCGGGCGCTAGCACGCGTTTTTTTCATTGTGACCTTCTCAAGGTGACGCCAGATAGGGCAATTGCGCTCGTTCTTCTTGACATGCCTGAACGCTGGGTCGACGTTTTCGACGCTTGTTCACTGCATAACACGGACGTCAGCGGCTAACGCCAAAATCCAAGCATCTTTTTAAGATATCCCCTAATCGCGTCAATGAAGAGAGAGCCGACTTTCAGGTCGGCGCCCGCGGTTCCAGTGCTGGTCTCGCCTCTCAGGCGGGCAGCAAGGTTATCGGAAAAACCCTGGGTCAAACGTGCGGCGAGCTGAGTGACGAGACTTGAACGACTGAAATGGGCGAGTGGACCCTTTATGGCCGCCGCGATCTCCACCTCCACGCGCGTGCTTCTCTCGCCGCCCACCAGCAAGGCGTAGCGTAGCTCGCCGCTGGTTGAGGAGCCGCGCTCCTCGTTGCCACTGCCGCGAATAACCCCGATATAGGCGGCCGGATCTCGTTCAATTTCAGCCTGCCCCCTGAAAGTCGCCTTGATGGGACCCATTGCGATACGGATATGGCCAACGAGCCGATCATCCTGGGGTGGCTCCGTCAAGGCTGCGCCCGGCATGCAGGAGATCACCTCCTCCAGATTTTCAAACATCGCCCACACTTGATCGCGCGGGGAGTTCACGACGAAGGATTGTTGGATCCGGATGTTGGGAGTGTTACTCAAACGGCCGCTCGCAGACGTGGTGATGCGTTGTGCCGCCGAAGGCTCGGGTGTCTTTGCCTCAGGCGTCCGATGATTCATGCCGCCAGACACTGACACTGTCCCGGCGTGACCAGAGCCGGCTGGCCCGATGGCGGACCGATCCAATGTCGTGGCGGCCCCGGTCCTGCGGCGTTCTTCCAGGACGCTGTGGACCGCGCGGACGATGCCTGAATAACCAGTACAGCGGCAAAGATTCCCGCTCAGTTCGATCCGGATGCGCTTCAAATCGGCATCCGGCAGGCGGCGAACGATATCGCGCGATGTCGCAAGCATACCCGGTGTGCAATAGCCGCATTGCAGCGCATGTTCGCGAGAGAACGCCGAGCGAAGCTGCTTCATGACCTCGTCGTCGTCGAAATCTTCGATGGTTCTTATCGCGGAGCCCTGGCAGGCGACGGCGAAAGTGATGCAGGACCGTGCCGGCACGTTGTCGATATGGACGGTGCATGCCCCGCACACCCCGTGCTCGCATCCGATATGGGTTCCGGTCAGCAAGAGGTCCTCGCGCAACAGGTCGACGAGTTGCGTACGGGCCTCTACGGTCGCCGTCACTGGCTTTTGGTTGACGGTCAGTCGAACGGTGTGTGTTGTCATGCGGTGGCCCTCAATGCTGCCCGCTCAACTGCGACGCGATGAAGCTGTCGCTCATATGGGTCGTGCATACCTTTTTCATCGAAGAGATCGAACAAGTGCTGGGTGTCGAGCTTGGTGAGATCGCCGGAGCGGAAAAGCGTGCGCGACGAAAGAACATAAGGGGCGCCTTCGGTCGCGCCAACGACGATCCGGCAGACGTCGTTCTCGGGATCATCGACGACGACCCCGATGGCCTCCGCAAACTCTCCGGTCTTGCGGCAGAATTTATAATAGCCCCAACGCGCACGGGCAGAAAGACGAGGTATCCTTACGCCCTCAAGGATCTCGGTCGGCGAGAGATCGACCTCAAAAACGCCCATGATGAAGTCGCTGATCGGGAGCGTCCGGTGGCCGCCCTCACCAGATATCAGGACCTGAGCGTCGAGAGCCGTCAGGATTGATATCCAGTCGGCCGCCGGGTCGGCGTGGCAAAGGCTGCCGCCCACCGTGCCGCGATTTCGGACCGCCCGATAGGCTATCCCTGTTGCAAGCGATGGCATCATTCCGCGCGAGGCGTCCGGCACAAGGCGATCTTCGATATTCGCATGCGTCACACAGGCGCCAACAAAGACGCTGTCTTTCGTTTCTTCCCTGTGTGTGAGCTCCGGCAATGCGGTGATGTCCATGATCCGCTGCGGCTGAGCGAGGCGCATGTTGAGCATCGGCCCCAGTGACTGGCCTCCCGCAAAAATCTTCGCGGAGCCGTCGCTTTGCCGAAGGATCTGATGTGCTTCGCGCAAGTCGCGCGGACGTTCGTATCCGAATGGGGCTGGTTTCATGATGGCCTCGATGCGGCGTTCGTCGTGCTGTTTTCAATCCTGGCCCCAGCCGCGATGGCCGCCACGATGCGCCGAGGCGTTACCGGAAGCTGAGTAACCTCGGCATGGAGGTTTTTGAGCGCGTCGTTGATCGCGTTGGTTATGGCCGCCGGTGGGCCGATCGCCCCGCCTTCGCCAATGCCCTTGGCTCCAAACTCTGTATAGGGAGAGGGGGTTTCCATGTGCAGAATGCGCACATCAGGAACCTCGGTCGGACCAGGAAGCAAGTAGTCGGCGAGGGTCGACGCAAGCGGTTGCCCCGCGTCGTCGTAGCGCATCTCCTCGTACAGGGCAGTTCCTATGCCCTGTGCCACGCCGCCATAGACCTGACCGTCAACGATCATCGGGTTGACGAGCACTCCGCCGTCCTCGACGACAACGTAGTCGAGAATTTCAACTTCGCCGGTTTGTGGGTCTACCGCCAGGGCCACGCCATGCGCCGCATAGCTGAAGGTACCGGTGTCGCGTGCGGTCTTGTAGCCGGCCGTCGCTTCAAGGCCCCCGGTATTGACATCTGCCGGCAATTCGTGGGGACGCTGATACCAGGTGTTTGCAATCGTGGCGATGTGAACCGACGCGCCTCCAGCGCGCACCTGACCATCCTCGAAAATGGCATCGCCGACCTCGGCCTGGAGGAGGTGTGCGCCGATCTTCAAAAGCCTGGTCCGGAGTTCCTTGCAGGCCCGAGTAACCGCTCCGCCGGCCATGACCATGCTTCGCGAACCGTATGTGCCGACGGAGTAGGGCGAGGTGTCGGTATCGCCATGCACGAGTGCGATGCGCGAGACATCCACGCCCAGAATTTCATGCGCGACCTGACTTAACGACGTTTCCAGGCCTTGACCGTGACTTTGTATCCCGCACCGAAGTTCCAGTCCGCCATCAGGCGTCACGCGCACGCTGGCCAATTCGTATCCGGGCAACACCGGGATGCCCCAGCTGCCATAGACCGACATTCCATGGGCAGCCTGCTCGTTGAAGATGCTGAGCCCTATTCCGATCAGTCGCCCGTCCGGCTCGCCGTTCTTCTGGCGCGCACGCCATTTTGGTATGTCCAGCGCCGCAACCAGGCGGCGCATGCATTCGGGATAGTCACCGCTGTCGAAATGCTTTTTGGTGATGTTGTCGAACGGCATCTGCTCCGGCCGGATAAGGTTCTCCAGCCGCACCTCATAGGGCTCGCGCCCGGTTTCACGCGCGATTGCGTCAAGCATCCATTCGAGTGCAAAGCACACCCCGGAGCGCGCAACGCCGCGATATGGCAGGAACGCTGGCTTGTTTGTTGCCACCGCCCATGTACGGCAACGATAACGGGGAAAATCATATGGTCCCGGCAAGATGCTGGAGATCTGCGAGGGCTCGATGCATGCGGTAAACGGATAGGCTGAATAGGCGCCGACATCGACGGTTGCGTCGGCTTCGAGACCGAGAAGCTTCCCTTGACGGTCGGCATAGGCCGTTATGATGTAATGGTGCTCGCGGCAATTGGCATTGGCGATCAGCTGTTCGCGGCGATCTTCCAGCCAGCGCAGAGGCAGACCGGTTGCACGCGCACCCCAGCAGACGGCCACCTCTTCCGGCGACAGCACTCCCTTGTGGCCGAAGCCGCCGCCCACGTCAGGCGCCGTCACACGGACCTGACGTTGTTCCAGGTTCAGGCACTCGGCGAGGCCTGTTCGAACGACGTGAGGCATTTGCGTGGACGTCAGTACGACGAGCTGATCGCGCCGAGTATCCCAATGGGCAAGGAGACCCTTGCCTTCCATCGGTGACATGCATTGCCGCTGCGTACGCAATTCGCGCGTGATCCGGATGGGAGCGTTGAAGCCCTCGAATGTTTCGCCTCCTTCGACGAGACTTTCGAGAAAGACATTGTCCGACCATGTGTCGTGCAGGATCGGTGCGTCGGCATCGCGCCCCCGCAACATGTCTGAGACCGGCGCCAGTTCCTCGTAGTCGACGCGGATGCGGGCTGCGGCGTCTTCGGCCTCAGCTCTGGTTGCCCCGAGGCACATTGCAACCAACTCGCCCACGTGACGCACGCGATCGACAGCGAGCACCGGTTGATCCGAGAGTTTGAAGCCGGGCAGCGTCGCGCCGGCATGGATTGGCTTTGTGTCAGCCAGATCCTTTGCCACGTAAACGCGGCCCTTCAGGTCTTCAGGGACCTCGATGTTGAGAATTCGTGCATGGGCGAGCGGACTGCGCGCAAAGGCGACCTCCAGCATCCCGGGCATCTTGAGGTCACCGACATAGCGACCCTTTCCGCGCATAAACCGGTCGTCTTCTTTTCGAAGCAAGCTTGCGCCAATTCCAGATTTCTTCATTGCGTGTCTTCTCGATGGTGGATTTGAGCAGCCAGCGGCCGAGTCGAGATTTCACTATCATGCAAGTCGGCTTGCATCAAACGCAATTATTGAAAAGCGTTGTTTCGCAGCTCAAATGGGCTTTTCCGGCGAAAAGCGAGATATTCAGCAGGATATAACGCGCCGTCATTGCAAATTCTGGCAATAAATCCTGTTGACATTCGCAAGTCTGCTTGCACAGTATGCAAAAAGCCACGATGCAAAAAAACGCCACGCGACGTTCGTCACGTCGCGCAACTTCGAAAAACCATATGCATCCCAGCCACATCTCCAAGGGGAAGACGTCATGAAACTTCGTTACGGATTTCGCACGCTAGCTGCCGTGGTGCTTGCCATTTGTGCACAGCAAGCATTTGCCGAGGACACGATCAAAATCGGGGTCAACATGCCCCTTACCGGGCCGGTCGCGGCCTCAGGAAATTACATAGCGGACGGTGCGCGAATTGCCGCCGATCGCGTCAATGCGGCAGGTGGCGTTCTCGGGCAGAAGTTGGAACTGGTTATCGAGGACAGCAAAGGCAATCCTACCGAAGCCGCTGCAGCGGCGGAAAAACTCATCACGCGCGACCAGGTCCCTGTCATGATGGGGGCGTGGAGTTCTACCTTCACACTCGCGGTGATGCCGAAGCTTATGGAATACGGCGTGCCGATGCTGGTCGAGACCTCGTCCTCGGAGAAAATCACCAAGTCGGGAAATCCGTGGGTCTTCCGCATTGCCCCGACATCTTCAATGGAAGCAAAGGTGTTTGCGAGCAAACTCGGAAAATTTCAGATCAAGAAGGCAAGTTTCCTCGTTACCAACAACGATTTCGGCATCGGCGCCGCCAAGGAATTCAGCAAAGCCCTGAAGGAGCAGGGCGTCGAGATCGGCATCATCGAAACGATGGATCCGAACGCCCCCGATATCAGTGCCCAGCTGGCAAAGCTGAAGGACACTGACTCCGATACGATCTTCGTCACCAGTGTCGTCGAGCAGATCACCCTCGTGCTCAGGCAGGCGAAAGACCTTCGCATGACGCAGCATTTCATCACCACCGGCGGTTCGTCTGCGCCGGACCAGCTCATTCAGCAGGCCGGGGCGGCGGCAAACGGTTCGTATCACATTGTGTTCTTCACGCCCTGGTTCCCGGAGCAGACGGTCAACAGGGATGTGGCGACTTACCTGGTGGAAGAGTGGAAGAAGCGGGGTCTGGATCCGGCCGGTCTGACCGAAGGCTTCCGCGGATTTGATGGTATCCTGACGATCGCCGAGGCGATCAAGCAGGCTGGCAAGGCTGAGCCGAAGGCCATTCAGGAGGCCCTCTGGAAGGTCAGGGTCAAGGGCGCGAACGGCGATATCGCGTTCAACAAGGATGGCGAGGCCGGCAAGGAATCCGGCCAGAGTTCTCCCAATGTCTACATGATCCAGATCAAGGACGGGAAAGTCGCGCCTGTCGATTTCTAGACGGCTCAATCAGGTTGTCGAGGAGAGGGCATCTCTCCTCGACTTGAAGTTTCCGTTTCGTGTTTTGCTCCGGCTCTTGGTGCGAATTCGTGGATGAACTCCTGCAGCATATTATGAACGCCGCCATCCTTGGAGGCACATACGCCCTGCTCGGTATCGGTCTAACCATGATCTTCGGGATCATGAAGGTTGTGAACTTCACGCATGGCGAACTTTATACGTTCGGCGCGTATATGGCCTTCTTTTTCGTCATGGTCCTCCATGTCAATTTCTTCGCCGCCATCTTGCTGGCGATCGCTTTGGGAATGGCGCTTGGAGCAATGGTGGAGATCCTCCTGCTTAAGCGTTTGCGCGGAGCCGACATCGACATCACGATGCTGGTCATGATCGGCGCATGGATCATCATGCAAAATGCCGAGCAACTTATTTGGGGCGGAGTGGCCAAGTCGGTCGCTACACCCTTTCCCGAAGATCCTCTGACGATCGGGCCCGTATCGGTTTCCTGGCTGCGCGTTTTCATTTTCGCAGCGGCGATCGTGCTCATAGCAGCAACGCACCTCTTCATTCATCGTTCCGGCTTGGGCAAGGCGATGAGAGCAACATTCCAGGACCGCGATACGGCGGCTCTCATGGGCATCAACACAAGCATGATAAATACGTTGACGTTTGCGCTGGGATCCGGGCTTGCGGCAGCTGCGGGTGCTCTGTTGGCGCCGGCGTTCATCGTCACGATTACGATGGGAAACCCTGTCTCGCTCAAAGCTTTCGCAATCGTCATTCTCGGCGGGTTGGGAAACTTCTGGGGCGCTGCGATCGGCGGCTTCATCCTGGCCGGAGTCGAGGAAATTGGCGCTGGCTACATTTCGTCCGGCTACCGCGACGCGATCGGCTTCCTGGTCATCATCCTTGTGCTTTCCTTCCGTCCAACCGGACTGATTGCCCGATCGGAGCGGATTAGCTGATGCGTATCCTCCAGATCCTCACTGTTTGTGCGCTCCTGGTGTTGCCGGCGGTTCTCAGCGGCAGTTACGTGCTTCATCTTGTGATCACGACCGGGCTTTTCATCATCGGGGCGATGAGCCTGAACCTGGTGTTCGGCTATACCGGGCAACTTAGTCTCGGCCACATCGCGTTCTTCGGTATCGGCGCCTATGTCAGCGCTTTGTGTTCATTGGGCTTCACCGTTCCAATCACTGATAACTTCGAGCTGACCGTCGCGCCGAAACCGGTATGGTTGTCCTTCCTGTTCGCGATTGTCATCTCGGGATTGTTCGGCTGGTTGATCGGCAAGGTATCGTTCCGCATACGCGGCGCCTATTTTGTCATCGTCTCCATCAGTTTCGCCGAGGTTGTGCGGCTCGTCGCGCTGAACTGGGTCTCAGTGACCCAGGGGCCGATGGCACTCAACAACATTCCGCCATTCGAGCTTCCCATTCCCGGTCTGGAAATCAACTTTTACAGCAAGATCAGCAACTACTATCTGATCCTGGCCCTTGGCCTTCTCGCATACGTCATCATCGCAAGGCTCGTGCATTCGCGTGTTGGCCACGCCATGGTGGCGCTGCGTGAAAATGAATCGCTGGCCTCTTCCGTGGGGATCGACGTCACCCGCTATCTCGTCCTGGGCGCAGTCGTCTCCGCCGCGATCGCGGGCGCCGCGGGCAGTCTTTATGCTCACTATATCCGCATTATCGATCCTGATATCTTTCTGTTCATCTACACGGTCACAATGATCATCATGATCGTCACGGGCGGAAAGGGTACGCTTTCGGGCCCGTTGGTGGGCGGCGCCATATTTGGGGTCATTCCGCCGGTTCTGCGCGAGTTCGCCAAGCCTGAGGTTCAGTGGATCATCTATGGTCTTCTGATGATAGGCGTTGTGTCCTTCATGCCCGAGGGAATTGTCCCCGCGCTTCAACGCTTGCGGTCACGGTTTGGATCTCCCGCGGTCGCACCGGCATCAGCTGAGACGCCTGTCTCGGCAGAAGGTTCGAGGTAGCCATGGGTCGACAGATGACCCCGTTGTTGTCGGTCAATCATATCAGCATCCGCTTTGGCGGACTGGTGGCGATCGCTGACATGCACTTCTCCGTCGACAAGGGCGAACTGGTCAGCCTGATCGGCCCGAACGGCGCTGGCAAGACCACTGCATTCAATGTTGTCACAGGCTTCCTCGCGCCTGCGTCGGGCGAGATACGCTTCGACGGGAAATCCTTGGCCGGCCTCAAAACCTATCAGATCGCCGAACTCGGTATTGTGCGCACTTTCCAGAAAACCAGTCTGTTCCTGGCTTGCACGGCGCTCCACAACGTCGTGATCGGATTGCATCGCAAAGGGCGTTCACAGGCGTGGGAGATCCTGCTGGGCCTGCCTGGCGCTCGCGCCGAGCAGCGCCGGTTTCAA
Source organism: Mesorhizobium sp. CO1-1-8 (assembly GCF_020164875.1). Taxonomy (NCBI): domain Bacteria; kingdom Pseudomonadati; phylum Pseudomonadota; class Alphaproteobacteria; order Hyphomicrobiales; family Phyllobacteriaceae; genus Mesorhizobium; species Mesorhizobium sp. CO1-1-8. Next base: position 470,024 of record NZ_JAIUGZ010000003.1, on the reverse strand, counting down.
GAAAAAGCCGCGGAGATCCTCGAGTTTGTCGGCCTTGGCGGACGTGGCGAAAGCCTGGCGGGCTCGCTTGCCTATGGCGAGCAACGCCTGCTGGGCCTGGCCGTTGCGCTGGCTGCAGATCCCTCTTTGTTGCTTCTGGACGAGCCGGTGTCTGGAATGAATCCCACGGAGACTACAAACTTCATCCGCCTGCTGGACAAAGTTCGGCAGAAGGGAGTCACCATCCTCCTCGTAGAACACGATATGCGCATGGTCATGGAGGTCTCGGATCGCATTGTCGTCCTGAACCAGGGCAAGATCATTGCCGACGGAAGTGCAAGGGAAGTGCAGCAGCACCCGGATGTGATCCATGCATATCTCGGGCATGGGAGGCGTCATGCTTGAAATAGAGAACCTCTGCTGCAGCTACGGCAAGGTGAATGCCGTCAAGGGCATTTCGCTGACGGTAAAAAAGGGCGAGCTCGTCGCGCTGGTTGGCGCAAACGGCGCTGGCAAGAGTACGACGTTGCGAGCTCTCTCGGGCTTGATCTCCCCCACGCGCGGCACCATCCGCTACGAGGGACAGAACATAACAGGCAACACGCCGCGCTCAATTCTGTCAAAGGGCATCGCGCACTGTCCCGAAGGACGCCACGTCTTTCCGGAAATGACGGTCGAAGAAAACCTGGCGCTTGGCAGCTATCTGCGCCGAGCTTCTTCGCAGGTTGAAAGTGATATGCGCCAGATGTTCAAACGCTTCCCCATACTGGAGGAGCGCAAGAAGCAGCCGGCCGGACTGATGTCGGGAGGAGAGCAGCAGATGCTCGCCATCGCCCGAGCGCTTATGTCGCGTCCACGGCTGGTTCTCTTTGATGAGCCGTCGCTGGGACTTGCCCCCGCGATCATAGACCGGGTCTTCGATCTCATCACCGAAATCCGCAATGAAGGCATGACGGTGCTGATGGTCGAGCAGAACGCCTACGCGGCGTTGGAGATGTGCGACCACGCCTACCTGATCGAAGCCGGGGTAATCAAGAAAAGCGGGTCCGGCAAAGCGCTGCTCGAGGACCCTCAGGTCCGTGAGGCATATCTCGGTGGCTGACAGAATCCACTCGTTGCGGCGGACAAAGCCAAGATTCACTTGTGTTGTGGGCCTGGCTGACAGGCTGCAATGCGTATGCCTAGGAGGTGCTCGATGAACCAGGAATCGCAGTACGACATTGTTTTGCAGGGCGGTCGGGTGATTTGCCCGGCTAGCGGGATCGACGGAAAAATGGATGTCGCGATCCACAACGGACGGATCGCTGCCGTAGGCCCAAACATTCTGACGTCAAGCAGCGCCAGGCAGGTCATTAGTGTGCGTGATCGGCTGGTGTTGCCGGGTTTGATCGATACCCACGCGCACTGCTACCGCTTTGTGACCGGACGGTTCGGCATGGAAGCAGACATGGTTGGCGTGCAATCCGGCGTCACGACGCTTGTTGACCAGGGCGGCCCGTCTTGCATGACATTGCCAGGCTTTCGCCATTTCATTTCCGAGCGGGCCAAAACGCGCGTTTACGCTTTCTTGTCGACATATCTGGTGGGCGGCCTGGAGGGGCACTACTACCCCGAGCTGTATTCGCCCGATGGCGTCAACGTCGACGCCACCGTGAAGGCGGCGAATGCAAACAAGGATCTCGTGCGCGGGATCAAGGCTCATGCGGAAATTGGCGGCTTTGCGCGCTGGGGCATTCGAGTGATGGAACTCGCCGCCGAAATCGGCCGTCAGACTGATCTGCCAGTTTACGTGCATTTCGGTCAGCTATGGGGCCTGCCTGAATCGGGAGCGAACGGCGAAGATGTCGACACGATCCTTGAACGTGTCATTCCGTTGCTGCGCGAAGGCGATGTTCTCGCTCATCCGTTCACCCGGCATCCCGGCGGATTTGTGAACCGCCAAGGCGAAGTGCACAAAGTCATCGCCGCGGCCATCGATCGCGGTCTGAAGGTCGATGTCGGACATGGCAGCCATTTTTCCTATCGCTTGGCTCGCAAGGCGCTGGAGTCCGGGATCGTTCCCCACACGCTGGGAGCCGATATTCACGGTTACAACACCCAGGTGCCCGCGCCGGCGGGAACGCCGAGCGCGCATGCTGATGATGAGAATGATCCATTCAACGGCCAGCCCCGCTTCAGCCTCGTCCAGGCGATGAGTTCAATGATGGCGCTGGGACTGAGCCTCGAACAGGTCGTACCGATGGTGACATCGCACGCCGCAGAGATGATCCGCGTCTCGAATGGCCTCGGATCTCTGCGTCCTGGCGCTGAAGCGGACGTGACTGTGCTCTCCGATCTGCGTGGAAAATTCCTGCTCTATGACAACGAAGGCACGGAGGTTGTGGCGGAGCGTCTGTTGCAGCCCGACTTCTGCCTGCGCGCCGGCACACGTTATGACGCGGTTGCGCCCATTCTGCCGTCTGCGATTGCGGCCTAGGACAGCCTGTTGGGCGGGGCCGGATCGACCAGATCATGGCCCTGCCGTTCCCGGAGACTCCTTCGCCGCACAGGAGGATCTTCCGAAACGGCCGAAGCGTCGACTTCGATCCTGCCGTCGCGCAATCGCGCCGGATACACCTTCAGGCGCGGCAAATCCCAGCCGTTGCCGGACGATCCGTTGCTGAGGTCAAACGATGCGAAATGGCGTCCACAAAACAGTCGCTTGCCGGAGACCCTGCCTTGCGACAGGTCTGTATATTCATGTGGGCACAGTCTTTGGCATGCCCAAAGGTCGGATCCGTCCTGAACCAGGATGAGATCGTGTTCGCGGACGCGAATGGGAACAATCCGTTGATCCTGCCCGGCGTCTGGTACCGCAACTGCAAGCCATTCTGGTGCGCCTGTGTCTGACATTTTTGGATCCGATTGCGGAATTACGACGATGTAAAACTACACAAATCTTAAGTAAAAAACAGGCGTAAAAAGAAATTTTGCGATGGCCGTCATCGAATTGAAGAGGCTTTGTCGGGCTCTCTTGCTGCATCCAATGAAGGTAGAACCAAGAGATGAACAATAGCTATTTCACCCCACTTCCGGGTCGGCTGGTTGAAACGAATGGCACGGAGATGTTCGTCACCGAAGCGGGTCGTGGTCCGGCAGTTTTGCTCATCCATGGCCTTGGCTGGAGCCATGCGCTTTGGCATCGCGTCATCGCGAAATTGTCCGGTTCCTATCGCGTCATCGCTGCCGACACCCGCGGCCACGCATCTTCGGCAAAGCCCGCAGGTCCATATACAATGGAGCAACTGACAGATGATTGGGCGGGCATTCTCGAGGCATGCAAGGTCGATCGCCTTGCCATCGTCGGTGTGTCGCAAGGCGGCATGATCGCCATGACACTGGCAAGTCGTGAGCCGGACAGGGTCGCAGCGCTTGGCCTGCTGGGGACGGCCAGCCATTTTCCGGAAGCTGCCTGGGCAAGAATGCAGGAACGTGGCAACGTCTTGCGGGAGATGGGTCCTCGCGCAGCGGCCGAGCACACATCGCGATCGGTTTTTTCGGCGAAGTTTGCTTTGCAGCATCCAGCGTTTCTGGCCGACTTTGTCGAAAACCGCCTCTCGGCCTCGGCGCCAGCGCTTGGAGCCGCAACCGCGTCTCTCCAAGGCTTTGATATCCGCGATCGGGTTTCAAAGGTACGCTGCCCGGTCCTGATAATGCACGGGACGGCGGATGGGGTCATCGCGCACGACAGTACGGCAGAGACGTCAAGCGTCCTTCCACAGGCGCAAACGGTGCTGGTCGAGGACGCGGGGCACATCTTGCCGGTGGAAAGCGCCAATCTTGTGGAGACGCATCTCTCGCGTTTCCTGCATGCCAACCACTGCAAGCCAATCGGAACAGCGGAAGCTCTTTGAGCGATCACGTCTCCCGGTTGCCGCCATCTCGGTGTGGCCGGCATTGAGCCCAAGGGGGCGAGTTTCGCTGCAAGTGAGGCGCCGATCTTCCCAGTCAGCCACCCCAAACGTCACAGGGGTTACAGGATTGGAGCTGGTCGGGGTGGCCCAGATCCGCCCCAGACGCCTTGACACTACCCGGCACGGAGGCCTATGGTCTAAAAAATAGTCCTTTGACCAAGGCCTGCTCAAATGGCTCTCCTGGCTGCGGGGCAGCGAGCTGACGGTGGTGAACGAAGATGGTGACAGTCAAGCTGATATTCGACATTGTCGCCTTCGCTTCGGTGATGGTGCTTGTTGTGAGCGGTTTGGCCATCGTCGCTAGTCTCATGGGCATCTTCAATTTTGCCCATGGCGAGTTCGTATTGCTGGGCGCCTATACCGTCTACCTCTTCGGAACCCTGGGGCTGCCCATATGGGCAGGGATGATAGCAGCGCCTTTCGTGGTTGCGGTGGTCGGAGTGGCCGTAGAGATGGCGGTGGTGAGGCGGCTTTATGCTACGCCCATCATTGCAATGTTGGCCACCTTTGCCGTTGGTCTGATAATCCGTGAAACGGTACGAATACTAATCGGCGGGCAATATCACGAGATCAAGGAGCCGTTGGACGGGTTCTTTGAAATCGCCGGCGTGAACTTCTCGATGTGGAGGACGCTTATTATCGTTGCGACGATCACCTTGATGGTGTCGGCGTACACATTCCTGAAGTACTCAAGATATGGCCTGCAGATTAGAGGCGCGATGGAGAACCCCTCGCTGGCCCGCGTGTCAGGCTTGTCTACCTCAAGACTTTACTCCGCCACATTCGCGTCAGGCGCGGCTCTTGCAGGCCTGGCGGGCGCGTTGATTGTTCCGCTGTTTTCGCTATCGGCCGACATGGGGGTGCGCTTTCTCGTTCAGGCATTTCTGTCGGTCATGCTGGGCGGCGTTGGAACTTTCGAAGGTCCAATGGCCGGTGCGGCCATGGTTGGATCCATGGTCCCCGGCTTTCAATGGCTACGAGAGATTCCGGTTGTCGTTGATCACGTAACACCGGTTCTCGCGGAGGTCATGGTTTTTGTAGTGGCGCTCATCATCGTGAAATTTCGGCCGCAAGGTTTGATAGCAAGGGGAAGAAGATGACAAATAAATTGAAGGAAATGGACGGTACCGCCTCTCGTGACGTGTCCCGGAGGTCCTTTCTGAAACGCTCAGTGGCGCTGGCAGGACTGGCATCACTTTCGGCCGGATCAGTATTTCGCCCCACATGGAGCCATGCCGCCGGCCCGATCAAGATCGGCATAGCCACCGATATAACCGGGCCAATGGCTGCTTTCGGCAACTCCAACTGGCAGGCCGCTCAGTTCACGGTAAAGCTGATCAACGATGCCGGGGGTATCCTTGGACGCCCCCTTGAACTTCACCTGGAAGACACCGCGTCGGATCCGGCAAAGGCCGTGGTCAACGTCCAGCGCCTCATCCAGCAAAATCATGTGGACCTGGTCATCGGCGGCATCCTGTCCTCAACCCGCGAGGCGATCAAGACGCCAATCCTGAAGCGCGGCAAGACGCTCTACATCTACCCTGAGATCTATGAAGGGGGGGATTGCACGCCACACCTCTATTGCGTTGGGCTCACACCCACACAGCAGCTTACCAATTTCATACCATGGTTGATCAAGCAGGGCGCCAAGCGGTTTGCCATGCCCGCCGCAGACTATCAATGGCCGCACGTCACAAACAAAATCGCCCGCCAGCTTATCGAAGCCAATGGCGGTGAGGTGATCTTCGAGGAGTACTACCCGCTCGATCAGGTCGAATATTCCTCGACCATCGCCAAGATCGCCAGCGAGAAGGTCGATCACGTCTTCAACACGATTGTACCGCCTGGACTGCAGGGCTTCACCAAGCAGCTCTATGAATCCGGCTTCCAAAAGAACGGCGGCACCCAGTCGTGCATCTATCTTGACGAAAATGCGCAGAACTTCGTGCCGAAAAATGCGCTTGAAGGGATCTACAGCGTCACGGATTTCTTCCACACTGTCGAAGATCCCTTCAGCCAGAAATTGCTGGCCGACTACAACGCGATGTTCCCCGGCACGCCCTACCTTTTTGCCGCCGGCACCGGCGCCACGGGCATCTACCGGGCGATCAAGCTCTATGAGCAATCCGTCATCAAGACGAATGGCGATCTCGCAATGGAAGCGGTGAGCGCGGTGCTTGACAGCGCCAAGATTTCAGAAGGGCCTGGCGGTCCAGCTGCAATCATCCCGGGCACGCACCACGCTGCCATGAACGTCTATGTGGCTCAGGCAAAGGGCCCCAAATGGGAAGTGATTTCGAAGACAGACATGGTTCCCCCTGCCGCTTGCTGAGGAAGGGCTCGCTGTTGGTCACCCGGGTCTCCGGGTGACCGCATTTGCTTATGTTAGGGTGCAGTTATCTAAATGTCTGGTTCCACTAAAAACGCCATGTCCGCAAAGCGAAGATCGCTGGGCGCGATCGCAATAATCGAAGCTATTTTGCTGCTGGTCCTGATTTGCATACCGTTTTTATTCAGTGACTTCTCAGTGACGATCATCACGCGGATATTGATCCTGGCGCTGTTGGCCATCAGCTTCGATCTTTGCTGGGGTTATTCCGGTATTTTGAGCTTCGGCCAGGCGCTGTTTTTCGGTGTATCGGCCTACGCTGTTACCCTCCTGGCGAATAATGCCGGTTTGACCCAGATTTGGATTATCCTGCCCGTCGGCATGGCGATCGGATTCGTCCTGGCGTTGACGCTGGCTTGGTGCCTGCTTCTCGGCAAGCGGCGGCCGGAGCCGATCTTCGTTGCGGTAGGCACGCTGACGGCCTCCTACGCCGCGGAAAGACTTGTTGCCGGCTGGCAGTGGGTTGGGGCCGGGAATGGCATGTCGGTGTCTCCCTTTCTGCAGATCGGAAGCTACGACATCGAACCGGGGCCGGTTTTCTACTGCGTGGCGGTTGTTGTCCTGCTGATTGTCTATCTGGCCAGTCGCTATCTGGTCAGATCGCAGTTCGGCCTGGTGTTGGCGGGAATGCGCCAGAACGAGGAGCGGTTGTCCTATCTCGGTTATCGGGCCCAGCTATTCAAGGCGCTGGTCTTTTCGTTCGCGGGAATGATTGCTGGTTTGGCCGGATCACTTTACGCTTTTCATGAGGGCTTCGTCGGCCCTGGAAGCATGGGCTTTACGCTCTCCACATACGTTGTGCTCTACGCTCTGTTCGGTGGTGCAGGCACACTTGTCGGGCCGATCATAGGCGTGGCGGTTATTGAGGGGCTCAGCTTCGCTCTTTCGGACTTTGATTCGATCCGCAGCCTTTGGCCAGTCATCCTCGGGGCGATCATGTTGGTCGTCGTGGTCTACAAGCCGACGGGGATTTTGGGGTTCGTCGTTTCGCAGCGTGAAAAGGTCGGCAGTTTCGGCCCTCGGACGCAGGCGCCAAAAATTCCCAGACCCGGCAGTCAAGTTGTCGGTAACGCAGCAGGCGTCACGGAGCGAAGCGATGGCGTTGCTTGAGGTGCAGGGCGTCGGCAAGGCGTTCGGTTCGCTGAAGGCCCTGAATGGCGTCAATTTTTCAGTGGCCGACAATACGTTCCACGGTCTGATCGGCCCGAACGGGTCAGGCAAAAGCACCCTTTTGAAAGCGATCGCCGGGGCTCATTTCGCAAGCGAGGGAGCAATCCTGTTCAATGGTCGCGACATCACGACCATGTCGTCGAACAGGCGCGCTCGCTTGGGCCTGAGCCTCAAGTTTCAGATAACGGCCATTCTGCCGGAGCTGTCACTTTACGACAATGTCCTGCTGGCAAAGCAGGCGGGGCAGTCGGTGTGGCCACTGATCCGTTCCCGCAGCCGAAGCGACATGCATGCCGAGGTTATGGAAAGTCTGAAGCGATTTGGTTTGGACGATCGCGCGGACGATCTGGCTTCCGACCTCAGTCACGGGCAACAGCAATGGCTGGAGATCGCCATGTCGTTGATCCAAAAACCGAAGCTCCTTCTGCTCGACGAGCCAACAGGGGGGTTAAGCCCGGAAGAGAGACGATCCACAGGTGAGTTGTTGATGACGCTGAAGGAAGAATGCGCGCTGATCATCGTTGAACATGACCTCGATTTCATCAAGGACATCTGCGACACGATCACCGTCCTGGATCAAGGAAGCGTGCTCTATAACGGCAATGTCGATGATATGGATAACTCGGCCAGGGTGAAGGAGGTCTATACCTCCCGTGTCTGAACATGAAGCAATTCTGAAGGTCGACAAGCTGTGCTCTGGCTACGGCAGAAGCCAGGTGTTGTTTGGCATTGACCTGGCTTGCCCCAACAAGGGGTCAATCGCGCTCCTCGGACGCAACGGGTCCGGTAAATCCACATTCTTGAAAACGCTCGTAGGCGAGCTCAAATCGACCAAGGGAAGCATCAGCTTCGACGGAGCGGAGGTACAGGGCGAGGCGACTGAAAAACGCGTCAGAAGGGGAATAGGGTACGTCCCTCAAGAGAATGCCGTGTTTGCAAGTCTGTCGGTGCGCGAAAATCTGGCGTTGGGTGCAGCCGTGAAGAGGTCTGATAGCGACATTGATATGGTTTTGGATTTTTTTCCGAAGCTGGGCGCGCGGCTAAAGTTTCAGGCGGGGACCCTCTCCGGCGGCGAGCGCAAAATGCTTGCAATCGGTCGTGCCCTGCTGGGAAAACCTAAGCTTCTGCTACTTGACGAACCTACCGAGGGCGTCTGGATCGGCGTCATCGAGGAGATAGCCGATCGGCTGACTCTGCTTGCGAAAGACATGGCTCTGATCATCGTCGAGCAGCATGTGGAGCTCGCTCTGCGGGTCTGCGGCCATGCATACGTAATGGATCGCGGCACGATTGCCTTGTCGGGTACCGCATCAGAGGTCAGGGACAATCCCAAACTTGTTCGTTTCCTTGCGCCATAAGCTCTTTCGCCCGGCCGGTCATCAACCCCGTAAGCCAACGCTCGCGGGGGGCGTGCGATCTGCGAGCGAGCGGCGCCGGCACCTAGTGATGAATGGTGCCGTAAGCAGCCGGTAGACGGAAGGTCAGGCGAGGGAGCACGGCGCGAAATGTACCCTGCAAAAGTCATTCCGCGCTGTGGAAAGTAACTGACTGTTCACCATGTTGGGGCAGACCCATTGAGGGCAATGAAACCACGCCTACTATGCCCGCGCGTCGATCGTTGATGACGCGCCCCCGCCCACGTGCTGGCGGTCGACGCCTTCAAGTACCGCCCCCCAATCACAGTATGCGTCGGCCGCTGGTACGCTTTTGAGTGCGTCATGCGTCTCAGGTGGGTTTGTCCTCAAAAGGAATTCGTTTGCCGAACTCAAACAGCCATGTGTCGCTAGAGATTATCGATGCCTAAGCGGGAGGATCGGCCCCAAAGACCCCGTGCTCTAATTAAGGAGAACGGCTCCGACGCGACGATGCCTTGGCAACCATATTAAAGCCCGCCGGATGAGCGGCGGGTTGTCTTGTTGAACCAACGGCGTTACCTGCGCGAGGCCTCTGGGCTGTCAGTGATCCATCGCCTTGACGATTTCCTCGGTCATTTTCTTGGCGTCGCCGAGCAGCATCATGGTGCCGTCCTTGTAGAACAGCGTGTTGTCGATGCCGGCATAGCCGGAACCGAGCGAGCGCTTGACGAACAGGCAGGTGCGCGCCTTGTCTACGTCCAGGATCGGCATGCCGTAGATGGGTGAGGATTTATCGTCGCGCGCGGACGGATTGGTGACGTCGTTGGCGCCGATGACATAGGCTACGTCGGCCTGGGCGAATTCGGAGTTGATGTCCTCCAGCTCGAACACCTCGTCATAAGGGACGTTGGCCTCGGCCAGGAGCACGTTCATATGACCGGGCATGCGCCCGGCGACCGGATGGATGGCGTATTTGACGTCGACGCCGTTGGCCTTGAGCTTGTCTGCCATTTCGCGCAGCGCGTGCTGGGCCTGGGCAACGGCCATGCCGTAGCCTGGCACGATGATAACCTTCTGTGCGTTCATCATCAGGTAGGCGGCGTCGTCGGCCGAGCCCTGTTTGACCGTGCGTTCGATGCCATCGTCGGCCGCTGCCGCCGTCTCGCCGCCGAAGCCGCCGAGGATGACGGAGATGAACGATCGGTTCATGCCCTTGCACATGATGTAGGACAGGATCGCACCGGACGATCCGACCAGCGCGCCGGTGATGATCAGCGCCAGATTGCCGAGCGTAAAGCCGAGGGCCGCCGCCGCCCAGCCCGAATAGGAGTTGAGCATAGAGACGACGACCGGCATGTCGGCGCCGCCGATCGGGATGATCAACAGGATGCCGAGCACCAGCGAGGCGGCGACGATCAGCCAGAAGACCAGCTTGGACTCGGTGGTGACCAGCAGCACGATCAGCACGACGAGCGCGATGCCAAGTGCGGCGTTGATGAAGTGGCGGCCGCCGATCATGATCGGCTTGCCCGACATGCGGCCGTCGAGCTTGAGGAAGGCGATGACCGAGCCGGTGAAGGTGATGGCGCCGATGGCGACGCCAAGGCTCATTTCGATCAGGGCCTGGGCATGGATGTCGCCATCCGTGCCGATGCCAAAGCTTTCCGGCGCATAGATGGCGGCGGCCGCCACCATGACGGCGGCAAGGCCGACCAGCGAGTGGAAGGCCGCAACCAGCTGCGGCATCGAGGTCATGGCGATGCGGCGCGCTGTGACGGCGCCGACGCCACCACCAATGGCGAGGCCGAGCACGATCAGGCCGAAGCGGCCGGCCGACGGGGTTGCCAGCGCCAGCGTGGTGGCGATGGCGATGGCCATGCCGATCATGCCGTAGAGATTGCCTTGGCGGCTGGTGGTCGGATGCGACAGGCCGCGCAGCGCCATGATGAACAGGACACCGGAGACGAGGTAGAGGAAGGACGCGAAGTTGGCGTTCATGGCGCTCTACTTGTCCTTCTTCTTGTACATGGCCAGCATGCGCTGGGTGACGAGGAAGCCGCCGAAAATGTTGACCGAGACCAGCATCAGGGCGACGAAGCCGAAGCCGGCGGCTATGCCGGAGGCGGCGATCCCCACGGCAAGCAGGGCGCCGACGACGATGACCGAGGAGATGGCGTTGGTGACGGCCATCAGCGGCGTGTGCAGTGCGGGGGTCACCGACCAGACGACGTAATAACCGACGAAGATCGCCAGCACGAAGATGGCGAAGCGGAAGACGAAGGGATCGATGGCGCCGCCCGACAGCGCGTGCGCGGCATCACCGGCCGCGTCAGTGCCACCGGGTGCGGTCGCCATGTTGTGCACCGCCAGCCTTACGGCGGCGGAGGCCTGATCGAGCTGGTCGAGGGCTTTCTGCAGGGTCTGATCCATCACGCAACGCCTTTCGACTTGGGTGCGGCCGGTTTCTTGGGCGCGGCTTTCTTCGTAGCAGCCGGCGAAGCGTCGGCGACCATGGTCGTGGCCGGGATCGCTGCCGGCTCGACATAAGGCTGCTGGTCGGCCTTAATGAACGCAGGATGCACGACCTTGCCGCCGTCGGTCAGCATCGTCGCCTTGACCAGGTCGTCGTCGCGGTTGATGGCATGCGTTTTCGTCGTCTTGTCGATCAGCGTCTCGAGAAAGGCGAACAGGTTCCTGGCATAGAGCAGCGAAGCGGATGCCGCGACACGGCCCGGCACGTTGAGATGGCCGACGATCTTCACATTGTTGGCGGTGGTGACGATCTTGCCGGCCTCCGCACCCTCGACATTGCCGCCGCGCTCGACCGCCAGATCGACGAGCACCGAGCCCGGCCTCATCGAAGCAACCATGGCCGCCGAGACCAGTTTCGGCGCCGGACGGCCTGGGATCAGCGCCGTGGTGATGACGATGTCCTGCTTGGCGATGTGCTCTGATGTGAGTGCCGCCTGCTTGGCCTGGTATTCCTTCGACATTTCCTTGGCGTAGCCGCCGGCCGTTTCCGCAGCCTTGAATTCCTCGTCCTCTACGGCGAGGAACTTTGCGCCGAGCGAGGCGACCTGTTCCTTGGCGGCGGGGCGAACGTCGGTGGCGGTGACGACCGCACCAAGCCGGCGCGCGGTAGCGATCGCCTGCAGGCCGGCGACGCCGACGCCCATGATGAAGACCTTCGCCGCCGGCACCGTGCCGGCCGCCGTCATCATCATCGGCAAGGCGCGGTCATATTCCGAAGCCCCGTCGATCACCGCCTGATAGCCGGCCAAATTGGCCTGCGAGGACAAAACGTCCATCGACTGGGCGCGCGTGATGCGCGGCATGAATTCCATCGAGAAGGCCGTCACCCCGGCTTTGGCCAGGGCCGCCACGGCGGCATCGTTGCCGTAGGGGTCCATGATGGCGATCACAGCCGCGCCGGGCTTGTAGCTCTTCAGCTCGGCATCACTCGGCCGGCGCACCTTCAGCACCACATCGGCCTTGGCGACATCGGAAACCTTGCCGATGGCAGCGCCGGCGCTCGCATAGTCGGCATCGATGATGCGCGACTTCAGACCGGCACCGGCCTCGATGACGACGTCGAAGCCCAGCGCCGCCAGCCGTTTCACCGTATCGGGCGAAGCCGCGACGCGCGGCTCGTTGGCATCGAGCTCACGAGGGATGAATACAATTTGTCCCACCGGACGATCCTTTCGGTTGGCAAGTGCTGCATGAGGTGTCGCCTGAATGCGGCGGCGCACAGGATGATTCAGCGCCTGCCGCCTTTGGCATACGCCTCCGTCAGCTTGAGCGCGGCCCTTCGCGTTCGGCATGTCCCGTGCATTGTCATATGGCCTTGTTCGTTAGTGCCCGCATGGCGCCGATGTGGGTTGGGATGCGCCCTTTTTTCAATCCCAGCTGCCGCATCGCGGCAATCGGCTCGTGACGCGTTGTTAATTGGCGCCTTGTAGACAGAACGGCGCTCATTTTAAACCTCTAAGGTATGGAAAATTTCACTTGCTTTTGGTCTATATTTCAGACCAATTAGCGCAGTCAACAGTGAATTTTTGGCGATTGCCCGTTGGATCACCAAACTGGCAGAGACCAGCTTGCCTGGCTGGTTCTTCACGGGGTCCGCGGGATCGCCAGAGACCGGGGCAGGTGGCGCTGATTGGCGGGCTGGCATACATTAGAAAGCGTTCAACGTCCCAGAAATCCATCAGGTTGGCAGGCTAACGATCGGGCCGTAATGTCCCGGAAGGCGTTCCCGAACTACAACTCCGAAGATCAGATTTTGAACAGCAGAAGGACTCCAATCAATGAGGCTGAAAGGCAAACGTGCAATTGTTACAGGATCTGCCGGCGGTATCGGCGCGGCCATCGCGTCGGCATATGCGGCCGAGGGATGCAGCGTCGCGATCGCTGACCTGAGCCTCAGCCGGGCCGAGCAAATGGCGGCAGAGCTGCGGGACACCGGCGCAAGAGCCATAGCCATTGAAGTTGAGGTGTCTGACTCGAAGTCTGTCGCCGAGATGGTGAAGAAATCCGTTGCGGAATTTGGTGGCCTCGATGTTCTGGTCAATAACGCGGGCATCATGCTGGCAGAGGATTCCGGACCGGAAGAAACGTCCGAGGAAGCTTGGGACAAGACGATTCTCGTCAATCTCAAAAGCATATTCCTGACTTGCAAGTATGCCATAAAAGAGCTGGAGAAGGATGGTGGGGGAAGCATCATAAATATTGCATCCATTGTTGGGATGCTCGGCTCCTTTCCCTCTCAGGTGGCCTATACGGCGAGCAAGGGCGGGGTGATCTCGCTTAGCCGCGAGCTTGGCGTTGCGCTTGCAAGGCGCGGCATACGTGTCAACGCCATTTGCCCCGGCGTGACGCTGACGCCGCTGGCTGCCAAAATGCTTGAACAAAAGGAAGCTTACGAGTTGCGGCGACTGCACATCCCAATGGGCCGAATGGCGGATCCCAAAGAAATAGCGGGCGTTGCAACATTTCTGGCGTCGAACGACTCGTCCTACGTCACCTCACAGGCCATCGCGGTCGACGGCGGCATGGTAAGCGCCTATCTCACCCCTCCGGATTGACAGGTCGTAGACGGTCCTTGTTCAGCTCCCAGCGACCTTTGCGCCTGAGCATCCGTTGCGGCAGCGCGGGCGCCCTGCGGCTGGTCAAGCACAGTTCCCTGTAGAGGCCCGTCGCGGCGCGATCGCGGCGGGTTCCGGAAATATCCGGCGGGAGTGCGACGCGTAGATTGCAGGCCTTCATCTCGGGGATGCAGTTTTATCGGACGGTTCTGCATCGCGAACGAGACGATCGGTGTCCGCAGTCTCGTCGAGATTCCCGGACCCATCGGTGACGATGTCCTGCCATCAAAAAGGCTTCACGAGCGCTAGGGTCGCGATTGCGAGGGTCGCGATGATTATCCCGGCGCCTGTTCCTGGAAGGCCGACCACGGCGGTCCCGTCCCTAATCGCCCGCCGCAGCCGTCCCGATTGAATGCCGTGGAGGGCTGAAAGCCCGACCACGAAGACAAGTTTGACAATCAGCCATAGCGATGGAAACCATTGGCCCCACACTGCAAGGGAAAGACCCAAAGCCCAGGTAAACAGCAGTGCGGGTGTCGTGACACGACTGTCGAACTGGAGCAGCACGGCCAGTGCCCCGCCTTGTTGTTCGGGCTGACGTCGGGCGATCGCATCGACGATCCGGTTGTGTGCCATCAGCCCGCCGACGAGGAAGATCACCGCTGTCACATGGGCGGCCACGAGATAAGGGTAGAATTCCATGACTGTTATCTCACCCCTTGGAGCGACTTGGACATCCGCCGCAGCCAAGCGATGTTGAAATAACCGGCAAATGGCAGGAAGGCGACGATGAACAGACGTGCAATCTCGCGCCGGCGCCATCCGCCCGCAGCCACCGTCTGCAGCGCCGTCCAACTATATGCCAGGAAGGCCAGACCGTGGACGGGACCGAGAATTGTTGATCCTAGCGGCCAGCCAAAGACGTGCTTGAGCGGCACGGCAACGCAGACCAGCAGGACAAGCGTCGTCGCCTCGATGATCGAGAGGATTTCCAGACGCTTCAACTGTGCATGCTCAAGAGCAAGCGCCGCCTGGGGTAGCATTCGTTGATCAACCATCACGTCATTCCTTTCCCGAACGCGCCACCGGCACTCGGGGCGAACACGGGTACCCGCCGGACGCGAGACATACGTTACGGCCACTCGCCTGCTGGCAGTGCTCGACCGAGATAATAAAACGACCGATCGTGCTATTTCAAGGAGAATTTGAGGTGCTGCGCTGGCTCGCGCAGATTCCCTTCAAAGGGCGAAAATAAGTCTCGGATTCTGCGCTCCCATCAAGTCGGCGGAGTGTTGCGAAGAATGCGCAGCCAAACACCGAGACCTCACAAAGCCGGCAGATCCATCCCAAGGCGCTGCCATTGGCACCGGCGCCGTGCGTGTCCTGCATCTCTTCAAGAAGCGCTTTCAGCCGGCCGGAGCTTGGGAACCATTGCCGACTGCTTGGCGATTTAAACGCCTCGACAAATCTGTCTGCCGCGTTAGACGCCAACCACCAGCGCCCCGCCGGCAAGGCCGGCACCGGCCGCCGACAGGAGCAATTTCTCGCCCGGCTGAATGGGATTGGCACGGTGTGCGATCGACAGCGACAGCGGGATGGTTGCGGCTGACGAGTTGCCATGGTCGGCGATGGTTTTGACGATGCGCTCATTATCGATGCCGAGCGCCTTGCTGACCGCGTCGAAGATGCGGGCGTTTGCCTGGTGCGGCACAAAGCGGTCGACATCCGACGCCGAGAGGCCGGCTGCCATCAGCGCCTCCCTGGAGCAGCGGCTCATCATCTCAACGGCCTTGACGAAGACCTCTTGGCCATTCGCGATGGTCATGCGGGTTTCGGCGATGTCGATCTCGTCGGAGAAGGGACGGTTGCTGCCGCCCGCCGGAATATGGATCAGGCCATAAGCGGAACCGTCCGAAGCTAGTGAGGCGCCGAGTATGCCGTGATCAGGATCGCCGGAAGGGGCGAGCACCAGCGCACCTGCTGCATCGGCAAACAGCACGGCGCTCGCCCGCTCAGTCGGATTGATCCTGCGGCTCAATATGTTGGCGGCGATGACGATGGCTGGTTTGTTGTGCAGGCGCACGAAGCCGTCGGCGAAGGTCAGCGCATAGATGAACCCCGCGCAGGCGCCGGCAAGGTCGACCGCGCCAGCCTTTTCAAGGCCGAGCCTGTGCGCCACCAGAGGCGCGCTCGGCGGCAGCAGATGATCCGGCGTCGAAGTGGCGAGCAGAAGCAGGCCGATGTATTTGCGATCAATGCCGGCTGCCTTTAGCGCCATGTCGCCTGCTTGTGCCGCCAAGCCAGAGAGCGTGTCGTCGGGTTCTGCCCAGAAGCGTGATCGGATTCCGGTGCGCCCCTCGATCCAGCCCCCTTCCAGTCCAAGGCTCGCCTCGATCTCGGCATTGCCAACCTTGCGCGCCGGGACGTGATGGCCAAGGCCTATGATGCGCGCCGTGCGGTTCATAGGCTGTCGCTCGCAAGCTCGGCTGCCTCGTCGATTGCTTCATAGACCTCGTCGAGCTCGCCCGATGTGACGCAATAGGGCGGCAGCACGTAGATGACATTGCCGAGCGGTCTTACCAGCAACCCGCGCTCGAGGAAGAAGGCGCGCAGCCTTGGGCCGACCTCGGCGAGATAGCCGGCATTACCGACGCTGAGGTCAAGCGCGGCAATCGTACCGGTCGTGCGCACATTGTTGAAACGCGCATCCCTGCTGAACCGCGCGATCTTGTCTTTCTGCATCCTCGACAGGGCGGCCACGCGCTCCGCCACAGGCTCATCGTTCCAGATGGCGACATTCGCGAGTGCAGCCGCGCAAGCGATCGGGTTGGCTGTGTAAGAGCTCGAATGAAAGAAGGTCTTGGATCGGTCCGTGGAAAAGTGCGCACGGAAGATCGCATCGGTGGCAAGCGTCGCCGCCAGCGGCAACGAGCCGCCCGTCAGCCCCTTGGAGGTGCACAATATGTCGGGCGCGATCCCTGCCTGCTCGCAGGCGAACATGGTGCCGGTGCGGCCCCAGCCGGTCATGACTTCATCTGCGACGAAAAGCGTGCCCGAGCGCTCGGCGATGCGCTTGAGTTCGGCAAGAACCCGTGCCGGATACATGAGCATGCCACCCGCGCCGAGCACCAGCGGCTCGACGATCAGCGCGGCCGCGCGGCGGTCGCGGGTGACAGCCTCGAAACGATCGAGCGTATCCTGTTCGCGTCCAACGGCGGGGAAGGGGATGATGCCGACCTCGAACAGCAGGGGCTCATAGGCGGCGTTGAACACACCCCGAGCGCCAACGCTCATCGTGCCGATGGTGTCACCGTGATAGCTGCCCTCGACGACAACGATGCGCGAGCGCGGGAAGCCATTGTTGCGATGAAAGCCTAGCGCCATCTTGAGCGCAACCTCGACGCTGGTCGAACCGCTGTCGGAATAGAAGACCCAGTCGAGGCCCGCCGGCGTCATTTCGACCAGCGCCTCGGCCAACTGCTCGGCCGGCGCGTGACTGAGACCGGCGAAGATCACCTGGTCGAGTGTTTCGGTTGCCTTCCGGATCGCCTCCATGATCTTCGGGTGACGATGGCCGTGCGTGATGACCCACCACGACGAGATCGCATCGAAGATGCGCTTGCCGTCCCGCGTTTCGACGTAGGCGCCCTCGGTGCGCACGATCGTCGACGGGACCGGCTCGATGGCATGTTGGGTGAAGGGGTGCCAGACAGCGGAGCTCATGGTCGGATCTCCATGAAGTCGGCGGCGCTGAATGAGGTCTGCATGGCGGCGGACAGCGTGCTGGGTGTCAGGGATTCCAGACGCGGCAGACGGCCAAGCACGCGAACCTTGCCCATATCGGTGATCGTTTTTTGCGTATCGACCACCCTGTCGCCGATGAACACCACCCCGAGCAGCGGTATGGAGCGGCTGCGCAGAGCCTCGATGGAGAGCAGCGTGTGATTGATGGTGCCGAGCGTGGTGCGGGCACAGAGCACCACCGGTGCGTTCCATCGCGCGAAGACGTCGATGTAGAACGCGTGCCTGTTGAGCGGCACCATCAACCCGCCGGCGCCTTCCACCACAAGCGGCCTATCGGTGGTGGGCAGCGAGAGTGCCTGTGCATCGATTTCCACGCCGTCCAACTCAGCGGCGCGGTGGGCGAGAGCGGCCGGTGCAGGCGCCAGGCCTCCGGCAGCACGCGATCGCCAGACAATCCGGCGAGCAGGGAGACAACCTCGCGGTCGGTTTCTTCGCAGGTACCCGACTGAACAGGCTTCCAGTAGATGCCGTCGAGCATGCCGGTCAGCCCGGCCGCGAACACAGTCTTGCCAATGCCGGTGTCGGTGCCGGTGACAACGATCTGCACTGTCACGGCGCGTACTCCCATTCGTCAGCAAGCGCATCGAACAGCGCCGAAACGTCGGCCTCGCCGACATTCAATGTCAGCGAGATCCGCAGCCTTGCCGTCCCCTCAGGCACGGTTGGCGGACGAATGCCCCGCACGTCGAACCCGCGCACCTGCAACTTCTGCGCCAGCGCCATGGCGTTTGCGTTGTCGCCAATGACGACCGGCAGGATCTGCGAACCACTGGCAGGCAGGCCCAGCGCCTCGGCCCTCTTGCCGACAAACGCGACTAGCCTGGCCAGCCGCTCACGGCGGTCAGGTTCGTCCGCGACGATTTCGAGGGCCGCGGCCGCCGCCGTCGCTATTAGCGGCGAGGGCGCGGTGGCATAGATGAAGGGACGACAGCGGTTGACGAGATAGTCGCACAGGACGGCAGGCGCGGTGACCAGCGCGCCGGATGCGCCCAGCGCCTTCCCGCAGGTGTGCAGCACCACGACATTGTCGCGACCCTCGAGATCATGAGCGAGGCCACGCCCATTCGGGCCGTAGACACCGGTGGCGTGTGCCTCGTCGACGAACAGGAACGCCTCATGGCGGTCCGCGACCGCGATCAGCTCACCGAGCGGAGCCCGGTCGCCATCCATGCTGTAGAGGCTCTCGACCACGATCCAGGGACGGCCAGTGCCGCCCATGGCTCGCCAGGCGACAATGGCGTCGTCCACGGCGCCCGCATCGTTGTGGGCGGTTTCCACCAGTTCGGCTCGGCCGGCGCGCGCCCCCTCATGCGCGCTCGCATGGACGAGCTCGTCCAGCACGATCAGGTCGCCCTTCTGGGGCAAGGTCGTCAGCACGGCGAAATTGGCGACATAGCCACCTCCGAAGAACAGCGCGCGCTCGGCGCCGAAGAAATCGGCCGCCTTGGCTTCGAGCGCCTCGTGTTCGGGATCGTTGCCGCGCAGGAGCCGCGAGCCGGTCGCGCCGACGGGCGTGCCGGCGGCGAGCGCCGCCGCAAGCGCCTGCGCCATACGCGGCGAGCCCGCGAGGCCGAGATAGTCGTTGGAGGCGAAGTCTAGCCCTGAGCGGGCGCTCAAGGTGCGCAACCGATCCTTGCGGGCCAGCCCGTTCAAGGTCACCTTGTAGCGGTCGAGCAAGGCTCGCCCGCTCACAGGGCCCCGCGCTCCGTCGGCCGGATGCCGAGGCGCCGGAACAGAGCGCTGTCCTTGTCCTCGCCGGGGTTCTCCGCAGTCAGCAAGGTGTCGCCGACGAAGATCGAGTTGGCGCCGGCAAAGAAGCACAGCGCCTGCATCTCGTCGCTCATCGCCGTGCGGCCGGCCGAAAGCCGCACATGCGATTTCGGCATCATGATGCGGGCAAGCGCGATTGTACGCACGAATTCGATCGGTTCGATGGGTTCGGCCTCGCCCAGCGGCGTGCCCTCGATCGGGATCAGCATGTTGATCGGCACGCTGTCGGGCGGCTCCGGCAGGGTGGCGAGCGTCACCAGCATATCGATGCGGTCGGCCTTCTCCTCGCCCATGCCGAGGATACCGCCGCAACAGACCTTGATGCCGCTGTCGCGGACATTGGCCAGCGTGTCCAGCCGCTCAGCGAAGGTCCGCGTCGAGATGATCTCGCTGTAGTAACGCTCGGAGGTGTCGATGTTGTGGTTGTAGTAGTCGAGGCCGGCCAGCTTGAGGCGCTGCGCCTGATCGAGGTCGAGCATGCCGAGCGTCATGCAGGTTTCCATGCCAAGCGCCTTCACGCCCTCCACCATGGCCACCACCGCATCCATGTCGCGCTCCTTGGGGCTGCGCCAGGCGGCCCCCATGCAATAGCGGGTGGCGCCCGCGTCTCGCGCACTCCTGGCCGAGGCGATGACGCGCTCAACATCCATCAGCTTCGAGGCCTTGAGGCCGGACTGGTGATGCGCGGACTGGCTGCAATAGCCGCAATCCTCGGGGCAGCCGCCGGTCTTGATCGAAAGCAGGCGCGACAGCTGGACGCGATTGGGATCGAAATTCTGGCGATGGATCGTCTGGGCTCGGAACAGCAGATCGTTGAAGGGCAGGTCGTGGACAGCCTGCGCCGCTTCCCGGTTCCATTGGGTGGGAGCTCCGCGGCTCGGTACCGAGGCGGCATTCAACTGCAATTCGACGTTCATGCCATTTCCTTCTCAAAAGCTTCCGGCATTAGCCGCAAGAGAAACAGGCGCGGGTCCCGTCATGATTTGCCCACGAGCGCCGGTATGGCGAATGCGTTGCCAGCGTCGTTGAGTATCGAGAAGCCGTAGCCTCCGTTGGCATTCGTCTCGACCGAATAGGTCAGGCGCTCAACGATGCAATTATTCCTATCGAACGTCAGCACACGCGGTTTGAGCGCGGTGAGCCTTGCCTCGTCGACATAGACCGAGTTGCAGATGATGACCTGATCGCCCCGCTGGCAGGTGCGGGCCGCGGCGCCGTTGAGGATGCAGCAGCGCGACCCGCGCTCGCCGAGGATCACATAGGTTGAGATCCGGGCGCCCGAATTCTTGTTCCAGATCTCGACGAATTCCATTGGCAGGATGCCTGCCTCCTCGCAATGGTCGGGGTCGAGCGTGATCGAGCCGTGGTAGTCGAGATTGGCCTCGGTGACGTAGATGCCGTGCAGCTTGCCGGCGACGAGTTTGCGCATGCCTTTTTCTCCAGAACGAATTGCAATCCCTAACCCACGCGTCTCGCGCCCTTAGTCGTCTCGGCGCCTATCGCGTGGTTTCTTGGGCTTCAGCGGATGAACGCTCCCTTCTGATCGCGTCACAGGACTCCGTGAAGGCGACATCCAGCAGATAGCCGATAGGCTCCAGCCCGTGAGAGGCCGCCAACTGGCGCATCTCGTCGAGCCGGCAGATGATGAGGCCAAGTGCTTCGAGGCGGCCTTTCGTTTGTTGCTGGTCCGTCGCTTCTGCCTCGGCCGCGGAAGCTTGCCGCCTGGCAGCGAGCAGGCTTGCCTCGGCAGTCCGTGGAACTGGGGACGTGCTGACGCAGGTCGGTGTGCGGCCAAAGGAGTTTCTGCGATCCCGGTTCATGACCTCTCCATCAGTTCAGATGCCTGTTGCAGTTTCGATCGGCCGGCATATCGAGGCCGATGTCGAGGATGGGGGCGCTATGGGTGAGCCAGCCGACCGAGATGAGGTCGACGCCGGTCGCGGCAATTGCTGCGGCGCTGGCCCGCGTTATCCGGCCGGAGGCTTCAGTCACTGCGCGACCGCCGACCATCGCCACAGCCTGGGAAAGCTCCTCGACCGACATGTTGTCGAGGAGCACGGCGTCGACTCCGATTTGGAGCGCCATCTCGAGCTGGTCGAGCGTGTCGACCTCGACCTCGATCTTGACCATGTGACCAATCGCGCCGCGCGCCCGCTCGATGGCGGTCCGGATGTCGCCCGCAATGGCGATGTGGTTGTCCTTGATGAGCATGGCGTCGTCGAGCGCGAAGCGGTGGTTGGCGCCGCCACCCGCGCGCACGGCATATTTCTCCAGGGCACGCAGGCCGGGCGTCGTCTTCCTTGTGCAAACGATCTTTGCGTTATGACCGCACACCGCGTTTACAAGCGCGGCCGTAGCCGTCGCTATACCGCTCAGCTTGCACAGAAAATTGAGCGCCGTCCGCTCAGCTGTCAGCAGGCTGCGTGCTGGCCCGTTCACGATCGCGATGGTTTCGCCGGCCGAAACCTTACCACCCTCGGGACACCGCAACTGGATGCTGATGCCGGGGTCGACCAGCAGGAAGGCAAACATGACCAGATCGAGCCCGGCAACAACACCGGCCTGCCTGGCGTTCAAGGCGAACGTCGCCTTGCAATCGGCGGGGATGATCGCATTGCTGGTGATGTCACCGGCCCTGCCCAGATCCTCCAGAAGGGCATTGCGGACGATTGGCTCCATGATGATCTGGGGAAGTGGCGCAAGGGAAGTCATGTCAACAGCTCCGTTCGGATGCTTGCCAGCTGAGCGCTACGGCATACTCAAAGGCTGTGCAGAGCGTCAGTCGCGAGGGCAGGGCGGCAGCATCGCGCCCGGGGAAATCGGATCGGTAGTGCGAACCGCGGCTCTCCTCGCGCCGAAGCGCTGCGATCGCGATCAGCAGCGCCACCAGTGCCGGGTCCGCCGCCGTCGTCTCGCCAACAGCGATCGGTAGCAGTTTCGCGACCGCGTCGCGCAGCGCCTTGCCGTTGCGGACAATGCCAAGCGCATTGGAGACCGCTTGGCGTATCGATGAAGGGTCGGGTCGCAGTGGAACGATTGCGGGCAGCCTGGGCCACTGCCAGCCGGCGCAAGTGCCGGCGACGCTTGCCGCAACCCAGGCTGCCGTCGCAACGGCTTCCGCGAGCGAGTTGCTGGCGAGCCGGTTGGCGCCGTGCAGTCCGGTGCATGCAACCTCGCCGCATGCCCACAAGCCGGAGACGGAGCTACGCCCTTCCGCGTCTACGGCCACGCCGCCCATGTGATAGTGTGCCGCAGGACGCACCGGGATCGGCTCCACGGCCGGATCGATGCCGGCCTGCTTGCAAGCGGCATCAATCGCCGGAAAACGTTTTGCGAATTTAGCGCCGAGGCATTGCCGGGCGTCGAGATACACACCACGTCCGGCGGCGAGCTGATCGGAAATTGCCCGCGCCACCACATCGCGCGCTGCGAGCTCGGCGCCGGGCGTCTCGGCAAGGAAGCGATCGCCGTACTCGTCGACAAGCACCGCCCCCTCGCCGCGCACTGCTTCGCTTACAAGCGCCATCGGTCGGCGGGCAGTGTCGAGCGCGGTCGGGTGGAACTGAACGAATTCAAGATCGGCGAGTTCCGCGCCGGCACAGGCCGCGAGCGCCAGCCCGTGCCCGAACGATGCAAGCGGGTTCGTTGTATCGCTGAAGAGACCGCCGATCCCCCCGGTCGCCAGCACCACGCGGCGCGTGGGCAATGCGAACACGCCTTTGTGCAGCACAGCTTGCACGCCGACAATGCTGCCCTCCGCAACCATCAGGCGATGGGCTGTCATGCCTTCCATGATCGTGATCGAACGTGTCCGCCGCGCCACGGCGAGCAGAACGCGGAACAACTCGCGGCCGGTGGCGTCGCCGGCGGCGTGCACGATGCGGCGGCGCGAATGCGCCGCCTCCAGGCCAAGCCGCAGCTTCCCGTCCAAGGCGCGGTCGAAGGGAGCACCCAGACCAATGAGGTGGTTGACGGCTGAGGGTAGCGCCTCGACAACCCGCCTGACTATTGCTGCGTCGCAAAGCCCATCGCCGGCGGCAAGCGTATCGGCGAGGTGCAGTTCGGGGCTGTCGTCCTCGCCAAGACTGGCTGCGAGCCCGCCTTGGGCAAGCGTGCTGGAGGCTTCGGTTCCGAGCGGCGTTCTGGAAATGAGGATAACCGGATGCGGCGCCAGATAGAGCGCTGTCATCAGGCCGGCAAAGCCAGCGCCGATGATGATCGGCGCCCCGCGAATGTCATGGATATCAGGCGTCATACGAAGAGCATGCGCTCGACGGCCCGACGGGCCCGCTCAGCGACACGCGGATCGATGGTGACGATGTGACGGTTCTCCTCGAGCGCGGTACGGATATTGGCGAGCGTGATGCGCTTCATGTGCGGGCAGAGATTGCAGGGACGCACGAAATCCACGTCCGGATGCTCGACCGCGACGTTGTCGCTCATCGAGCATTCCGTCATCAGCACGACGCGCGCCGGCTTATTGCGCGCGACATATTCGGACATTGCCGCCGTCGAGCCGGCGAAGTCAGACACGGCTACGACCTCCGGCGGACATTCGGGATGGGCAAGCACCGTGACGCCAGGATGTGCCTCCCGCAGTTCGCGAATGTCGGCCGCCGTGAAGCGTTCATGCACCTCGCAGTGTCCGTTCCAGGTGACGATCTCGACCTTTGTCTGGGCCGCGATGTTCTTTGCCAGATATTCGTCGGGCAGCATGATCACGCGCGGCGCGCCGAGCGACTTCACCACTGCGAGCGCATTGCCCGAGGTGCAGCAGATGTCGGACTCTGCCTTTACGGCGGCCGAGGTGTTGACGTAAGTCGCGACCGGCGCGCCGGGGTAGCGCTGCCGCATGAGACGCACGTCTTCGGCCGTGATCGAGTCGGCCAGCGAACAGCCGGCGCCGAGATCCGGGATGAGCACGGTCTTGTCGGGATTGAGCAGTTTGGCGGTCTCCGCCATGAAATGCACGCCGGCGAGCACGATGACGTCGGCTTCGACCGACATCGCCTTACGGGCGAGCGCCAGGCTGTCGCCGACAATGTCGGCCACGCAATGGAAGATCTCGGGCGTCTGGTAGTTGTGCGCGAGGATGACGGCGTTGCGCTCGCGCTTCAATGCGAGAATGGCGTCAATGTCGTCGACGAAGGCCGGCCATTCGATCGGCGGGATCACCCGCCGGACACGCTCGTAGAGGGACGCCGCCGTAGGTAAAGCGCCGATCATTCGCGCCTCCTCTTATATTCCGAGTGACAATAAGCGGAATATATCTACGTTGACTATAAGGTCTGTCAAGACCGCGTCAGCGGCAATTTTGTCCCAACGACTGCCCGTTCATCGAGGACAGCATGGCGGAAGCGATAAAGCTTTGCCGGCCGGCCGCCCGTATCGAGAGACGTCGCGCCAGTCTCCTCAACCAGCTCTTGCTGCTCGACGAGCCGGCGGAAGTTCGGTTTGTTGATGAGCCTGCCAGCCAGAGCTTCCACGGTTCGCTGCAGCTGGAGCAGCGTGAAGGTTGGTGGCATCAGTTCGAACACCACCGGCCGGTATTTGATCTTGGAACGCAGCCGCGCGATGCCCGTCGCCAGGATGCGGCGATGGTCGGCGACCATTGCCTTGCCCGACAAGGCCGCCGGGAGAGTTGTTTTGGGCCGGTCACCAGCCTCTTCGACCAGCGCGGCTTCATAGAGCAGCTCGTAGCGCTGGAGCGTGAGATCCTCGTTCCAAGGACGGTCGTCGAAGGCGAAGGCGATCGCGGCGCGCTGTCGGCGTTCTCGGCGCGCCGCTGCGTCGCTGGCCCCCTTCGCCCAGGCAATCAGGCGCGGCCGCAAGACATTCAGCGCCTCCGGCGTGCCGGAACGATGATCTTCCCAGGGAAAATAATCGTACCAGCTTTTCCAGTGGGACTTGCGCGACACCGCCATGGCCTCCTGCCGGGTCAGCGCGAGATAGCTGATGGAGATGTTGCGCTGCTCGCGCTCGGCCCCGGTTCGGTCGCGGTCGGCGAAGGTATAGAGCTGCTCGATGTAGCCTAGCGGATGGCTTGTCTGTTGTTCGACCCAATCCCTCAGGCCAGACTGCAGGGAACGATGACTGAGTTCGAACGGGCCGGAGGGGAGTGCATTCCGAAGCCCGACTGTGAGAACACAAGGCTCACGGTCGGCCACCGCGGCGACAACGGCGATCAAGTCCACATTGATATCGCGGCCCTTCTGGGCGGTGCCGTCATTTTTCGTTCGTGTTGCCTGGTCGTGCATGTTCGCCGAAGTGGTTGTGCCGAGCTCCACCGTGAAGCAACTGAACCGATTTAATACAACGTTGTATCATGCCTGTTCGCGCGTCGACACTGCGCCGTACGGCCATTTTTAATCCCTCGCGTCTGCACAAAATATTTCAAACGCGACACTGTCGAAGGGTAACGCCGGGGAAGCAGGCTACGCTTGCTGAGGCCGCCGGAAACGAGTTCGCGAGTTTGGAACCGCGACTTAATGCGAAGGCGCATGCGCTTGACCATTTCGAGCGCCGGGTTAGCCAACGCGCCCATGTCCCTCGTTATAGCTGACGAAGTAGAAAGCTTCCCTAATCGCATCGACCCCGGGAAGCTGACCCCGCAGAAAATGACAAAAGGCCAGCGCCTCCATCAACAGGGCGCGCTGTTCCCCAGGAGCTGTGATCAAACGAAACCAGCGTGCTCTAAAACGACGCGCCGCAGCAACGACGATCACTTGCGTCGAGCGCAAAACCGAGGGCCTGCAGAGGCTTTCGTTTCAATGCCGGGGCCCGGCCAAAGCCGGCGGCCAAATTGGGCAAATCTCACCCTGAAGGCAGGGGTGAAAATCCGGTCCGGCATTTGATGACGACGTCAAAGCAGCGCAGCTCGGTCGCGTGGTCAAACGAGCTTGGCCAGCAAGCCACCATCGACGGGCAGATCGACACCCGTAATGAAGTCCGCATCCTCGGACAGCAAAAACAGGCAAGCAGCCGCCACATCATCCGGATGCCCGACGCGGCGAAGGGGCGTTCGATTGGCCATGGCCTCGACCCGGGCAGGATCGACGTAGATCGACTCTGTCATTGGCGTCCACAGGGCGCCTGGCGAGACGGTATTCGAACGGATACCCTCCCGGCCAAGATCGATGGCCAGGCTTCGGGAGAGTGAAATGACGCTCGCCTTCGAAATCTGATAGGCGTCAAGCGGCCCGTCTTTCATGGCGTTGTCCATGGAGCGCACGCCAACGACACTGGCAATGTGAACCATTGAACAGGGCTTGGTTCGCCGCATATGTGGAACCGTCTCACGGATCATATGGATTACGGCGTCAAGATTGACAGCGATCGTGCGCTGGTAATGCTCCAGCGGCATGTCGACAACCGACCCGTCACGTCCATACATGGCAACACCAGCTATGTTGGCGAGGTGATTGGGGGACCCAAACCTGGCTGCGATATCAGCAACGAACCGGCTAATCTCGGAAGGATCCGCCAAATCGCCGACGACGTAGTGAACACGATCGCTGTAGGCGTCATAGTCCGAGGGCCGCGGCTTTACGTCGATGACACCGACGCTGGCGCCTTCACGCAGAAGGCCGAGCGCTGTTGAAAGCCCCACGCCACCGCCGCCACCCGTAACAATCGCGACCCGGTCCTTAAAACGCATTTCATCCACCTATCCGACTTGAGGTCGCCGACGCTGGTAGAGTGACGATTGGTATTTGTAAAATGCCTTTGAGCTGATTTGTCAATCTTCCCCGCAGAATGCATTGAATCACCCACGGCTGGGTAGCCTTTGAGGCTCAAAATCGCACGATTGTGCGTGCGGAAGCGCTTCCAAAGTCGCTCTCGCAAGGTGTCAAGCGCCTTTCAAACGGTTTAACCAAAATACCTTTTTCAGGGCTTGGATAAGAACATCTGGCTTATATTCTGTCTGGCAACCCATATCCGCCAGGGAATTGCCTTGAGCTTTTGCATGTTGAGCCCGACCGGAGGGGGTGGAATGATTGCAAATTCGCAAGCCATTTGGCTATTTTCCGGCACAAACCCTCAGAAACGGCTCTGTGCACCCGCAACCGTTCAAAGATATTAGAATCTTGTAATGGGCAGTTGACACACCGATTCAAAGGTATGAAAATCAAACCATAAAGCCCGTCTGTGGAAAAATTTCTCCTGAGATAGGCATGGCGCGGCCTGTTTTTGTCTCGGCAAAAGAGGACGCGAAGACGACCCGCATGTTTCAGTCTTCACCCTCGGGAGCGAGAACTCTGATGATCAATCGTCGAACCTTCAACAAAAGCCTTCTTTTGTCCGCCCTTGCAGCCCCCGCATTCGTTGGCCGCGCCGCCGCCGCCGACGACGAGGTAGTGATGGGCGCCATCCTGGACCTCTCCGGCGGCCTCGATATTTACGGCACGCCGATGCTGCAGATGATGCAGATGGCCGTCGACGAGATCAACGATGCCGGCGGCCTCATCGGCAAGAAGGTACGCCTCATCAAATACGACACCCAGTCCAACATGCAGCTCTATTCGCAATATGCCCAGCAGGCGGCGCTGCAGGACAAGGTTCAGTTTGTCCATGGCGGCATCACCAGCGCATCGCGCGAAATCATCCGGCCGATCCTGGGTCGCTATAAGACGCTCTATCTCTATTCGACGCCGCATGAGGGAGGCGTTTGCGACAAGAACACCTTCATCACAGGTACGTCGGCGGCGATGACGGTGAAGGAGCCGCTCAAATGGGCGGTCAACAAGTGGGGCAAGAAGGCCTTCCTCATTGGCGCCGACTACAACTACCCGCGCATCTATGCCGATTGGCAGATCAAATTCGGCAAAGAGTATGGCGCGACGATCTTGGGCAACGAGTTCGCGCCGCTTTCAGTCACTGAATTCGGTCCGCTGATCACGCGTATCCAGACCGAAAAGCCCGACTTCGTGTCGTCGGCGCTCGTGGGGGCCGCGCATATGGGCTTCTACCGTCAGTGGGCGGCGGCAGGTATGCTGGGCAAAATCCCGATCTTGTCGGGTTCCTTCGGCGCCGGCAACGAGCAGAAGATGCTGCCTGCCGATGCGAGCAACGGCATCGTGGCGCCGCGCGCCTACTTCATGGAACTCGACACGCCGGCCAATAAGGATTTCACGGCGCGCTACTACAAGAAGTTCGGCGACAAGGCTCCCTATGTCAGCGATCTGATCCTGGGCGGCTATGAAGGCACGATGCTGTGGGCCGAAGCAGTCAAGAAGGCCGGCACGCTCGACCGCGACGCGATGGTCGCGGCCATGGAGGGCGCTACCTATGCTGGCCCTGCTGGCACCGTGAAGATGAATGCGCATGTGCATTACGCGGCGCGCGACATCTATCTGGGCGAATGTCAGAACCAGACCTTCAGCGTCCTGGAAACCTGGAAGCAGCAGGAGGCCACTGACGCCGGCGACCGGTGCGACCTGATCAAGGATCCCACGACCAATCAAGAATTCACGCCGGAGTGAGATTGGTTACATGAGCCTGACCATAGTCCTCCTGATCCAGATCGTTGCGGCGATCGCAACGCTTGCGCTGTTCAGCGCCGGCCTTGCAATCGTGTTCGGCATGATGCGGGTCATCAACCTGGCGCATGGCGAGTTCCTCATGCTTGGCGCCTATAGCGCCATCAAAAGCCATGAGGCCGGGATCAACGATTGGATCGGCATGATCGTCGTTGCGCCGATCGTTGTTGGACTGGTGGGCATCATCGTCGAACGCGTGCTGATCAGCCGGCTATATGGCCGGCTGATCGAGACGATGCTGGCAACATGGGGGCTCAGCCTGTTCCTGACCGGGCTGGTCACAACCATATTTGGCAACACAACATTGGGAACGCCCACGCCCCTCGGCACCATCACCATCGGCGACTATGGCCTGGGCGCCTACAGTATCTTGCTGATCGGGGTCTGCGCGCTGTTGATGGCGGCAATCTATGCGGTGCTGCGGCTCACCCCCTGGGGCATCATCGCTCGCGGCACCATGCAGAATCCCGACATGGTCGCGGCCCTTGGCTACAACCCCAAGCACATCTACGCCGCCACCTTCGCCATCGGCGCTGCCGTGAGCGGCTTGGCGGGCGGACTGCTTGCTCCGCTCACCGGCGTCATCCCGACCATGGGCTCCGCCTTCGTCGCCAAGGCCTTCATCACCGTGATCTCGGGCGGCGAAGCCATCATTCTTGGCACCGGTTCAGCCTCGATCATCTTCGGTGGCGTCAACCAACTGGTCAGCTACTGGTCGACGGCCGTGCTTGGCGAGGCGGCGTTGCTACTGGCCGCCATCATGCTGCTGCGCGTTCTGCCGCAAGGCATCTCGGGGCGCTTCTTCAAGGGTGGCGTGTAATGGACATCGTTCGCCGCCTGGGCGCGGGCACTTTCGTGACGGTCGCGGCCGGCATTGCCATCCTGTTGATCGTGCCGCGCGTGTTCGACCTCTTCAACGTGCTGCAGATCACCATTTTCGCTGTCATGGCGATCCTTGCGCTCAGCCTCTCGCTGGCCTGGGGTCTGGGCGGCATCCTATGCTTTGGCCAGGCCGCCTTCTTCGGCCTCGGCGGCTATGCCTATGCGGTGGCCGTCGAGAATATGGGCGACAGCACCATCCCCATACTGCTGTCGTTTGCCGTGCCGGCGCTGTTTGCGCTGGCGCTCGGCTACTTCATGTTCCTTGGCCGCCTCAGCGAACTCTATGTCGGCGTCATCACGCTTTGTGTGTCGCTGATTCTGTTCAACTTCTTCAGCAGCACCACCGATCCTTCCTACAAGGTCGGCAAGGCCGTGCTTAACGGCTTCAATGGGATGTCCAATATCCCGCAGATCAATATCCCCGGCTATCCCAACGCCGTACTTGATCCCAATGCCACATTTGCCCTGGTCATGGCCTCGCTGATCCTGGTCTATGTCATCTGCAAGCTTTTGTCGGTCTCAACCTATGGCCGTATCATCACCGCAGTGAAGCAGAACGAAGACCGGGCCGAGCTCATGGGCTACAACTCAGCCTACATCAAGCTTGGCATCTTCGTCATCAGCGCGGGCATCGCCGGCTACGCCGGCTGCCTGTTCGCCAACTGGAACGCCTTCATATCGCCAGGCGTGTTTTCCCTGGCGATGACGGCCCAGACCATTATCTGGATCATCGTCGGCGGGCGCGAGACCTTCATCGGCCCGGTATTGGGCGCGGTCGGCATGCAATATCTGACCACACGCCTCGGTACCACCGAGACGCTCGATACGAACCTTGTGCTCGGGATCATCCTGATGGGTTTCGTGGTGCTGGTGCCCGAAGGGATGGTCCCGTTCGTAAGCAACGGGTGCCTGCAGCTGATTGGGCGCCTTCGCAGCCGCCCGGCTGCCCCGAACGTCGCCGCGATTGCCGCCCGGCAGCAGAAGGATCTGTCGACGTGAGCTTTCTGGCAACCAAGGGACTTGAGATGCGCTTCGGCGGCGTTGTGGCCATCCACAATGTCGATTTCGAGATGGCAAGGGGCCAGGTCCACTGCCTGATCGGACCCAACGGCGCCGGCAAGAGCACCTTCTTCAAGATGATCACCGGTCAGTTGCGGCCAACCGCCGGCATCGTCACCTTCGCCGACCGGACCATCAGCGGCTTTCGACCCTTCGAGATCGCGCGCCTGGGCATCGGCATCAAGACGCAGGTGCCAAAACTCTTTGACGAGCTCGATGTTCGCGAGAACCTGTGGCTGGCAGCGCGCCGCCGCAAGAAGGGCGCGGCCGCCAACCGGCTGGTTGACAGCCTGCTCGACGAGCTTCAGCTGGCGCCCTTGGCCGACAAGCTGGTCGGACGTCTCGCGCACGGGCAGCGCCAATGGGTTGAGATCGGCGGCGTGCTGGCGGGCGAGCCATCGCTGGTGCTTCTGGACGAACCCGCCGCCGGAATGAGCGACGCTGAGGTCGACCGCACCGCGCAGCTCATCGGCTCGATCAAAAAAGACCGCTCCGTCCTCGTCGTCGAGCACGACATGCGCTTCATTCGCATGATCGCCGACCACGTCACCGTCTTCCATCAGGGCCAGACCTTCACCGATGGAACCGCCCAAGCCGTGCTTAGCGACCCCAGGGTGCGCGACATCTATCTGGGAAAGAGTTTTCGTCATGATGCTTGACGTACGCGGGCTGGGCTCGGGCTATGGCCGCATTCCCATCTTGACCGACATCACGCTCAATGTCGCGCAAGGAGACTTCGTCGGGATCCTCGGCCACAACGGCGCCGGCAAGTCGACGCTGCTCAAGACCCTGGTCGGCGCCATCCCCGTCAAGGCCGGCAGCTTGACCTTCAACAACCTCGACATGACCAGGTTGCCAACCCACAAGCGGGCCGCTGCCGGCCTCGGCTACGTGCCCCAGGGGCGTCAGATCTTTCCCGCGCTCTCGGTGCGCGAGAACCTTGCCATCAGCGCCTTCAAGGGCAAGGTCGCTATCGACGACGTGCTCAACCTCTTCCCGCGTCTCACCCGCCTGCTCGACCGCGCCGGCGGCGCGTTGTCTGGCGGCGAACAGCAACTCTTGGCACTCGCAAGGTGCCTGTGCAACGCCCCGAAGCTCATGCTGCTGGATGAACCAACCGAAGGCATCCAGCCGTCGATCATCGAGGAGATCATCGACACCTTAAAGCTCATCAACGAGCAGCGCGGCATTACAATCATCCTCGTCGAGCAGAACCTAGAATTCCTTACAGCCCTCGCACGGCGCGTCCTCATCCTCAAGCGCGGCAGGCTCCGCGAGGAAGTCGACCCTAAAGCCCTTCACGATCCCGCGGCCCTCGATAAACTCATGTTGTGAGGGGCCGTGGGCCATTGCCCAGGACCTTTCGCCCTCCCGCGAGGACTATGCCGAAAAAATGATAGAATTCTGAAATTTTGTATCGTATTCGAAAAGGCCTGCGAGATTCGAAAGGAACCGGTGGAAATGCAGAAGATCTTTGTCATTCACAATCTTCTTCCAGGCGTCACCAGAGAGCAGTTCGATTCCTGGTCCAGAGAGGTGGACCAGGGTGTGATGTCGCGGCGCGACGGCTGCATCCGTTATGAGGTCTACTACGTGGAGGGCGACCCGACCGGCGGGGAGCCGTTTTGCCACGTGGTGGAAGACATCGATGTTGAGGACGTGGACCGGTTCATGGCAAGCCTTAAAACTCCTGAGATGGAGAGGGTCATGGCGAGCTTCAAGGACTACGGCGACATCTCTTCCGTCAGATTTGTTGTCGGTTCCAAAATCAACCCGGCGCGCCTCCCTTCAGCACACAGCCAGCCCGGCTCGTGAGCGACGAGGATCGGCTCGGCAATTCGGATCGAGTCTCGGGAGGAGACCAGGACAATGACTTCAGTTCCAAAAATCGACAAGGCGGATCTTCACCGAATGATCGTCGAGCACGAAGCGTGCCTGAATTCGATGAAGGGGGTGGCAGGAAGCTCGGTTCTGCTTGCCGAAACGCCAGGAGACGTGACTTCGGTCGGTGGCGGCATTCAAACAGACCGGCAGTTGGGCCGGCTGCTTGTCCAGCTGCGCAAGCAGCCTGTCGCCGGGAAACTGATCGCGGTCTGTACCAAGCACGACAAAGAGTGGCGGATTGCCCGGCTGTCAGGCGTAAAGGGCATTCCACCCGCGTTCGCCGATGACCGTGTGTTTGGTGACGAGCACGAGGTGCAGCACGCGATCTTCCTGATGCGCCTTGAGGCTATGCCCACGACGCGATGACATCTACCGGCCTGCGACCGCAATTGGCCGCTGGTGCGATGCCCTCCAGTTGGTCGCGTCGAAACAGATTTTTCCTAATGGCTTGCTTATAGCTGGGGTGGTTGAGACATGGAATTGATGCACCTGACCGGTTATGCCGACAAATTCGCGGTTCATCCGGGCGAAACGATCGACTTCTTCGTCAACTGCGCCGAAGGTGGCGAGTATAGAGCCGAGATTGTCGAGCTGGTCCACGGCGACACAAATCCGCGTGGTCCGGGATTTATCGAGCGTCTTGTCGAAAGTTCTGTCGACGGCAAGTATGAGGGTCGTCCGCAAACCATTCACAGCGGCTCATACGGATTTGTCGCTGATTCGCCGGCATTGCATGTCCGAAGCTTCACGCTGCAGTGTTGGGTTTGGCCCACCATGCCAAAGACTGAACCGCAATATTGGCGGCATGGATCGCAAGGGATCATAACCCATTGGGCCGCGGGTCGTGGATACGGGCTTTTTATCGACGAGGTCGGCATTCCCGAGCTTCGCGTCAACGGCCAGGTGTTGAAGGGCAAGCTGCCCCTGCGCGACCACGCCTGGCATTTCCTGGCGGCGACCTATGACGCCGAGACTGGGGAAGCTGTCCTCTATCATGAACCGCAGGTCGTATATGC
The DNA here is from genome assembly GCF_020164875.1 of Mesorhizobium sp. CO1-1-8. Classification (NCBI taxonomy): domain Bacteria; kingdom Pseudomonadati; phylum Pseudomonadota; class Alphaproteobacteria; order Hyphomicrobiales; family Phyllobacteriaceae; genus Mesorhizobium; species Mesorhizobium sp. CO1-1-8. Next base: position 436,137 of record NZ_JAIUGZ010000003.1, on the reverse strand, counting down.
TCTCGACCTGGTGGAAGAGCCGGCACGCGCTGTGCTTGGCGAACAGCCATGGCCGGTTGCAGTCCCATTGGTAATCGCAGGCTGCGTGCAAGACGGTGGCGGCCAGGCCAAGCGCAGCGCGCAAACACCCTCGGGCTTCGTGATGGGGAACCACTATAACGGCAAAATCGACAGTCCGCGTCTCTCGAAGACGGCTCTGTCGCGGGTGGACATCGAGGCGATGAAGACCTGCGCAGGCACGGCTTTGAGCGAGCGCCGGCACACGGGCCCTAGCGATCGCCTCGCAAAAAGCATCGTCGCCATCTGGGACTTCTCGGTCGGGATTCCAACCTTGATGGGCCACGACGTTGGTCCGTTCAGCCTGCACCTCACCTTGGTCAACTGCCCCGCACGAGCGCTCACCGGCTTCAACTGGACTGGACACAATTTCGACTGGAAGAGCGCTTCGCACGAATATGGTGCCATCCATTTCCATGACGACGACCTCGACGACGCACGATGGGAGGTCGACTTTTGCTGGACCGTTCCGGAGGGCACCAAAAGCCGCTTTTATGCGGCCAAGCTGACGACCGCGGGGGGAGCCGAAGATTATATCCCATTCTGGGTCGTGCCGCGCCTGGAGGAAGCCAAGGCCAAGATCGGTTTCATGGTGCCTACCTTGACCTACATGGCCTATGCTAACGAGCACCTGGCGACCAACGCCGCGGGCGCAGAGCTGCTCTATTATCGAACGCCCATCATACAGGAACAAAACATATTCCTGTCGCAGCATCGCGAATATGGCTGCTCGAACTACGACACCCACACTGATGGGAGTGGGGTCCATTTTTCCAGCCGGCTGCGGCCGATTTTGAACATGCGTCCCAAATACGATTCGCCCTTGGCGCAGGGCCCATGGGGATTCTCGTCCGACCTCTATCTCGTCTACTGGTTGGACAAAATGGGATATGACTATGAGGTCTTTACCGACGAAGACGTCATCCATGAGGGGCTCGCACGCCTTGAAAAATATAATGTCGTCCTGACCGGCTCGCATCCTGAATATGTGACGGGCTCGCAACTCGATGCGCTGCAGGACTACACCCAGCGTGGTGGGCGCCTGATGTATATGGGCGGCGACGGCTTCTACTGGGTCTATTCGCTTCACCCTGCCTATGACGCTCAGGGGCGTGGCATCCTTGGAGAAACACGACGCCTTGAATCAGGGCTGCGAACCTGGGAGGCGGATCCGGGCGAATATTACCATCAAAGCACTGGCGAACTGGGGGGGATGTGGCGTTATCGTGGCCGCTATATTCAAGCGGTCGCAGGCACAGGCATGGCCGCCCAGGGCTTTGACATCGGAACCTATTTCACACGCACGCGGGAGAGCCTCGACCCACGGGTCAGCTGGGCGTTCGAGGGTATCGGCTACGAAGAAAAGATCGGCAATTTCGGACTTTCCGTTGGCGGCGCGGCGGGATTGGAGGTCGACATTGTCGATACCATGCTGGGCTCGCCCCCTCACATTCTGACGGTCGCCACTTCGGTCGGCCAACATACGGAGGCCTATCTCCTGGTAACCGAAGACTACAGGGTGAGCCAGGCTGGTATCGATGGAACCCAGCACCCGAGGGTGCGCGCCGACATGGCCTTCCATGAGACACCCAACGGCGGGGCGTGTTTCGCGTTCAGCTCGATCTCCTTTGTTGGGTCATTGCCCTGGAACAACGGCGACAACAATGTGTCGCGGTTGGTCAAGAACGTGCTGGATCGGTTCGGTGCAGATGGGCCGCTGCCGCCAGCACCTGCTGAGGCCAGCAAGGTTCGAGGTCGCGCCGACTATCGAACGCCGGTTTTTGACTAGCGATCGGTGATGCGGTTACGGCTTCTGGGGTCAGAAAGCAGGGGTCTGCAATCAAATTAGAGCCGATGGGCCGCCGACTTGATTATCGGCTGAAGTGGCTGCCTGACCGCGCACATCCGGCGCCCTCGCTTAGACTGTCGCCTCACGAAGCCAGCCAAGCAATTGAGCGTTTACGAAGTTCGTATCGGGCTGGTTGGTGCCTGGAAACCCGGCCATATGGCCCCATACGCTTGGGATCGGACAGCAGCGCGCGCTTGGCATGACATCTGCTTCCATTCGGTTATCGTCGACCGGGAAGTAAAGGTCCGTGGCGCTGGGTATCAGGAGTGCGTTGGCGCCTATTGACGAAAGTGCGGCCTTGAAATCTCCGGCAAAAGCCGGCTTGCGCGAAATGTCCGCGGTCTGCCAGGTCCGCAACATGGCCAACAGGTCATTTGCGTCTTTGTCGAAGAAGCGTCCATCCCAGAACCGTTCGAGATAGTCGTCGAGCGAGGCAAAGCCCAGAATGTCGAGATAGACCCGCTCGCGATAGAAGGCCTGGGACAACGCCCAGCTGGCATAGATGCGGCCAAAGGCACGAAGGCCCGCCTGTGGTGGGACAGCATATTCTCCATTTTCAAACATGGGGTCGAGCCTCAGCGTCGCCTCCAAGCTTGCGACGAACACGTAATTATGGGGCGCGCAACGGGCCGCGCCGCAAACCGGTGCGATCCGATCCACCATCTGCGGAAAGGCTACCGCCCATTCGAACGTTTGAAGGCCACCCATGGAAAAGCCGGTCACGAGCTGGATCTTTTCCACACCCAAGTGCCGCGTGACCAGCCGGTGCTGCGCTCGGACATTGTCGGCGATTGTGACCTGGGGAAAGCGAGGGCCATCGTGGGGCGCCGCCATGTTGCTGGGCGAAGAGGATTGCCCGTCGCCGAACAAGCCCACTGAAATGATGAAGTATTTGCTTGGATCAAGCGCCAGCCCGAGGCCAATCCGAGGCTCGTTCTCAGCGAGCACACCTGCATAGGCGGTTGGAACGACGACCGCATTATCCCGGTTTGCGTTCAGTTGGCCGTAGGTTTTGAAGGCAAGGGTTGCGTCAGGTAAGACAAGCCCACCGTCCAGCGGGTGGTCTCCCAGGCGAAAGAGTTGGTAATCGGTCATCCTGGTCCTTTGAAAGCCCGTGCGTCGGCAGGCGCAACATATCGCCCAATCTTGTCGCAGCAGCGGATATCAAGCCAAGGACATAAAAGCGGCGAATTCCGCCATCTATGCAACATGTACTGGCATGCGCTTTCGCAATTTGGGCTGATGCGTCAATGCTGCCTCTCGCGCATAGGCCCGGGCTATGCGCCGCAGCGCCTGCGGCGTCTGGCCAAACAGACGCAAGAAAGTGCGCCGCATCCGCTCGACATCGCCAAAGCCGACATCGTGAGCGATCAACTCGATGGATTCGTAGCCCTCTTCTATGCGCGGCCGGGCGACTTCTGCCCGGATCCGTTCAACCGCCCTTGCGGGGGTTTCGCCCGTCTCTTTGAGAAACACGCGGGAGAACTGGCGGCTGCTGACGTGCGCCGCTTCCGCCAGGCTTTCGACCGAGAGGGTTTCACCAAGGTGGTCGCGTGCGTAAGCGATCGCCTTGCGCACGCGATCGGATTCTGGCGCCAGATCAAGGATAGCCGAGAACTGCGATTGACCGCCCGGGCGGCGATGATACACCACCAGCTCACGCGCCACGGATTGCGATACGTCCGATCCATAGTCGGATTCGATCAAGGCAAGCGCCAGATCAATGCCCGCCGTGACGCCCGCGGATGTCCAGATCTTTCCGTCGTTTAGGTAGATGCGATCGGAGTTGACTGAGAGTTGCGGATAACGCGCCTGCAGCAACGGCGCCCAGCGCCAGTGCGTTGTCACCCTATGGCCGTCGAGCAAGCCCGCCTCAGCCAAATAGAAGGTGCCGGTGCACACGCCGGCGATCCGGCGGGAGGAAGCGGCCAGCGAGCCAAGCAAATTGACGGTGTCGGGTTCACGCTGAGGTTCATGTGCTTCGGGGCCGCCGACAACGATGACTGTGTCGCCGTGGTTTGCCCCGTGCGGACCTACGGTGTCGGCCAGAATGTTGAACCAGCCAGGCACAGCACCACCAGTGCTCGACACAACATTTATCTCGTAAGCAGCGTTGCAGGTTTCCAGAGCGCAATGGAAGGCGCTCATCGGTCCGCTAAGGTCGAGGGGCTCGAATCCGGGCACCACGACGAATGAAATGCGACGAGCCATTCTTCTTCCCGCAAGTTTACCGGTTCTGGGCGAGGACATCCAACCACCCGGAATGGAACCTGTCATTTTATGCGTCTTTAATGTGCTTTACGCCATCGCCGATCAAGAGGCATCTTGCATCCAGATCATTTCGCAAGGAGACGACACTTGAAACCGACGGATCTGCCCTCGATGAATTACCTCCGGTCCGCTGCATCCCCTGCCGGCGCGAGACCCTTTCATGTCGGGATCGTTATTGGTCCAGGCTACAATCCCATGGATATGGTGGGCATCCATACGGTCGCCACCGTCATCCCTGGCGCCCAAATCCACTTCCTCTGGAAAACGCATGACCTGGTCGAAGGCTATCCGAGCTGGTGGACGCGGCCCACGACGACGTTCGCCGAGGCGCCGGATAAGCTGGACGTGCTCGCGGTCCCAATGATGATGCCAGAGGTTCAGAACGACCCGGAGGTCATCGCCTTCGTCAGGACAAAGGCCAAGCTGGCGTCCCACATTGTCGGAATTTGCAACGGCGTTCTCGTTCTGGGTGCCGCAGGATTGCTGATAGGTCGCCGCGCGACGACAAACCACAACTCTCTTCCGCTGCTCTCTGAACTCGGTGTCAGCGAGGTCGTGCCGGCCGACCTCGGCGTCGTGCAGGACGGGAACATTTACACCGCGGGTCCTGGCCTGGGATGCTATGAAGCTATGTTCCGGGTCGTCGAAAATGCCTTCGGCCTCGAAGCGGCACAGTTCGCGGAAGTGGCGATCGAATACGACCCGCGTCCCGTCTACGGGATGGGGGTCGCCTCGCAAGCCGACCCCAAACTGCTCAAGCGCTTCGAGGAATTCATGGAGCCGCTGGTCAAGGATTATCGCATCGGATCTCTTGCAGCGTACAATGCGGTTACAAGCTCGGCGCATCCAACGGCGGCTTAGCAACCATCGTCCAACTGCAATCGCGCTTCGTCGTAGCCTGCTCAGCAACGTTGTGTGCCGAGGTCATCGCAATGGGCAGGGTTAAGGTCATTCGGCCAAAGTGCCGGCTGACCTTAACCCGCCTCCGGGCGGGTTCTTCAGGCCTACTCAGCGGCGGGCGTCTTCGCAATGACGCCACCCAAGCTCCGCCTGCCAAGCAGAGGTTCCTGAGGGATCATCAACAATGCGGGTTCACGCATTGCAGTGACTCAGAAGGCGAGCGCCTTCGCGTCTCGCCCGGAATGCCTTGCCGCGGTTCAATATCACTGGACGTCACGGCGCGAGCGCTGGTGTCAAGGCGCGCATCCGGGGGACCTGGTGTGACCGCGGCGACTGTGGTGTGGAGGCCCGGGTCAAGATGCGAGCAGCTAGTCCAGACTATCGCTGCGTGCTCCATCTGGCTTGTTTCGACGAGCCAAGTGAGGCAGTTGACTGGCAGGGTGCCGTCGCAGTCTTTGCGGTGCATCGAGCGCTAAAGCGACGGCGATACGCGCCAGGGCTAATGCCGACGATTCGCTGGAAGCGCGCCCTGAATGTGGTTGGCGATTCGAAGCCGGCGGCATAGCCAACCTGCTCGATGGGCTCGCTTGTGGTTTCAAGGAGCTCCTGCGCTCGCCGGATACGCGCCGTAAGTATCCACTGAACAGGCGTCGTTCCCGTCTGGGCACGAAATCGTCTGGCGAAGGTGCGTGGGTTCATGCAGGCGTGGCTTGCCAAAGTTTCGATTGTCAGCGTGGCGTTCAAATGCTCGATCATCCAATCTAGAAGGTTGGCGAGGCTGGCATTGGACCGAGGTGGTTCTCTTTGGATGAATTGCGCCTGGTGGCCGTCCCTGTCTAGGGGAGCACACGCAACGCGGGCAGATCGTGCGGCAACCGACTGCCCATGATCATGCCGTACGATATGCAGGCACATGTCTAGCCCGGCGGAAAGACCGGCCGAGGTGATGATGCGCCCCTCATCGAGGAAGAGCACATTTGGATCGAGCCTTACCGAAGGAAATCGGCGCTCGAAGTCCACCGCATAAATCCAATGCGTCGTCGCAGCGAGTCCATCGAGCAGGCCCGCTTCCGCAAGGACAAACGCCCCTGTGCAAATCGACGATATTCGCGCGCCATTGGCCCAAGCGGTGCGGACGGCGGCCAATACCGGCGCGGGTATTGGCATGTTTGGATCGTCGATTCCGGGTACGACGACGGTGTCAGCCGTGACGAGGCGATCGAGGCCATAGGGAGCATCGATCTCAAAGCAGGTTGTGCGTACCTTTGGAGCTTCGCCGCACACCACGACCCGGTATGCGGGCATGCCATCTGGGGTGAGGACATGACGAAATATGTCACATGGTATTGCGAGATCGAATGCGACAGCCCCATGCATTGCAAGGACCGCTACCTCGTGCATGATTTGTGCCTCTTGAGACGATTTGTCCTGTCTGGTCGGTTAACGAACTGAGGTACGGTCTTTCCGATCGTGACCTAGGTCAAGGCCCTGAGGATGCTGATCATGCTGTCGACGCGGCGCGGATCTTACCAAAACTTCCATGCGCCTGGCCGCCCGGGGGGAATTATCCCGAGCGGCAAGGCTCTAGCATCGTTGCGATTAAGCCTACGCTGCAACCGCACGTTCCTTGCGTTCGCGACCAACTGACGTAGCAATCCTGATGCCCTCGGCGACGAAGGGGGCCAGGATATCCGTTGCGATCTTGGTGACTTCTGCTTCGGCAAGTCGTGGCGAGCCTCCGACAAATGGTGGCTCGGGCGCGTACTGCATGATCAACTGTGTGACCTTCGCCACGGACTCACCCCGCAGTTCCGCAAGCATGGCAATGCCATAGTCCACCCCAGCGGTCGCTCCCCCTCCCGAGAGGCGATTGCGATCCTTGGTAATGCGGTCGTCCGTTGCATCGACGCCGAGCGCTCGCAGGGCATCTATGTAGGCCCAATGACAAGACGATTTGTAGCCATCGAGCAAACCAGCCGCGCCGAGCAGAAGTGATCCCGTGCAAACCGACGTAACATATCGAGCCGACCTTGCGACATCGACAAGAAAGTCCATCGTTTCCCTGTCTTCCATAAGCCAGGCCGGGTCAGTCGCTCCACCGACGAACAGCACGTCGACATCACGTGGACAGGTTCCGTATGTGTCGGTTGGATTGACCGAGACCCCGGTATCGCTAACGACCGGCTCCAGTGTCTTCCAGACGTGGTGGGTCTTGCCGTGCAGTCCCAGGGCCAATTGCGGACCGGCAAAATCGATCAAGGTCATGCCCGGATAAATGAGCATGGCAACGGTCAGGGGTTTAGGCTCGGAAGCAGGCAGTTGTTCCATGTGAATTCTCCTCCTCTACACCTCCTGTTTTACGCTCTTGCGCTTTTGCATGTGAGTAGCCGGATCGACAAAATACGCTCACATACAGCCACATCGAGCAGCGTTCTGCCTTGCAAACCGGCATCTTTGAGAACTGGCGACGGCATGCCGGCAAAGTCGCCCTTGCCGATAGCTGCGCTCAGCGGGCGAAAGACAAAGGCCTTGTCGACTGCTCGCGCGCCCTGGCGGAGACCTCAGCGGACCTGCGATGCTGCTTGATACTCAGGTGCCGTTGCGGCCTCAGGCCGAGATATGAGTTCCTCGCAATAGTCTTCGATGCTGCAGCGGCGCTCCATGCTTTTCCGCCGCAAATGCGCATAGGCAGCATCATCGTCGATGCCGTTCTGCTTCATGACACGAAGGATTGCCTTCAAAACAGAACGTCGTCTCTGGCGTCGCCGGTCGTGCTCGTCCAACTGGTGAACCAAAGCTCCTCGCTGGAGGAACTGATTAACACCGAGAAAAAGGGCGGTGAAGACCGATGACACGTGGACAGGCTTCCGCAGGAAGGCGGTCGCGCCACAACTCAGCAACGCTCTTAACCGCCCCGGGGCCTCGATTCCCACGAGCCCGATCGTCGCCACTGGCAGCGCTGTCGTTGCGGACGAGGTATTTTGTATTGCACCGTTGAGATCGCCGTCGACAAGGATGATATCCGTTTCCGGATTGAGGGCAGCCACGTCCAGGGCGGCAACGCCTGCAATGAGCGGACAGAACTCTACACTCAAGCCAAGATTTCCCAACGTTGCGGGCAATACGCCAACGGCCTGGGGGGCCTCAGCGACAATAATGGCTCGATATCCACGAAAGTTTTGAACGACCCGAGGCGTCATTATTTCACCACCCTCAAAGCTGGCCTTGCATCGGCATATCTGGGACTGCTCTTGATGAGATAGGGATCGGGTCCGACCGGAGCCGCAGCGGTGGCAACGATATCGAAGCTCCCCTGCCGATTGGAAATACCGATACGCGGGGTCAGGTATGCATGCATGGTGGCGCCATCGAGCCACACCATTCCCTGCGGAGCGTCCAGGCGTTGCGAGGCAGCCGCGCGCTTGACAGCACCCACTTCATCAGTTCCGGCATCCGCGATCGCCTTCGCAAGCAGATGAACCGCAACATAGGCTGCCTCGGAATCGACCGAGGTCGCGGGCCGATCCGGAAACGCATCGGCATAGTCCTGGACGAAGGCGGCATTGCGAGCAGTGTCGATGGTCGAAAAATAGACGCTGGAGCTGATATGGCCGTCCATCGCGACAGGCCCGATCTCGAACAGATCCGGTTCACACAATGTACAGCAAGCGACCGGAATGTCTTTGGCCTGATCCACCCCCAGTTTCTCGCAAGCCGCCCGAAGGAGCCGGAAAAAGCTGTAGGCGCTTGCACCGACAAAAGTGCTGAAAACGAATTGTGGCCGCGCCTCCAGGATTGCATCCACAAGGTAGCCGAGATCGGTTTCTCCAATTGCGGCATACCGTTCAGCGAGGATTTCCCCACCGCCGCCATTGACGACCTCACGCAGGATGCGGTTGTTTTCCCAAGCCCAGATGTAATTTGACCCGACGCAGAACGCCCTGCGACCGAACCGGCTCATCAGATAGTCCGCCAAGGGGAGGATATGCTGGTTTGGGGCCGCCCCGGTATAGACCACGTTGGGCGATGTCTCGAACCCCTCGTAATGAGCCGGGTACCACAACAAGGCATCACACTTTTCGAAGGCGGGGATCACTTCCTTCCTGCTCGACGAGGTATTGCAGCCAACCACGTGCCGTATTCCGGCCGCCAGCAGGCTGGTGGCGCCATGCGAATATCGTGTCATCTCGCCGGCCGGGTCGATGATTGTCGGTTCGAATACGATACCGCCTTTGCCGTTCAGCTCGCCGATAGCGAGCAGGGCGCCATTCAACATCGACCGCTCAATGACGCTATGGGGACCCGTCATCGAAAAGAGCAGACCTATTCGACATCGCGAAGGCATGGCCACCTCAGGACTCTTGCATAGCCGCACAGGCTGATCGGCAAACCCGTGGGTGACGCACCCTGTTCATGCTAACCTGGCGGGTTGCCGCTGCAACCCCACAACGTTCAACAGGAGCCGGATGATGGCTAGCGCGGTCAGGTCATTGATGTCCTTGGCGGGTTGGAATTCCGTGAAGACAACGCCGGCGACGAGATTGTTCCTGGCAAGGTGACGCAAGAGCGTCGCGGTCTGGACAAAACTCAGTCCCCCAGGCTCTGCCGCGCCAACGGCGGGAGCGACCGTCGGGTCCATGCCGTCGCAGTCGATCACGATGACCCAGCGACGGATGGGATCGAGCGTTGCCGCTACAGTGTGTGCCCCTTCCTCATGCACCTGCCATGCGGTCACAATACGATTGCCCATGGCAATTGCCGCCTCGACTTCCTCCCGGCGCGCGCTTCCGATCGAGCGAGCGCCGACCTGAACGATATCATGGACAAACGAAAACTCCCGAATGCGCCGGATCGGGCTGGAGTACCCATCGCGGCGGCCATAGATCTCGTCGCGGAAGTCAATATGCGCGTCCACGTGCAGAATGTTGATATCCTCTACTCCCTCGAAGGCGGCAACCACCATCGGCGGCACCGAATCCAATCCCCCCATGACAAGAGGGACCACGCCGTTGCGCACGAGCGGCGAGAGGACTTTGACGGCCTCGCCTAGGATCGTCTCCGGGCGCCTGACGTCGCCGGCGACATTGCCCAGATCGGTGATATCGGGCCGGCCGTCCTCGTACTGCGGCTCGCCAATGTCGAAGTTCCAATGGTTTATGAAGCGCGTATACGCCCTTGCCTGGGTCACTTCTCGCAGGACATCAGGCGCCTTGGACGCGGCGGCGTATTCCCAGCCTTCATAGGGGGGGCCGAAAGGGATACCGAGGAACGCGTAAGCCGTTCTCACCAAGGTCGGATCTGTGGCGCTCTCGGCGCCAAGGAAAGTTGGTGTTACATTTGAAAGCAAGACTATTACCCTTTTTTCTGCAAGCGTTGCCGTGGGCTACGCCAAAATCCGTCTGAGGAACGCACGCGTGCGCTCATGTGAAGGCCTGGTGAGAAGATCGTCGGGAACTCCCTCTTCGATGACAGCGCCGTCATCCATGAACATGACGCGATCGGCCACACTGCGGGCGAAGCCGATCTCATGCGTGACAACCACCATCGACATGGCATGGGAATCCGCGAGTGCCCGTATGACGTCGAGGACCTCGCCGACAAGCTCGGGATCGAGTGCTGACGTCGGCTCGTCGAAAAGCAGGACGGTGGGTTCCATGGCCATGGCGCGCGCGATCGCCACGCGTTGTTGCTGACCGCCCGACAGCATGTTGGGGTACGTCTCCAACTTGTCCGCCAGGCCAACCTGCTTCATCAGGCGTTCGGCACGTTCAGAGGCCGCAGGTTGAGACAGCCCCAGAACCTGGCGCGGTGCCGCCATGACATTTTGCCGCGCGGTAAGGTGAGGGAACAGATTGAATCGCTGGAACACCATTCCCATTGCGGCGCGTTGCTTCTGGATATCGCGCTCGGGAAGCTCACGGAATTTGTTGCCTACTCTCTTGTAGCCAACTGGAACGCCATGAAATTCAACCATGCCGCCATCAGGTCGTTCGAGATGATTTATACATCGCAAAAGCGTGCTTTTGCCTGACCCCGACGGCCCCAGAATACCCAGGACCTCACCTTTCCCCAGGTCCAGGTCGACACCCTTAAGAACCTCCAGCGCGCCAAACGACTTCCTGATGCCACGCGCCCGAATTGGAGTGACTGCAGCGTCCATCATCTCCGTCTCGCCGATTTTGAGAAATGACGCTCGATCCGCGACTGAATGGACATGAGAACTGTGGTGAGCGCCAAATACCAGAGGCTGGCGACCAGAAGCATCGGTATGATTTCGAAATTCTGCGATGAGATCAACTGCGTGGAATAGAGCAGTTCCGGCAGCGCAATGACTGAGACCAAAGAGGTGTATTTCAACATCGAGATGGTCTCATTCCCGGTCGGCGGTATGATTACGCGCATCGCCTGCGGAAGGATGATGCGGAAAAACGACGCCGTGGACGACATCCCAAGCGCACGCGCGGCTTCTCGTTGCCCGACATCAACGGAATTCAGCCCGGAACGCACGATCTCCGCCATGTAGGCGCTCTCGTTCATGGAAAGCGCGATGACGGCGGCACTGACCGTGGTGATGAGGCTGTTGGTGTCGAATTCGGCAAGCGTGCCAAGAAATGGCAGCCCCAACTTGAGGCTTGGGTAGAGCGCTGCGAGATTATACCAAAAGATGATTTGAACGAGCAAAGGCAGCGCCCGAAAGATCCAGATGTAGAAGTCAGCAACCGCCGCAAGGACGCGATTGCTGCTTGCCGATGACAGGGCCAACACCGTTCCGGCAAGGAGCGCTATTGTCATCGATCCCGCCGTCAAAAGAACCGTGGTAAGGAGCCCGGCCAGCACCTGCGGTGCGAAAACATAGGCGCCGACGACGGGCCACCGGAAGCCTGGATTGGTGACAATCGAATAGGCAACCTGCGCTGCCAGCACAATGACGAAGGCTGCCGCAATCCAGGTTCCGATTTTTCGCCTTGGCAGCAACTCTGCCGACGAGAGGTCCTCGTCGGTCAGAACGATGCGCGGCCGCAAATGGGCTGCCTCGGACATTATTTTGTGTCCGTAACGCCGTTGAGAACGGCCTGCGACACGTAGGATGCCTGGATCATCTTGTATTTGCTGAGAATTTTTCCATAGGTGCCGTCGGCGATGAGGTCATTGAGCGCATTGACTATAGCTGGACCCAGGCTGGATCCCTTTGGCACCGCGATCGCGCATGGCCCTGAATTGAATGGTTCGCCGGCCAGCTTGAATTGGTCGGCTTGGGTTTGTGAGAGATCACCGAAATAGAGAAGATCACCAAGCGCGACATCGGTCCGGCCGCTGGCGAGCGCCGCAAGCTGCGAGCGGGTGTCAGGATAGACCTGGACTTCGACGGCGGGCTTGCTTTCAGCCACGCATTTTTCGGATTGTGTCTGCGCCGACTTCGCCTCGACAGCGCCTCGAAGTGCCGAAGCCTTGAGGCCGCAAATGTCGGCCAGGCTCGAGACGTTCCTGTCGGCCTTGGCCTGCTGGAGCATCGCCGAACCGCCAACGATATGATCGATGAAATCGACGCGCTTCTGGCGTGCCACGGTGTCGAGCATACCAGACATGATGATGTTGATGCGATTAGCCTCAAGGCTTGGAATAAGGGAATCAAAACCCAGGTTCTGAACCTGCAATTTCAGGCCGAGATGCTGGGCGATGGCCCCCCGCAAGCTCGGGCTCGACGCCGACAAATTCGTCCGTCGTCCCCTGTTTGGTGGATGTCCAGGGAAGGCCGACGCTCGCTGACGTTCCCAGGACGAGAACGCCCGATGCCTTGATAGCGGCGGGCAGCTCGACAGGTTCGGCGGCACTGCTGGCCGGCGCTCCCGTCAAAACGCTCAGCGCGGCGAGAGCAGAAAAAAGCGTGTTACGCATATAAGCGGTTGTCATGAAATATTCCCCTTGCCGTTGTCCGGCGGTCCGATGCTGATTTGACGGACGCTTGGCTTCAGCGAGCGGCATCGCCGTTCAGACCCAAAGCCAGGTCCGGTATGACGGCGTCGTTGCCAATGTGAAGCTGGGATAAGTGACACTTTCGAGCTACGGCGCTCAGTGTCTTTCAAGACGGTAGTCGAAAGCCTTCCGGACTGTCAAACCCTTTGTCCAATTGAGCATCAATGTTAGGCAATCAGCGGTAGGAGTTCCATGCCGCCCGTGTTTGGAGAGGTAGAAAGCCGCCCCCGCAGGGTGTTGTTTGTCGCCTAGACGGCAAACAGACCACGGGGAAAGCGGGTGATGACTTCGCAACCTGTTTCGGTCACCAACACGGTGTCAGATACGACGACCGCACACACGTTGGGGACAAAGATGCCCGGCACAAAGTGAAACGTCATTCCCGCCGACAATGGCCGCGTTTCGCCGCTCATGATCGAGAACTCGTTTCCTTCTCCCCAGTCGGGCGCGTAGTTGACGCCGACTGAATAGCCGCTGCGGTGGCCGACGCGTAATCCAAGCTTGGCGAAATTTTCGACATGGAGGCGATGCAAATCCGCAGCCCGCATGCCGGGGGCCGTATTGTCGACCAGAACTTCAAGCGAGGACAGGCATGCCGCGTGGAGCCGCTTGAGATCTTCAGACGCGCTGCCGACGGTGCCGCACCGAAACAAAGGGGCGACATAGCGATTGACGACGCCTGGAATTTCGAAAGCCAGCGGATCGCTTTTGCGCAGGACCCGCCCGGCCCAAGTGGCGTGAGCCATGCTGGTGCGCGTGCCACTGGAGATAAAAGGAGGCAAGCCCGGGAACTGGCCGCCATTGCCCACCAGCACCCGCCAGGTTTCAGCGGCAATGTCGTCTTCGGAGCGGCCCTCGGCAGCGACGGCGATCGCACCAGCCATTGCCTTTTCGGTGATGCTGGCCGCCTTGCGGATGGTGGCAATTTCCTCTGGTGACTTGACCAAGCGCAGTTTCTCGACAGGATTGGCCGCCACCGTCTTGAAGCCATCGGCCTCAAGGCGGTTCACCAGCTCTTGATATCGGCGTGGCGTGACGAAGAAGGCATCGCACTCAAGCCCGACGCGAGCGCCCGGCGTGGCGAGCTCCGCCACCAGCGAAGCGATTGCAAACACCGGGTCGTCATCATCCTGGTAAACAACGGCTTGGCGCGACCAGGAATACTGAAACGTGTTGGACGCATCGATCGATCGAAGCACGTTTACGGGCCGGGTATCCTGCGTGACGACGCACGCCTGGGTATATTGATAGGCGGGGGTGTCGTGGCCCGTCAGGTAGAAAATGTTCTCGGGGCCGAATGAGACGAACACGTCGATGCCGGCGGTCGCCATCTGGCGCCGCAAGCCAGCCAATCTGCGTTCATATTCAGTGTCCGAGAAGGGTAGGGCGGATATCAGCGGCCCCGACCCGCTCTCGATGCGAAACTGCCTCATTGCCGTGTTCATCGGGCGGCTCCGGTGCTCGAAGTGACCGAGCCGTTTTCGTCGATCTGGATGCCAACCACCCCCTTCAGTCCAAAGTACTTGATTTCCTGGAACACCAGCGTGGTGTCGGTGTCGCGGATGCTGGCTATCCCCTTCAACTCATTGAACAAAAAGGCGTAGACATCACCGATGGATTCGAAATAGGCCTTGATTGTGATGTCATTGGCGCCTGTCGAAATCGTGACGCTGTCCACAAAGTCATATGTGCTGAGCTTGCGCGCGACGTCTTCAAGATGCGCGCGCTCGACCACGAAGCCGATATAGGCAGCGGTTTTGTAACCCAGATAGGCCGGATCGGCGACCGCCCGGATGGTCACCAGGCCTTCCTCGAGGATCCGATTGAGTTTTTTGCGGATGGTTGGCTCGCTCACCGACAGGCGGCGCGACAGCTCGATGCTGGACATGCGGCCATCTTCCTGGAGCAATCGTACAATCCCGCGCTCGATGTCATCAAGGGCCCGATCCGATTTGGTCATCTATATCTCCGCATTTCGTAAACAGTAAAAATCGAAGGCACCTTGTATGTCAATGCGGAAAATTTTGGCAAGATTTTTCTGACAAACGTAACATTTTGTGTTGCGTTCTCCGAGAACCTCTGCCACCGTTATCGATGTGCCGGTCAGCGATGTTCCGTCGGGGCGCTGGTTGAAGCACGTCAGGCGAAGATGATTTTTCGCATGCAGGCGCTCGCCGCAGATAGGGGAAACCATGATGAAAAATGGCAAGGCGTTCAACACCAGGCTCGGCAGACGCACCTTCCTGAAGATTGCAGGTGGCGCAGCCGCGGGCATTCTTTTCGCACCCGCCATTGTGCGCGGTGCAACGGCTGGACAGGTTTATATTCGCACCTCTGGCGGCTCGGCCGAGGAGGGCTACAAGCGCGCATGGTATGATCCCTTGCTCAAGGATACCGGCATCGAAGTGGTGCCGACGGTCATCGACCCGGCCAAGATCGTGGCGATGGTGCTGGCCGGCAATGTGACGCTGGACATCACGGCACAGACGGCTCCCGAACTCACCATCATGGCGCGCAAGGGCATTCTGGAACGCATTGATTATGGGCGCTTCACGCGCACCAACAAGGACGACCTGGACGAGGCTACCGAGTTCTGGCTCGTCAACACCGTCTACGCGACCGTGCTGGGGTACAACAGTGCCGAATTCGGCGGCAAGCATCCGGGCAGCTGGAAAGACGTCTGGGACGTCAGCGCGTTTCCTGGCCGGCGCATGTTGCAGGACGCGGCCGCCGAATATCCGAACCTCGAACAGGCGCTGCTGGCCGACGGTGTCAGTATCGACAAGCTTTATCCGCTGGACGTCGATCGGGCGTTCAAGATGTTGGGCGCCATCCGCGGCAATGTCGTCAAATGGTGGGATAGCGGGGCGGTTTCCGCCCAGCTTCTGTCCGACAAGGTGGCGGTGATGGGGTCGATCTGGGAGAGCCGGGCAAATCCGCTCATCGCAGAGGGTGCTCCAATTGCCATTGAATGGAACCAGGCGATGCGAAACATCTGGGCGATGGGCATCATCAAGGGCGCGCCGAACACGAAGCTGGCCTACACCGCCCTCGACTACGGCAGCTCACCCGTTGTGCAGGCGGCGATCGCGCGCGAAGTCCTGGCGGCGCCCGGAAATCGTCGTGCCTTCGAGCACCTTGAGCCTGCCGTCGCCGCCGGGCTTTCGACTGCGCCCGAACATGCCAAGCTGGGCTTCGTCAACAACGCCGCATGGTGGGTCGACAATCTTGACATGGTCCGCGAGCGCTGGCGCGAATTTCTGCTGCAATGAAGGGGGGTTCGCCTCGATCTTTCTGGACGAACCATGCTTTCGATCATCAACAGGCAAGGAACAGGCGCGATGGTGTCAACCGGCCCGACACTGGACAGGTTGACACCTTCGGCGGTCAGACTTGCGGGAATAAGAAAATCCTACGGCGCCGTTGAAGCCGTCAGCGGCATCGATCTCGAGGTTCGCACGGGCGAGTTCCTGACCTTGCTTGGGCCCAGCGGGTCCGGCAAGACCACGACGCTGATGATGATTGCGGGTTTTGAGCGGCCGTCCGTTGGGCAGGTCTACATCAACGGCGTTGACTGCACCGGTCTGCCGGCCCACCGCCGCAATCTCAGCATGGTTTTTCAAAATTATGCGCTTTTCCCGCACCGCACTGTCGCGCGCAACGTTGCCTTTCCGCTCGAGATGCGACGGCGCACGCGAGCACAGATCGAGCAGGGGGTGGCCGAGGCCCTGGCAGCGGTTCGGTTAACCGGCTTCGAGGACAGGCTCCCCACCCAATTGTCGGGCGGTCAACAGCAACGGGTGGCGCTGGCGCGCGCCATCGGCTTTGGTCCTTCGATCCTGTTGATGGACGAACCGTTGGGCGCTCTCGACAAGAACCTGCGTGAGCAGGTCCAGCTGGAAATCAAGGATCTCCAGCGCCGGCTTGGGGTGAGCGTCATCTACGTCACGCATGACCAGCACGAGGCGCTGACGATGTCGGACCGGATTGTCGTCATGAACCAGGGCCGTATCGAACAGGTCGATACACCTGAGACCATCTATCAAACCCCCAAGAGCCGTTTTGTCGCGGGTTTTCTGGGCGCGGCCAACTTTATCGAAGCCGAAGTCATTGAGAACCGACCCCCGGCGATGTCGCGGGTAAGAGTTGGTGACGATCTTCTCCTTACGGCAGAAAATCCCGCCGGCGTGGCTGTTGGCAAGCCGATCACCTTCGCCATCAGACCTGAGCGCATCGAGATGCTGCCGGCCAAGGGTTCCGATCCGCGGCTGGAAACCTTCGCGGCCAAGATCACGCAGGCAATCTTCATGGGTGACAGCACATTCTATATCGCAGAAGCCAGCAGGCTTCGCCTGCAGGTCAAGGTCGCCAATGGCGGCCGCGCCTACCGGCCGGCAGCGGGCGACGAGGTCGCGCTCGGATGGGCACCTGGCGACCTGGTGGTTCTTGCAGACTGATCGGGAAGGATCCGCGCGTGGCATCGGTCAGAAGCAAAAGCAAACTTAGCGTTTCGGGCCATGGCTTGATGCTGGCTCCCATGCTGTTGTTTGTCGCCATGTTCTTCGTCTATCCCATGGTCGACATGGTGGCGCGCGGTCTGGGCTCGCCCGATCATTTTCCAACGCTTGAGCAGTATGAGCGCATGTTCAGCAAGACCCTTTACCTGCGGATCTTGTGGAACACCTTCGAGATCTCGGCGTCCGTGACGCTGCTTACGCTGGCCCTTTCCTATCCGATGGCCTACCTGATCGCTACGGCGGGGCGGGCAACGTCTCTCTTGTTGACCGTGTGCACGCTGGTGCCGTTTTTCACCAGCCTGCTGGTCAGGACCTATGGTTGGATGGTGGTGCTCAGTCCCGACGGGCTGCTCAACCAGGCCTTGGCCGAAATTGGGTTGTCGCCTGTCCAGCTGCTCTACAACCGGGGCGGCGTGCTGATAGGCATGACCTACACGCTGCTCCCCTACATGATCCTGACGCTGAGCGGCGTTTTCAGGGGCATCGATCCCACGCTCATGCGCGCCGCTGGCCTGTTCGGCGCGTCGAATTTCCGGGCCTTCCTGCATGTCTTTCTGCCACTCAGCATGCCTGGTGTGCTCGGCGGCTCGCTGCTCGTCTTCCTCATGGCGGTGGGATATTTCATCACGCCAGCGCTCATCGGCGGGGGCAAGGACCAGATGATCGCCATGGTGATCTACGAGCAGATCGACAAGTCCCTGAACTGGAACTTCGCCGCGGCGCTGTCGACGCTGCTCTTCGTTTCCACGGTGCTCGTCTTCTTCGCCTACGCCCGGCTTTTTGGACTGGGCAAAGCCTTGGAAAGCAAGCGATGACGCCCCTCCAGGAGATCGTTTAATGGGCCGCGCATTGCTTTATGGTTTCGTGGCCTTGGTCGTCGTCTTTCTGCTGACGCCGATCCTGGTCATCATTCCTATTTCGTTCAGTGCCGCCCGCTACATGACATTTCCGCCGCCGGGCCTGTCGTTGCAATGGTATGCGGAATTGGTGGAGCGCCCACAATGGGCACGAGCTCTCTGGGTCAGCACAAAGGTCGCGGCGCTTTGTGTGGTGCTGTCGCTGGGCATGGGCATTCCGGCAGCCTTTGCGCTTGTGCGCGGAAAATTCCGCATGGCCCCGCTCGCCTATGCGCTGCTTCTGTCGCCAATGTTGCTGCCCTCTGTCGTGGTGGGTCTCGGGCTGTTCTTTCTGTTCAGTGCCGTCGGGCTTACAGGCACTATTGGCGCGATAGCCATTGGTCAGACCCTCGTCATCATGCCAATCGTGGTCGTCGTTATCTCATCGACCCTGCAGGGCTTTGACCGGCGCTTGGAACAGGCTGCGTTGATTTTCGGCGCCACGCCGCTCAAGACGTTCATGCTTGTGACGTTGCCGATCATTGCGCCTGCAATCATCTCTGCCGGACTGTTCGCGCTCCTGCTTTCCTTCGACGACCTTTTGATTGCGCTGTTTTTGTCCGATCCGTCGACGGCGACGCTGTCGATCGTGATCTGGAACAACACGATCATGCAGATATCGCCGGTGATAGCGGCCGTCAGCACGCTTTTGCTGGCGATGTCCCTTGTGATCTTGGCGGCAATCGCGCTGGTGAGGCGCAGCAAAACATCTATTTAGCTTTTCCTATGGAGAGCCTGTGGCGGCGCGGAAAACCATCCTGGTCACACGGGACCTTGTAATCCGGCGATCATGCAGGCGGTCACAGTTGGCCACACAGGTCCACGCGTCGCAATACCCGTTGGTCGCGCGTCACCCTTCCGGCCGCGAAGCCGTTCCTTCATTTTCTGATCGCAAGCGTAAATCGGCGACGATATTCGCTCGGTGTAAGTCCCACGACCCGCCGAAACCGCGCGCGAAACGTCACAGGTGAGTCAAAGCCGGCCAGCAAGGCAGCCTGGTCGAGGGAAGCCTCGCTTTCCTCCAGCACTTCCTGGGCGCGCTTGACGCGCGCTGCGACAAGCCATTGAAGCGGTGTCGTGCCGGTTTGCTCGCGAAAGCGACGCGCGAAGGTCCGCGGGCTCATTCCGGCTCGTTTGGCCATCGTTTGAACGGTATGTCCTCCATCCAGATTCTTGGCCATCCAATCGAGCAGAGGGCTGAGGCTCGAGGGCGAGCTTGGTGGGTCGTGACGGATGAACTGAGCCTGGCCGCCATCGCGGCTCAGGGGTGCGACAGCGAGCCGGGCAACGCGCGCCGCTACAGCCTGGCCCTGGTCGCGCCGGATCAGATGCAGGCACATGTCCAAGCCGGCCGACATCCCGGCGGACGTGACGATGTTACCCTCGTCGACGAACAGGACATCAGGCTCGACGTTGATCTTGGGATGAAGCTGCCCCAGTTGCGCGGCGTACACCCAATGAGTGGTTGCCCGCTTGCCATCGAGCAGGCCGCTTGCGGCCAGCACGAACGCCCCGGTGCAAATCGACGTTATCGTGGCTCCACGTGCCGAGGCTGTGCGCAGCGCCGCACGCAGCGCTTTCGAGATCGGGGCGGTGGGATTGTCCATGCCCGGGACGACGATCGTGTTGGCGTCTGCAAACACATCAAGCCCGTGCGGGACGCGGATCTCCAAACCGCGCGTGCGAACCGTGCGAGAGCAACCGCAGACCTGGACCTCATAGGCTTGGACGCCACTCGCGGCGGTCACGAGCCTGAACGCATCGCAAGCGATGCCGAAATCCAGCGGCGTGAACTCCGGAAGCGCCAGCACGGCAACCTTGTGCATCGACATCACCTTTTCCACCGACGAATCTAGCAGACTTGTGTGTTGGCAGCAATCAAGCGGTGATTGTCGTTCCTGCCACTCACGCTGCTCTCCAGCCATCGCTACCCTAGGCGGCTATAGGACGACGGATAGAGCGTGACTGGCCAAGGGACGAAAACCTGGGAGCACGCCATGCTGGCGATGGGGACACAGGACCGGGCGACTGGTTGTTTGCGCTTCCCATTGGCAAACCGAACTCACCGCACAGAAGTGCTCGAAGGCCGGCCGTCGCTCGGTGGGCGGCCGATTAGGGAAGGAACCGTCAATGGAAAAGCTTGCGAGAAAGGCGGGTCCCTAACAATGGTCGTCAGCTTGCTTGCCTTCTCGGCCGCGCTCAATAGCATTTGCAAGGCAATTGCCTCAGTTGTGCATTTCGTCGGCAGCTCGGTAGCGGTCACGACCCTATGAGCGGGCATAAAACAGATGATGCCACGACGTCGCAGGGATCGGGACCGGCTGCGCCGGAGGCAGGTGAGACGCTGCTGTGGACCGACAATGCCGCGGTCAGACGCCGGATGAAGGGGCAGGCAACGCTGATGGCATTCGTGGCGCTGTTGGTTCTCTTGCTTGCGCTTTCGGTGCCCTTCGTCCTGCATTATTTGCACATTGTGATCCCGTGAGCGGCTCCTTTACCAGGGCAGCGACTTGGCTTGCACGGCGCAATCACGCCTTGCTCGCCGCAGCGATTTTCCTGATTGGCACCGCGGAGATGCTGCTTGTCCGCATGGTGCCTGCGTCGTTACCGTTCTGGATGCCCTACGAGTTCTCGTGGGGGGTGTTTCTCGCAACCGCGTTCGCCGTCGTCTGGTACGCTCGCGGCTTCGCAATCACTGGAGCAGACCACCGGCCCAGCCGCTGGCGTCGCCTGGCATTCTTTCTGGGTGTTGGACTGATCTATGGTTCGATGCAGACCTACGCGGATTACGCCGCCCAGCATATGTTCTTCATCCATCGGCTGCAGCATCTCGTCCTCCACCACAGCGGGCCTTTTCTGGTCGCACTGGGTGATCCTGCCGCCACGATCGCGCGTGGAATGCCGCCAGGCTTGAAGAAGCGCTTGAACGCAGTGTGGATCACGCGGCCGCTTGGCCTTATTCAGCAGCCGGCTATCGCAACATTTCTGTTCGTGGGGCTTATCTATTTGTGGCCGGCGCCCCCCGTCCACTTCTACGCTATGCTTGATCCGCGCCTTTACACAGTGATGAACTGGAGCGTGACCATTGACGGCCTGTTGTTTTGGGCGTTGATCCTCGATCCGCGGCCAAAGCCCCTTGCCAGGCTGACCTACGGCTCGCGAGCATTGCTGTGCTTTGCAATCATGCCTCCGCAAATCCTGATCGGCGCGGTCGTTGCATTCGCCACCAAGGACTTCTTCGAGGTCTATGCAATCTGCGGTCGCATCCTGCCGATGACGGGGCTTCAAGATCAGCAACTCGCTGGCCTGATCCTGTGGATACCTGGCGCGATGATGAGCGTGGTCGGCGCCGTCCTCGTGCTGAACTTCATGCGGCTCAATGATGAGAAAAACGCCTATTGCTCAACCGGGAGGACGCCGGCACTTGCCTAAACATATTCATAAATTCGCGGCCAGCAGTGTGGCCACTCTGCTGATACTTGTCGCTGTGGTGTCCGGGTGTCGCCAGGCAGACCCATGGCACCTTGTCGATATGGAAGGCAGGCTTCCACCGCTTGCTTTCAACATGACCAGCGCAACAGACGGCAAGCCCGTCACCGCCGACGCGTTTCGAGGGAAGGTGGTCGTGTTGGAGTTCGGTTATACCTCCTGCCCCGAGATCTGCCCAACGACGCTTTTCAACCTCAGCAAGGTGCTACACGATCTGGGCGACCGTGCTCAGAACGTCGTTGTGCTGTTTGTCACTGTCGATCCGGACCGTGATACGGCAGAGGTGTTGAAGCAGTATGCAGGCTACTTCTCACCTCAAGTGATTGGGTTACGAGGTACGCCGAACCAGTTGGCCAGCCTCGCTCGGCGCTATCGCGTCGCCTACTCGGTCAAACCCCTGAACAACGGCCAGGACTTTGAGGTGATGCACACGACGACCCTTTTCATCTTCGATCAGTCAGGTGACATCCGGTTGCTAGCGCCTAACAACGACGACACTGCTGCAATGGAGCACGACCTACGGGTCCTTGCCGCGCCGGCCAGCTAGCCAGACGGACGCGATCTCGACGACCCTTTCCGGCATCACCGCTCACGCCCCGGCAATGCCGGAAATTGCGGAAGACCGCTGTTGCCCCGGATGGACGCCTGCTGACGGTGACGGTCGAGGCTGAATGCCGGTCGACGCTGTTGCGCATCGGTATGCGAGCCTTACTGCCGCCTATGTATTCCTGCCTCGGCGGTGGCAAATGGCGATACGGAATCCCTGGTTTAGGGATACAGGCTCGATTCGACCCGATCACAGTCGCCGTCCGGCCGGAGCATTGCTCCTCTGCCTGGAAGTCTAACGCAGTGCGGCTGACAGGCTCCGCCGCCCATCTGCGTTCACCAGTCTGCGGTCAGGGCCGCGGGTCTTTCTAAACGCACGCTTCAATTGTCCGGTCGGTAACCGGCCATCGCCCGCGCATGGATAGATATCGTGCTTTGAGTGTTCGATCTCGGACCCGGCACTCGGAGGCTGAACGGAGTGCTCTCCGGGGACGATTTGCGCCCGCCCTGCAATTTACAGGCAGTATAGCCCGACAGAAGGCCGCAGCGCTGGCCCAACTGCCAATACCGTCATGAGTGTTTCGTGTCCCTTGATGCATCATCGCCGTTGTGCGATTCTGACTGAACCGATTGAAAGGGCGCGATGTCAAACCTCAAGATCCTAGAACACGACAACCTGAGCAGTACGGTTTATGCGACGCTGTGCGACGCGCTGATCAAAGGACAGTTTCAACCCGGTGACCGGCTGAAAATTCGCGAACTGGCCGAAATGCTCGGCACCAGCGTCACACCTGTGCGCGACGCGATCCTGCGCCTGGCGCATGACGACGCCATCGTGTTCCAGTCGCCGCGCGACATCCGCATTCCCGCTTTAACCCAGGAGCGCTATCTCGAGATCCGTTCGATCCGGCTCAGGCTGGAGGCGCTGGCAGCTGAGACCGCGGCCCAGCTTGCCTCGAAGCGGGATATCGAAGTTCTGGAAAAAGTTTTGCAGGACAATGAGAAGGCGATCTCCGAAGGAGACCGGCTGCAGGGAACGGCGCTCAATCAAGCCTTTCATTTCCAACTGCCCATGATCGCGAACCTACCGGTGCTGAACGGCATCTTGCGGCGCCTGTGGCTGCAGATGGGACCCTTGATCGCCGATTCCTATGAATCGGGCGGCCGCTCGATGATCGACTACCACTACCCGGTCGTTGATGCCCTCAAACGGCATGACAGTCAGGCAGCAGCCGCGGCAATCATGAACGATATCACGCTTGGCGGGCGCGCCATTATCGAGCACGTCCGCGCTCCGGACTGATAGCTCCCACTTTTTTGATCGACGATGGTATCACCCACTTGCGCCCTTCTGCTTTCCGATTTATGATGCATCATACATCAAACATCCAAGTGAGTTGCCTATATGACCGGTCACCCTTCAATCATGCTGCTCACCGGTGCCAGCCGCGGCATCGGCCATGCCACCGTCAAATTGTTCCAGGAGCGGGGCTGGCGTATCCTCACCGTCTCGCGACAGCCTTTCTCGGAGGAATGCGCTTGGCCGGCGGCGCGAGAGAGCCATATTCAGGCCGATCTGGCCGACGTGTCGCGCATTGACGAGATCGCGGCCGAAGTCCGCAAACGCTTGCCGCACGGCATGCTGCACGCGCTGGTCAACAATGCTGGCATCTCGCCGAAAGGGGCGGGCAAGAGCCGGCTGGGCGTGGCCACAACCGACGCCCGGACTTGGGCGCAAGTCCTCAACGTCAACCTTGTTTCGACCGCACTCCTTGCCCGCGCCCTGTTGCCGGAACTTGAGGCGGCCAAGGGCTCGATCGTCAATGTCACGTCGATCGCCGGCTCGCGTGTGCATCCGTTTGCCGGTGTCGCCTACGCAGCCTCGAAGGCCGGGCTTTCCGCGCTGACGCGCGAGATGGCGCATGAATTTGGAGGACGCGGCGTACGGGCAAATGCCATTGCCCCAGGCGAGATTGAGACTTCGATCCTGTCGCCTGGCACGGATGAGCTTGTTGCAGCTGAAGTGCCTATGGGGCGTCTTGGCGACCCGCGCGAGGTCGCCGAAACCATTCACTTTCTGTGTTCCGACGCCTCGTCCTATATCAACGGCGCCGAAATGCACATCAATGGCGGCCAGCACGTATGAGTGGGAGCCGTGTCGCTCAACCATCGAGCTTCGAATATTGCGTCATCGGCGGCGGCATTGTCGGCCTGGCAACCGCCATGGCCCTGTCGAAACGCGACCCTGGGGCTCGCATCGTTCTTCTTGAAAAGGAGGGGGAACTCGCAGTCCATCAGACGGGTCACAACAGTGGCGTGATCCATTCCGGTATCTATTATCAGCCAGACTCTCTCAAGTCACGACTGTGCCGTGAGGGGGCAGAGGCAACCAAGGCCTTCTGTCGCGCTCACAACATCGGCTTCGACACATGCGGCAAGCTGCTCGTGGCCACCAATGACGTCGAACTTGAGCGCATGGACGGGCTTCAACAGCGTGCCCGCCAGAACGGCATCAGCAGTCACCACCTGACCCGCGACCAATTGCGCGCGGCCGAGCCGGCAATATCGGGGATGGAAGCGCTCCTGGTGCCGTCGACCGGAATTGTCGACTACCGCAGCGTCTGCATTGCCATGGCGCAGGACTTGTCCGCGGCTGGCGTAGAAATCCGGCGCGGAGCAACCGTCACCGCAATCCACGAGGACGACACTCGCATCGCCGTTGTAGCCGGTGGCGAAACGGTCAACGCGCAGCGCCTGGTTGCCTGCGCCGGCCTGCAATCAGATCGATTGGCGCGGCTTGCTGGTCTGGAGATTACCCATCGCATCGTGCCGTTCCGCGGCGAATACTACGTGCTGCCACCTTCGCGCGCGGCCCTTGTGCGCCACCTCATCTATCCGGTCCCCGATCCCGACTTGCCGTTCCTGGGCATTCACCTGACGCGCATGATCGACGGGAGCATCACGGTCGGACCGAACGCGGTTCTGGGTCTTGCGCGCGAGGGCTACGCCAAGGCCAGCTTCGATATGGCCGATATCGCCGATATGACGAGCTTTCCAGGCTTCTGGCGGGTGCTTGCGGCAAACTGGCGCTCAGGCCTGCGCGAGCTAAAAAGCTCGCTGTCGAAGGGCGGCTATCTTGAGGAATGCCGCAAATACTGCCCCCAGCTGGCGCTTGCCGATCTTGCCGCGCCAGCCGCCGGAATCCGGGCCCAGGCAGTGCTGAAGGATGGCACGCTCGTGCACGACTTCCTGTTCGTGGCAACCGAACGGATGCTGCATGTCTGCAACGCGCCGTCGCCTGCCGCCACATCCGCCATCCCGATCGGGACCATGATTGCCGAGCGCCTTCTGTCCGGCGCCGGCACGACCCAAACCGTGCATTGAGGAGATCGCCTTGACCGTCCACCAGAACTTCATCGCCGGCAACTGGAGCCAAACCGACGCCGTTGTCGAAAACATCAACCCCAGCGACACGCGCGACATCGTGGGCCATTATGCAAGCGCCGATCGCGCAGCCGTCGAAAGCGCCATCGAGGCCGCCCACACCGCCTTTCCGGCCTGGGCACGGGTCAGCCCGGAAGTGCGCGCCGATATCCTTGACCGAGTGGGGACGGAGATCCTTGCCCGTCGCGACGAGCTCGGCGCGCTTCTCTCGCGCGAAGAAGGCAAGATCCTTTCCGAGGGCGTTGCCGAGGCAGCGCGTGCCGGGCGCGTTTTCAAATTTTTCGCTGGCGAAGCGCTGCGGCTGAATGGCGAGCGGATCACCTCGGTGCGGCCAGGTGTTGAAGTCGAGGTGCTGCGCGAACCCGAAGGTGTGATCGGCATCATCACGCCCTGGAACTTTCCGCTCGCAATCCCAGCCTGGAAGATCGCGCCGGCGCTTGCCTATGGCAACACCGTCGTGTTCAAGCCGGCCGAACTCGTTCCGGGCTCGGGCTGGGCGCTGGCGGAGATCCTGTCGCGGGCAGGGCTGCCGGAAGGCGTCTTCAACCTGGTGATCGGACCGGGATCCAAAGTTGGCCAGGCCATGGTCGAGTCGCCCAAGGTCCGCGGCATCAGCTTCACCGGCTCGGTGCCGACCGGAAGGCGCATCGGCGTTGCCTGCTTCGAAATGGGCAAGAAAGTGCAGCTCGAGCTCGGCGGCAAAAATCCGCTGATTGTGCTTGCCGACGCCGATCTTGAGGTGGCGGCGAACGCCATTATCAATGGCGCATTCTTCTCGACCGGGCAGCGCTGCACTGCCTCCAGCCGGATCATCGTGGAGAGCGGCATCCACGACCGCTTGATCGAGCGCCTGGTGGACGGACTTGCACGGCTGCGCGTTGGTCATGCGCTGAA
The DNA here is from genome assembly GCF_020164875.1 of Mesorhizobium sp. CO1-1-8. Taxonomy (NCBI): domain Bacteria; kingdom Pseudomonadati; phylum Pseudomonadota; class Alphaproteobacteria; order Hyphomicrobiales; family Phyllobacteriaceae; genus Mesorhizobium; species Mesorhizobium sp. CO1-1-8. Next base: position 409,300 of record NZ_JAIUGZ010000003.1, on the reverse strand, counting down.
GCCGGACAGCCACATCGGGCCGGTCGTAAATGCTGCGCAGCTGGAGCAGGACCTTTCCTACATCAAGCTGGGCAGGGAGGAGGGGGGCCGCCTCGTCTTTGGCGGCGAGCGTCTTCAGCGCGAGGAGCCGGGCCATTATCTGTCGCCAGCGCTTTTTACCGGCACCGACAATTCAATGCGCATCAACCGTGAGGAAATCTTCGGACCGGTCGCAAGTGTGATCCGGGTCGAAAGCTACGAGGAGGCCGTGGCGGTGGCCAATGACACCGAGTTCGGCCTCTCATCGGGCATCTGCACGACGTCGCTCAAATTCGCTTCGGACTTCAAGCACAGGTCAGCGGCCGGCATGGTCATGGTCAACCTGCCGACGGCCGGGGTTGATTACCATGTCCCTTTCGGCGGCCGCAAAGGGTCCTCGTACGGACCGCGAGAACAAGGGGCTTATGCCCGCGAATTCTACAGCGTCGTCAAGACGGCCTACACGCAGCCCTAGAGCAAGGCCCTCGCTTAGCAACATTTCCCGCTGCGTTGATGCATCAAACATCTAGCTTCCATCTAAGAAAGGCCTCCCAAGCATGGCCCACCCCCTTATGAATTCTCCAGAGTCGCGCGACGTCGCCTACCACCTCCACGGCTACACAAACGCCAAAAAGCACCTGTCCGCGGGCCCGATGGTGATTGAACGCGGCGAGGGCGTCGAGGTCATCGATAATGCCGGCAACCGCTATATCGAGGCGATGGCGGGCCTGTGGAGCGTGGCGGTCGGCTTCAGCGAGAAGCGGCTTGTCCAGGCGGCGACAAGACAGATGGAGAAGCTGCCTTTCTATCATACCTTTTCGCACAAATCGCACGGGCCGCTGATCGACCTCGCCGAAAAGCTTGTCACCATGGCGCCGGCGCCGATGAGCAAGGCGTTCTTCACCAATTCCGGGTCCGAGGCCAACGATACCGCGATGAAGATCATCTGGTATCGCGCCAATGCGCTTGGCCAGCCGCAAAAGAAGAAGATCATCGCCCGTGACCGAGCCTACCATGGCGTCACCATAGCCTCGGCCAGCCTCACCGGACTTGCCAACAACCACCGCTCTTTCGATCTGCCGATTGCCAACGTCCTGCGCACCGGCAGCCCTCACTACTGGCGCGAGGCCTTGCCCGGAGAGAGCGAAGAGGCATTTGCCGATCGTCGCGCGAAAGAGCTTGAGGACCTGATCCTGGCCGAAGGGCCAGACACGGTCGCCGCCTTCTTTGGTGAACCTGTCATGGGCGCTGGCGGGGTTATCGTGCCGCCAAGGACCTATTGGGAAAAGATCCAGCAGGTGCTGCGCAAATACGACGTGCTGTTGGTCGCTGACGAGGTGATCACCGGCTTTGGGCGCACGGGCAACATGTTTGGTTGCCAGACCTATGGGATCGAGCCCGACATGATCGTGCTGTCGAAGGCTTTGTCCTCATCCTACCTGCCAATCTCAGCCCTTTTGGCAAACGACAAAGTGCTGGAGCCGGTGATCGAGGAGAGCGACCGCATCGGCACCTTTGGCCACGGCTTCACTGGCGGCGGCCATCCTGTCGCGGCCGCCGTCGCGCTCGAATCGATCGCCGTGATCGAGGAGCGAGGCCTTGTTTCCCACGCTGCCGCGATGGGCGAGCGCCTGCTTGCTGGCCTCAACGGCCTGCGTGAGCATCCCCTTGTCGGCGAGGTGCGCGGCGTTGGGCTCATCGCAGCCGTCGAGCTCCTTACAGACAAGCTCTCGCGAAGGGCATTGCCCGCGCCAGGCCAGCTTGGCGGGCTCGTCAATGCGGAACTGCAAGCTGCCGGCGTGATCAGCCGCAATATGGGCGACGCCATCGCTTTTTGCCCCCCGCTCATCATTACAGAGGCTGAGATTGACACGGTTCTTGCGCGATTCCGCCAGGCTCTCGATCGGTCCTTGCACCAAATACCCGAAGCGGCCTGAGCCGGCCGCTTCCAACCATAACAACAATGAAAGTCGCGACTTCAATCCAACATCTAGAGAGGAAAATCATGACACATTCACGAGCACGACTGACTGCGACCATCGCCGCTATGGCTCTGGCCCTTACAACCGGCATCGCCGCCGCGCGCGACCTGACCGTGGTTTCGTGGGGCGGCACCTATCAGGATGCCCAACGCAAGATCTATTTCGAACCCTACTCCAAGGTACTGGGCAAGCCGGTCCTTGACGAAACCTGGGATGGCGGCATCGGCGTTCTGCAGGCCAAGGTCAAGGCGGGCGCGCCGAACTGGGACGCGGTCCAGGTAGAGGCCGAGGAGCTGGCGCTCGGATGCGCCGACGGCCTGTTCGAAAAGGTCGATTGGGACAAGCTCGGCGGCAAGGACAAGTTCCTCGCCTCCGCCGTTAGCCCTTGCGGCGTTGGCGCCATCGTGTGGTCGACCGCGATTGCCTATGACAGCGCCAAGCTCGCGGATGGACCGAAGTCATGGGCCGATTTCTGGGATGTGAAGAAGTTTCCCGGCAAGCGCGCCCTGCGCAAGGGCCCGAAGTACACACTTGAATTCGCGCTCCTGGCCGATGGCGTCTCAGCGGACAAGGTCTATGACGTCTTGTCCACGCCCGACGGCGTCGACCGCGCTTTCAAGAAGCTCGATGAGCTGAAGCCGAACCTGGTCTGGTGGGAGTCTGGCGCCCAGCCCCTCCAACTGTTGGCCTCGGGCGAGGTGACGATGGCGTCGGCATATAACGGCCGCATCACCGGCATCAACAAGACCGAGAACCGCGCCTTCAAGGTCGTTTGGCCAGGCAGCATCTATGCCGTCGACAGCTGGGTTATCCTCAAGGGGGCCGAGAACAAGACGGCTGCCGAGGACTTCATCGCGTTCGCCAGCAAGCCGGAGAATCAGGTCAAGCTGCCTGACTATGTCGCCTATGGCCTGCCGAACAACGAGGCCGCCAGCAAGGTCGCGCCTGCGCTCCAGGCTGAACTGCCAACCGCGCTCGACAATCTGCAGGGTGCAATCGCGCTCAACACCGATTTCTGGATCGACCATTCCGAGGAGCTCACCAAGCGCTTCAACGCCTGGCTTGCGCAGTAATCGCGGCGCGCAAGGTCAGCCTTATCGGGGCTGGGCGAGCGCACAAGTTCCTTTTGGCCCGTCCCGTGCCGAAGGCACGGGACGGCAATAGTCTGTATCGGAAAAGACCGTGACGCGTCCGCACATCCACTTTGACAATGTTTCAAAATCCTATGGTCCCTTGCAGGTGGTCAGCGACCTGTCGCTTGCCATCGAGGCTGGCGAGTTCGTCAGCTTGCTCGGGCCATCCGGCTCGGGCAAGACGACCCTGCTCATGATGCTGGCTGGCTTCGAGCAGGTCACCTCCGGCTCGATCTGGCTTGGCCAACGCCGTATCGACGCCTTGCCGCCGCATCGGCGCGACATGGGCGTGGTCTTCCAGAACTACGCCCTCTTCCCGCATATGAACGTAGCCCAAAATGTCGCCTTTCCGCTGCGCATGCGGCACCTTGGCCAGGCCGAGATCAAGGAGCGTGTTTTGCGCGCTCTCGACATGGTGCAACTCACCAGCTTGCGCGATCGCCGCCCGGGACAGCTCTCCGGCGGCCAACAGCAGCGTGTGGCGCTCGCTCGAGCGCTGGTGTTTGAGCCCGCGGTTGTGCTGATGGACGAACCGCTGGGCGCGCTCGACAAGCAGTTGCGCCAGCAGATGCAGCTTGATATCCGCGCCCTGCATCACCGGCTCGGCCTCACCATAGTGTTCGTCACGCACGACCAGATCGAGGCGCTGACCATGTCCGACCGGATCGCCGTTTTCAATCGCGGCGGCATCGAACAGATAGGCACCCCCCGCGAGGTCTATGACCGGCCCGCGACCCGGTTCGTTGCGGAATTCATCGGTGAAACCAACCTGATCGAAGGCATCGTCGAGCAGCTTAAGCCGGCGAGCTCCCTTATTCGGCTCGATGACGGAAAGACCTTGGAAGTTGCCGGCGACGCGCCTGTCGGGCGGCGGGTCCTGGTATCTGTGCGGCCCGAGCGGGTTTCGTTGGCGGAGGGCACGGTAGAAGGCGCCAATGCCTGGCCGGCCACTGTCGTCGACAGCATCTATCAGGGCGATCATCTGCGTGTGCAACTTGACGCTTCCGCCAATGGCTTCGTCGTGCGTTCTGGTCGAGGGGCCGGCGAATGGGCCCCGAACACCGCGGCGATCGCGAGCTTTGCGCCGTCCGACTGCTGGGTGGTGCCACAATGAGTGCGCGCAGCAAGAGCCGCAAGGCCACTGCCTTCCTCCTCATCCTGCCGCTGCTCGCCTTCATCGGCGCGTTTTTTGTCTGGCCCTTGGCGACAATACTGGTCGAGGCGGTCTCCGACGCATCCGTGTCGAACACTTTGCCGCGCACGGCGGCTGTGCTGCGCGAATGGGACAAGCAGGGTTTGCCGCCCGAGGCCGCCGGCGAGGCGCTTGTCACGGACATAAGGAATAACAGCGATGCGCAGGCGCTAGGGGATGTGGTGAGACGTCTCAACAGCGCCCAGCCAGGCTTTCGCACACTGATGAACAAGACCGTTCTCGCCGTGACCGGCCAGCCCGAAGCAATCGACCTTGCCGCCATCGACAAACGCTGGAGCGACGTCGCTTTCTGGCGTGCCATTGCCGTTGCTGCCCCGCCCTATACCGACCGCAACCTTTTGGCGGCGCTCGACCTCGGCCGCGACGCCAACGGCGCGATAACTGATCTGGCGGGCACAGAGTCTGCCAACCGCGCGATACTGATACGCACCTTTGCAATTGCCGGGATGGTGACTGGCGCCTGCGTCGTGCTCGGCCTGCCTTTTGCCATGATCGCCGCCTCGTCGGCTGGCTGGCGCCGGCAAGCAATGCTTGGCGCGGTGCTGTTGCCGCTATGGACGTCGTTGCTCGTGCGAACGGCGGCCTGGTACATCCTGCTTCAGGACAAGGGTCTGATCAACGATCTGCTGCGACTTGCCGGCCTTGGGCCCGTGCCGCTGATCTTCAATCGGCTGGGTGTCGTCATCGCCATGACGCATGTGCTTTTGCCTTTCATGGTCTTGCCGATTTACAGCGTGCTGATTGCCATTCCGGGCAGTCTCATGCCGGCCGCAGCCTCGCTCGGAGCCAACCCGGTGCGGGCCTTTCTCCATGTCCAGCTGCCGCTAGCGCTGAGAGGAGTGGCCTCCGGGGCGTTGCTCGTCTTCATGTCCGCCATTGGCTACTACATCACGCCGGCCCTGATCGGCGGCGCGCGCGACCAGATGATTTCCTCGGTCATCGCCTTTTACGCCATCGGGTCCGCCAACTGGGGAATGGCGGCGGCCCTCGGCATTGTGCTGCTCGTCGTGACGACGCTGCTTTACGCCGTCTACAACCGGTTGTCTGCGTCCCCCGTCAGCGGAGCCTGAGCCATGTTGAAAGTCCTCAAACCAGTCTTTGCGCTCGCCATGATGGCCTTCCTGGTCGCTCCTCTGATTGCCATCCTGCCGCTCGCCTTTACCTCAAGCATATTCCTGTCCTATCCGATCCCTTCGTTTTCGACCCGATGGTTCGAGGAACTTGCGCAGTCGGACAGTTGGCGCATGGCGATTTTGAACAGCTTGATCATCGGGGCAAGCACGACGGTGCTTGCTACATTTCTTGGCGCTCTTGCCGCGCTGGGCTTGCGCGAGCGCGTTGTCCTGGCCTCGAGTTTGAGAACCCTTTTCTTGCTGCCCATGGTGGTTCCGGCCGTGGTGCTTGGTGTCGGCCTGCAGATTCTGTTTGCAAGGATTGGCCTGGCGAGTTCCTACGCCGGGGTCATCTGCGCTCACACCGTTGTCGCAGTGCCCTTTGTCGTGATCAGCGTCAGCGCATCGCTGGACGGGATCGACCGGGGCATCGAACGCGCCGCATTGAGCCTTGGCGCGCACCCGTTGAAGGTGCTGACGCAAGTCACCCTCCCGCTTGCGTTGCCAGGTGTGTTGTCCGGCGCAGTGCTCGCCTTTGCGACTTCGCTCGACGAGGTGGTGCTGACGCTGTTTGTCGCCGGCCCCAACCAGCGCACGCTCGCCAGGCAGATGTTTTCCACCATCCGCGACAATATCAGCCCGGCAATTGCCGCTGCTGCATTCCTGTTTATCGTCGGGACGCTACTTGTTGGCATCCTGCTCGTCCTGATGAGGCAACACCGGGCTGCCCTGTCGGCGGCGGCGGCCGAGTAGCGGTGAATGCTTCCCGTCTCCCGGATCCACATCTGGCCAACAGCCATTGAAGAAGCTAGGATGATGTTCCTATATCCAGAGCGAACCAACTTAGGTTGGTTCGCTCTCGAGGGAGGAAGCGCCCGAGGGCAGGGGGCGCGCGAGCCATGCTGGCAGCCATTGAAAATGGCCGACACCAGACTGTAGAGTCGCGATGCCTATAGCCTTTCGCGGGCATTCAGGCTTGGTATAACGAACGTCTTCGCGGCTGCGTCGATCAGGACTGAATCACTCAACATGAAAACCAGCATCGATCATTTGCCGGCGCATAAGCAGGAGGAGCTTGGCCGCGTCGTCGCGGTCCTGCACGCCGAGTTTGAGGACGCGCTTGCCGAGAGCAGTGCCGAGTGGAAAAAGAGCGGCCGCATCCTCAAGATCATTCTCTTTGGCTCCTACGCCCGAGGCGACTGGGTCGACGAGCCGCATACGATGAAAGGCTACCGCAGCGATTTTGACCTCTTGGTGATCGTCAACAACAACAAGCTATCGGACTTCGCCTACTGGTATAAGGCGAAGGACCGGTTGGAGCTTGATCGCGCGATCAGGACGCCGACCAGCTTCATTGTGCATAGCCGTCGGTTTGTGAACACGGCGCTCAGGCAGGGGCAATACTTTTTTACCGACATTCGCCGGGAAGGCATTGTGCTCTACGAACTGGACGATGAGCCGCTAGCCGAGCCAAAGGCGCTCACGCCCGTCGCTGCCTATCGCTCTGCAGAGGAACATTTTTCGGAGCGCTTTCCCGGAGCCCAGGACTTCACTGACATTTTTCAATATGCGCTGGCAAAAGGGAAGTTGAACAATGCGGCTTTCCAATTGCACCAGGCGATTGAGCATGCGTACGCAACGCTGCTTCTGGTGTTAACGAATTACAGCCCGCCATCGCACAAGTTGACTTTTCTTCGCGCTTTGGCGGAAGACAAGGATCGTCGGTTGGCTGAGGCCTGGCCCAGGGATCAGCAGCGCCATCGCGCCTGGTTCAACACCCTGAATGAGGCCTATGTGAAGGCGCGTTATTCCAAGCACTTTCTCATCAGCGAGGAGGCGCTGGCGTGGTTGGGAGAAAGGACGTTGCTGCTGCAGAAATCGGTTGAGCAGATCTGCCTGGAGCATTTGGAGGGTATGAAGCAGGTGGCCCGAGCCTAAAGAACGCGGGATTTGCAGTGCGGATCGGCCGCTGCCACCGACGCCTGCCTAACGGCCTTTCTGAGGCCGAGACCGGCCGGCCTCGAACCCCGAAAACGTACACAGGCAGTGTGTTTTGAAACCGTGTAAGGCCGGCGATGGAAGATACCGACACGAAACCGCTCCTGGATGAATTCAAAGTAGCCGAACTTCGGCGGCTGCATCTTCGCGCACTCAAGGAGGTCATCGACAGCATTCGTGCAAAGCTCGCCGCGGGAACGAAGCCGCGAAGTGCGGGTCGTCCGCAAATTTCGATGCGTGATAACGGAATGCCTTCGATCATGGATAAGCCGCTGTTGGGCGGCAACGGTCCGCTCGAATATAGTAGTGTGTTAGAACCTGCTTGGAACGACGATGAGGCGCGACTCCAAGGCAAATTCCCGCACAGCAAGTTCCCGGCAGTCACCGAATTAAAGCGCTTCGTTTTTGATGAGCCGGCAGTCGGCTTCACATACATGGAAAAACCGCACAACGACCTCCTGCGGTATCTTATTGAGTCCGGCGTTGAACAGGCCGCCAATACGCATTTCCTGAAGTTCGGCGAAGGACCATCCGATGAGAAAAGCCGGTCGGCCGTCCTGCGCCCGCTTTTGGCGGGTTTAACCGCTGAACGCCTTGCAACCCCGGTCGTTATCCCGATCGCTTTGACGCGGTTTAATTTCGAACGCGCTCGTCTCGCAAATGACGCGATCCTGATCAGGATGTCCGATGGACTTCAGCGAGCACGATGGGAGGGAAAGGCACGCGGAGCTAGTGGCCACGACGGCGTCCTGGCAGCAGCAACCCATGCCTTGGTTCTAACGGGATGGAGCATCTCGAACAGCCCAAAACTCAGCCTGGCTCAACAGCTTTCCGTTCCGGCTCCCCAGATCACCGCCGAGGTTGAGTCGTTCTTTGCCGCTCTCCGCCTCGAACTTGGCATCGAAACCGGCTACGCTCAGGAAATCAGACTGTCCAAGCGTTGGCGATCGCACGATCGGCTTGGAGACCCTGAAGTCCACGCGGTCGGAGCGCGGCGGTATCCCAGCCGCTTCGATGACTTTGGCTGGATGGCCGACGATCTGCCGATCATCGAGCGAGCAGGCATTGAAGCCGTCGCCAGGACGTGGCAGGCGCTGCGCGGCATCAACGATCAGCGCTTTGCCTTGGCACTACGGCGGCTCAACGCCGCCATGACACGCGATGATCCCGCAGACACGATCCTTGACGCCACGATTGCACTTGAGGTGCTCCTGGGCGACGGCGACGGCCAGGCGATCGCATGGAAGCTGCGTATGCGAGCGAGCGCACTCGTAGGGATCGATGCCGATATGACAAAAATGGAGGAAATTCGAACGGCCATCAAGAAAACTTACGATGCCCGTTCGGCGATCGTGCATGGCAGCCGCGGCCGACAAGCCCATGCTGACGGTCCACATTTGGCGGCACAGGTTGCGGTCGGGGCTCTCAGAATGGTGATCAAGCAACTTGTGATCCATCCGCGCTATCTCAATCCGTTGACAATCGATGAGGAGCTCCTTCTCACCTCTCGCGCAGGAGCTAGGGCGCCGGGAGTGTCTTGAGCTCGACGAGCGTTACTGGGCTAAGGCTTGTTGAGATTCAGCGTGAGTTTATGACGGCAGCAGCGAGATTGATGAAAGCCGCGAAGCTCTGGTCGGTTTTGTCAGCGCGCATGGCGATACGCTTGAATTCCTTGAGCTTGCAGAAGTAGTTCTCGATCAGATGGCGCCATTTGTAGAGTTCCTTGTCGAGCGGCAGGGGAAAAGTCCGACGTGAATGCTGTGAAATGACGATTTTGGCGCCGCGCTCATTCAGGTCGGCAATGATGGTGTTGCTGTCGAAAGCTTTGTCGGCGATCAAGCCACCAAAACAGACACCATCGATGAGCGGTGCGACACCCACCGTATCGAACCGCTGGCCGGGCAAAAGAACAAAGCGAACAAGATTGCCAAGTGCATCGGTGAGCGCCAGGATTTTGGTTGTCACGCCGCCCTTGGAGCGGCCTATGGCCTGGCTTTGAGTCCCCCTTTTGCGCCTTGTCCATGGCGATGGACCTTGACGATGGTGGCATCAACCATGGCGTATTCCATGTCGGGTTCATCCGAACAGGCCTCGAAAAGCCGAATGAAAACGTCCGCTTTGACCCAATCGCGGTATCGCTTGAAAACGGTGTTCCAACTCCCAAAGAAGGCTGGAAGGTCGCGCCACGGACTTCCTGTCCGCACGATCCAAAGCAACGCTTCGATGAACAGGCGATTGTCACCGCCACTTCGTCCGGGATCGGCTGGTTTACCCAGACAATGCGGTTCCATCTTCGCCCATTGGGCGTCCGTCAGTACGAATCGTTCCATCCAAAGCTTGAATCACAATCCAAGTTCAGGCGGAATCCTGAATCTCAACAAGCCTTAGTATGAGCCAGTCCGAATGATCAAACGGCATCGCTGCGGCGTGGGAGTTGGCTCGCCAGCATATGATTTCCGTAGTCTCGCACGTACATTGGAGCGGCCGCTGCCCGTACTCGCCCACTCGCCCCGCAGCAGCCATAGCGGGAGAATCGTCGCTGTCTAGCCATAGACCGAAAACAGGCTCAGCTTTGAATTAAAGTGAGCTTCGCCTCCCATTCCTCCATACGCTCATACCGGATACCCCTGATGTCGACGCACGATCCTTCGTCATACGATCCAGCGTCGAACGTCTGAAATGGGGCCGTTTTCGGCCTGACAGATTTTGGGAGCCCGAGAGCAAAAATCGGACAATGCGCAGAGCTGACAGCACCCTCAGCGCTTAATCCTTCACAACAATTTGCTCAATCGCGCCAATCGTACTTCGCCGAAATATTGTCCCGTACCTGCGAAATAGCCCCCTCGACGGCCTTCCTGCACCCTTCCGGCAGTTTGCCAAGTTCGGAGGCGATCCGCTCGATGTAAGCCTCACCATCGTGCTGCTTTGCAACCCGACGCATGATCCTGGCTACCTCGTTGGTGCGGCAGGCGGTGAGGGCCAGATCACGTGGCGGCCACGACGAGGACATGAAGGCGTCGACGAGCTCATGCCGCGCCGCTTTACACCGATCCCAATCAAAAAACGGGATGAACTTGAAGAGCTCGGGTACGTCATCGCTCTTGGCGAACTCGCGATGTATCGGCGGAAACACTGCTGCGATCATCAGCGACACGGGTCGGTTGCGTGAGCGCAGCAGCATTGGCAATAGGTAACCGGCGGCATCGAGAAGAGCGCTGGGGGTGACCTTCTCGGCGTCGAACATGAAGGCCGCACAGGCTTCAAACGCCTCCTCGTCTAGGTCGAAGCTGAGGCGATCCCGCAGGACCTGAGCTACTTCCGCGACTGATCGGACCATTCGAATTCTGGCCGGCTGGGTGGCCTTATTGAAGGCAACCATATTCCGGCTAGCAGTCGCAGCGTCGATGTTCTTCGCCAAACCGATTCGGGCGGCCCACGCCCCGTCTAGCTGATCCCCCACTATGCTGAGCGTCGAGGCCAGAAACGCGACCTCACCATCACTGAAGCGTACGGGAAGGCAACGGCTGAGAGCATGCTTGGCCAACTTCACCTTCGCATCGCCAGCCAGCCCGTCGAGTACGCGGGGCAGGACCTGAACGAACATCGCGATAGGAAGCGCATCGCCAGACACGGCGCGGAGCCATAGGTCGGGAGCCTGCGTCGTTTGCGTGTCGATCACACGCTCCCCCACCACCTTGTCGACAAGCATGGCGGCGAAATGCTGGTCGTCGGCTTGGCGCAGGAGATCGACGAGCATCGAAGTGGTTGCCGACTTGTCAAGCGCATCGCTCTCCGAGAGCCAGCGGGCGTCTTCAACGCTGGGAATCAGCGTCCGCGCAATCATGGCGTCGCGACGCGTACTGGGAGCAAGCAACAGGAGTGCCGACCGCACCTCCGCTCTAGAAGAGGCGGAGAGTGCCCTGACCAGTACTAAGTCTGCAAGCTGCGTTGCGCCGAAGTCATTGATCTCCCCAAGGTGACGCAATTCCATAGCCAGCTGCGGACCATCAAGCAGGACGAGTAGCGGCTCTACGGCCGGGATTTGCCAATCCTCAGTCAGCAGAGGGAGGAGACCTCGGCTAATTACGCCGAGCGTCGCGGCATCGAGTTGCGGCAGGACTGTCTCGAGGCGATTGACGAGCGGTCGGTCATCGGCAACGCGCCCGATCAGCGGCCCATCTTGGGCCAGCAGCCGCCCCAAGACCGTAGGATCGGCTTCAAGCAGCGCGCGCTCCGCACGGTTAGTGAACGCGCCTCCAATGCCCGACGCGATCTTCGGCAGCAGGTCGGCGACCACTCCGCGCGGATCGTCCTGCGACAGTAGCGTGACTGCGCCTTCCGGCGAACGCGCGGCGAGCTGTTCCACCGCCTCGGCGACCGCGGCCCGGCCCGCTGGCATAGATCGCCCCTGTAGCTTCCGGGCGAGCGCGCCCAAGAAGCTCCATGCCTCAACCTCGGGGAAAGTCGCGGATGCCTGGTGCGCCGCATCCGCAAGCGCCGGCTCAATCGCGTCAAGAGCGAGAGAGTCGCGAACCTTGCCGGAGTTGGCGATGTCCAACAGTCCGAGCGCCGCCGTCGGCGTGGTATGCAGCTTCGCGACCAGTTCTTCCCACATCATCGCTATTCGAAGAGCGGCTGCGTTGTCGATGTCTGGATCGGCTCCGCCAACCAGTCCAACCTCAGTGGCAGAGAGCAATCGGGGATGGGCTTGCTCGAAGACCCGCGACATAATCGCTTCGGTCCACGGGTGCCGACCGCCCTGAACTGAGCGACCATCCACCCGGCGGCCGTTCCAGTCCGCGAACTTCGCCCGCGCATCCTTCGGCGCAAACACCAGGTCGAAGTCGCGGCCCGCGACCTTGCGTGGTGACAGCGCGAACGTCGAGACCGCGAATCGCCGTCGGAGCGACGGCCACAGCGCGGTCAGCAGGCGCGTCGCGATGAGATCGGGATCGACGGCATCAAGAACGACAACCGGTCTCGCTTCTTCGAGGAATAGCGCCTCCAGCAGGTCACTGCCACCGAAACCAGTAGCGGGAGGAAGCGGCTCTGCCGGCGTCGCACGTACGACGACTTGAGTCGCGTCACTGTCGTCGGGAAGCCGATCTATGCCTACCAGATCAAGATAGGCAGATATGCCCTCGGCCTCGGCCCAATCTGTCATTGGTATGATTAGGCTCAAGGTCCGCACGCATCCGGCCCGGGCGACCGTCAAATCCTGCCATGTCCGCGCCAAGACGAAGTGCTGAGCGCTGGGGAGCGGATAGGCCGTCAGATAAGATTCGAAACGTTCACGCGGACGCAGCGGTCCCGCCACGTCCGACAGCCGATCGACGACCGACTGGTCATCCTTTGGAAGTTGCGCGGAAGATGCTAAGAGCTGATGCCCCTGCCGATATCCATGGACCTGACGTTCGATGACGGACACTGTCAGCTACCGACCGCCCACGCAATTGGCAGGGTGAGGTCTGGATCCTTTTGCCAGACCCCCTCGTAATCCTGCACGGCGACCCAGCCTCGACCGTCCAATCCGTTCTCCTGTACGTCGTTCCTACAGATATCGTCGACCTTCAGATCGCCGCCGACAACGCTGAGGCCGAAGACCCGCAGGTCGATCGCCTCGATGTCTTTGAGGCGACCCGCGAGCAGCGGATACTCGCGTTCGAGCCAGGCCTTTGGCCCCATCGCGAATTTCTGTTGATCGACTATGTCCCACGCGCTGACCACGATGGAGACGCGAGGCGGCTGCCCGTCCGGTCGTTCCGACAGCGTGGTTTCTAGAAACCGCAGCAACTCACACAGCATCACCTGGGTTGGCATCCCCTCATCATCGGCGTTGCCCAGCTTGGCCAATAGCTGCTTCGAAGTCACCCAGTTCAACGGGCGGACGTCGGCCTCCGAGTTGACGCGCACGAACAGCAGTGCTCCGTTAGCCGACCGCATCTCCTCCATCAGCGCGGTCGCGACCTCGCCATGCTCGGCGGCGTTCAGCCACAGCTCTCCTGAAATGTCTGGGATAACGATCGTCGTCTGCTCGCCGCCCTTCTCAGCCGCCACCACCACCTCGAAGTCGCGCCTGTCGTCGGCGTGCTCAGATCGCGGCGCGAAGTTGCCGGAGTATAGGTGATCAGCGACATCAAGGACGAAACGGATGTCCTCGGGCTGCACGGCCGCATGCAGGCGGCCCCTTCCCGCGTCGAGTGCAGGCCAGACGCGCCCAACATAGTTGGTCTTTCCGGAGTCAGGACCGCCAAGAAGCACGATCGAGCGACTCATCGATCTCTCCTGTAGCCGATGTAGGAGCGCGCGCCCTCTGCAGGGTCAGAGGGTGGCCAAAATTTCACGGGCGGCAGGCCGCTGGTTGTGGAGGCCGTGATGAGATTATTGAGGCCGAAGCCGGGCTTCACCTGCTCGTCGTTATCGGAGAATGGCGCGACTGGCACGACGGTTGCGGTAACCCCCCGCTTCGCCAACTCCGCCTCTAGGCGGGTCGTGACTGCGGCCGACGGCTCGCCGGCATCACGATGGGTAATCACGAGCAGCAGCTTCGGCAGCTCGCCGCCGAGCAGTGTCCCCAGCCGGCCAGCAAGCTGGCCTACCCGCGAAATAACGCCCTGCCGGCGCTCCTTGTTCTCAAGCGCGCGACCGTCCAGCACGACCCAGATCACCTCTGCGGCCTTGAGGAACTCGAAGCGGTCGGCCCGAGAAGTGCCGACCAACTCGGTTGTCCATTCCCCAGGTAGGTCGGGCAGAGCGAGATCGACTCGCCGGCCATCCGAATCACGGACCAAGCGCATATGCAGGAAACCAGGGCGACGGTCATCAGACAGTTCGGTGTGGACGGTCATCTGCTCGGGCGGGTTGCCCGCATCCCATTCACGCGCGCCCCGCGCAATGTCCTCGAACGCCATGAGGCTCTTGCTATCGGCGAACATCCATCCGGCCAGCTCAGCGTTCGAGATCATCAGGTAAAGGCTGGCGAGACAGGCGGTCTTGCCCGACTCTGGATCGCCCAGGATACCGATCACGGTCACATAGCGCGACGCCATCATTTTGGAGATCGCGTCGGGGCCGAGCGTCCGGCTTGACGGAAACGCTGATGTGCCCGTCGATCGTTCGAGCACCGGCGCACCAATGGCGGACAGAGCAGTGGGGTCGGACGGCTCGCCTTTGTTGGCCGGATCGATAGCGGTGGCCGACGCCGCATTGCCAACACGATGCTCGCAGGTCGCCGGATCGCGTTCCAGCGCACATGTTCCGGTCTCCCCGACCGTGCAACCGTCGAAGTTGCATGCAGCACTCACAGCTTCAAGACCCCGTTGTCGTACATTCTGCTCAGACCGGCCTCGAGCAGGGCGCGACCTGCCCAGGTCGACGCTTTGCGCTTCTCGTCGGCTCCGGAGGGGTCGACTTCACCGGTTGCTAGGGCGTGTAGGAGCGGGAAAACGAGAGGATGGCGACCAACAAGAGTCGAATTTATAGATGCTGCGAGCAACTGTCGGTCTTCGCCGATCACCGCGATCAGCTCCTTGAGGTCAAGTTCAGGATCCTCGTCGAGCGAGCGGAGCACAAGATCGTAATGCAAATCAGCGGGAAGGCGGCGAAGATGACTGGCCGCCTCGATTCCACAGGCCACGAGGCGCAGTGGCTCGACCATGCCGCCAAACGCACGTTTCAGCAACCGGCTTCGGTTAAGTTGCACCCACCAAAGGAAATCGAGTTCTTCCCGATCAAGTGCAGCGTTCCGCCGAAGCGCCTCGATCGTAGCCCCAGTCGCCTGCTTGAAAGTCGTTGTGGGTTCGGCCCCTTCCGCGATCGTCACAGCCAAGTTCCCCACGTCGGGAACCGCAGTGCGCTCGCGAGCCTTGTCCGCCGCCAACTGGCTGCGCTTCTGCGCTAGGTCTAGCACCTCGCGACGCAGTTTCTCGCGCTTTTCTTCAGCCAGTGTCGGCTGATACGCTAGTGCGGACCACAAGGCGTTCGAGTAGATATCGGCAATTGTCCAGCCGCCACTGCCGGGAACGCCAGCAAGGATCGAAAGGGCGGCGATGCCGGCGCAGACACCAACGTCAAGGGGGCTCTCAATGTAGAGGTAGGCGGAGGCGTGCTTCTGCAATGCTTCCTGCACCTCAAGGCCGAAATCTTCAAAGGGTTGACCATCGCCTCCTAGCGAGTCGGCGATCATCTCGGCCTTATTTAGAATCTTGCCGACATCGGTAATCTTGCCCCAAGCGGCGGAAAGCTTGAGTATGGCCGCGCGCCGCGCATCGACATCCTCGTTCGTCGGCGTGAGCGACGTGATCCTCATATGCACCGGAAGATTGTCCATTACACGTCTCTCTCTTCTCGTTCGTCTATCAGCCTATCGATCATCGAATTCATGACCGGGAGCCTGCCCTCCCGGACAAGCCAGTCAAAGAGCCGCCGTTGCAGACCTTGGTTCATTCGCTCGTTGGATTCGACAGGGAGGGCATCGAGCTCTACGAGGATCTTCAGCCGTTCGCTCTCGTAGAGGTCGCGGAAAAACCGCAGGAGGGCGAGTTCGTAGCCTTCGGCATCCGGCGGCATTGGCGCTAGCTCCCCTGGGCTGGTCTCCACACCTTCAGCGGGGACCAGTTCGACGTTTGGCTCAGCCGCTGCATCACGCCCACCAACAGGCGCCTCCTCCGCGGTCGCGGTCGGTACTGGACCAGCCTTCTTGAAGTTCGGACATCCCAGTGTGAAGCGCGGCTCTTTGCCGCCAAGGCGCTTGTCGTCCGCCTCGAAGCAAGTCTTGACCGGGTTCCATACGCGCGGATGTATCGTAACAACGAGGTTATCCGTGCCATCGTCCCAGTCGAATTCAAGGATGTTGTACGTGAAGGTGTAGACGTCATTAGATCTGAACGGAACCGCGGCGCCGGCGGCGAGCATCATTACGTCACAGCCCTTCTCGACCCGGTCAATGTTGACCTTTGGATCGTGTTCATGGCCAGAGATGAACACGCGCGCCCGACTACGCACATACTGAAGCACATCCGCAGCATCCTTATACCAGTTCAGCGGATGGTGGGCGAGGACAACATTCTCCTCACCCGCATACCGGGGGATGACGAACTGACGTTCGCCCATTACGAGCTCTGGCTGATCGTCACGCTCCTCGCCATGGCACAGGAGGGAAGAGTTGAGCCGGACGAACCTGATCCAGCGGTTTGGTCCTACCTCGATGCGGAGGTTTGTTGCGTATTTAGCCTCCTGGTCGAGGTCGCAGTTGTAGCCGATGCAGAAACGGCCAAACTCCTGGAATCTGGAGAAGAGTGTCGCGCGGTCGTTCTCGTTCGCGATGACCTTCTCATATTCCGCCGCCCCCCCCGCCCGAATGAAGTCGAGGAGCTTGCCACCTCCGACAGATAATTTGTCGCGATCCATGTCGTGATTGCCTGGAATCATCTGAACCCGATGGATCGGGCACCCGATCGCTTCGGCGAGAGTATCCAGCCACTTGCCGGCGGCTTCGTATTGGTCGGCCTTGCCCGAAAACGCGATGTCGCCCGTGACGAGGATGCCCTTCGCCGCGCCCGAGGGCAGGCCGGCGACTACCACTGCAGCGTCCGAGACCAACTCCTTCTTCACATCATCATGGATATGAACGACATGGTCGCGTTCCTGCCCAAAATGGATATCCGACACGTGGACAAAAATCGCCGCCATCAATACCCCAATTCGCATCATTGCGCGAGTTCAAGGATGTAGTTGTTTTCCGAAGGCATTTCTATCCAAAAGACCTTATATGGATGCAACGAAGGACCAGGTTCATCTCGACCTGAAGTCGCCGGTGACGGAGCGCGTTCTATTTCGCCATTCGATACCAAGCTGATCCTAAGATCGAGATCCGATACGGAAGGCGCGTCAGATAATGAAACTCCACGCAAACGCCACGGCTTGCGGCCCCGAGGCCGCCTGCACGTTTGTTTAATCAGCAGCCATTTATCCAAAAACTGACTACCTAAGTGTACGCAGGTTTAAGTTCTTTGCCCAACGGCAAAGATGAGCCAAATTGCCGTCGCCTGACGACTACGGCGGGTTATCTGCTTTAGGGCGCAGGCAAGTTTGACCGAACGTCCGACTTGAGGCGCGATGCTGGCATTCGTTGAACTTTGGGGCCGAGCGTTTTCAGCGAAGGGATAGTTTGCCCGAGCGGCCGATCTAAGGCACTTTCAGGCCTCCTGGAACGATCGACGGTCCCTAACTTCAAGACTACATGTCTCTGCAAAATAGGTAAGAATACCATCCTCAGCCTGGGAATACGGTCAACCTTCAGCTCGACAAGGAGGAGAGCATGCTGAGCGTCGGTTATCTAGACGGAGTGGGTGATCGCGATATATCCAGTTGGAGGTCAGCCCTTCAGCGCGCGCCGATCCTAATCGTCAGTGGTGTCTATGCCGCTCTTTTGATCAGGTCTCCGTCGCAACTGAATGAAGTCATCGACGTCGAATCGGAGAGACCTTGGCATCTTCTCTTCTCGGCGTTCGGACTTCTCGCTGTCATTGCCATCCTGCAAATCGCTGTTCTCGGCCGGCAGAAGCTGATGCCGATCCGAGACGCCTTTCTCGTCAATCTCCCAAGTCTTTTACTAGCTTGCATCGTCATCCGTAGCAGTCCGCTGGTCAGCCTTGTAGGTGTGGCTGTCAGTCTTTTGTTGACTTGGTTTGTCATCCGAAGCGAAACAAGAGGGGCTCTTGTTCTCTTCCGACCGGCGCTGCTCGTGTGGTTGATCGCCTACGCAAGTGTGATCGCGTCGACGGTCATCTGGCCTGTCTTTTTCCCGAGAATCCTGGGGAGCCTTGGGGTCCTCGCATTGGGACTAGGTCTGGCATCAATCGGATGTATGATTTTGGCGCTCAGGCCGTTGCTCGGCGCTTTGGTTGCTGCGATTGCGCTGTCAATGGCGGTTTGGGCGACCCGGCTGCATGAGGTCGCATTAGTTGACCCAGCGGTGGACGCTGCGGGCACCAACGCAACGAATAACCATCCGCTCTATTCTAGCCTCAATGCCTGGTTGGATGCCCGCGGCGATCTCCCGGATTACAAAGCGGCCCAGAGGCCTTATCCAGTCATAATCGCCTCGACGGAAGGCGGGGGGATGGCTGCGGCAGCGCATGCGTTCCTAGCGCTCAACGCGCTTCAGATGCATTGCCCTAACTTTAGCCAACACGTGTTCACGCTCGTAGGGGTGTCCGGTGGCTCGATGGGCAATAGCCTGTTCTCAGGATCCATTACGGGCAAAGGAGAAAACGGGCGACTCCAGCCATGTCGCGCGCGCTCCGACAATCTTCCGACTGACATTCTGACCGCCGATCATTTGTCCCCCGTCTTAGCGGCGCTATTCTTCGTTGATATGATCAACGCGATCGTGCCCGGGCAGCCTTTTGCGCACGATCGGGCTGATGTCCTAATCCAATCAATCTCGGAATCAACGGAGCAGGAGCGCATCTTCTTTTCGCAGCCGCATGCCTCGACTTGGTCTCCAGATTCTGCCGTCCCCTCCTTGACGTATGTGGCAACCGATACTCACCGGGGTAGCCGCTTCGTATTCACGCCCTTTTCGCTGGAGTTTCCTTTCGCGATGGAGGAGTTCCCAAGCGGAGCGATAAGCTCAACGAAGGATGTGACGATTGGGAGTGCGGCGGCTACGAGTGCCCGTTTCCCGTGGATTACGCCGACGGCCTTCATAAGGCTCGCCGAAGATCAGGTAAGAGTCTTAGCCGATGGCGGCTATTTTGAAAACTCAGGCGCTGACACAGCGATCGATTTCATCGCGTCTATCAAGGCAATCATCAAGCAAGCGAACGAGCTCAGCGCTGATAGTCAGTTGGAGGATGTGGATCCGAAAAAATGCCCGATCATTGTCGAACCTGTCTTCAGCAAGATGGTAAACTGGGAGGGCTGCTCCAAGCATATTTTTTTTGGTTATGTCCCCATATCGAGTTGGAGCGGACAAGATCCAGGCGCGGCGTACGAAGCAATCCCGACGGCGAAGCAATCATTTCTGTTCGATCCTATCCGCACCATGCTGCAAACACGATCAGCGCGCGGCGACCACGCTCTGTATAGAGCGACAAAAGAATTCTGCGGGATTGATGCTCTTTGTGTGCAGGGGCAGACCACCGATACTGGAATCTATCATCAGACCCTACCTTTCGTTGATCTGAAGCTACCCCTAGGTTGGATGCTTGCCCCGTCGACGGTCCAGAAAATTGCCTACAGCGTCGCGCGAGGCCAAGATTGTTCCTATCTGGCTGAAAAACTCGGACATGGATCACCCGACCATGTTGCAGGGTCGAGCGACGGTGATGTGTCTGACACCGCACCAACTCAGGATCAAGTCGAGCAGTCTGCAAGGTCAGGGAACGGCTGCAGTGCAGACATGATGTTCGAACTCTTCAATCCAACTGGTGATCCGAAGGCGTTTAGCATCGACGGCTGGGGGCCCTAACTGCCAATGGAGATTCCGTCCAAACCAAGCTGTTAGGCACCTGCAAATTATGTCCGCTATTCGTCAGAAGCTATCACTCCCTCAACGTCCGATTTGATGCGCTTTCCGGACCGACCGTTTTCGAGGCCGGAAGCGGACTGACCGCAATGGAATCCTGGAAACCTGCCGTTCCGCTGCGACCCGCTGCAGACTCCGCCACCGTAAGCACGCAAATTAGAACCGAATTTGATGCGCTGGAGTTCGCCTGCTTGCCGTGGCGACCGGCGCGGCAACTGGAATTGGAACAATTCGAGCGCTTACCCCTCAGAGGGTGTTAGTTCGCGCGTTATACAGTGTATCAATGTTGAGCCTCGTCCCCGTCTTGCCATTTTATGTTGTTGCGTTCTGTCTGTTGGCTTTCCTGCCTGGGCGACGCTAGATAGTGGGACGCTTGCGGCGATAGCTGTCTGTTTGAAAGCATGAAGCTCTCGGCAGGATCATCATCCTGACTCCTGGAACCGATTTTATCCCCTGAGTTGAACGAAGCGCGAACCTGTCAGATCGCGGCAGTGAGCTGTATCTCGACAAGAATTTCGTGCAGCGCGAAGTTCGCTCCCACAGTGGCACGCGCTGGCGGCTCGGCGCCATCGAGCCACTTTATCCAAGCCTTGTTCATCGCGTCGAAGTCCTTGACATCCCGCAACCAGATCTGCGCGAACAGCAGCTTTGATCTGTCCGCACCGACGCTGCGCAGAAGAGCATCCGCATTTTTCAAAATCTGCTTCGTCTGGTTGGACGTGTCGGTGTTCTTGTCGTCGGCGGTCAGGCCGGATAGGTACGCAGTTCCGTTGTGAACGACGATCCGGCTGAGCCGGTCGTTTATCTCGAATCTCTCAATTTTCGGCATAGTCAGGCTCCTTGATTCGTTGCCTGAACGAAGGTCGCGGTCCGTTCAGGGAGGTCAGGCATGCGCAACGGTGGAGCGTTGAGCGTTCACCTGGAAGAACCGCTGCGGGCGGAACATCTCCATCTCGTCGTGGATCTTGCCACGCACGACCTCGTCGGCGACGACCCTGCCCAACTGCGGCCCGATCGTCACGCCACTATGCGTCACCGCCATATAGTGGCCGGTGATGTCAGGCATCGTGCCGGCACAGGTGTAACCATCCTCCGGATACGGTCGCACAGTTGTGCGGATGGCTTCCACGCCTGCCGACTGCAGAGAAGGCAGGACCTTGCTAGCAGCCTCCAACAATGTTGCCGCCTCGTGACCAGTGGGGTTAAGCGTCTCCGGCTTCTTGAGGGTCAGGTCCACCGAGACCTTGTGAATCATGATACGACCCGCCCCGTCGGGACGGATATCCAGATCGTCCGCGTGCAGCTGGCTTCGAAGCGTCAATGCCACCGGTGGAGTGAAGGCGAGCACGCCAATGGTCGAAGAGAGCGGGATACCCTGGGCGTCGCCGAGCCTCTGACTGGACCAGCCGCCCGTGCAGTTCACGACAGCGTCAGCACGATATCGCTCGCCGTTTGCTGTGCGAACCGCCCGCACACGCCCACCTCCGGCTTCGATCTCGGTCACGCGTGAGTTGACGTTCAGTTGCGCCCCCCAACGCTCCTTCGCTGCCCTGAGAAGCCAGGCGGAGTACAGGACTGGATCAACCCAGCCTTCTTCCGGGTAATATGAGATCGGATAATCGCCCATGGCCGATACATCGATATCGGGCTCCATCTCGGCGACGAGCTTCTTGTCGATCCACTCGACGCCGTAGCCCCATTCCTTCATCTGGCGGAAGTTCTCGAAATAGTCGTCCATGGATTCCGAAGCCGTCCGCCAATCGAAACTGCCGGTCTGGGTGAACCAGGGCGCAACGCCGAAGTCGCGCTTGAGCTCAAGATGGGCGCGCATACCTGCGACGTTCAGATCGAAATAGGGCCGGGGGCGTTTGGTCGTCGCATTTGTCCAGGCGAAGCTTACCGCCGACGTACCTCCCGCTATCCTTCCGGCCTCCAGCACGACGACATTTGCGCCTGCCTTGGCGCATTCATAAGCGGCAGAGCTACCGACGATGCCGGAACCGATGATGACTACGCGCATATAGAAAACCTCCAACGAATTCGTCTTGCTCATGCCAATCGGTGCGTTGATGTTGGCGAGCTAAAATCCTCGATGCCGCCGTTTGCAAAGCGACGACCGGGATGGATATGCGTTCTGACACTGCCAGATGCGGCGATATTACTTTTGCGTTGGCGGATACATCACCGCTGTTAACAAGCGCGGCATCCGATGCTGCGTGAAAACATTGCAACGGGTGGCAATCGCGGTCAATTGAACTGGCCGCTGCCGTTAATGGCCAAAAGTTATGAACCGCGCTCGCTTCGAGCCGATGGATGCGGTGCATGATCGGACATGGGCAACTTCTCGTCCGAAGTTATGAAATTCGTAGTCATCGGCGCCCAAGAGCAATGCTACGCTTTGCAAAGCCGGGCGCAGACGGGGTGACGGAAGGGAAGAGACTGCAAGGTGAACGCCGAGACGGATTTCCTGCTGATCGACAAGAATGCAATCCGGCAGGTCCTGACCCTGCCTCAGGTGATCGAGGCGACCGAGGCGGCGCTCCGCAAGACCTCAAATGGCATGGCCCACCAGCAAATCAGGCGCACGCTCGAGCTTCCTGGGGCGGCCGGGAGTTGCCTGTCGCTCATGTATGCCGCGCTGGACGACCTGCCGCTGTTCGGGGCCAAAGTGCTTTCGGTATTTCCCGACAATTTTGCCCACGGGCTCGCGTCTCACCGCGGCGGTGTGTTCCTGTTCGACAAGAATCATGGGCGCCCTGTTGCCTTGATCGACGGAGGAGAGCTCACGGCGTGGCGGACAGCGGCGGCCAGTGCTGCCGCCACGAGAGCGCTTTCGCGCCCAGACAGCTCCACGCTGACCGTGTTCGGCTATGGCGAGCAGGCGCGCCGGCATGTCGAGGCAATCGCCTATGTGCGCCCGATCCGCGTGATCCATGTCTGGGGTCGTGATTTTGCAAAGGCACAGCGCCTTGTCGAAGATCTGTCAACATCCGGCTTCGAGGCGAAGGCGCATCACGACGCTCGCGAAGCCGTTCGCGGGGCAGACATCATCTGCACGACGACATCTTCCGAAGAGCCGGTGCTGTTCGGTGAATGGTTGCCGCAGGGCGTACATATAAACGCTGTCGGAGCAAGCGTGGCCTCATGCCGCGAGATCGACTTTGAATGCGTGCGCAGAGCGCGAATCTGGGTGGACTATCTGCCCATGGCGCTCGCCGCCGCGGGGGAACTGATCGAAGCAATAGAGGGTGGCAAAATCAACCGCGACCATATTCGCGGCGAAATCGGCGAGGTCCTTGCCGGCACACAGCCTGGCCGTACCAGCGACGCAGACATCACGCTTTATCGATCCCTTGGCGTTCCCGCCCAGGACATCGAACTCGCCAATCTTGTCTATGCCTTTGCCCGAGAATCCGGGCTCGGAACGTCAATCGATTTCAGGTTGTGACGCCATGTTGAGCTGCCAGCGCGATCTCTTCACGCTTACTCGCGAGACGGCTTATCTTGACGCCGCCTATATGTCGCCGATTCCAATAGCCGCCATTGCGGCCGGAGAGGCTGGCGTCAGGGTGAAGGCCGAACCCTGGAAGATGACCATTGCATCCTACTATGACGAGGTGGAGCAGGCGCGCCAGCTTGCCGCCTCGATGGTGGGGGCCAATGCCGACGACATCGCCATCGTGGCCGCCACCAGTTACGGCATGGCAATCGCTGCCGCCAATGTCCCGGTCCCGGCCGGTTCGGCGATCCTTCTCATGGAGAACGAACACACCTCGCATCGCTATGTCTGGTACGATCTTGCAGATCGCGCCGGGGCTTTTGTGGACATCGTTCCGCAACCTGCCGACGGCGACTGGACCGGCGCGATCGTATCGGCGATCCGGAACTCGGATCGTCCTGTCGGGGTTGTCGCGGGCACCTTGGTCCACTGGTTCGAAGGGATGGCGATCGACTTGGAGGCAGTGGCGGTCGCGGCGCGGATAGCAGGAGCTGCCCTTGTCGTCGACGGCACCCAGTGGGTTGGTGCGGTGCCCTTCGATGTCAATCGCGTCCGGCCGGATTTTCTGGTCTTTGCCACCTACAAGTTCCTGCTTGGCCCCTATCGCCTCGCATTCCTCTACGCCGACCCCCGCTGGCACGAAGAGGGGCGCACGCTCGAGCATCATTCATGGAACCGGCTGGGCGGAGACAAATCCGACTTCTACAAGGTGCCGGTGGCGGCGTTTCTTCCCGGCGCGCGGCGGTTCGATATGGGGGAACGTTCCGATTTCGCGGTTCTGCCTATTGCTATCGCCGCCATGAGGCTGATCCACGGATGGTCCGTCGAAAGCGTGTTCGAGCGCCTTCGTTTCCTCAATGACTTCGTCTGGGCCCAGGCGGAAAGCCGAGGGCTGGAGGTGGCGCGCCCACGACTGCCGACGCCTCACATCTCGATCCTCGATCTCGGCGACCGGCTGGCGACGAATGCGGCGCAGGAGCTGAAGTGCGCGAATGTTCACGTCACGCTGCGCGGCACGAAAATGCGCGTGTCGCCGCATGTCTACAATGACGAAGAGGATATCGTTCGCCTGTTTCAGAGCCTGCCGCTCCGCTAGGCTCGGGCGAGCACCCTCGCTCCAACCTGAACAGGATCTGGCTCTACCTCGTTCCCAAGGCGGATATTCCAGCGTCGACGCCGTTCATGAAGCTTCGCGTGGTCTGGATGAGATGCTCCGTGAAGGCGTCCGCGGCCGTCGATGCGATGACACCCCACGGCCGGTATACGCTCAGGTTCAGATCGAGATGCGGCCGGAAGTCCCTGATTTCGATCGGCAGGTCGCGGGCCATCCAGGCGGAAAGCCGGTCGACGACCGTCACGCCGGCGCCGGATGCAGCGAGCGCGATGCAGGCGCCGGACAGGCTGGCCTCCACTTTAAGCTGGCGGCTGATCCCGCGTTTGTCGCAGAGGGCATCAAGTTGCCGCCGCATCGGATCGGCCGACCCCATCGAGATGAAATCGAGACCGTCGAGATCGTCCGCCTGGATGACTTCGAGCTGAGACAGCGGATGGCCCGCCGGCATCACGCATACGGGCGGCGTTGCGGTCAGCGCGCGCCTGACGATCGAGGGATTCTCTTCCGATGCCGTGACGCCAATGCCGATGTCGAGCTGATTGCGGCCTGCCCGCTGGACCACCGTCGCGGAGCTTCGGATATCCAGCGAAATGGAGACGGATGGATGCTGTTTTGAGAAGCTCGTTATGATCGAAGGCAGGATCGTGGAACCGAATGCAGGGAGCGCGCAGATGTTCAGTCTGCCGCTGCGCAGTTCGCGGATCTCCCTTGCAGCCCGCGAGATGCCGCGGGCGGATTCGAAAACACGCTGCACCTCGGCATAGAGCATGTGCGCTTCGGGAGTAGGGATCAATCGCTGCCGGCTTTTCCTGAAAAGCTGGAAATCCGCTTTCTCGGTGAGGTGCTGGAGCATTTTGCTGACAGCAGGCTGCGTGATGTCCAGGGCGTCCGCCGCCTTGGTCGTCGTCCCATGCAGCATCACGGAAGCGAAAACCTCGATCTCTCGAGGTGTAAACTCTGCCTCCTTCGGAACCGAGTCCCTTTCACCAACCTTCATGGGCGCTCACCTCGCCTCCTCGATAATCGCCGACAAGCCAATCATGGCGCCGCCGATGTTAACGGGCCGCACCCAAGGTTCCAAGAGGTGAACGAATGAAGTTTATTCCTCAGAGTTATGAACTTAGCGATCCTATGGAGGACGCTTCAGCGGCTCGCCAGCACATCGGCGAGTTGGAGCAAGGCGGCATCCTGGCCGGGGAGAGCGGCAAGCTGTATGGATACCGGAAGCTCGTTTGGCACCCGCAGCGGCATCGCCAAAGCCGGCACGCCGAGCATATTCGCCCAGCGGCGAAATCGACCGCCGGCCATTCCCCATGGCACCATTTCTCCGTTCACTCGTGTGAGTTCGTCGGACAGCCGAGGCGCCGATCCGGGAGCTGTCGGAATGGCCAAGGCATCCACGCCTGCCATTTTCTCCAGAAATTGCCCTCGGACATTGTATCGGATCTCGACAGCTTCGTCGTAGGCGTCCGCACTGATGCGAAGGCCGTCCTGGAGGAAGGCGAGAACCGCATCGCCGACCAGATCCGGGCTCTCCTCGATAGGATCACGATAGATTTGCGCAAATTCACATTGCAGGATCGTCATGCCGGCGGCAACGAATGCCTCCCTGTCGTCGAAGGCGATTTCTATCGCGCGGACCTTCGGATGGTTGAGCATCGCGGCTAACGCAGTCTCGACGGTGTCGTCGACAGCAGCGCCAATGAGTTCCGGGCAGACCCCGATCGTGATGCTGTTCGTCGATCTATCGTCCCTGTGAGCGTTCCCTGGCAGGCTGAGCCGCTTTCCGGCCAGCGTCTCGGTCACCACGCGAACGTCGCTCACCGAGCGCGCGAGAACGCCGACGCAGTCCAGCGACGGCGCCGTGCTCATGACGCCTTTGGAACCTATCAAACCGTTTGTCGGCTTATAACCGAACAATCCCGTCGCAGCGGCCGGAGATCGGTTTGAACCACCAGTGTCCGTGCCGATCGCTGCCGCGCAAAAGCCGGCGGCCACCGCCGCAGCCGATCCGCTGCTCGTGCCGCCAGTTCCCAGGCTTTCGTCAAGCGGGTTGGCGACCTTGCCGTACCAGGGATTGTCGTGTCCGCCGACGCAAAGCTCATGAAGGTTGGTCTTGCCGATGATGATCGCGCCTGCCGCTTGCAGCTTAGCCACGCAGGCCGCTGTGTGCTGGACGACGCGGTTGCCAAACAGACGCGATCCAGCAGTCGTCGGCCAATTCTCTACGTCGAAAACATCTTTGATGGCGATTGGCACGCCATGCAGAGGGCCGCGCCTGTGACCTGATTGAATTTCGTCTCTGGCGCGTAGCGCCGCATCGAGGGCGCCAGCTTCGTCAACGAAGATCATCGCCCTGATTTGTTCGTTCAAATCGTGGATACGTTCGAGGCAGCCCTCGACGATCTTGACCGGCGACAGGCCGGCCGCGATTTTGCCGCTCGTCTCCTCGATAGACCCGCAAGTACCGCTCTTCATATGGCAACCCCAAGGGACAGCAGACGCTCAACGATGACACAGTCGGGATTTAGCCGACAGGCCTGAGCCTATTTCTTGGCGGATGGGACTGGCCCGGAAAACTCATAGTCTCGATCCCCCAGGCGGGATGGCCGTGGATTTATTTTGCGGTTCATGGCTCCGGCCTGATCCATGTCCCAGGCCCTTTCGCCGTCATAACTATTGGTGATGAACCCCATGGGAGAGAGCATTAGATCGGCTCGATTTGAACTGTTAGCGTTTCCGAACACTGCCTGGAAGACGGTCACCTGAACGGGATGGCCTTGTCCGCTTCAACGGGGAGTACTGAGCGGTCGTCCATCAATTGCGCAAGCACAAGTGCACACCAACAAAAAGGGGAATAACCATGAAAAAGCTTGCAGTCGTAGTCTCATTGATCGCGGCCGTCTTTGGCGCCGCCGGCCCCTCCTCGGCAGCCGACGACGTCATCCGCTTCGGGGTCGCCGCCGAGCCATACGCCCCCTTCTCGGTCAAGGATGCAAGCGGCACTTGGCAAGGCTGGGAGATCGACCTGATGAATGCCGTTTGCACTGAGATGAAGGCGAAGTGCGAGATCGTCGACATCGCCTGGGACGGTATCATTCCAGCGCTGCTGGCCAAAAAGTTCGACGTCATCTGGAGTTCCATGTCGATCACGGACAAGCGCAAGGAGGTGATCGACTTCACCGACAAGTATTATTATTCGCCCAACGTCCTTGTCGGCGCCAAGGCGGACACGCGGCAATTCGATGTGACCAAGCCTGACACATTCAAGGGCGTCACCGTGGCGGCACAGAGTGCTAGTCTGCAGGCGACGTACATGCAGGACAAGTTCAACGGCATTGCCGACGTGAGGGTTTATCCGACACTCGACGACGAAATCGCCGACATCCAGGCGGGGCGGGTGGATCTCATGGCGGCGGCGGGTATCCAGATCCAGGATTTCCTGAAGAAGCCGGAAGGCCAGGCCTATGAAATCAAGGTGACGCTGCCGCATGAGAAGATGTTTGGCTACGGCGACGGCGGCGGCGTGCGCAAGGAAGATACAGCTCTGAGAGACCGCCTCAACGCCGCGCTCAAGGCTGTAAAGGCCAGCGGCGAGTACGACACGATCACCAAGCGGTATTTCGATTTCGATATTTACGGCGACTGATCATCTGGTTCAGGCCTTGGGCCGGCCACTTTATCGCGGCCGACCCGTCGACCTTGAACTGGAGCTCGCCTCATGAACCCGAGAGTGTCTTGGCTGACCCTGCTCAGCTTCGGAGACAAGGGCTGGGGCGACGAATTGCTTCTCGGCGCCTGCCTGAGCCTTGGTATTTCGATCAGCGCCTATCTCGTCGGCCTGGCTCTCGGCCTTACCGGTGCGGTGGCCAAGATTTCAAACAATCGGGTGGCTGGCTCGATGGCCGGCGCCTATACGACAATCATCCGGTCCGTGCCGGATATTCTCATCATTTTTCTCGTCTACTATACCGCGACCGACGCGCTGCGCTGGGTCATGAGCCTTATGGGGCTGACTTCCCAATTTCAGATCAACGGATTTGTCGCGGCGGCTTTGTCGCTTGGGGTCGTGCAGGGCGGCTACAGCACGGAGGTCCTGCGTGGTGCGATCCTCGCCATCCCGCGAGGACAGATCGAGGCCGCCCATGCACTCGGTTTGACACGTCGCCAGACATTCTTACTGGTGACGTTGCCGCAGATGGTCCCCCTGGCACTCCCAGGCCTCGGCAATTTGTGGCTGGTCGTCCTGAAGGAAAGCTCGCTGGTCAGCCTCATCGGTTTTACCGAGCTCGTTCTCGCCGGCAAAATGGCTGCGGGCGCAACGCACGATTACTTCGTGTTCTATTGCGCGATCGCATTCTTGTTTCTCGTGATGTCAGGCTTGTCGGCGATGCTTTTTCAGGCCGTGGAAACTGCCACTGCCAATCCCGGAAGGCGAAAATAGCGTGACAGAGTTCGAGGGATATCTCGTCAGCCAACTCCTGGCAGGCATTCAGACGACCATTGTCCTGTTTATCGGCTGCGCGGTGGTCGGCAATTTGCTTGCGATCCCGATTGCGCTGGCTCGTTTGTCCAGCAGGCGATGGGTGCGCTATCCAGCGGACGCCTTCACCCTTGCATTTCGGGGCACCCCGCTCCTCGTCCAGCTTTACCTCTGCTACTACGGCGTCGGCCAGATCCTCGCCGGCATCCCTACCGTCCGATACAGCCCGATGTGGCCAATCTTGCGGGGCGCCTCCTGCTATGCGTTTTTCGTCCTGTCCTTGAACACAGCGGCTTACTGCAGCGAGATTTGGAGAGGCGCGATACGGTCAATCCCGGAAGGGCAGCGCGAGGCCGGCCAGTCGCTTGGCCTTTCAAAAACACAGATCATGACTTCGGTGCTCCTGCCGCAGGCTTTCCGGTTGGCGCTACCGGCGATCGGCGGGCAGAATATCCTGCTCTTGAAGGGGACCGCGCTCGCGTCGACGATCACCGTCTTCGAGCTTATGGGTGCGGCAAACCTCGTTCGTGCGCAGACTTTTCGGGTCTATGAGCCTCTGTTCGCCGCTGCTCTAGGATATTTCCTGCTAGCTGTATTGGTGACGAGCGGCTTCGGTTTTTTCGAGAGACGGCTTGCTCGGCGGTATTAACTGGAACCGTCTACTACGCCCGTCCCATGGACGATTTGCTGCCGAGGCCAGCGGCTTGAGCCTTCGCCAATGTTAGCTAACGACCTGAGGCTGGCGAAATATTTTGGCTGAACCGATCAGTGTCGCTCCCTGGTACCTTCCGGACTGGGATGCTTTCTACTATGAATCCCCCGTTACCATGTAAACGACTCGTCCAGCGGGTTGGCGGCAAGATGTCTCTTGTCGAGCAATCGCGGAATTGAACTTTAGAGATCAGGCGCAATCCTGCTGGGCTGCTTTTGGCAGGAACGGGCCGGAAGCTGATGGTCAGCTTCCGGAGTGTCACGAGTGCAAGCGCACGTTCCTTGGTCGACCGTCACCAAACGAAATAGGGCGTTGCCGGAGCTGGTCTGTAGCTGGCCTTGTTGGCAGGCCCCACCCTTTTACCGGCCTTTCGTTTGGCCAACGCGGCTCGGGCTGGTACGAGAAGCCGCCGGTTGCCGAGGGACGCGGAACACATGATCACTAGGGGCTACCTGATCGGCGAGATCGTCGACAACCTGACTGCCGTGCGAGCCGACGTCGAGCAGCGTGCTAGGCTCGGCCTGACCGATCTCAACAAGTTCAGTGAGGACTTCTTCAAGTTTATTCTAAACAAAACTTACGGCTACGACCTGAGGAGCCTCAACGCCGATCGGAGCAACGAGCCGGGCCTGGACCTTGGCGACAGAAAGCAGCGCGTGGCCTTCCAGGTCACCTCCAGGGCGAATAAGGAAAAGATCGAGACGACCTACGCCAAAATTACAGACGAGCAGCGGCAGCAGTACGATGACATCCGCTTCTTCGTCGTGGGATGGAAGCAGAACTCTGTGTCGCTCGACGAAAGTCTTCGCGAAGCCGTGGGGTTTGACCTCAAGACGACCGTCGTCGATCTCAACGACCTTTTAATGGCCATCGTGCCTCTCGAGATCGACCAGCTTCGCGAGGTCTACGACTACGTGTCCAAAGAGACGGTGCGCATCCGCGCCGAGCTCGAGGTCCCCGACGAGGACGGGCGGTACAAGACGACCTTGGCCGACAAACTGGAGAAGCGCCAAAGCCCACAAATCTCCGATTGCGTACGCTTTCAGGGCCCCCACAGCGAGGTGCTCGGAAAAACCGCGACCGAGGTGCGGGCCGATATTGAGACGATGTCGCGGCATTTGCAGAGGCTGCCACGTCTAACCCGCGAGTTCCTCGCCTATATGGTGGAGCGCGCCGAAGAGAACGATGGTGACGAGGGCTGGCGTATCAACGCCGACAAGCTCCAGAGGCTTACGGCCGGCCACGGTGGAACTGACGGCGACATCCGAATCCTAAGGGAGGACGGATACATCTGGCTTACTGATCCCGAAGACGAGACGGGAGCGGTCTACTGGCGGATCAATCTGCGTTCAAACATCGACTACCTCGACAACATTTTGGGTTCCTACGTCGAGCAGGGCCACACGACCTGGCAGAAAATAATTGTCTCGATCGATTTCAGCGACCTCTGAAACATCCGACCTGCTGAAGCGTTAGGTCTGCCGCACTCGAAGTCTTTTCGTCATTTCGGAGCGGTTCGTCCAATCATCGCATTGTGCGCCGGAGCGACCGTTGAAGGCGAGCATCATAGACGCCCCTCCCGCTTGCAGTCTGCCGCTTCCTATTCTCACCGACCCGCGGGGGCCGCCGGCGCCTCACGGTCCTCTCTATGGCGATCAATAGCATGGGCGAAAGGGCTAACTGCGAGAGCGTCACTCCACGGTTCCAAAGGCGATACCAAATCGCTCGGCAAAGCGCTTCGCGGTCGCTTGTCGGCGGGCGAGCAGTTCCGCAGCGGCGGCTCTTGCCGCGGCCAGGACTGCCGGAGGTGCACTCTCCGGCGTGCCACTATGGAATGGCGGCTCTGGCGCATAAGCGATTTCGAGTTGGATCCTTTGCGCGACATCGGGACCGCACAGGTCCGCCGCCAAGGTAAGCGCACCGTCAATCCCTGCCGTGACGCCCGCTGCAAATATGAACTTCCCATCTTCGACGACACGCTTGTCAACCGCCGTCGCCCCGAACAGCGGGAGCAGGGCATGCGAGGCCCAATGGGTCGTTGCGTGACGCCCTCGCAGGAGAC
The DNA here is from genome assembly GCF_020164875.1 of Mesorhizobium sp. CO1-1-8. Taxonomy (NCBI): domain Bacteria; kingdom Pseudomonadati; phylum Pseudomonadota; class Alphaproteobacteria; order Hyphomicrobiales; family Phyllobacteriaceae; genus Mesorhizobium; species Mesorhizobium sp. CO1-1-8. The sequence goes on along the minus strand of NZ_JAIUGZ010000003.1, from coordinate 377,442 downwards.
CAGCTCCGCCGAGGATCAAAGCACCAGTGCAGACCGAAAACACTTTTGTAGCGCCCGACGCCTGCGCACGAAGCCATTCGTGCAGTGCCTCGTTATCCATCAGCGCCTCCTGACCGGGGCCGCCTGGAATATGTAGCACGTCGAGCTGCGGTGCATCGTGAATGGTTGCGTCTGGAGAAAACCGCAAACCCATGATGTCGCGAACGGGATCCGCGGTGAGGCCGTAAAGTCGGTGCTCTGCGTTCGGGAGCCGTGACAGGACTTCAAACGGGCCGGTCATATCGATCTGGTCCAGTTTTTCGAAAAGCAGCGAACCGATCTTCATCCAACCTCCTTCATTCATGCCCACAGCGTTCGGTGCAGCTTGCGACGGTAACCAGGGCGAGGCCCCACCGCCGTTCAACCTTAATCGCGCAGTTTAATCGCCCAAAACGCGTTCTGTTCGACGCCGAATGGTCAGCAGTGCGGGGAACTGAAGGCAACATCAGTGTGGCGAAGGCGCGCCTGCGCGTCCTGTCCGCTCGTCGCAAAGGCGCTTGCTTTCGCCTCTTCGTCGGCACCATGGGCGATGCACCGTCCAATGTTTCAATTTGCTGCCGTGACGACATCGGCGGCGAGCTCCAGAACGTCCACGATCGTTTTCCCATCCACCGTTAGGTCAAGTCCGGAAAAATCGGTGCAGGCAAGCAGTACTGTGTCGGCCTCATAAGCGGAGATCATGGAGGACAGTTGCTTCAAAACCCGAGGATGGGAAGCGCCGATCCGCTTGGCCTCCAAGATCAGCGCCATAACGGCGTCCGGGTCTTTCGGCTTTTCGACTTCGGCAACATGCCAGAGCGCGCGATAGGGGGACCTTTCCGCGCTCGCCGAGATCGATGGTGCGCCCAACAACCCGACGCTCCTGATGTCCTCCTTGCGCACGAAATCGCAAACCACATCGGGTAGTAAAACCAGCTTCTGCCCGATCTCGTCGCTGGCAACGTCCTTGGCCAATCCCTGCAGCGCGTGGCATGCAACGACGATGGTGTGACAGGTTGCGTGAAGCTCCGACAGGATGTCGCTGAGGGTCTTCTGAAGCCTGCCCCTGTTTGCGTCGAGGTCGGTCACGTATCCCAGTGTAGGTTCTGAGATTACACGCACCCGCGGTGCGTCCAGATCGCCGCGGTACGTCTCCCCCTGCCGCCACCGAGAGGCGGCCAATACCTGGCGCCAGAAGGTCACCCCCGCGTCCGGCCCGGCGCCAGCGACGACGCCGATGCAGGGCTCACGCGTCGTCAGATCTTGCACGTCAGGGCTCCATCAACCACGAGCTCGGCACCCGAAATGTAGCTGGCCTCGTCGGAGGCCAGGAAAGCAGCCGCTTTGGCGACCTCAAACGGCGTTCCCATGCGCTTCATGGGGCAGGCGGCATTGCGCGCCTCGATCACCGCCTCATAGCCATCCGCCGACAAGGAATTGCGCACCAACGGCGTGTCGATCATGCCCGGCAAAAGGATGTTGGCGCGGATCCCTTGCGCGGCATATTCCATGGCGATCTGCCGGGTGAATTGCAGCACCCCAGACTTGGAGGCCGCATAGGAGATGTAAGGAGTGCCCTGCCAGCGAATGCCCGATGTTGAGGAGACATTGACGATGGCGCCGCCACCGCCTTCAAGCATAACGGGGATCGTATACTTACAAGTCAGGAACATGCTCTTCAGGTTCGTGTCCATGACACGGTCCCAGGCATCCTCTGGCATGTCGACCACGCCGCCGACGACGACGATACCGACATTGTTATGCAAGATGTCGATGCGGCCGTAGGCTTTCTTTGCCGCCACAACCATGGCGGCGACCTGGCTGGATGACGTCACATCGCACCCCAATGCAATGCTGTCGCCGCCTTCACCAAGGATGAAGTCCCGCGTGCGCTCGGCGCGCCCGAGATCGTAGTCGACGGCAACGACTTTCGCCCCCTGTCGCGCGAATTCGACCGCGGTTGCATTGCCGTTTCCCCAGCCTTCGCCAGCAACACCGGCTCCAATGACAAGGGCTACCTTTTCCGACAGACGCTTCATGGTCATTCTCTCCGGCACGTTATTCTTGATTACAGGTGTCAGGACACTGCCTCGCGCGCAGCCGCGAAGGCATCGAGCGCAAAGTCGAGGTCAGCCTGCACATGGACCGCGCTCATCTGCGTCCTGATTCTTGCCTTGCCCATGGCAACGACGGGGTAGAAGAATCCGATGACGTAGACGCCGCGCTCGAACAAGTCGGCTGCCATGCGCTGGCTAAGCGCGGCATCGCCCAACATGACCGGAATGATCGGATGTTCGCCGGGCAGGACATCGAAGCCGAGCTTCTCGATTCCGGCCCGCCAGTATCTGGCGTTGTCGAAAAGTTTGCGGCGAAGATGGTCGCCCTCTGCAACAAGGTCAAGCGCGGCGAGCGCGGCGCCGACCACCAAGGGCGGCAGCGAGTTCGAAAAAAGATAGGGCCGGGACCGCTGGCGAAGCAGGTCCACAATGGGCTTGCGCGCGGCGACATAGCCGCCGACCGCGCCACCGAGCGCCTTTCCAAATGTGCCCGTGACGATATCCACTTCGACGCCGAAATGTGCTGGTGTGCCTTTTCCTTTGGGCCCCATGAAGCCTGTCGCGTGGCTGTCATCCACCATCACCAAAGCGCCGTGCTCACGGGCCAAAGCGACAATTTCGGGAAGCTTCGCCAGGTAGCCGTCCATAGAGAACACGCCATCGGTGGCAACCATGATGTTGCGCGCACCGTTGGCCTTGGCCTCCCGCAACTTCTCGGCAAGCTGGTTCATGTCCGAATTGGCATAGACATAACGTTTGGCCTTGCAGAGGCGGATACCGTCGATGATCGAGGCGTGGTTCAGGCTATCGGAAATGATGGCGTCCTTGTCGTCGAGGAGAGGCTCGAACAGTCCGCCATTGGCATCGAAGCAGGAGGTGTAAAGGATGGCATCCTCCTGGCCGAGGAAGTTCGCCAGTTTCTCTTCAAGCTCGCGATGGATGTCCATCGTGCCGCAAATGAAGCGGACCGACGCCATGCCGTAGCCGCGCTCTTCAAGATAGTCGCGGGCTGCATCGACGATCCTGGGATTGTCGGCGAGGCCAAGATAATTATTGGCGCACATATTGAGGACTTGACGCCCACCGTCATTCGAGGAGATCGAGATCATTCCCCGTTGTGCGGACGTCAAGTGACGCTCGACCTTGGTCAGCTTTTGCGATTCGATCCCAGCAAGCGTCTCTGCCAACTGGCTGTAGAATTGTTTGGTCATTATCTGTTCACTTCAATGGGAGTCTGCATGCGCCGATGCTGGGGCCGGCCGCATCAATCCTCCGCGAATCCGGTGTGGAGATGGTAGCCGCGCGGGGTCGTGACACGCAGGTATCCAAGTTCGCCTCCGACATAACCCAACCCCGAGGTCTTGCGTCCGCCCCAAGGCAGGTTGATGTCGCTGTGGTTGCAGCGGTTCAACAGGAAGGTTCCCGAGGAAATCTGGTCGCCGATGCGCATCGCGGCATCGACGTCCTTGGTCCAGACAGACGCCGTGAGGCCAAACTCGGTATCATTCATCAGCTCGACTGCAGCGTCGTCCGACGAGACCTTGGTCACGCAGATCAGAGGACCGAACGTTTCCTTGGTGGCCAAGTCCATCATGTGGTTGGCGTCGAAGACCACCTGGGGTTCGATATAGGCAGTGCCGGGCCTGGCAATGTCGAAGCGGTTTTCCGGCAACAGAAGCCGGCCGCCCTTTGAGCGGGCATCCGCAAGCTGGCCGCGCATTTTGTTGGCAGCCGCGACGCTTACCACCGGCCCGATATCGGGCTTCTCCTCGATCGGGTGGCCCAAAGTGATTTTCGCCGCGGATTCGCGAAACGCCTCGACGAAACGGTCATAGACTTGTTCGTGAACGTAGATGCGCCCAAGGGCGCAGCAGGACTGTCCGGAATTGTCGGTAAAATCGTAGGCCATCGTCTTTGCTGTTGCATCGATGTCGGCATCGGGGCGCACGTAGCCTGGGTCCTTGCCGCCCATTTCGAGCGAATAGCTCACCCTGGCATGCGCCCCGGCCGCCACGATCGCCTGTCCGGCCATGTTGGAGCCGATGAATTCGACGTGCTGGATGTCACCGGAGCCAATCAGGCGGCCGGTGTCCTCATTGGTCAAATGCAGTGCCTGAAGCGCGCCGTCGGGAACGCCAGCTTCAGTAAAGGCGCGCGCGACCTGCTCGGCTACGGTAGGTGATTGCGGAGAGTGCTTCAAAAGCACCGCGTTGCCGGCGACCAACGGGTAAAGAGAGGCCAATGTCGCGTTCGCGTAGGGATAGTTCCAGGTTATGATTGACAGCACGATGCCAAGCGGCTCGTGCCGGATAAAGCGGGTTACGCCCCGCTCCTCAGGGAGTTCGACAGGTGCGAGAATGTTCCTGGCCAAGGAGATGAAATGGCGCGCGCGTCGCTGATAGCCTGACGTGATCTCAGCGGCCGCAACATGCAGCGGCCGCCCCATCTGCCAGGTGACCTCCTCGCCGAGCGGCCCAGCTCTTGAGACAAGGATGTCGACCGCTTTCTGGCATCTTGCCATACGCTCAGCCAACGGAACCCGCTTCCATTCCAGCTGTGCCTTCTTCGCCTTGCGAACGGCTTCAGCAATTTCGGCTCCGGTTGCAAACGTGCGCTGGGTATAGACGCTGCCGTCCACCGGCGTGATTACGCTGAAAGTTTCCGCCATTTGAATCTACCTTCGTTCTTATCAATCAAGACGAAACCAGGAGATTGCGAACCTCCCAGTCTGTGACGCTTCGCAGGAAGTCGTTATTTTGTGCCCGCTTCATCCCGGTGAGATGGGCAACAAACTCCTCGCTGAACTGGTCGCGGGCAGGACCTGAGTTGGCGAATACGTCGATCGCCTCCGACAGCGATGCGGGGAAGCGCTGAAGCGGCTGCTCCTCGGACGCCCAGCCATTCAGCTTGCACGGTTCTGTCGGTTCGAGCTTCTGCTCGACGCCGAGACGCCCCGCGGTGAGGATTGCGGCCAGCACCAGGTATGGATTGGCGTCGGCGCCGGCGAGGCGGATTTCGATCCTTTTCGATGACGAGCTGCCGCCAACCACGCGGAAGGCGCAGGTCCGGTTTTCGTAACCCCAGTTGGGATAGACCGGGGCCCATGCGTCGGGGATGACGCGCTTGTAGGAGTTCACATTGGGCAGCGCCAGGAGCGTGAAATCGGGCAGGTAGCGCTGCAATCCGCCGAGGAAATGGCGCGTCATCGGGCTTATCCCGAACTCGCCATCAGGATCAAAAAAGAGCGGCTTTCCGTTCTTCCTGTCGCGCATCGACAAATGGACATGCGCGCCGTGCCCTTGCAGGGTGGTCTTCAGCTTGGCGATGAAGGTGGCCAGCAATCCCCGCTTCTTGGCGATCGCTTTCGCCATTGTCTTGAAGAGCGCTGCGTTATCAGCGCTGCGGATGCCTGAACTCGGCTGGAGAGCGACTTCGATGAGACCTGGGCCAAGTTCCTTGTGCAGGGCATCAAGAGGAAAGCCCATCACTTCGGACGTCAGCCTCAGATCGTCGTAAAGGTCCGAATTATAGACCTGCTGCACGATCGACCCGAACACGGCAACGTCTTCGAATGGCTCCAGAGCATCGGCGCGTTTTACCGCCGATGTAGCGGGCGTCTCCTTCAGAAGGGAAAACTCAAGTTCGAAAGCGCTCAGAACATCCCAACCAAGACCTTCACACTTGGCGATCGCCTCCGACAATATCGCGCGTGGACAAAACAGGCTGTGCTTGTCGTCAAACTGCGTCAGGAAGAGAAGATCGGCGCGCCCGGTCCCTTGCGGGAATTCCCGCATAGAGGCCGGATCGATCCTGATGCTGCCGTTCTGGTAGCCGGTTTTTGGATCGGTCAGCAGAAGGCCGGGAACAACAGCCTCATTGTGATCGGTCGCCAGGAACACCGACGGAAGGCCTAACCCGCCCTCCAGCGCCGACAGGAAGCTCTCCTTCGAGATCTTTTTTCCGCGCAGCGTGCCGTTGGTATCGAAATGGGCGAACGTTACGTCGGGAAGACCGCGGCTTCGAATTTCTTCCGCCACCCCCGCGACATTCTCGACGCGGATTTTTTCATGCACTGACAACGCTTCCTCCAACGAAATCGATCCGAGCTCAAGCGGAATGCCTATTGCACTTTTCGGAAACTTTTGTCAAATACGAAAGTAGTTTTCTAATATGCGGCCTATTGGCCAGTTCGGCGTGTGGAGCAATTAATGAGACTTAAGGGACGTACCATCCTCCTGACCGGAGCGAGCGCGGGAATCGGCGCTGCAAGCGCACGCCATTTTGCCGAGGAAGGTTGCGAACTGGTGCTGACCGCAAGGCGCCCCGGGCCGCTTCAGCAGCTGACCGCGCAGATCAACGACGCGGGCGGAAAGGCGGTCTGCATCAGCGCTGATGCATCGGTGGAGGCCGACTGCCAGGCTGCCGTCGACCTCGCGCTTTCGCATTTCGGGAAGCTGGACGGCCTATTTAACAATGCCGGCGCATGCCTGTCGGGCGACAACGGCTTGCTGGATACAAGTGTCGATATCTGGCAAGCGTCGCTGACACTCAATCTCAGCTCCGTCTTTTTCATGTGTCGTGCGGCTGTGCCTCACATGGAAAATCGCCCAGGCGCGGCAATCGTCAACAATGCTGCGATGGTTGCGCATATTGGCTCGGCGCATCCGCAGATCGCCTATTGTGCCGCCAAGGGCGGTGTCATTTCGATGTCTCGTGAAATGGCGATCGAGCTCGCCCCGCGAGGCATCAGGGTGAATGCGCTGTCGCCAGGGCCCGTGGCGACGGAACTTTTCCAGACCCTTCAGGATCGCGATCCGGAATTCCTCAAAACCCGCATGCCGCATCTGCCGATGAAAAGGTTCGGCAAACCTGAGGAAATCGCGCGGGTGGCGGCGTTCCTGATCAGCGATGACTCCTCCTTCATGACCGGGCAAAGCGTGATTGCCGATGGCGGGATCACTTCGGCGTACACGACAAAGGGTGAAGCACGGCAATGACGGTCAACGAGCATAAGTTCTCCGGTTCGGGTTCCTGCCGCTGCTGGGCAAAGGGCCGCGCCCGCCCCGAGCGCGGTCGCGAAGCGCTCGTTGGCATGACGCAATATGCGATCCGCCTGCGCGACCGCCGCACCGTCGATTTGCACATTTCGACGTGCAGGTGAAAACGGATGAAATCATTTGATTACATTGTGATCGGCGGTGGGTCGGCCGGAGCTGTCGCTGCGGCGCGGCTGTCGGAGGATCCCTCGGCGAGCGTGCTGCTGATAGAGGCGGGGGGGCGCGGCATGGCGCCTTTCTTGCAGATTCCCAACGGCATCTACTTCGTTAAGGGAAGTCCGCGCTATCACTGGCTCATTGGCGTGGAGCCGGATCCAACGCGAAACGGCCGGCGCGAGACACTGACCCCCGGGCGGGGTCTGGGGGGCGGCAGCTCCATCAATGGCATGGTCTTCGTCAAAGGGTTGAAATCCGACTTCCAGGCATGGGAGCAGGCTGCCGGGCCGGATTGGAACCTTGATGCCGTCAACGCTGCCTACATCAAGCTAGAAAAGACGGTGAAGATCGAATCCCCGGTCACTCCGAACCCAATTTCGCGCAAGTTCCTGGAGAGCGCGCGCGCGTTCGGTCTTCCGGAGAACACGACTGACCTGCTCAAGACATGGTCAGGTGTAATGCCGTGTCCCAACAGTTCGGCAGGGGGATGGCGCCAAAGCACCGCCAGGACCTATCTGAAGGAGGCCAAGAGGAGACCAAATCTCAAGATCCTCACCCAAAGCACGGTCACCCGCCTCATCGTCGAGCGCGATCGGGTGAGAGGCGTCACCTATGTCCGCGGCGGCCGCGAGCAGACCGCTTATGCAAATGAGGAAATTGTCTTGTCGGCCGGCGGTATCAACACGCCGCATCTCCTAATGGTGTCGGGCATCGGCCCGGCCGATCATATCAATGCCGTGGGGATCAAACCGGTCCACGATCTGCCCGCGGTAGGCGAGGGGCTTCAGGACCACCCCTGCATCTGGATGAGCGTGAACGTCAAGGAAAAGACCTGGAACGACACGCTGGGGCTCGGCGGCATATTGTCCGCTGGCGCGCAGTGGATGATGAGCCGTACAGGCCCGGCAGCTTCCGGCATGTGCGAAGTCACGCTCTATGGCTCGATCCACGGGCCCGACCAAGTGCCGGACTATCAGATGAGCTTCATGCCTGCTGGCTATGTGGTGCTCGATCATGGCGTGAAGTTCCTGGAGACCTCCTCGGCGAGCACCGCAGTCAGCCTCTGCCGAACAAAGGGACGGGGATCGGTGCGGTTGCGTACTGCAAACATCCACGACAAGCCGATCGTCAACTACCGCCTGCTCGATTCCGATCAAGATGTGCGCACCTTGATGGAATCTTGTCGTGTGGCCCGCGAGATTTATGCCAGTGCGCCGATGCGGGACAGCATCGTCAGCGAAGCATCGCCAGGGCCAGACGTGCGCACCGACTGCCAGTGGATGGAATACATCCGCCACCGCGCGGTTAACATGTGTCATCCAGCAGGGAGCTGTCGTATGGGTTCTGATGAGGCCTCCGTCGTCGATCCTCGGCTTAAGCTGCGCGGCTTGGACGGTCTGCGCATAGCTGACACTTCGATCATGCCGCGCATCACGAGCGGCAACACGAATGCCCCTGCGATTATGATTGGCGAGCGGGTCGCGGAATTCATCGCCCAGGATCGCCAAGCGAGGCACTGATGGAGAAGATCATGAACTATGACAGCGACAATCAGGGTCGCAAGCTGCTCATCATAAAGGCAGGATCGCTGGCCGAGCGCGCACCGAAAATCGTCGAGCAGTTCGGTGACTCGGACGGCATGTTCATGAACGCCGCCGAGATGGCGCCCAAACATTTTGCCGTGGCCTGCGTCTACGAAGACGAGGCGATCGGCGAGCCTCCACAAAGTTTCGCCGGGGTGCTTGTCACCGGTTCTGGCGCGATGATCAGTTCCCCAACGCCTTGGATGGAGTCCACCGCTGCATGGTTGCGCGAGGCGGTGGACGCCAACGTTCCCGTCCTTGGGGTCTGTTTTGGACACCAGATGCTTGCCTATTCCCTGGGCGGCACGGTCGGACCCAACCCGAACGGGCCTGAAGCGGGTAGCATTTCGGTAAACTTCAACGCGAAAACGGGTAATGACCCGTTGTTCGCGGGTTTCCCCGACGAAGCTAAATTCAACTCCCACCACTATGAAACTGTGCTTGAGCTTCCACCGGGTGCAACCGTACTCGCCAACAACGAGCGCGACAAATATCAGGCTGTGCGTTACGCCTCGAAGGCATGGGGTGTGCAATTCCATCCTGAGATCAGCGATTCGATCATGCGCGCCCTTCTCGATATCGTCGGCGAAAAGCTTGAGAAGAACGGACAGTCGGTCGAAACAATTGACCGGGCCATCGAGAGCACCCCTTACGGACCACAGCTTCTGCAGCGGTTCTTCGGCATGGCGCTCGCGGGCTAGCCAGGCGACGGCTATGCTTTAGCGAAAGGTCCTATGGCGAACGCCACTCGCATCTGCGAGCAATCCGGATTGCGCCTGCCAGCGGGCTTGCAAACGGGAACGGCAAGCATGCAGTACCTGGCACCCGGTCAAATCGGCGATTGCTGCGGGGCTTGCCTGACGTTCACGATGCGCGAGCGCTCACGCCGGCCGCATTCTAGACTAGAGGTTCCTGAACAACCGATCGTCCTAACGAAAAGCCGACCTCCAGCGCAAGCGTGGGGCCGTTGCAGCGCTGCTGCAATTCGCAGGCGTCGCCTTGATCGTCGTGGGTGCAAGGCGTTGGCATCCATCCTTTCGGCATTTATTTTCTAAACGGCAAAATTTCTCTGATGAGAATATGATTATCATATTGACAAACTAATATCGCTATCTACAGATAGCTTGAGGATTTGAAACAAGTTTTCGTTGGTCGGCTGAGGAGCCCGGACCGGCTGGATTAATCCGGCCGGTCAAACGACTAGCGCTCTTGGGGGGTCACAATGTCAGCACTTGCCTGCTCGTCTTAGGCGGGGATCAGCACGCTAAAGCCGTGCGCTCTCGCGATTCTTTTCACTGAAAGGACTGATGGATGTCTCCGGCTGATGCCGCAGACGTTTTTGGCCGCTGCCGTGCCAAATTTGGGAGGAGACCCGGAATGAAGAAACTTACGCTTGGATTGATTGCCGCAGCCGCGTTGCCGTCGACGGCCTGGGCTTTTGATATTGCGCCTGGAGACTATTTTGTGCCCCCGCCCGGTACAAATGGGGCGCTGCTTTACACGCAATATGGGCATGCCAGCAGCGCAAATTCCAGCGCGTTCGGGGGAGATCTCCCCAAGTCAAAGCTCGATGCCGCGGTGGCCTTTGGCAGGGTCGTGCACTATGGCGAATTGGGCGGTGTGCCCTTTGCGGTGAACGCAATCATTCCTGTGGGACATCTTGATGTTGATCTATTTGGCGCACCTCCGGCAGGCGGCATCAAGGACGGCCTGGGTGACATCACGGTGTCCGCGGTCGCCTGGCTTGCCCACTCGAATGAACCGACTGGCACCACACTTGGCTTTACCGGCTACCTCAACATTCCCACTGGCGCTTATAACGCTGATCCGACAGCGGTGAGCCTTGGCTCCGGCGCATGGGCCTTCACCCCGCAAGTTGGATTGATGCAAGGGCTTGGCAATGGCTTCTTCTTCGACGGAGCCTTCGACGCCACTTTCGAGTTCGATCACGACGGCTACAGCCGAGATACCTCCTACCAGGCCCAAGCCTACCTGCGCTACCAGCTTTCGCAGGTCACGTCCGTGTCGTTTGGCTACTCGGGCAAGTTCGGGGGCGCGTTGTCGTTCGGGGACAACTACACGGGCTTCAAAACACGGTCGGACCAACTGCGCCTGTTCGCCAGTCATTTCTTCACGTCCACCTTCCAGGCGCAGGCTATGGTCGGAAGCGACGTCAAGACGGAGGACGGGTTCAAGAACGACGTCGTGGTCCAGCTGCGTTTCCTCAAGCTCTTTTGACCGCCTGACCCAACCAGGACAACTTGCAGGGTGCCCGTTATCCATGCGGTCGCTCTGCCTTTTTTACCTCAACGAAGCAATCGCAAGCCGTCGGCTCGACGCATGTGAAGGATTGGCCGGGGCCCTGGTGCGAGGCCTCGACCTATCGCGGCCCGTTACCTCGAAGCCTAATTCCGAGCGGCTTCAGCGAGAAATCAAAGCTAACGTCGCCGTGGAGAATTCTCGCCGACAGCCCAGAGGCTGCTCACCCCCCGCCAACTTGGGATTACGCGAAGCTGCTTGGTCCCGATTTGCCCACGTGCGTGGCGTGAGTGCCAACCCAAAGGGTGCCGTGAAGCCGATCTCACTCGGGACGAAGCCGCAAGGATTCGAACACAGTCTGGCTTGTCGGCGTGATGTATTTGTCGTTGACCATGATGACATCTGCCGGTTCGTCGCCGGCATAGGCATAGGCATGATCCATGCTGGCATCGAACATGACACTGTCCCCGGCATTTAGCACCAGTGGCTCGTAATATTCGGTGTAAAGGACCAGGGTTCCGGAGAGAACGTAGACAAATTCCTCTCCGGAATGGTGGTTGTAAGGGGGAATGTGGTCGTCGTCGCGTGGGTTGGCCACAGTCACACGAAACGCCACGCTTTTGCTCGCGGTCAATTCGCCGCTGAGGAATTGAAAATCAAGTCCCCCTATCTTCAACCGCGGGCCGGTGCCTGTCCTTGTGATGGAACGGCTGGCGGGCGGAAGGCTCTTGCGCTCCGGCTTCACAAGATCCGCGAACTCGATCCCGAGTTTTTCAGTGAGAACCACGATTTTCTCAAATGAAAGCGTGGCGTGCCCGTTCTCGACCTTTGACAAGGATGACAGCGGTATGCCTGTCATCTTGCTTATGTCTGACAGTGACCAATTGTGCAGCTTTCGGATCGTCCTCAGGTTTTCCCCAAGGGTCCTTCGCTTATCGCTGGTTTTCACTCGCTGATTCTGAGCCGGCGTTTTTGACATGGTCCAACGCATCTTTAGAGGGAGGTGAGAGTTTTAAACCGAGGCACCCGAAGCGCGACGCCGTCTTGGTCGCTGGGGGAGCCTGAACGCGTCCCAAAACGTGGCGGTTTTTTCCTATTCGAAAAAAAGCTCAAGGCGTGAAATCTTTCGCATTCTCTGCTTCTACATAAAGAAAATGGGAGACGAATGCTACTGCACACCGCATGCGCGCGCCGGAAACGAACAGCTTCATATGTGCAAAAGCCTGTTTCAGATATCCCTGCCGATTGCCCGCCGGCGATTTGGACCGGCTTCCTCCTATCCGGCACCTAGGGATCGCGAATCAGGCCCCAGGCTCAACCTCGCCGAGATCGCCGGGCGCACGCATGCAACTTACGTTCTCCAAGTCGCGGCCCCACGCCGATCCTGCGGCGCGCGCGAGATGGGTATCCAGCGCGACGGGAACCGGAAGACTTGCCTTTTCGAAACTGGCGATAAACTTTCTATAACGAGAAAACTAAGCCTTATTGACAATCATTGGCACAAAGACGCATTCTTATTTCGATTTCAGAAATGCCTTGACAGGCCCGACTGAGATCGTCAAAGTTGACCCACATTGTCCAAATTGAGCAAAACTTACCCACAATTGGGAGGATTATCCATGAATGCGTCCTCGAAACCGTTGGACTGGCGGCCCCGCGTGGCCATGATCGCTTTTCCGGAAATGACCATGTTGGACCTGATCGGGCCCTGGGAAACTCTCCGGGTAGCCTGCGAAATGCATCTGCTGGGCTCCACTACGGATGTTTTCTATTCCGACACTGGGCTGCCATTTAAGGCAGACAAGCTGATCTCCGAGGCCGAGGGCGATTTCGACGTCGTGTTCGTGCCCGGCGGCGATGGTTCAGCGCCGGCGATGCGTGACAAGCAGATCATCGATTTCCTCGCTGATCGTGGGCCGCGGGCAAAATACGTCACCTCGGTCTGCACGGGCGCGCTGGTCCTGGGCGCCGCAGGGCTTTTGCGGGGCTATAAGGCCACTACCCACTGGTCGACGATGGCATCGCTGCCCTTGTTTGGCGCGATCCCGGTGGAAGAGCGTGTCGTAATCGATCGTAACCGTATCACCGGAGGCGGTGTCACCGCCGGGATCGACTTCGGCCTGATATTGCTGAATGAGATGCTGGGTGAGGATGCGGCTCGCTTCGCGCAACTGCTTATCGAATACACACCGGAGCCGCCTTTCAATTTCGGCTCGCCCAAGACGGCCAAGCAGGTCCATTTCGACAAAATCATGAAGTATGTCGAGCCGCTGAACGCCTCTTATCGCGAATACGCCGAGGCGAACCCATACAAGGCTCAGTAACAACGCCAAGTAGCGCTCGGCGACAGCGCGCTGGCGTGGCGTCAGAGCAGCCAGCAGGAAGACAGGAGGGCGGAGGGCAGTAAGCCAGCTTCGCCCCGGCTTCTTGCGCGTCTTCTTCGGCACTCTCACGGCGTGTGGCCCGGCCTGTTCTGGGGCCGGCGCAGACACTGTCTGAAGCGGGGTGTCCCTGCTGACGAATTCGCATTGAACGATCAAACCAAAGCAAAACCCAATCCGGGAGGAACCAATGGTCGGAACAAAGCCTTACGGCAAACTGAAATTCAAGGAAATCAAAGGTAAGCGGATGGCTTACATAGACGAGGGGCAGGGCGACGCGATTGTCTTTCAGCACGGCAACCCCACCTCGTCTTATCTGTGGCGCAACATCATGCCCCATCTGGAAGGGCTGGGCCGGCTGGTTGCATGCGACCTCATCGGCATGGGCGATTCCGATAAGCTCGATGATTCCGGCCCTCACCGTTATACTTACGAAGAGCATCGGGACTATCTTTTCGCACTGTGGGATGAACTCGATCTAGGCGACCGTGTCACCCTTGTCATCCACGACTGGGGCGGCGCACTCGGATTCGACTGGGCCAACAAGCATCGCGACCGGGTTGCCGGCATCGTCCATATGGAAACTGTTTCGGTCCCCATGGAATGGAGCGATTTTCCTGACGAGGTAGCTCAGGGGTTCAGAGGTTTCCGTTCGCCCCAGGGCGAACCGATGGTGCTTGAGAACAACGTTTTCATTGAGGGGATCCTGCCAGGCATCACTCAGCGCAAGATGAGTGATGTGGAGATGGATCACTATCGCAAACCATACCTCAACGCGGGCGAGGATCGTCGGCCTACGCTGACCTGGCCGCGTGAAGTACCCTTGGCTGGAGAACCGGCCAATGTCGTTGCGACAGTCAAGGACTTCGGCGCCTGGCTTGCCAAGAGCAACGTGCCAAAGCTCTTCATCAGAGCGGAACCTGGCGTGATCCAACGCGGACGCGTGCTCGACGTTGTGCGCGGCTGGCCCAATCAAACCGAAGTCACCGTATCGGGCAGTCATTTCGTTCAGGAAGACAGCCCGGACGAAATCGGCCGGGCTATCGCCGCTTTCGTACGTGACACCAGGGCCAAGGCCGCGGCGTAGTTTCGCTCGGGCCATTGATCGCCGGCAAGGCCTTTTGACCGCCAAGTGCTGCTGGCGATTTGTTGGTGCCCCCGCAGGTTGATTGACCTGCGGGGGCAGTGTTGTTTCGGGCTAAAGGGACTTATGTTTGCTGTCCTGCCGCTGACACGGAACGAAATGCAATGTGACTTTCGCGGCAGGCCGGCCACCCCTAAATAGCGCTGGTTTTCCATGGGCAATCGGGGACTGTCTGCATGTGCGGTATCGTTGGAATTGTCGGCCACTCGCAGGTTGCGCCGCTCATCGTCGATGCGCTGAAGCGGCTCGAATATCGCGGCTATGACTCGGCAGGCGTCGCCACCATCGAAAAGGGCGAGCTTGGCCGCCGCCGTGCCGAGGGCAAGCTGGTCAACCTCGAACGCCGGCTCAAGGATGAGCCGCTCGACGGCACGATCGGTATCGGCCATACGCGCTGGGCGACCCACGGCGTGCCCAATGAGACCAACGCGCACCCGCATTTTTCCAACGGCGTCGCCATCGTCCATAACGGCATCATCGAGAATTTCGCCGAACTGCGCGAGGAGCTGGTCCGCGACGGCTATTCCTTCTCGTCGCAGACAGACACCGAGGTCGTGGCACACCTGGTGGCGCGCGAACTGGCCAGGGGGTTGAATCCGGTCGAGGCCGCGCATCAGGCGCTGAAGCGGCTGGAAGGCGCCTTTGCGCTGGCCATCATGTTCACCGGCGACGAGGATTTGATCGTCGGCGCCCGCAACGGTCCGCCGCTGGCCGTCGGCCATGGCGAGGGCGAGATGTTTCTGGGCTCTGACGCCATTGCGCTGGCCCCGTTCACCAATTCGATCACCTATCTGGAAGACGGCGACTGGGCGGTGGTGCGCCGTGGCGGCGTCACCATATTCGACATCGACGGCAAAAAGGTTGCCCGCAAACGCCAGCAGTCGCTGTCGACCAGCTTCATGGTCGACAAGGGCAACCGCCGCCATTTCATGGAAAAGGAAATCCATGAGCAGCCGGAAGTGATTTCGCACACGCTGGCGCACTACGTCGATTTCGTCTCCGGCGTGTCGAAGCCGCTCGACCTGCCGTTCGACTTCGCCAAGATCGGCCGACTGGCTATCTCCGCCTGCGGCACTGCGTATCTCGCCGGCCTGATCGGCAAATACTGGTTCGAGCGCTATGCGCGGCTGCCGGTCGATATCGATGTCGCCTCGGAATTCCGCTACCGCGAAATGCCGCTGTCGGCGAACGATGCCGCCTTCTTCATCTCGCAATCGGGCGAAACCGCCGACACGCTGGCCTCGCTGCGTTACTGCCGCAAGGCAGGCATGAAGATCGGCGCGATCGTCAATGTGCGGGAATCGACCATGGCGCGCGAATCCGACGTCGTGCTGCCGACACTTGCCGGCCCTGAGATCGGTGTCGCCTCGACCAAGGCTTTCACCTGCCAGCTCTCGGTGCTGGCTTCGCTTGCGGTGCGCGCCGGTGTGGCCCGCGGCACGATCTCCAAGGAAGAGGAAAAGACGCTGGTGCGCGCGCTTTCGGAAGCGCCGCGCTATGCCAACCAGGTGCTGAAGCTCGAAGAGCAGATCGAACGCATCGCGCGCGAACTGTCGCGCTACAAGGACGTGCTCTACCTCGGGCGCGACACCAATTTCCCGCTGGCCATGGAAGGCGCGCTGAAGCTCAAGGAAATCTCCTACATCCACGCCGAGGGCTATGCCGCGGGCGAGCTGAAGCATGGGCCGATCGCGCTGATCGACGAGAACATGCCGGTGATCGTGATTGCGCCGCACGATCGCATCTTCGAAAAGACGATGTCGAACATGCAGGAGGCAGCGGCGCGTGGCGGCAAGATCATCCTGATCACCGACGCCAAGGGCGCGGCACAGGCTGGCATCAAGACGATGGAGACGATCATCCTGCCCGACGTGCCGGAGATCATCTCGCCCATCATCTACGCGCTGCCGATCCAGATGCTCGCCTACTTCACCGCCGTGTTCATGGGCACCGACGTCGACCAGCCGCGCAACCTTGCGAAATCGGTGACGGTCGAATAGTTCTGCCCTGCCAGTAGCGACGGAGCGGTGCTCTAAAGACCTGCGGTCCGAGCTTTCGGTCACGGAGCAAAGACGGACCAATTCATTGCCCTGGCAAGCTTCTCCAGGGCAATCGAGCCCAGCTTGGAGTTGCCGTTGGCGTTGAGGCCTGGAGACCAAACCGCCAGCGAAGCGACACCGGGCACGATTGCCAAAATTCCGCCCCCTACGCCGCTTTTTGCGGGAATCCCGACGCGAAAAGCGAAATCGCCCGAACCGTCATAGTGGCCACAGGTGAGCATCAGGGCAGCGATGCGTCGCGCCCGCTCTGCTGACACGACAGTATGCCCGCTGGCCGGGCTCCTGCCGGCATTGGCGAGAAATCGCCCTGCCATTGCGAGCTGCCGGCAACTCATGGCAATCGCGCAGTGGTGGAAATAGACACCGAGAGCCAGTTCGGGAGCATGATGGATATTGTCGAAGGATTTCATGTAGTGGGCGGCGGCAAAATTGCGGTACCCCGTAGCCCGCTCGGACGCGGCAACCTCTCGGTCGATGATGATTGTGTCGTCGTCGGCAAGGGAGCGGATGAACCGCAGTATCTCGCCAATTGCCTCACGCGGCTGGTGACCTGCAAGCAGGACATCGGAGACAACAATGGCGCCGGCGTTGATGAAAGGATTGCGCGGGATGCCGTTCTCATGCTCGAGCTGGATGATCGAATTGAAGGGGTTGCCGGAGGGCTCACGGCCGACGCGGCGCCAGAGCCCATCGCCGACCTTGCCCAACGCCAGGGTGAGCGTGAATACTTTCGACACGCTCTGGATCGAAAAGGGCTGATCGGCATCGCCTGCAAGAATTACCTGGCCCTCGTTGGTAACGGCCGCCATGCCGAATTTCATAGGATCGATCTTGCTGAGCTGCGGAATATAGCCGGCGACATCACCGCGATCGGTGCGCTGCGCCATTTCGGCGGCAATTTCGGCAAGCGCTTGCTCAAGGCCGGGCATGTCAGCACCCGCCGCGAATGGCCGCCATGCGTGAGCGCCGCGACCATGTCGCGTTGGCGGCCGACATCACAGAGCACGTCATGGGGCTTGGCTCCGGGTCGCTAGATGCGGGCTCATGAAGCCGGGGCTCAACGGCGGCCGAGATTCATGTGGCAGCGCCGACGAGGCGATGCGTTGACGGCTTGGCGGTTTTGCCAGAAAGACCGCGCCACGGCCGAATACGAGATCATCGCACCAAAGCGATGCTGGGCAGACAAGGTCTTGGCTGCCGTTCGAACTTATCGCGATGCCGAGCCTCAGCCGGGGCAGTCGCAGCGGAGCCGCTGTTACTGCTCGCCTTTCAAGTTCCGAGGCGGTCATCAGCCCTTCGCCGCGGCCCGCTCCCTTAAAGTGCTGAGCGCGGAATCGACCTCAGTCGCGCGTGCCCGCGAGCGCTGGCGCCAGATTTCGTCAATTTCGTCGGCCCCAATCAGGCCACCTGGCCGAAGCGCCATGCACAAGACAATTATCGCGCCCAGAAATAATCCGGTAAGTCCAAACATCTCAGGGAGTTTGACGCCCGCCAATACCGGTCCATTTTCCAGAAAGCGCATCACCTCGACCCCGAAGGTCACAACGACAGCGCCCGCTACGGCTCCGCTTACACTCGATCCGCCAAGAATAAGCATGGCGAGGGTGAGGAATGTAAGGTCGTAATAGAAACTGTTCGGGCTGATGGTTCCGACGAAAAGGGTGAACAAAACGCCGGCGGTAGCCAGAAACGCCGCACTCAAGATCCATGCGGCCAGGCGAAGACGCTTGATGCGGACTCCCATTGCTCCCGCGGCGGCAATGTTCTGGCTGGCGGCCCTTAGCTGCAATCCCCATCTGGAGTCCCGAAACAGCCGCGCGACGACGATTGCAAACACGGCACATGCTGTAGCCCAGACGAGATTTGCCTTGACTGGAACGCCATAGATCGCACGGGGACCCCGGGTCAAATCGACCCAATTGACGATGACGACATGCACTATGACGAGAAAGGCCAGGGTCGCAATTGAAGCCGGCACGCCGGTTTGCCTCACCAGCATCGTGCCGACCACTGCCGCTATGAAAACGGTGATCAATATAGCGATCAGGACGCTTGGAACTATGCCGAGTTGGAGTTCGGACAAACCAAAGGGCGCGGTGGCCAGGGCCGTTCTTTTGATCGCCACTGGGGTGGCCAAAATGGCAACCAGATATGCCGCGATGGCCATGAACGAGATGTGGCCATAGCTCGTTATGTCGGAATTGCCCATGAAGACCTGAAGCCCGACCACCACGATCAGGTTGACGAGGAAGCCAAAGACGATGCGTTGATAAAACGGCTCGGCAAACAGCAGTGCCGCGCCTCCGATTGCTACCACGACGGACGACAGGATCAGCGCGCCGGCCAAAGAAGGGACAAGCTGCCTCATGACTTCTCTCCAAAGTCGGGTCTGTCCCCCATGATCCCCTGCGGTCTGAACACCAGAACGATTCCGACGATCAGAAAGACGAATGCATCCCGGAAGCCACCGATTTCCGGAGGAAGGCCAAGTTGCAGGGCCACCTCGGCGATGCCGAGCGCGAACCCTCCGACCACGGCTCCCGGCAGTGAGCCGAAACCTCCGAGAACCGCTGCCACGAAGGCCTTGAGCACCGGCGCAAAACCCATGAAGGGATCGACTGCGCCGCGACGAGCAAGAACAAAGACTCCCGCCAGCCCAGCAAGAAACCCCGAAATGGCAAAGGCCGTCATAATGACCCGATCAGCTTTAATCCCCATCATACGCACGATCGGCACGTCTTTGGCCGCGGCCCGCATCGCCAATCCCAGGGTCGTGAAGCGGAGCAAGGCAACCAAGGCCACGATGGCGACGATGGTAACACCTGTCTCAAGTACCTGGATAACTGGTATCTGGACCCCGCCAACCGACAAGGAATGCGTCAGCCATTCAGCTGTGGCCACCGCCTTCGGGCGGCTTCCAAGGGTCATCAAAGCTATGTTTTGAATCAGGATTCCCACGCCGAACGCCATGAGCATACCTGTATTCGGCGGCGCGTTTCGCACCGGCTTGAACGCGACGCGTTCGAGCAGAAGCGCAATGGCTACTGTGGCAATGACACCAAAGGGTAACACCAGCAGCGGATCACGAATGCCGAACAACAGCATAAGAAACATTGCGTAGCCACCGACGGTGATCATGTCGCCATGGGCGAAGTTGACCAGCCCCATGACACTGAAGACGATGGCGAGCCCGAGCGCGAGGAGGGCGTATTCGCCGCCCACACTAAGCGCATTGAACGTTTGTTGGAGAAGATAGTCCGACACTAATCGACGCCTTCTGTACCGAGATACATATTCATGATACCGCCGGAGGACTTCAGGTCTGAGGCAGTTCCGTCGAAGACAAGCGCGCCGCTGGCAAGCACATAGGCCCGGTCTGCGAGTTCCAGCGCATGGTGCGCATTCTGCTCCACGAGCAGCATTGTCAGCCCATGGCCGCGCAAGGCACTCAAGAGTTCGAATATCTGGTCGACAATGCGCGGCGCCAGCCCCAGGGAAGGCTCGTCAAGCATCAGCATTTTCGGGCGTGACATCAACGATCTGGCGATCGCCAGCATCTGCTGCTCGCCGCCCGAGAGCATGCCAGCCCTTGACGAGAACCTTTGTCGCAGGATCGGGAACATCCCAAGATATCGTTCAAGATCCTGGGCAACCCCAGCCTTGTCGCAACGGGATGCGGCCCCCAGACGCAAGTTTTCGCCAATGGTGAGATCGCTGAAGACGCGTCTGCCTTCCGGCGTCAGCGTCAAACCTTTCTGGACGATCGTCTCGGTCAGGTCGGAAGTGATGTCGTCGCCATTGAATGTCACCACGCCTCCGGCAATAGGGGCTAACCCAACGATGGCCGAGATCAGGCTGGTTTTGCCCGCACCATTGGGACCAAGCAGGGCGACAATCTCGCCTTGCTTGACCTCAAGCGTGATCCCGCGCACCGCTTTGATCGGCCCATAGCTGACGTGCAGGCTTTCGAGCCTCAGCATCAAGGATTTGCCACCCATTGCGGGATGATTTTTCCAACCTGGGCGAACTTGCCGTCCTTGACCTGGATGACGGTCATTTCCTTCAAAGGAATGCCGCCGCGATCCTTGTAGGTTATGGACCCTGTGGTGAGCCCCTTGAGGCCGTCTAACTCCTTGATCGCCGCGTTGATGGCCGGCGGATCGAAAGAGCCGGCCTTTTCGGTCGCGGCCTTGATGACGTCCACGGCCTCGCCGCCGAGGCCGAAGAAGATGTTTTGGGCTTTGAGACCACGTTTTTCGCAGTCGTCATAGAATTGCTTCAGCGGGCTGCCCTCGGCAGGAAAGCCATGCGTAATGAAGGTTGCCAGGTCTGCTCCGGGACCAGCGACACCGATGAAGGACGGATCGTCGAATCCATCGGTGCCGAAGACTGGAATATCCAGGCCCGCGGCCTTGATGGTGCGTACCAGAACTCCCGCGTCAGGCACCAGGATCGCGGCGAAGATCATATCTGGCTTTTCGGGATTGCTGCGGACCTCGGTGACCTGCGCATTGTAGTCCGCCAGACCGTGATGATAGTTCACCCTGCCAACGATTTTCCCGCCCAGGCGTTCGAAAGCCTTGCCGAAATATTCAGGCGTGATTGCCGAATAGGCACCCACGTCATTGGCAATCATCAAAACCACCTTCCTGTGGCCAGCCTTGTAGGCGATCTCGGCGGCCGCAGAGGCGGATGCGTTGTCGCCATAGGGCACCAGGTAGCCGTTCTCTGGCGAGGCAAGCGGGAAGGCGGGCTGAGTACCGCCG
Source organism: Mesorhizobium sp. CO1-1-8 (assembly GCF_020164875.1). Classification (NCBI taxonomy): domain Bacteria; kingdom Pseudomonadati; phylum Pseudomonadota; class Alphaproteobacteria; order Hyphomicrobiales; family Phyllobacteriaceae; genus Mesorhizobium; species Mesorhizobium sp. CO1-1-8. The sequence goes on along the minus strand of NZ_JAIUGZ010000003.1, from coordinate 355,961 downwards.
ACAGAAAGCACCGGGATCCCCTGAGGAAGGGCCAGTTGCGCAATGGGGATAAGACCGTCGTCCGTCGGGGGTCCAAGCAGAACGTTTGCGCCGAGGTCGAGCAGTTCCTGGCCGACATTGCTGGCAGTGACCGCGTCACTCTTGGTGTCGCGAACGATCAACTCGACAGGCTTTCCGCCGATGCCGCCGCCGGCATTCAGTTGCTCCACCCTGCACTTGACCCCGTCGGGGCTATCGTAGGGTGCCAGCGCGCCGGTCACGGCGGCTGCGTAGCCGATGATGATGATGTGGTCTGCTGCCAAGGCGGCGGAAATCGTGGCCAGCGACATGGCGAAGAAGACTGAGCTTGCGACTGCGATCGTTTTCATGATTGCCTCCCGGCTTGTTGGTGTCGTTGAGTTCGGTCGTGGCCGATGTAGACCTCGATCACTTTGGGATTGCTGCGCACTTCCTCTGGCGAACCGCTCGCCACGATCGCTCCAGCATCCAGCACATAGATCCTCTTGCACGCCGTCATGATGAAGCGCAGGTCGTGATCAATGATGACCAAGCCGCAGCCGAAGCGATCTCGAATGGAGTTGACCGAAGCAATGAGGTCTGAGGTCTCCCCACCGTTCATGCCGGCCGCAGGTTCGTCGAGCAGGAGGTAGGAGGGGCCAAGAGCCAGGGCTCGCGCGATCTCGAGCCGTCGCTGATTGCCGTAGGAAAGCGCGCCAGCCTTCCATGTCGATGAACGAGCGAGACCGAACCAATCCAGCAATTCCTCGACATGCACCTTAGACGCCTGCGCAGGCCGGTCTCGTCTCCCCGAGGTCAGGGCCACCTCGATGTTCTGGCGCACCGTGAGATTTGCAAAAAGCTTGATGTTTTGGAACGTCCTGGCGAGGCCGGCTGCGGAGCAAAACTGGGGCGTCGTATTGCTCACGCGGACATCGCCGATCCTGACCTCACCAGTGTCGACCGGCATGAAGGACGTGATGGCGTTTATGAGTGTGGACTTACCGGCGCCGTTTGGGCCGATCAGACCAACGACCTCTCCAGGACCGCAATTGAGGTCAACACCCTTAAGAACGGTGAGACCCCCAAAGCGTTTGGCGACGCCTTTGACGAGCAGTTCGTTTCCGACGGTAGGCAAGTCAGATTCTCGCTTGGAGAGGAAAGGTCTATAATTCAGTCCATAAGACCAACGGAGTCAACAGCGAAATAGGGGGCCGTTTACGCGCTGGAACTCCCGGAGCGCGTGCCGAGGGCATTTTTGCGCTCGGTCTCTGGAGCTGCTGCATCTTTCGGGAAAGCTCACACGGACATGCCAGTTTGCAAAAACAAATCTAAACAGAAATATTTTATCTGTATTGACAAGCAATTTCATATAGCGGAGAAATTCTCCAAGGCATAGGACCGCCATTAAAGCGGCTCTCTTGGTGGCTGCACGGTTCGAGCGGCGGCGGCGTTGAGCCGCCGGACGTGGGGTGCTGGCCAAGATCAATGATCGGAAAGCTGTCCGAAGCGGCATGATGGGAGTGGGAATGGCACAGTTGTCGCCTTGCGGAACTCGTCCATGACGCGAGAGGCCTGCAGACCGCGATCTGTGCCGCGAAGATTAATACAAGGATGACTGCTTGCTTCCCGCATGGCCCCGATAGGGGCTGCATTGATCGAGGCCCAGCGGGCCCTTCGCCGATGCGGTGTCAGTACGAGCGAGCTCTCTGGCGGGTCGTATCCAATGCGTTCGCCAAGCATTGCTTGAAATCAGTTTTAGAAACGTTGTGGTAGCGGCGCCAATGGATTTGGTAAAAGTTGCATTCGATCTCGCGGCCTTCGCATCGATCATGATTCTGGTCGTGAGCGGGCTCGCCGTGATCGCCAGCCTTATGGGTATATTCAACATGGCGCACGGGGAGTTTGTTCTCCTTGGCGCCTATACGGTCTTCGTTGCCAAGGGCAACGGGTGGCCAGCCTGGGCTGGCATGCTCATCGCGCCATTTGTCGTGGCCGCAATTGGACTGCTGATAGAACTGACGATCGTGCGGCGCCTTTATCGAGCACCAGTCACCGCGATGTTGGCCACCTTCGGCGTCGGGCTGGCGATCCGCGAGGTGATCCGTGTGCTCCTGGCGGGAAAATATTACGAAATTCCAGAGCCGCTTCCGCAGATTGTTGAATTTGCCGGCGGAACGTTTTCGTTATGGCGAGCGCTCATCATAGTCATAACGTTTCTTCTGATGGTGATATCGGTCTGCGTGATCAGATACACGCGGTTCGGACTGCAGATCAGGGCTTCCCTTGAGAACGCTAACCTGGCCCAAGCCTCGGGTCTTTCCACCCAAAGACTCTACTCGATCACCTTTGCGATCGGCGCTGGCCTTGCAGGTCTGGCGGGAGCTTTGATGGTCCCCCTGTACTCGCTCTCAGCGGACCTCGGCCTCCAGTTCCTGGTCCAGGCTTTCTTGTCCGTAATGCTTGGCGGGATCGGCACCTTCGAGGGGCCGATATCCGGCGCGGCCCTCATGGGTGCGCTGACCCCCGGCATCCAATGGCTTCGCGAGTACACCGGCGCGGCGTACTGGATCAGCCCCGTCACGGCTGAAGTCACGCTCTACGTCCTGTTGCTCACCGCCGTGAAAATCTATCCGCAAGGTTTGTTCAAGCGCTAACAAAAAAGGGAGACGTACGCGCATGTCAGAAAACCCGAAATTTCATCCATCCAGACGCTCATTCCTGTTGGCCAGCGGACGACTGGCCGCCGCAGGTTGGGTCGCCGCGGCTGGCGGCTGGGTGCTGAAACCCTCTTGGGCAAATGCTGCCGGACCGATCCGGGTCGGCATTGCCGCCGATATTTCCGGGGCGCTTTCGACCTTCGGCAACACGCATTGGCAAGCCGCCCAATTTGCCGCCAAGCAGATCAACGATGCCGGCGGCATTCTGGGTCGCCCGCTGGAACTCTATCTTGAAGATACCGTTTCGGACCCGGGAAAATCGGTCGGCAACATAAACCGCCTGCTGAGCAGCCATGAGTTGGATCTGGTCATGGGCGGTGGCTTGTCGTCGACACGCGAGGCGCTGAAAGTGCCGGTCATTCAGCGCGCCAAAAAGCTCTACATCTATCCGCAGCACTATGAAGGCGGTGACTGCACGCCCCACCTTTACACGACCGCAGCTACGGTCTCGCATCAGCTCGCATTCTTGATTCCCTATCTGATCAAGAACAAGGGGGCGAAGCGCTTTGCGTTGCCAGGCGCCAATTACCAATGGCCCCAAATGACGAATGCTCTTGCCCGCAAGGTAATTGAAGACAACGGCGGGGAGGTCGTTTTCGAGGAATATTATCCGCTCGACCAGGTCGAATACTCAGCTACCGTCGGCAAGATCATGAGCGAAAAGATCGATCATGTGTTCAACACGATCATCCCGCCCGGCATCCAGGGCTTCATGAAGCAACTTTATGAAGCCGGCTTTGCCAAGAATGGCGGTACGCAGTCGGTCCTCTATTTCGACGAGAATGCCGTGAACTCTGTTCCCGAGCGTGCCCTTGAAGGCGTCTATAACGCGCTCGACTTTTTCCACACGGTCGATGATCCGTATTCACAGCAGCTGATCAAGGAATATAACGCGATGTTCCCAGGCAGCCCCTATCTTTTTACCGCCGGCGTGAGCGCCACAGGCAGCTACCGTGGCCTCAAATTCTATGAGCAGGCCGTCCTAAAGACCAACGGGGATCTCGCCTTCGAAGCAATCACCGAAGCCTATTCAACCGCGACCTTGGAAAAGGGCCCGGGCGGCGGCGCGAAGATGAACCCGGATACCCACGCCCCAACCATGAACATCTATCTGGCGCAGGCCGGAGGCGGGAAGTGGAACATCCTGGATAAAAAGGAAGCCGTGCCGCCCGGGGCATGCCGAGCAAGCTAATAAGTCCTGGTCGGCCGCCGCTGGCGGCCGACCGTTGCGGCCGACACAGGCCGAACTCGCAGGTTGTTTAATGAACAGTCCGACATCACGGCCGACGTCTGTTTCGCGGCCTCGCATCTCAAGGTTCAATATCGTAGAGATCGCGGTCTTCATCGCGCTGCTCGTGGCTGGGTCGACCTTCCAAGGCTATGAGCAGCAGATCATGACCAAACTTGTCCTGTTATCGATCCTGGCGATCAGCTTCGATCTCTGCTGGGGATATTCCGGGATCATGGCGTTCGGCCAGGCGCTGTTTTTCGGCAGTGCCGGATATGCGGCCGCGCTGCTCAGCACGTTCGCTCATACAGGCAATTTGTTCGTGGTCCTGCTGCTCGGCGGTCTGGTGGGGCTGACGGGCTCTTTCCTGGTGGCCTGGTTCCTCCTTCTGGGGCGGCGCAAGACCGAGATCATTTTTGTCTCGTTGGGCACGCTGACGGCATCCTATATTGCCGAACGCCTTGTTGGTGGCTGGCAGCTTATCGGCGCGGCCAACGGCATATCTGTGCCGGACCCCCTGCGCATCGGATCGTACGAGTTGTACCCGGGTCCGGTTTTCTTCTATTTTTCGATCTTTGTGCTGGCATGCGTCTATTGCCTTGTCCGGTTCCTTGTCAGGTCGCAGTTCGGCCTGGTGCTGAGCGGAATGCGCCAGAATGAAGAAAGACTGGCCTTCTTTGGCTACCGGGTTCAGGTGTACAAGGCGATTGTCTTTTGCTTGGCGGGGCTTATCGCCGGAATGGCCGGGTGCCTGTTCGCGTTCCACGAAAGCTACATCGGGCCGACAAACATCGGCTTCGTGCAATCAACCTACGCTGCTTTGTATGCCCTGTTTGGCGGCCCAGGCACGCTGCTGGGGCCGATCCTGGGCGTGTTTGTTATTGAAGGCGTAGGCTTCGCCATCTCCGACGTCGAGCTTCTGCGCGGGATCTGGCCAGCGATCATGGGCGTCCTGATGGTCGTCGTTGTTGTTTACAGGCCTAAAGGGATTATCGGGTTTCTCGTGAGCGACCGCGACAGGCGTGGGTCGTTCTTCGCTGGCGATGCGGAGATGAATTTGCCGGCTAGCGGACCATCGAGCCCGACAGCACCTGATCGCGAGGGAGGCAGAAATGTCGCTTCTCCGCGTTGAAGGCGCCGTCAAGAAGTACGGAACCTTCACAGCGCTCAACGGCGTCAGCCTCGCCGTCAGGCCTCAGACCTTCCATGGCCTGATCGGGCCAAACGGTTCTGGCAAGAGCACTCTGCTGAAGGCCATTACAGGTGCTCACCAGCTCAACGGCGGAACCATCCACTTCGCTGGAAACGACGTTACCCGCCATTCGTCCTACCGTCGCGCCAGAAGCGGCATGAGCCTGAAATTCCAGATAACTTCGGTCCTTCCCGAACTGTCGCTTTTTGAGAACCTGCTCCTGGCCAAGCAGGCATCCACCCCGATCTGGTCGCAAATGCGCTCAGGCTCCGCCGCAGGATTGCGCGAGGAGATCCTGCTGGACCTGCAAAGATTTGGCCTTCGGCAGCGTTCAAGCGATCTGGCGGGTGTGTTGAGCCATGGCCAGCAGCAGTGGCTGGAAATCGCCATGGCGGTCTCCCAAAATCCGAAGTTGCTTTTGCTGGACGAACCGACTGGTGGCATGAGCCTGGAGGAACGGCGCGCCACTGGCGAGTTCCTGGTTCCGCTGAAAAGCGCGACGTCCGTCGTCATCGTCGAGCACGATCTCGATTTCATCAAGACGATCTGCGACACGGTGACGGTTCTCGATCAAGGCAAGGTGATTTTCGACGGTCGCGTCGATGAACTCGACGCCTCGGAAGCTGTCAGAAGAGTCTATACGACGAGAGCGTGACTGAATGCTGGAAATCAAAAACCTCACCGCCGGATATGGTAACAGCCGCGTTCTGTTCGGGATCGATGCTGTTATCCCCCAAAAAGGGGGCACCGCTATCCTGGGACGAAACGGTGCTGGCAAAACCACTCTATTGAAAACCTTGATCGGCGAGGTGCCGGTTTCGGCGGGCGATGTCGTCCTGGACGGCGTTTCCATTCGCGACAAGCGTGTGGTGGACAGGGTGGACCTTGGAATTGGCTATGTGCCCCAGGAGCACGCGGTGTTCGGTACTCTCACGGTCCGTGAAAATCTGACGGTCGGCGCCATGACCAGTCGGGGCTTGAAGGAAATCGACACGATCGTCGATCTTTTTCCGAAACTCGGTAACCGCTTGCGGCAGGTCGCTGGAACCCTTTCCGGGGGAGAGCGCAAAATGCTGGCGATCGGCCGCGCGTTGATGGGCCGGCCCAAGATACTCATGCTCGATGAACCCACGGAAGGCGTATGGTTCGGCGTCATCGACGAAATTACCGAGCGCTTGCACAAGCTGTCCCAGGAGATGGCGGTCATCATTGTCGAGCAACACCTGGAGATGGCGTTGCGTATCGCAAATCAGGTCCTGGTCATAGACCGTGGACGGGTAGCCCTGTCGGGTGAGCCAGACGAAGTGCGTAACGACCCGGAACTCTATCGATGCATCGCGGTTTGAAGGCAGATTTCGGTTTTGGATAGCAGCCGTTTGCCGACTGGCAGCGATTTGCGCAGCCTAGCAAAGGTTCATGCATGTGAAGGGAATGCGTTGATACCGTGAGCCAATAATATAGTTATCGCGTTCATACGACAGCATGGGAGAGATCGGCAGTTCTAATCAATCTTGCCGGCGCCGAAGGAGCAACCCCCCAAGGAAACTCTCAGGCAAAAGTGACCATGTTGTTGAACCATCTGGAGAGAGGCGCCCAGAGCGCCCACCGAAGGGGAAAGCCAAGCCGATGACGACTTGGTTAAGCTCTCAGGTACAGTGACAGATTTGGGGATCAACCGCGGGCCTCGGCCTGCACCCAGAAACTGTCTTGGAGAGCGAAATGACCCACATCGCCGTCATCGGCGCCGGTATTGCCGGCGTCTCCACCGCCTATGCGCTGCTTGAACGTGGCTACGACGTCACCGTTATCGAACGCCAGCGTTATGCCGCTATGGAAACATCCTTCGCTAATGGTGGGCAATTGTCGGCCAGCAACGCGGAAGTCTGGAACCACTGGTCGACTGTGTTCAAGGGCATCAAGTGGATGCTCAAGAGCGATGCGCCGCTTCTAATGAATCCGGCGCCGAGCTGGCACAAATATAGCTGGCTCGCCGAGTTCGTTTGGAACCTCGCAAACTATCGTGAAAATACGGTCGCGACCACGAGGCTGGCGATCGCGGCTCGAAAGCACATGTTCGACATTGCAGCGCGTGAACGCATTGACTTCAACCACGTGCGGCGCGGCATACTCCACATCTATTGGGACAAGCCGAGTTTCACACATGCTTCGAAGGTCAATGACATGCTGGTTGAGGGCGGTCTGGACCGGAAGGCGGTAACCCCCGAGGAAATCCGGTCGATCGAGCCAACGCTGCAAGGCGCATTCTATGGCGGTTTCTACACGCCTTCGGATTCCACTGGGGATATCCACAAATACACCACCGGTCTTGCCTTGGCCTGCGAGAGGCGCGGCGGGCGTTTTGTCTATGACGCGACGGTCACAGGAGTGCGGCGCGGTGGGTGTTTGCGCCTGGATTGTACTTTGGGTGGGCCCGACGGTGAGCCTATCCAGAAGACGATCGAGGCGGATGCCATCGTGGTGTGCGCCGGATCAACCAGTCGATACTTCGCAGCAATGCTCGGCGACCGCGTCAATATCTATCCCGTCAAGGGCTATTCAATCACAGTCCATCTCGATGAGGAGCGCTCTCAGCTGGCAGCGCCTTGGGTGAGCCTGCTCGACGATCGAGCCAAGATCGTTACGAGCCGACTGGGTGAGACCAGGTTCCGCGTTGCCGGCACCGCGGAGTTCAACGGGATCAACCGTGACATCAGGGAAGATCGCGTCAAGCCGCTGGTCGATTGGACGCGAATGCTCTTTCCTCAAGTCGATACCAACCGGGTTGTGCCGTGGGCCGGTTTGAGACCGATGATGCCCAATATGATGCCCAGGGTCGGCCGGGGTAGGGCACCGGGAGTTTTCTATAACACCGGGCATGGTCACCTTGGTTGGACACTCTCGGCCGCAACGGCCGCTATGGTCGCCGAGACCGTTGCGAGGGAGATGCCGCAAGGTGATCGCAAAGCCGCGTAAAAAGGTAGAAACCGCCGGTCTCAACATTTGGATGAGCGGCGCGGGCTGGATTTGATGGGCAATCGCCCGAACCGAAGAGCTAATTAAGAGGACCATAATGACTGAGCTAACACTTGCGAAAGCCAATGCGATCACTGCAACTTCCCTCGCCAAGGGTGAGCAGGCCGGGTTTAAACCGCTCGCAGTTGCCGTTTTCGACGCCGGTGGGCACTTAAAGGCGTTTCAGAAGCAGGACGGCGCGTCGATGCTGCGTTTCGAGATCGCCTCCGGCAAGGCCTATGGCGCTCTGGCGATCGGAATGGGCTCGCGCGCGCTGGACAAGATTGCCGCAGAACGCCCACATTTTGTCGCGGGACTCAATGCTGTTTCGGGCGGCCGGATTGTCCCGGTTCCTGGCGGCGTTCTCATTCGCGATCAGGCAGGCGTGCTGCTGGGAGCGGTCGGCATAACAGGAGATACGTCCGACAATGATGAACTCGCGGCCGTCACAGGCATCGAAGCTGCCGGCTTTGTTGCGCAGACCGCGTGACTGCTCAGACACTGTCTTGGCGTAACGTGGCCCATCAACCTTGGCGGGTGACGGCCACGAAAAGGGCCCGCTCTCTCGCCAAAATGATTTGAGCGCATACATGAAGCACGCCTAGGTATCTAGGCGAGGTGTCACTGGATGCTTGTCCTCCTGCCGAGGCAGGAGGACAAGCTTTAGACGAAAGATCAGAAAGCCGGCTCGACAGTTCTCTCCCAGCCGTGTTTGGCAAAAAGAGCATCCATGCCGGCGCGGTCGCCTGCCCAACGCGCCTGGGTCTCCCGAATGGTCTTTTGTGACGCATCTTCAATGTTGCCGGAATGATAAGGCGGCTTCGGGGCATATTCCAGCCAAAGCTGCGTCTTCTCAGCCTCATCCTTGCCGACGGTTTCTGCCAGCATCCACAGTGCGAAATCGGCGCCCGCGCTTACGCCGGCGGCGGTGATGACATTTCCATCCGTGACAATGCGCTGGCTGACCGGGATTGCACCAAAGGCGCTCAGGTAGTCGAGGAAGTTCCAATGCGTGGTGGCCCGCTTGCCTTTCAACAGGCCGGCCGCTCCGAGGACCATTGCGCCAGTACAAACCGACGTGACGTAGCGCGCCTTCTTTGCCTTCTGGCGGACGAAATCCAGAGTTTCCTCGTCGGTTAGCAAAGGACCGACGCCATTGCCGCCGGGAATACAAATGACATCCAGGTCCGGGCACTCGTCAAAAGTCTTAGTTGCGGGGAATGTAATTCCCGTGAACGACCTCACCGGTTCTTTGTTTTTCCAGATAAGATCGACGTTTACCCCCTGCGCGGTGGCAAAAAACTCGTACGGACCAGCCATGTCAAGCTGCTGAACCTCAGGGAATACCAAAATTCCGACTTGCACAGTCATATTTCATCTCCTCCTGTTGACAGTGCTAACTTTAGAAGGTTTTATTTTGGCCGAATGACAAATGCGCCTCCGATCGTGCCAAACAGTCTCAATCGGGTGGAGATCGTCACCTACCCGGGCGCGCAGTTGCTCGATATCTGCGGCCCGCTTCAGGTGTTTGCGACCGTCAATGAGTTCGCATGCCGCGAGGGCCGACCGGAGCAGTATCAATGCCTGATAGTCTCGCGTCAGTCACACGTTATGACGACCGCGGGACTGGGCCTGGAAGCCAACTTGCTTCCCGATGCCGACAGCGAGTTGGACACGTTGATCGTTGTTGGAGGCCTTGGAGTAGCCGAGGCATGCCAGGACGCGGAGCTTGTCGCCTGGATCGAACGGAGGTCAAGGAAAGCTCGCCGTGTGGCGTCGGTCTGTACCGGCGCCTTCCTGCTTGCTCAAGCACATCTGCTCGATGGCAAGGCGGCGGTCACTCACTGGAAATTTTGCGCGGAATTCAAGGAACGCTTCCCAACCATCAAGGTCGATGCCGATCGCTTGTTTGTCCGCGACGACAAGGTGTGGACTTCGGCGGGCGTGACGGCTGGCATCGATTTGTGCCTGGCCCTTGTTGAGGAGGATTTTGGGCGCAAGCTCGCTTTGTCCGTCGCGCAGTATCTGGTGATGTTTCTGAAGCGGCCAGGTGGTCAATCACAGTTCAGCACCACATTGTCGCTTCAAGGCGAGGCGGAATTCGACCGGCTTCATATCTGGATAAACGAGAACCTGGACAAGGAATTGTCACTGATCGATCTCGCTGATCTTATGGGAATGAGTTCGCGAACCTTGAGCCGCCGCTATAAGGCCGCAAGTGGCCGCACACCTGCGCGCGCGGTCGAAGAGCTCCGCGTCGAGGCGGCACGCCGATTGCTTGAGCAGGGACGCTCACCCTCATTGTCTTTCGTGAAATGCGGCTTCGCCAGCAAGGAAACGATGCGCCGGGCATTTTTGCGCACCATCGGTGTTGGCCCACAGGAATATGCCGATCGGTTCGGCCCATCGAAGCCGAAGCCCCGTTCCCTAGCCTAGACAAGTATGGAAGCGGCCAGCGAGACTGCAAGGAGCCGCCTCGAAGAGGATTGCAACGAAACCCTGCGGATCGGGCCGCTAGTGTTGGTTGATCTAATCTATCGCGGCAATCGCGTCGATCGATTCGGGAAGAATCTGCCCGCCGTCGATGACGATCTGTTGGCCGGTTATATAGGCAGCTTCATTGGTGGCGAAAAACAATGCCGCATTGCCGATATCTTCCACCGAGCCCAACCGACGCAGCGGGATTGAAGCCGCCATCGTGTCGATGAAAGACTGGCCGAGATCCTGCAGGCCCTCCGTCAGGATGTTCCCGGGCATCACCGCATTGATGGTGGTATTGTATTTTACAAGCTCCATGGCAGCGGTCTTGAGGAAGCCGAGCTGGCCCGACTTTGAGGCGCCATAGTGGGCCCATCCGGGGAATCCGGTGATCGGCCCGGTTATGGACGACGTCACGACCACGCGGCCTTGCCCGGCCTCCTCGAAACAAGGGATGCAAGCCTTCACACAAAGGAAGGTGCTCTTCAAATTCGTGGAAAGGACATGGTCCCAGTCTGATGGCTCCATGTCGACGATCTTTTTTTGCGGGAAAATACCGGCGTTGGCGCAAAGGATATCGACATGACCGAAACTTGCAGCGACGCGCGCAACCATGTCTTTGACGGAATCCCAGTCAGCGACGTCGGCGCCGAACCATTCAGCCTTTGCCCCGGAATCAGTGATCTCTTTCACAGCGCTGGAAGCAGCGCCTTCGTCGCGCGAGACAAGCGCGACGTTGGCGCCAGCGCGCCCAAAAACCTTCGCGATCCCCCTCCCGATACCCTTGGAGGCACCCGTGACAATAACGGTCTTTCCAGCAATCGACGTGAACATCTGGTCCATCCCAATCTTCTACCTTCGACAAGAGCCGACTCTTCGGCCTGGCGTGGTTCCATACATCGGGGCCAAGCCATGACGATCCGCACTGCATCCCCGCAGGCGGTTGATTGACGTTATGGTTTTATAGTCAGACCAATGGACCACCAAGTCAACGTGATAGATTACGCAGCCAACTGCCAACCTTTCCCCCACGCGGAGGGACATTCATTGCGGCGGTTTGTCGGCAAGCCGACCCAGGAAGACATAACGTCCCAAAGGCATCTTAGGCTCGATAGGCGACAGGCCGAAACGGGCGACCAGACGGCGCTCGACGTTCTGTGCTGCCTTGGGGCTTAAAGCCGGGCGATGGAGCCAAACATCATAGCGGCTTCTATTCTGGTCATGGGCAGGATTGTCCGGACCTATCGCACCAATTTGCCATACGGCTTTCTCAGCCGAGAATTCCTTGAGATAGCCCATGCAGTCAAAAAGCAATTGCTGGACGCTGTACAAAATTCAGCCTCCTGCGAAACCGAACCGCGGATTGAGACGATAGCCATTGTGGCCGATCATCGCTAAAGCCCCGCCCAACTCAGAACTCGTTCCAAACAGAGACCGGCCCGGTTCACGCATGAGACACGCCGGCTCATCGACGTCGTCCAGGCCCGCATGGGAAAGACGGATCCCATCCAAGAGCGCTGCGCGTTGGGCTTTGCTGACGATCGAAACCAGTACCAGCCGGTGAGCCTCGGCCGCGGCCGCCGGCGCCGCAAGCAGTGAGATGCGGCAGCGTGTCAGCTTGTGTGCGAGCGGCTGGAGAATGACAAAGCCGCCCCAGCCGTCGCCCCGAAGGGTGATTGCGTTTGGGGAGTGGAACAAGGCAGGTCCGACGACAACCATCGATTCCGAAACGCATTCGGTCGCGGCATTCAGATGGTGTGCGACAACCTTCCAGTTTTCGGGGATCTCGTGCCACCACGAACTCCGCTCGCTGGCGAAATCGAGTAGGTCCGGCCGCAGCTCCCTCTGATCGCCGTCGGCGCCGGGACCGGTGGGAAGCACACGCACGGCGATCACTCCGCCTTGCTCACGCACGTCAATCAAAGGAAGAAGCTCGGGCCGATCGCCCTTGAACTGGAAATGCAATCTTTCCAGACCCGGCGTCGTCGCGGTGATGACGGGCAGGCTATCACGGCTGAAAGCGCAGGCCATTTGCGGACAACGAACCTGCGCGCCGCCATGGCATTGCTGGGGGATGACTGAGCAGCCGCCCTGTTGCGCGCGGTTGAGACGCGCTTCCACTGTCCCATCAGCCATCCGCTCAAGATGGACGCCGACGTCCGGCAAGGTGAACGGCAGGATCTGGCCAGGCTCGGCAAGCTCCGTCGAAAGCGCGACATAAACCCAGCGATGAGGCCAAAGCAGACGCGCTTCGGCTCTCGAGATGGCCACGGAATCGAGCTTCAGACTTGGCATGGCGAGCCGGCCCTCAGTGGCATTTAGTCAGGCACGCTTTGGCTTACCGCGTAGTCGGCCCGACCTCTTAGGACAATAGCGCTCTCGGGCGGAGGCGGCAGCGGACCGTCCTTGGCGAACCGATCGAGCACGTTCTTGGTAAGGCGCGAGACATTGTTATCGCCCTCGTTCCAGGGCAGGGCGCCAATATAGGCGATCGAGCTGAAGGCGAAGCAGGCACCACCATTGGGCGTCTCATGGTAGGCCATGTCGGCGCGCACACGCGGGTGCTGAGTGCCGTCAATGCCCTGCTGGCTGGTGCCATAATCTTCCATCACCAGGAGATAGGAGTCGGTGTGCCGACCTGCCGAGGTGGCGACAGTCAGGATGTGTGGCGGCGAGCCGAGCATGGTGTCAACGATATCGACTTCGAGCCCTGCCGCGCCGCCGCCTTCCAGGCCGAAATTCCCGATCTTCTCATCATAGGCAATGCCCTCGAACGCCCAGGCCACACGAGGATCGAGACTGTCGGGCGTGCGGGTGAAGTAGGTCGAGATGTCGAAGCCCTGCGCCGACATACCGGTGCCGGCGACGGTGTGCAGGAAGCGGCCGCGAAAGCGCCACATGCCACCGAGCTCGCCAGTGCTTTGGTGGTAATATTCACCAGGATCGGCCTTCCACGTGCGAATGCCGGATTCGCAGCGCCGCAGTTCGGCTACGACGCCGCGGCCCTTGTCCTCATAGCCCGGCAGGAAGGTCTGGACCCAGTACCAGCCGTCAGCACCAAAATACATGAGCCGGCCGCCGCGTTCGGTGTAGCTGTTCAAGGCGTCGAGAAGCGTGCCGCCTACATGTTCGGGGTGAGAGCCGGTGAGCACGACATTATAGCGCCAAAGCCGCTTGAGCCCGTCGTAAGTGAGGTCCTCGTCCGTGAAGACCTCATAGTCATAGCCCATGCGGTCGAGCCAGTAGATCAGATGCAGGTCGGCGTTGTAGCACCAAGGCCCTTGCGCCGTGAAGGATTTGAACTTGGGCCGCATGTTGAGAATGGGGCGCAAGCGTGTCGACAGCGACATGCCGCTGCCGTCGGTGTGGGTATCATATTGCGAGCCGCCATACTCACGATGCTGGCTCAGGAAGATGTTGCCTTCCTGCAGGATGGGTGTGCGGTAGATCAGCAATTCGGCGCCACCTGCGTTGGTGGCCAGATGCTCGTTGGCGTAGGCCATATAGGAGGTCGTCGGGATGAGCACCCCGATCTTGGCCTTGACGTCTTCCAGATGCGGCACCACCCAGAACGGAATATAATCTTCATCGCCATCCTTGGTGGTCAACTTCACCGCATAGGACCGGCTCTTGGTTTCGGGCGGCACCCTCCAGGCGAAGTCAACCGTCCAGCGGGCGTCGTCTAGGTCATCATCGTGGAAATGGATAGCTCCGTACTGCTCGGGGGCCTTGGTCCAGTCGAAGACCGTGCCTGTCCAGTTGTGGCCGGTCAGCGCCCGGGCGGGGCCATTGACGGTCACACCGTCGAGGCGGAAAGGACCCTCGTCGATGATCGTGTGGGATGAGATCTCGCGCGCGAAATTCCAGCAGCCAACCAGAGCATCCGACAGGTTGCCGGAAGGGCCGGCAAAGCGGCGCTCGCTGCTTGCCCCCGAGGCTCCAACCTTCATCTGCTCGATCTCGAAGCGCGAGAGCGCTCGACTGGAAAGCATCGGCCGCTCGATCTTGCCGTTGAACAGCCCCGCGCCGCGCACACCGTAAGGAAAACGCTCATCGGCAATGACGCCGGAAGCGTCGGAGGCCGCGTGCGCACCGAACATCAATGGAAGCCTGCTAGCATCGGGGCGCGTCTTGAAGGTCGTGCCGTTTTGGGCTGGCGCCGGATCAAGCGCATAGCGAAGCTCCGGCTCATGGTAGAGGGTGGCCTCGCCCGTTTGGGCATCGAAGCTTGCGGCAACGAAGTGCCAGGCGTGATCGCGGATCGGATGGGGGGCAGTCAGCACCTCGCCATTGACCTTGAGCGCCAGGCGCCCCGACGCGTCAATGAAAAGGCCAAAGCCCTTGCCCGCGCCATAGCGGGCGATGATGGTCTGCTCGCCATGGCGCCAGTAACTGGCATCGGTCACCGGGATCGTCGGCCAGATCCAGCACTGCAAGGTGAAGCTGCCGACATCCATGGCGGGGAAGTAGGGAATGACGCAATAGGAGCCGCTATGGACCGCCTGCGAGCGACCAGCATATGTGCCCTCGATATCGCTCGAAAGCGGGCGCTCGATGACGCCAGGACCTCGCGGGTTGGTGTCTCCGTGGACCATCTCCACAATCTCGGCGCGATACTGCCTGGGCCCGTCGCAATTGACGTAAAACTGGATCGCCTCCCCCGGGCTGACGCCGAACTTGTCCGCATAACCACAAAGTTTCATGATCAAATCCCAACTCTACGGCTGACAGCGCAGCCTTTGTGTTCCCAAGCTCGGTTTCGGCCGAGGCTTCGTCTTCTCGGGGCTCATGCTGCCGCAGCGTTGGCTGCGGCCATTTCGTTGATGCGCATCACGAAGATCTCGTGCTGGGGGGTATGTTCATCGCTGAATACGCGGTCATCGATGAAACGCGGAGGCTGGCCCTTTACATGAGGAAGGCGGGCAATCCGCCACTCCTTCTCGGTCTTTGTACAGATGACGACGAGCTTGTCTGGCGCCGGCTGGGACCACATATAGATCAGGACCCGGCGCAACAGGTCGTCGTTGAGCATGCCGCCCGAGATCTCGGTGACGTCGCCAGGCTTTCCGGCCTTGACAATGGCGCAGCCGGCTACCCCCTTCATCGAAGCGACGCATTCGGCATGCATGCGGATCAGTCTTTCGCGAGTTTCGCGATCCTTGGGTATCGGCGACATCATCGGCTCCCTGTGATCTGACGGCACGAAATGCCGGGCCACAAGACTACCCGATAGCGAGGGTCGGATCACTCGCGACAAACTTCCCAATCCCACACCACGCGTAGAGGCGCCGGTTGCAGAAGCTCGCTTGCCGGTAGTCTTAATGGTCTAAACATCATGCCAATGAATCGCGGTTCGTCAACAATTATTTTCGGCGAAAACCGTTACATTGAGTGGAATTTCGCGCGATTGGACGGCGCAGGTGCCTGAACGTGCGCGGCTATCCAGCTTCCAGCGCATGCCTGTCCTTGACCCAGTGATTGCGCGCGTTCAGCTAGCGATCACTCGGCCGACGAGAGCGCAGACGCCTTACCCCGTTCCACCGCGGCTTGCGAGATGCCACCGTCGCGTTCCATTCCCGCCATGGCTTGGATGCTTTGTGCTTTGTTTCAAGCTGGGCTCTTGGCGCCTCATTCGATTTTGACGGCGTTTTTCCTGGCGGCCTTGGTAGCGAGGATGTATTCGGTTGCGCTGTGGGGCCACTGGGCGACGATTTTTCCGGTGCTTGCCTGGAAGTAGCTGGTTGTCGAGCCCCAGACGGTTTTTGCGAGAGCGGCCTGGATCTTCTGGTTGAAGCGGCGGAAGGCGGCGGCGTCGACCTTGATGGTGCGGCGCCTGGTCTTGAGCATGGTTGAGATGAGCGAGGCGCAGAAGTTCGCTTGGGCCTGGTAGAAGGTGACCAGGGGAATGGCGTTGGTATTGGGTCCATACATCATGAAGAAGTTGGGGAAGCCCGGCACCATGAGGCCGAGCAGCGCTTCGGGCTCGCCGGCCCATTTTTCATGCAGGTCGATGCCGTGCTCGCCGGCGACCTTCATGCCGGCCAGATAGTTGGCCGCGTCAAAGCCGGTGGCATAGATGATTATGTCGAGGGGGTGCTCATGGCCGCCCTCGTCGATGATGCCGGCGGCACTGAGCTTGGCCGCGCCGTAGGGCACCAGCTCGACCTTCGGGTTCTTCAGATCATCGTAATAGGTGTCGCTGATGACCGTGCGGCGGGCCTCGAAGGGGAAGTCAGGGGTCGCGAGCTTGAGGAGATCTGGCCGGTCGGCAAGCGAGTTCTGCAGATAGGCGAGCGATGCCGCAGCCCGCCGCTTGTTGACGCGGCCGTCTTTGCGGGCATGGCTGGCGCGGAACTGGCGCGTGTCATAGCCATAATAGAGCCAGAAGCGCTTCCACCAGTAGATGGGCGCGAACTTGTGCATGAAGCGCTCGCTGGCGGTAAAATCCCTGCTGTCCTTGGGCAGGATCCAGTTGGCTTCCTTCTGGAAGATCTTGACGGAGGCCGCCTCGAGCGCGGCCTCGTGGATGACCTGGACGGCCGAAGAGCCTGTGCCCAGAATGCCAACCCGCTTGCCCGCCATCGACAGCCCCTTTGGCCATCGCGACGTGTGGCATTGCACGCCCTTGAAGTCGCTCTCTCTCCTGGCAAATGGCGGCAGCAGGGGGATGTTCAGGAAGCCGACCGCGCTGATGACGGCGCGAAAGGCGCCATGGTCAGCCTTGGATGAGGTGGCGATCGCATATTCCTTGCGCTCGTCAGACCAAGTGACGGCCTCGACCTTCTCGTTGAACCTCAAATGGCTGATCAGACCCCATTTGCGCGCCACGTGGTTGAGGTAGGTCAAAAGCTCGGCCCAGCTGGCGTGGGTCCTGGTCCAGTCGTAGCGCTCGAAGGAGAAGGAATAGATGTGTGATTCCAGGTCGACCTCGGCGCCTGGGTAGCGGTTATTCCACCAGGTGCCGCCCAAACCGGCCTCTTGCTCGAAGATGACAAAGTTGTTGATGCCCTTCTTCTTGAGGGCAATTGCCGCGGCCAGGCCGCTAAAACCGGACCCGATGATGGCGATGCGAGCATCGGTGTCGAGTTTTGCGTAAGCCCCAGATGTCACCGCTTTCTCCTCGGTCTAAGGTATAATTTATAGACCATAGGACAATGACAGCCGGAAGTCTATCGCCGTGCAGCTTTTTTAGGCCGCCCGATTCGCGCCCGCGCCGGCGCCCGCATGGGGCTTTATTTGTCCGGGGTTTGCAGAGTATATTTGTCTGACCATTGGTCGGACCGCCCGTCGGCCTGGTGATTCGAGCAATGGCGACAGGAACCAACGTGAAGTCTCTGTTTTTCGGTGATCCCTCCGAACCCCTGATCAACTCGATCCGTGCCAGCGCCACATACGATCTGGTCGTCGAGCAGTTGCGGCGCGCCATCTTCCTTGGCCGCTTCATCCCCGGCGACAAGCTGCCTCCGGAGCGGGAGCTTGCAAGCCAGATGCTGGTCTCGCGCACCACCATCCGCGAGGCGCTCAGGGTATTGGAAGGCGAGGGGCTGATCACGGTCAAGCGCGGCGCGGCCGGCGGCCTCACCGTCCTTGGCCAGGGCCGCCTCAGGCCGGCCGAGATCGAGGTCTATCTGGAATCGCAGCACGAGCTGATCGACAGCGTGTTCGAATTCCGCGTGGCCAATGAGTGCCTGGCAGCCTCACTAGCCGCAACGCGCCGAACCAAGAAGCATCTCGACCGGATGTCAAAGGCCCTGCAGATCATGGCCGACCTTTGTTCCACCCCCCAAACCCGCGCCGTCACCGAAAACATCGCGATGTTCTTGTCACGCGACTCCGAATTCCATCTGGCGATCGCCGAGGCCTCGTCCAACAAGTTCCTCATGGCCGCGATCGAGGAGTCCCGCGCCGCCATGTTCTTGCCCATCGGCAAGGTCTTCACCCGACTGGAAGACAACGCCAATGATCATCACGAAGCAATCTACCAGGCCATCAAGGACCGCAACCCAGAACTCGCCGCCCAGACCATGCGATTGCACATCGAAGCAACCCGCGCTTCCCTCCACAACCTCCTGCCAAAATCCAGACGAACAAGGAAAAAGCAAATCTCCGTCCCGGCCAAGAAGAGCGCGCGCCGCAAGGCGTCTGCTTCTCAATAAGGGGCTGGTCCGGGGTCAGGCAGTGAGCGCGACCACGCGGGCCAAAATTCTTCGGGGGGACCGAGCCAGCTGTTCTGAGTTGGGCCGGCTGTCCTGACGAAGCGGGCAGCCGGCAGCTGCCTCAGCTTCCCTTGTAAGCGGTGATTTCGACTTCCAGGAACATGTCCGGATGCACAAGCCTCTTGATCTCAATCCATGTTGACGCCGGCGGCGTGACGTCCTTGTAGTATTCCACCCGCTTCGGGTTGGCCGCGACCATTCCGTCCATGTCGCGTGTGTAGACGGTTTCCTTGACGATATGGCTCGCATCCATGCCATTGGCCTTCAGCGTGGCATCGATGTCGGCATAGACTGTCTCGACCTGCTTCGGGAAATCGTGCGGGTGCAGCACGTTACCCTCCATGTCCCAGCTCACGCAGCCCGATATGAACAGAAAATCGCCTGCGCGAACAGCCTGCGAGAAGGCAACCGGCTTTTCTAGCGCCCGGCGATTATAAGCTTGAGACGAAATGGCCATTGGCATTCCTCCTTCTTAAAAGGGATTGGTTGTCAGTTCATGGCACGGATGCGCCCCCGCACAATTGGTAAGCGCACCGCATTGTTGGGTAAGGGAGAGCGCCCATTCCAATCATGAACGGCTCGAGGGCACTCTCGTCCTCGATGCCTATGGTAGGATTAACAGACCATAGGTCGTGGGCAACCAAAAACTCAGTATACGCGAGAATTTTTTCGCGACATGCCGGAGGCTAGGATCGTACATCATCACCAGCTCTTCGGCCGCGATCGGATGCGCGGCGAGCTGATGAGTTCAGGTCGCAATGATTTTTGCCTGCAACTCATCTTGCGTTTTCGAAGAGAAATCGGCCGCGTCGTGGCGCTCGTGAAGCTGGTCGGCCGGTTCCCCGCTGATGCGGTTGACGATGCGGCCGCGCTTGACTGCGGGGCGCGCGCCGACCGCGTCCACCCACCGTCGCACATTCTTGTAGCTTTCCAGCCCAAGAAAGGTCGCCGCATCGTCATAGAACAGCCCGTTCATCAGTCCGCCATACCACGGCCAGGCGGCAATATCGGCGATGGTGTAATCCTTGCCGGCAAGGAATTCGTTGTCCCTGAGGCGGCGATCGAGCACGTCCATCTGACGCTTGGTCTCCATGGAAAACCGATCGATGGCGTATTCGAGCTTCACTGGTGCGTAGAAATAGAAATGACCAAAGCCACCGCCGACAAAGGGCACGCTCCCCATCTGCCAGAACAGCCAGGAAAGGCACTCGGCGCGGCCTTCCCGCGTCGTTGGAATGAAGGCACTGAACTTCTCGGCCAGATGGAGCAGGATCGAGCCCGACTCGAAGATGCGAATTGGCGTCGGCCCGCTGCGATCCATCAGCGCTGGGATCTTCGAGTTCGGGTTCACCTCAACGAAGCCAGATCCGAATTGATCGCCTTCCAGGATCTTAATCAGCCAAGCATCGTACTCGGCGCCGGCATGGCCCAGGGCGAGCAGCTCCTCGAGCATGATCGTCACCTTTTGGCCATTGGGCGTTGCGAGCGAATAGAGTTGGAACGGATGCTTGCCGATCGGCAAGTCTCGGTCATGGGTAGCGCCGGCAATCGGCCGATTGACCGAAGCAAATTCACCACCGTTGCCCTTGTCCCATTTCCAGACCTTCGGCGGCTTGTAAGGCGTCTGGGCATCGGTCATGTCAAAGGCTCCTGGCTGGAATGGCATTACCGCGGATACGAGCCCCGCTCGGGGCCTTTGGATACGGCGATTCAAAGTCTCTGGATGTTGGGGCGCCGACCCGCTTAGATGACGAGGGTGCCGAGGACGCGGGAATCGGCGGGGCTGAGCAGGGCCTTCACGCATGTCTCCTCGTTGAAGGCACACAGCGGCATTGCGGGTTGTCTCGTGGCTGAGCACTCCAAATCTGTGCAGGTCGCCATCAACCTGTCGGCACTCAGGCGCAGCCAGATGGGCTGCTGCATCCTGCGCATTGTGACGTCAGTTCCTACCCGGGCCGAGTTGGCTGCGACGTCACCAGGCTGCGAGCCTTGTGGATCGGCGGCCCGCTGTACCTTCATCGATGCATGATCGGCTCCTATGATCTGCCCGGCAGCAAGGTTGGTGCGGCAAGGTTGCCTGACCGCCGCAAGTCGATTTCTTGCAACGAAATCCAGGCGTGCCCTGCCCAAGGCGCCGTCAGTGTACTCGCCTGTCGGCCGCGATAATGGTCTAAATATCAAGCCAATAGACCGGTCCTCGTCAACTCGTTTATTTTGGCGGCAGGTGAATGACCAGCCCCGCTCGTGCCGGCTGAAATTGCAAAAACGCTAAGGAAAACAAATGAGTAGCGGGAGGCGGTATGCTCCTCATGCCGCAGCGGCGACAGACTGTTCACGGTTTCGGTGCTCGACCTGAGCCCTCGGGGCTCTCTGGCGTTACACCGTCTGACCTGGGGATCAAGGTGCGTGAATCTTTGGCCGCGCCATCCAAATAAGGGATCCGCTCATAGCGTAGCCTTGCTGTGACAAGGCAAAGGGCGTTTTTGAAATTGGACTTGACATGCGACACAATGGTCTAAACACTGAGCCAATATAAGCCAGATAACGAAATGACAAGGTGAGCCGGCCAGTGGGGAAATATCGGCGCTACGCCCGCCGCCAAGGGCTAAGCGAGATCAGGCGATTGGTCGATCGCAATGTCGATGATCTAACAACCTGGCCCGGCGGACATAGCGCGCCAACCGTCTGCGCCCGCTTGACTGGGCCTGGAGGAGCGAGCCCGTGCGAACGCGATCCCCGGCCAGACCGGGTAAGGGCCAATTGCTGATCATCGAAAGGCGCCACCATAGCGCGCGTCGGGAAAAACGTTCGGGTTCGAGCGCTGCTTGGAAGCATGGGAAAAAGCCAGTGATGGTAGGGGGCTAAGTTCCATCGCTCTCGCTGGGCTGTGACGGAGGACAGGAATGAACGCAGCGGATCAACAGGACAAGCTATCGGCGCTGGTGAAGCAGGGCGTAGACATTGTACAAATGGAACTGCCTGACCTGAACGGTGGCCTTCGGGGGAAGTTCTACGCGGCTGAGAAGATCAAACCCACGTCGAAGGGCGGTGTGTGTACAATCGTGTATCAGTTCACGCCCGCCGACGATGTCTGGATGTCCGAATATTCGTCTTATGAAAACGGATTCCCCGATGTCATCGGGGTTCCAGACCCAGATACCGCGATAGTGTTGCCTTGGCGGACCAAACAGGCGGCGGTGCTTTACGATGTGGAGCACCTTGACGGCAGACCGTATCCCCTCTCTCCACGCAGTGTTTTGAGGGCCATTGAAAAACGCGTCGCCAGCGCCGGATACGAAGCCAAGTTCGGCGTGGAGTTCGAATGCTTTATCCTACATGCCGACGTTGAGCTGATTGCACAGGGCGCTCATCACAAGATGGCGCCGCTCGGCCGCATGCATCATGCCTATCGCCTGACCGAGGCCAATGAGCTTCGCGACCTGGCCGCGGAGTTTATCCGCCGCATGAAAGGCGTGGGCATCATCATCGAGGTTTTTCATACCGAACTTGGAAACGGCGCCGTGGAGTTCGCGTTGGCGCCCGAAAGTGCGCTGCGGGCGGCAGACAATGCGTTGCGCGCGAAAACCTATCTGCGGGAACTCTGCAAGGAACGCGGTCTGGTCGTCACATTCATGGCGAAGTGGGACGCCAAACAGTCTGGAAGCGGCGGTCATGTCCATCAAAGCCTCTGGCGCGAAGGCAAGAACCTTTTCTACGACCCCCGGTCTGGGGATATCTCAGAAATTGCCAGGCAATACATGGCCGGCATGTTGACCACGATGGGCGACTGCATCGCGCTCTTTCGCCCGGTCATCAACTCCTACCGTCGGATCGATCACAAGGCTTGGGCGCCTGAGAACGTTTCGTGGGGCTACGACAATCGCTGCGCGGCGCTAAGGGTCATCAGGTATCCTTCCGAAAGTGCCTGCCGGGTCGAACATCGCATCCCTGGAGCCGATGCGAGTACCTACCTTGCCATCGCCGCCATGCTGGCCGGTGGTCATTATGGGATCGAGAAAAAATTGAAACCGATGCCGGCGAGTGTGGGCAACCCCAGCGCCGATACGGCATCAGAGCGTCTGCCCGACACCCTCCCGGACGCAACCGAACGGTTTCGGAACTCGGCCTTTTGCCGTGAATATATGGGAGAGGAATTTGTTGATCACTACGCCAGGTCGCGCGATGTCGAATGGGAACATTGGTGCGCCTGGCAAAAGGCGAACATTAGTCGCTTCGAATTGGAGCGGTATTTTGACACCGTCTAATGGCAAATTGGAGAACCAGCAAGAAGCCCCTTCAGGGCGCTGGGCTGCTTTCAACGATGCGAATTTGAGGAGGAATAGAACAATGGGAAATACGCTGAAAGGCAAGACTGTGATCGTCACCGGTGCCAGCACCGGCATCGGTCTCGGGCTCAGCCGCCGCTTCGCGGCCGAAGGTGCAAAGCTGGCAATGGTCGCGCGAAGCGCAGATCGGCTTGAAAGGGTGGTTTCGTCGCTGCGCTCGGAAGGCGCAGATGCCATCGCGGTCTCCGCCGATGTCTCGGATCCGGCTTCAGTTCAGGACATGGCTGCGGCCGTCGTTAAAGTCTTTGGTGGTTGCGACATCCTTTGCTGCAATGCCGGTATCTACCCGTCTGCAAACATCCAGGACCTGACGCCGGAAGACTGGGACCTGGTGAACAATACCAACAGCAAGGGAGCATTCCTTTGCGTGAAGGCGCTGCTGCCGTATTTGAAGGCCAGTAAGGCCGGAAGGATCATTCTGACGTCATCCATTACCGGGCCGGTGACGGGCTTTCCCGGGCTTACCCACTACAGCGCCAGCAAAGCTGCGATGCTTGGTTTCATGCGCGCCGCAGCCGTCGAACTGGCTCGGGATGGCATTACCGTGAACGCGGTTTTGCCCGGGGTCATTGAAACCGAAGCACTCAAGGGCCTGGGGGAAGCCTTCATCGAAAGCTCGAAGCAATTGGTCCCGATGCACCGCCTCGGCACCCCCGAAGATATTGCGGAAGCGGCTTTGTTCTTTGCGTCGGAGAAGAGCAGTTTCATCACCGGGCAGGGACTTGTCGTCGATGGAGGTCAGACCCTTCCTGAATCCCCCGATTGTGTTTTGCCGCCCTACTGATCGCTCGCCTGCGCTGAGGTCGGAAATCGGGCGCAGTGCCTAAGGTAGGCCAGCGGGAGCGTATGCTCGCGCTGGCTGACGCTGGCTGAGGCTGCGGTCGTTGCAGGCCAGCATCCGCGCTTCCTGGCTTTAGGGTGCCGACCCATTGAGGGCATTCGCCTCCGGGTCGCCGCGTTCAGCCAGAAACGGCCGGCGCGATCTACATAGACGCACTTGACAAGTTTATCCCAGTCTGGGGTTTCGACGAGGAAAAATAAAAGCAATGCCGCCCTTCCAAACTTCGGCGGGACACCGGGTTCACGATCGAGGCAACACGCGCTCCTCCGCACTGCTCGCGTCTTCGAGCTTGTAACCGCCATATGGGATAAGGCGGCCGATCGGGAGATCGGCAACTCAGATGCGCTTCTCCATGAATCGACCTGCAAACTCGGGTCCGATGCTTTGCGCGACCGACCCGAAGCGTATCGCTAGCCCGATAAAACCAGGCCCGGTCTCAGACGAGTTTTGCAAGCAATCCGCCGTCGACCGGAAGGTCGACACCGGTGACAAAATCGGCATCGTCGGAGAGCAGGTACAAACATGCCGATGCAACATCATCGGGAGTGCCGACCCGATGGAGAGGGGTGCGGTTGGCCATGGCCTCGACCCTTGCGGGATCTGCATAGATAGCGTCGGTCAGCGGCGTCCAAATTGCGCCCGGCGAGACCGTGTTGGACCGGATCCCATGCTTGCCCAGATCGATTGCCAAGCTGCGCGACAAAGCGATAACGCCGGCCTTGGAGAGTTGATAGCCATCCAAAGGCCCGTCCTTCATAGCGTTGTCCATTGTACGCGTTCCCACGACGCTTGCCACATGTACCATTGAGGAAGGCTTGGTCTGTCGCATATAGGGCACCACCGCCCGGATCATGTGAATGACGCCATCAAGGTTGATGGCGATCGTTTTGCGGTAATGTTCAAGCTCCATGTCGACGACGGAGCCGTCTTTTCCAAACATTGCTATTCCGGCAATGTTGGCGAGATAATTTGGTGGCCCGAACCGGGCGGCAATGTCATCCACGAACTGTTTGATGACGGTCTCGTCCGAAAGATCTCCCACCATGTAGTGCGCTTTATCTCCGTACTGTTCGTACGCTGCAGGACGGGGCTTCACGTCGATCACTCCTACCGAGGCCCCCTCGGCGAGTAGCTTCAGTGCTGTGGCAAGACCTATCCCGCCGCCGCCTCCGGTGACGATGGCAATACGACCCTCAAAACGCATCTGTTCAGCCCCGGTTGGTTTGCAAGCTCAGTGGGCCCCCGGCGGGAGCGGCGAATGGTCTTCTTTTAATGCCATTGTGGCGCGATCTGTCAACCCGCCCGTCGATGCCTGCTCGACAATGCAGCTTCCCGTTTCAGCGTTCGGCCCCTTGTCACACGCCGGAAATCCACTGAAAAAGCAACGCAAACGCCGGATGCATTCAAATGGCGACAGTCTGTTTCCAAAACGATAATGGTATAAGAAGAAACCAATGCTGGACGCCCGGAGCCTCACTTTAGAGGGCCGGCCGCCTGGAGCGGCACGTCGGGATGACGGTCGTTGACAACCCTACGCAAAGGTATTTTAATCACACCTATTATCTTACCGCTGCGGCGGGTGCCGCTGGGCGATAAGGTGAATCCCCACCAAGATTCCAACTTGGGGTCATATCGTCAATTTGCGGGCCAAGAAGCGGAGCGTCCGCGAATATATGTTTGAGCGACACCGTTCAGGCTCTCGACAGCGTGTCTGCCTGATTATGAGAGATCACCGCCAATGACCATCTTGCTATACGATCTAGTCGGACACGATGCTGCCCGTCCGTTCAGCCCTCATTGCTGGAAGGTGACCATGGCGCTTGCCCATAAGGGCCTCGACAAATCCAGCGTACCCACGCGCTTCCTAGAAGTGCCACAAGTCGAAGGTGGCTCGAGACGTGTTCCAGTGATCAAGGATGGGGAGAAAGTCGTCGTTGATTCCTTTTCGATTGGTCTCTATCTCGACGAAGCCTATCCCGACCGACCCAGGCTCTTCGGCGCCGACGGTGGCGTTGGCATCGCGCGGTTTTTCGAACTCTGGGCTGACGAGACGTTTTTTCCTTACATAACTACGGTCGCGGCAATGGATCTCCTTGCCATGCAGGATCCTGAAAACGCTGCCTATTTTCGACGGAGCCGCGAGAGAAGCTTGGGCAAACGACTGGAAGACGTTATCAGCGCTCGCGACGAGGGACTGAGCAGTTTCCGAGCCTCCCTACAGCCGCTGCGTTCCTTGCTGGCCTGTCAGCCCTTCATCGGCGGGCAGTCGCCCTTATTCGTTGACTACATCGTCTTCGGTGCACTGCAATGGGCGCGCATCTCTTCGTCATATCGCTTGCTTGAGGACTCCGATGTAGTCGCGCAGTGGTTCGAGCGCTGTCTTGACCTGCACAATGGCTTGGGCCGCACAGTTGCAGCCG
Organism: Mesorhizobium sp. CO1-1-8; assembly: GCF_020164875.1. Classification (NCBI taxonomy): domain Bacteria; kingdom Pseudomonadati; phylum Pseudomonadota; class Alphaproteobacteria; order Hyphomicrobiales; family Phyllobacteriaceae; genus Mesorhizobium; species Mesorhizobium sp. CO1-1-8. Next base: position 329,511 of record NZ_JAIUGZ010000003.1, on the reverse strand, counting down.
CGGCCTGAAGGTCACTACTCCGGATTGTTAGTAGTCGGCGGGGTTTTTGCGAGCGTCGACCCGCGCCGACAAGCTCTATGCATCGCGCTCGACGTAATGCGTCCGCGGGCTCGCTTAGAAGTCACGCTTTTCGGGAGCCGGTCGGCGCCGTTGCAAAAGTGTCCAGCGCAATCCAGCCGAAACTGAATGACCATAAGAGGCCCAGCCAACGAGACTGCTCTCTACGTTGTGCGCCTTGATCATACAGGGTACATGCGACCGCGGCCTGTCATGGCGGCATCACCATCGGCCCCCGATCAGCGAACGAAAGACCGCGCCACTGTTTGTCGCGCAACGGCTAGCCATGGAATTTCCTCCACTCGCATGCCAAGATGCCAGCGAGAGAGACTATCCATTTTACATGTCCGACACCGCTAGCGTCCAAAGGTAGCAGCCAGAAGCGCCAGTCGGCCTGTTCCCGCCGACCCTCTCCCGGGTAGGTCGAGATAGCTCACCATGATATAAGGTCCCGAACGCACTCAGGCGGTGGAAGCGTTATAGCGTTTGGCAGGATAATTCGGTGAAAGCGAACCTACTCGACAAACACCACGAACAGATGGCGCTGCGAGACGATGACCCGACGCAGCCGATCATTGGCCCAATCCATCTCGCGCCGGCCCACGAACTCGTGATCGAGCAGATACGGCGCTCAATTCAGCTCGGCCGGTTTCTGCCTGGCCATAAGCTTCCGGCCGAGCGAGATCTGGCAGATCAACTTTCGGTTTCGCGCACCACGGTGAGAGAAGCCGTACGAATTCTGGTTGCGGAAGGCGCGCTTTCAGTCAGGCGTGGTGCAAGCGGCGGTCTAATTGTCAACCAGCTTCATGTTGCCGATGCCGACGAGCTGAGAAGTTTCATCAGGCAGCGACGGTCCGAATTCAATGACATATTCGATTTTCGGGCGGTCGTTGAAGGTGCCACCGCCGAATTGGCTGCTCAGAGGCGCGGCATGGACCATCTTCAGCGGATGCGCCAGAAGCTGGAGGAGATGACCACGGCGATCGACGCATCTCTGGGACACGAAAATCCGGATCCGGTTGCCGTCTTTCACGCTGCCGACACAAGTTTTCACCTTGAGATCGCCAGGGCCTCTCAGAACAAGCATTTACAGGCAAGCGTCGAGAGCATCCGCCGAGCAATGTTTATTCCAGTTGGCGGCGTTTTTATCAAACTTCGCAAGGATGCGAACCAGATCCACGAACCGATCCTGGACGCCATTTCGGACCGCGACGGTCCGCGGGCGAGACTTCGAATGGTCGAGCATGTTGAGAGCACGCGGCGTGCCATGATGGAGTTTCTGGACGATCGCACGCCGGCGCCGCAAGTGTGACGCTGTGCCGGTCTGTCACGAGATCCACCAGTGGAAGCACAATAGTTTTCCGCCACCTGGCTCCGCAGTACCACGGCGGCGCTGCAAATGAAGCACCGAGGGCGGACTGCCAGAACCATCCACCCGCCTGGCAACGGGAGATCGACCTGGACCAGACCGGCTTGTGCGATTTATCCGCCCCACCTGTGCCTTTCTGAAGGCTCGCGTTCAAGCGTCAGGGTAACCCGGCGACATTTCGGGAGAGCATAGAGCGGTTCGCCGCTCTAACGGCGAACCGCTCTAGCCGGCTTGGACGCTGCAGTCCTAGCTGGTATGCGCGCCCGAATGGCGCGCGCACCACTGAAACGCCACGCCTATGCCTGGGCCTGCAACTGGGTCTCTTCATAGAAGGGATAATCCGTGTATCCCTTCTCGGTGCCACCATAGAAGGTGTCACGGTCATAAGGGTTAAGGGGCAGCCCAAGCCTGAGGCGTTTTGGAAGATCAGGGTTGGCGACGAAATGTCGCCCGAAGGCGACCAAGTCGGCATCACCCCTGGCTATGATCTCTTCAGCGCTTTTGCCATTAAAGCCGCCGGCAGCAATAATTGTACCTTTGAAGAATTTGCGCAGATCTGCCGCCGCGACAGCTGGCAATCCGTCGGTTTCTTCCTGGTTGCCCACTATGCGGGGCTCGACAATGTGCAAATAGGCGAGGCCAAAAGGAGCGAGCGCCTGAGCGACATAACCAAACGTCGCGCCAGGATTGCCGTCTGACATGCCGTTCCATTTGCCCGCAGGGGTAATCCGCGCGCCGACGCGGTCGTAACCCCAGACAGTGGCTACAGCATGCAGGATTTCCAACAGCAGCCTGGCGCGATTCTCGGGGGATCCCCCATATCTATCGATGCGCTTGTTGCTGCCGTCAGCCAGAAACTGATCGAGCAGGTAACCGTTGCCCGCATGTATCTCCACACCGTCGAAACCCGCCGCTTTGGCACGTTTGGCGCTCTCGCGCCACTGCTCGATCACGCCCGGGATCTCATCTATATCGAGGGCTCGATTGGGTGAAACCGGCACCCATCCTTCGGTTGTACAGGCGACCCCCTCGTAAGGTGTGACAGAGGCGGAGACCGGGGTCGCGCCGCCTGTCAATTCCAGATGCGCCGTTCGGCCGACATGCCATAGCTGCAGAAATATCTTGCTGCCTTTGGCGTGCACAGCGTCAGTGACCTTTTTCCAGCCGGCGACGTGTTCCTCGCGATAAATACCGGGCGCCCCAAGGTAGCCGCGACCGGTCAGCGCGACTGGTGTTGCTTCAGCAATGATAAGGCCGCCTTCTGATGCGCGTTGTGTATAACATTCGACCATGAGATCGCCAGGGGTGTCGCTCGGCTGCTCGGAACGCATCCGCGTTAGCGGTGCCATTACGACGCGATGGGCAAGCGCGATTGGGCCAACTTCGACGGGCTTGAAGAGCTCGGACATAATCAATTCCTATGGACTATTGGTCTGTTAAGAAGACCATAAGTCAACGTGGAAGGGAAGTCATCGAACTCGATTTTTTCAGACCCACAAGACCGAGGGACACTCGTCTTGCCCAGTGGTCGCTATCGGCCGGGTCAAGATGGTGCGAAGGTATAAGGTCCACGGGTCGCTCATTGAGCGATGCGACTTGCCAATCTTCCAAGAGCAATGATGATGCCACTGGCGGTGCAGTCGACAGTGTTGCCCAGCGACGACAGAAAGGTCGACTGGCGTAAGCTGTCCGAGAAGGCGGGAGCCGAAGTTGAGGTAGGATCAGCAGGCGGCGAAGCGGCTTAGCTGCAGCCTACCGACAGGACCGGCTCGCTGATGAGGAAACCGACGCCTGGCTATTTCTCTTCTTCGCGTCGTGGTGCAAGGAGACGCCACCTTGCCTGCAGTCCGCTACTTGCCCGAGCGATGCCCGGAAGTTTGGCGTGGCGATGTGCTAACCGCTGCCACAGCAGGAGGCGACTTGCCTATCTGTGTATAAGCTTCCTCGGGCACCAGCGAAGGATCCTTGTAAATGCGCCAAGTGCAAACGGCCTTGTCTCTGGCTTGCGGCCAGATCGGAGGCGATATCACACGGGCAGGAAATCCCAGCATTTCTGCAGACTTCTGCTGCCCCAGGCGGCAGCAGTGGGTGCAGTAAAGGCAGACCCCCGCTTTGTTCCATGCCCAGTCGTGGTTACCTTGAACAACCGCGTGATTGTATGGCGGTTCCAATCGCGGTGACGTTCCATCGCTCGCGGTGTTGAATGTTCTGCCCCCCGAACCGCAGGGCGCGAACTCCAATGCGATGCAATCGCCCTCGTCACGGATTGCGATATCTCCGCGCCGTCCTGGGCCGGTCAAATGTCCGCGCAGAGCCAGGATGCCCATATCCACAAGCTGCCGGCTCGACAAATTCCAGTCCTGATTTTCGAGCCTGAAGCGCCTGTAATTGGGATACCAGACCGACATTCCGAGATCCCAGAAATCGACGACGCGTTCTTCGCCAAGATGCCGAGGAATTGCGGCCAGTATCTCGCAGACCCAGTCGCATTTACGATCGTGGTCGTCCTGCCAGTAGGTGCGCGCGTTCTCTATGGCGACTATCGCAGCATCGCTTTCTTCGGCCCTGCAGCACGCGGCAGCTTCGGCAATGAGAGCCCGGTGTCGCTCCCATCCAGATTCGAAATCAAACGGTCTTCCATCTCGATGGCGGATGAGAGTTGCAATACGTTGCTCCTCGCCGGCAATGATCGCTGGATCAACGCCATTGTCGAGAAGAAATTGAGGCACCAGCTTTGACCAGCTGGCATAGACATCCTGCGGCTCCTGGGCCTCTTCAAATGTGTATTCGATGAGCCGAGCTGCTTGCTCGAATTCGCGCGCCTTGAGAGCCTCGATGGCAGTGTCATAGGTTGACTTTGACAGGGTCACTTCGTCGCCACGCCGTAGCGTGAGGCCCAAATCTTCGTCGCGCCACAGCACGGGACGTTGATCATCATCTGACATCAGCGTTAAACTCGTTGCAATGACGGAGAAATCCCTGAGACACGACCAGAGAACCAGAAGTCGTCAATAGCCCGTCGTTTTATTTGGTCCGAATTTCATACCAATACAACTGGCAATGTCAACAACGATTAGAATGCGATCGATAGGAGGGCACTCGACTTGGCGAGCAAAACCAGCCTGACAGCCATGTCGATCCTCCCGCCAGAGGCGGCTTACGCCCTGGCTCAGCGCTCACCGATGAACTGTCAGGTGCGTTGTCGTTGGGAGTTCGCCTGACTGCGCCCGTTTCAACGACCGCCACCAGCGAGGCAGGCAGGTCTGCAACCTAAGCTGCGATCGACATACGCCGGTATGGCCGGGCGGTCGCCTAGGTCCGATTTGGCAGCAAAGGTCTGCGAATCAGCAATGGCGTCCGTATCGATGAGAAATCGGGATTCAGCTTTTCGTGGTTGTGCGGTCAATCGCATCTCCACAAGACTTGTGCTGGACGTCGGTGTGTGAACATGACTCTTTTAATCCGAGAGAGGCTGCGTTCGATACCATGTTAGCGGTTCTTTCTGGACCATCGATAGCCAGCCTGCGGGCGATACAAGTTCGAGGTGAACACCGCTTGAATGGCCCAAATATCGCGCCAAACGGCACGCCTTTCAGTGAGCGGCGGCAACACTTTTTTCGGCCGCCGTGATTGCATTTGGGAAGGCCGAATGCCTTATCTGGCGACTTCGAGCATCTTATAGGGCTTGCTTTCGATCATCGAAGGCGCAAAACATCGGCGTTTACGGTAGGCAGCCCGGCGTGGAAATGGTATGATATTTGTACCCGCTATCGCGATGGGTACCGTCGCAGCTTCGTATATTGGTGTCAGAGAAACGCCTCGACAAAAATTAGATTAAGTTCTTTGAGCAGGATGAATCGCGGTGAAATTGAACGCACTCGATAATCGTAACGAAAAGATGGCATTAAGAGAAGATGATCTGACCCAGCCGATTATTGGCCCAATCCGTCTTGCCCCGGCGCATGAACTCGTGGTTGAGCAAATTCGACGCTCCATGCAGCTAGGTTTGTTTTTGCCTGGTCACAAGCTTCCCCCCGAGCGTGATCTGGCGGATCAACTTTCAGTCTCGCGCACGACGGTCCGTGAAGCCGTCCGTATCCTCGTTTCGGAGGGGGCACTTTCGGTCAAGCGTGGCGCTAGCGGCGGTCTCATCGTCAACCAGCTGCACGGTGATGACGCTGAAGAATTGCGCAGTTTCATCAGACAGAGGCGCTCCGAGTTCAATGACGTTTTTGATTTCCGCGTGGTCGTTGAAGGCGCTACCGCCGAACTTGCGGCCCAGCGGCGAGGCTCAGACCACCTTCAGCGGATGCGCCAGAAGCTTGATGAGATGACGATAGCCATCCAGGCTTCCCTGGAGCACGACGATCCAGATCCTGTGTCGGTTTTCAACGCTGCGGACACCGGCTTTCACCTGGAAATAGCCAGGGCTTCTCAAAACAAGCATTTACTGGCCAGTGTCGAGAGTATCCGCCGGGCGATGTTTGTCCCCATCGGCGGCGTTTTCATCAAGCTGCGCAAAGACGCCAATGAAATCCACGAACCGATCTTTGATGCGATCGCAGACCGTGACGGGTCGCGTGCGCGTGCGAGAATGATTGAGCATGTCGAGGGCACGCGCCGCGCCATGATGGAGTTCCTTGACGAGCGCAAGCAGGTGTAGGCAGGACTGCGACTCGGGCGACGGCCGCAGTGAAAGCCGGACCGACAAGACGTGTCGCCGCGGCCATCGGCAGTTCATCGCTGGCGCCTCATTCGATTTTGACGGCGTTTTTCCTGGCGGCCTTGGTAGCGAGGATGTATTCGGTTGCGCTGTGGGGCCACTGGGCGACGATTTTTCCGGTGCTTGCCTGGAAGTAGCTGGTTGTCGAGCCCCAGACGGTTTTTGCGAGAGCGGCCTGGATCTTCTGGTTGAAGCGGCGGAAGGCGGCGGCGTCGACCTTGATGGTGCGGCGCCTGGTCTTGAGCATGGTTGAGATGAGCGAGGCGCAGAAGTTCGCTTGGGCCTGGTAGAAGGTGACCAGGGGAATGGCGTTGGTATTGGGTCCATACATCATGAAGAAGTTGGGGAAGCCCGGCACCATGAGGCCGAGCAGCGCTTCGGGCTCGCCGGCCCATTTTTCATGCAGGTCGATGCCGTGCTCGCCGGCGACCTTCATGCCGGCCAGATAGTTGGCCGCGTCAAAGCCGGTGGCATAGATGATTATGTCGAGGGGGTGCTCATGGCCGCCCTCGTCGATGATGCCGGCGGCACTGAGCTTGGCCGCGCCGTAGGGCACCAGCTCGACCTTCGGGTTCTTCAGATCATCGTAATAGGTGTCGCTGATGACCGTGCGGCGGGCCTCGAAGGGGAAGTCAGGGGTCGCGAGCTTGAGGAGATCTGGCCGGTCGGCAAGCGAGTTCTGCAGATAGGCGAGCGATGCCGCAGCCCGCCGCTTGTTGACGCGGCCGTCTTTGCGGGCATGGCTGGCGCGGAACTGGCGCGTGTCATAGCCATAATAGAGCCAGAAGCGCTTCCACCAGTAGATGGGCGCGAACTTGTGCATGAAGCGCTCGCTGGCGGTAAAATCCCTGCTGTCCTTGGGCAGGATCCAGTTGGCTTCCTTCTGGAAGATCTTGACGGAGGCCGCCTCGAGCGCGGCCTCGTGGATGACCTGGACGGCCGAAGAGCCTGTGCCCAGAATGCCAACCCGCTTGCCCGCCATCGACAGCCCCTTTGGCCATCGCGACGTGTGGCATTGCACGCCCTTGAAGTCGCTCTCTCTCCTGGCAAATGGCGGCAGCAGGGGGATGTTCAGGAAGCCGACCGCGCTGATGACGGCGCGAAAGGCGCCATGGTCAGCCTTGGATGAGGTGGCGATCGCATATTCCTTGCGCTCGTCAGACCAAGTGACGGCCTCGACCTTCTCGTTGAACCTCAAATGGCTGATCAGACCCCATTTGCGCGCCACGTGGTTGAGGTAGGTCAAAAGCTCGGCCCAGCTGGCGTGGGTCCTGGTCCAGTCGTAGCGCTCGAAGGAGAAGGAATAGATGTGTGATTCCAGGTCGACCTCGGCGCCTGGGTAGCGGTTATTCCACCAGGTGCCGCCCAAACCGGCCTCTTGCTCGAAGATGACAAAGTTGTTGATGCCCTTCTTCTTGAGGGCAATTGCCGCGGCCAGGCCGCTAAAACCGGACCCGATGATGGCGATGCGAGCATCGGTGTCGAGTTTTGCGTAAGCCCCAGATGTCACCGCTTTCTCCTCGGTCTAAGGTATAATTTATAGACCATAGGACAATGACAGCCGGAAGTCTATCGCCGTGCAGCTTTTTTAGGCCGCCCGATTCGCGCCCGCGCCGGCGCCCGCATGGGGCTTTATTTGTCCGGGGTTTGCAGAGTATATTTGTCTGACCATTGGTCGGACCGCCCGTCGGCCTGGTGATTCGAGCAATGGCGACAGGAACCAACGTGAAGTCTCTGTTTTTCGGTGATCCCTCCGAACCCCTGATCAACTCGATCCGTGCCAGCGCCACATACGATCTGGTCGTCGAGCAGTTGCGGCGCGCCATCTTCCTTGGCCGCTTCATCCCCGGCGACAAGCTGCCTCCGGAGCGGGAGCTTGCAAGCCAGATGCTGGTCTCGCGCACCACCATCCGCGAGGCGCTCAGGGTATTGGAAGGCGAGGGGCTGATCACGGTCAAGCGCGGCGCGGCCGGCGGCCTCACCGTCCTTGGCCAGGGCCGCCTCAGGCCGGCCGAGATCGAGGTCTATCTGGAATCGCAGCACGAGCTGATCGACAGCGTGTTCGAATTCCGCGTGGCCAATGAGTGCCTGGCAGCCTCACTAGCCGCAACGCGCCGAACCAAGAAGCATCTCGACCGGATGTCAAAGGCCCTGCAGATCATGGCCGACCTTTGTTCCACCCCCCAAACCCGCGCCGTCACCGAAAACATCGCGATGTTCTTGTCACGCGACTCCGAATTCCATCTGGCGATCGCCGAGGCCTCGTCCAACAAGTTCCTCATGGCCGCGATCGAGGAGTCCCGCGCCGCCATGTTCTTGCCCATCGGCAAGGTCTTCACCCGACTGGAAGACAACGCCAATGATCATCACGAAGCAATCTACCAGGCCATCAAGGACCGCAACCCAGAACTCGCCGCCCAGACCATGCGATTGCACATCGAAGCAACCCGCGCTTCCCTCCACAACCTCCTGCCAAAATCCAGACGAACAAGGAAAAAGCAAATCTCCGTCCCGGCATAGCCACAGCTCAGTTCCTAGCCACTTGGCTGGACCAGATGTGAGCAAACGGATCGGGCGGAGCCTTACCTCCGGTCAGAGCGGTCATGAGCGCAGGACGGGTGCCGCTCTTGTGCTTGGCAGTCTCGTAGCGAAGCGCTTCGATCGCGCCTTCGCGCGGGAAACGCTCAAGGAGTTTTGCCACCGTTTCCGAAGCCAGCCGCCTCCTGCCGGCACCGAATAGGTCGCAGACCGCCCCCCGGGACACGAGGTGGGCTTCTGCGCCATACTGCTTTTTCGAAACCCATGCATTCAGGTGAAGCGCGATGGCATCTCCCACCCGTTTGCCAACTTCGGCCGGGTGACCTTTGGCGCGCAAATAGTCTCGAGCACGCCTTCCGCCACTCAATGCGAAACAACAGTCGCATAGGTCTGGAGAGTGGCCTTGGGTCAGCCCCAAGTCGTGCAGTATCGCGGAGGCAAAGAAAAGAGAGCGGTCAAACCTGATCCGTTCATGGGCCGCCAGCAGGGAGCCGAAGAAATACACCCGCCAGCTGTGGAAGAGCAGAGCCTCTTGGTGTGTTTGCACCGCCAGTCCCAGCGCATCCTCCACAAGTGCGTCTCGGGGCGGCTCCAAGTCGTCAAGCGCGACGGGCCGGGGTTGCAGAAAGCCTGTACGCTGCCTTATTGCGTCGCAAGCTTCGCGGACCTGCAGATAGGCAATGTTGCTGACAACGCGAACCTTTTCCATCGTGTTGAGTTCTCCAGCGCTTCCTTCGCCCCACAAAAGGTTTCCCATGGGGGCGGCTTTCCGCAACTTCGCTTCAGTCACAAAATTCGCTCCCTTGCCGTTTTGTACAGCTTCGCATAAAATACCTCGATTGGAATTCTATGCAAGATGGTACACAATAGAAATGACAGCTCGTCGAGGAAGACCGCCCGAATATGATCGCGCCGAGGCGCTACGGGCGGTAACGGAGACATTCCGCTCGCGTGGCTTTGCCGGCACATCACTTGACGACATCGCTTCGGCAACAGGAATGAACCGGCCGAGCCTGTTCGCCGCATTCGGAAACAAGAAGGCCATGTATCTTGAGGCGCTGAAGAGATTCCAGAGCGCCATGATCGAGGCCGTTGAGCCGGCTTTGCAACAGTGCGGCGAGTTGTCGGACGTTCTAGGAGCTTTCTTCGACGCCGCCATCCGCTTCTATTGTAAAGGCGGGGCGCGGGGGTGCCTGGTGCTCTGTACGGCGCCGGCCGAGGCATCAAGCGACGAGGACATAAGAGAAGCGCTGGCGGCCGTCCTGTCGCAGATCGAGGCCAAGCTCGGAGATTGTGTGAAGCACGCTGCGGCAGCCACGGGCTCTCACATTGTGGATGATCCGGCGGCGCTGACAAAGTTGCTGACAGCCATCCTGACCAGCGTCGCTTTGCAGTCCCGTGCAGGCGTCCGGGAGCCAGCGCTGCGGATTTTCGTAAGGATGGCGCTCTCGGCAGCACTTCCGAAACCTGCCGGCTCCTGAGGCTGCGCCAAGCTGGCGAGGAAGCGGTCTCCTTACGGCACCGGGAATAGACCGGTTTGTCCAAACACATCATCGGCAACCGGCTATCAGGTGAGACTGGATGAACGCGAGGTTCGCCACCAGTTGCTCTACTGGCCGGCAATTCCTCGCACCGTCCCAAACCACCGCGCATCAGACCGCACAAAATGTGGTGCGGTCTGGCTTCTGGCAGGCGCCTTACAATCCTCGCAACAGCTGTTCAGTTCGCGAAGGCGGATCTAAGTCGCCTTGCACAAAGGGCGAGTGCTCCATCAGCCTCCTTCAAAAGCCCTCTCAACGATACGAAACCATGGATCATATCGTCATAACACTCCTCTTCAACGGCAACGCCGGATTCAGCGAGCCTCCGGGCATAGGCCTTGCCTTCATCTCGAAGTGGGTCGTACCCCGCCGTGAGCACGAACGCGGGAGGAAGGTTCGTTAGGTCCGGCGAGAGCAGGGGCGAGGCGAACTGGCTTTCTCCGTCGCCTTTCGGGCCGAGATAGCTATCGATATAGAAAGGCATGCTGTTGAGAAGATAGCCTTTGGAGAACAGGCGCTTCGATTCGCTGATGTTGACCAGATCGGTAACTGGATAGATGAGCAACTGGAAGCAGATCGGAGGCTCATGCCGGCCACGCGCCAGGATCGAGCAGGCCGCAGCCAGATTGCCGCCCGCGCTATCGCCGCCAACCGCGATGCGAGCAGAGTCGATGCCAAGCGCATCGCTGTTTGCAGCCGCGTATTTCAACACGGCAAACGCATCCTCAACGCCTGCTGGAAAGCGATGCTCGGGGGCGAGACGGTAGTCCGCCGAAATCACCACGCATGGCGTCTCTTTCGCAAGGACGCGACAGATCGAATCGTGCGTGTCGAGGTCGCCGCGAATGAAACCGCCACCATGAAAATATATCAACAGGGGCTCGTTGACCGAATTCTCCGTCATCCGATATCCGCGGCACGGTATTTCGCCGGTTGGCCCGGGCACAGAGAAGTCCCAAACACGGGCCAACGCCGGGGCCGGAGCGTCCACGGCCAACATATCAGCCTTCCACTCCGTGCGTGCCTCTTCCGGAGCTTGCTTTTCGACCGGGACGGCGCTTGGATTTTCAGGCTGCTCAAGAATCTTCTTGATGGCAGGATGAAGTTGGATCACCAGATCGCTCCTTGGGCTTCTGAAGGGTAGGGTTCTAGGCCGCTTCGGGCATCTCATCTCGAAGAGTCCAATGGTTTGTATTTCAGTCCAATAGACAGACGAGTCAACCGCCTTTTTTCGAATTGGACCGATGACTTCAATGCTCTACAAGGGGGTTGATGAATCTGGCCGACCGGATTTGCCGGGCCCGGCTCCGGAAATAGAGAGACCGCCTTGTGAAAAAGTCTGCGCTGCTGGCTGTCCAATTTGCTTCAGCGCGCGCACCATTTCCGAGTTTTCCGTCTGCGGCTCTTGACGTGTTGGGTCAATGGTCTATTCTGTGTGCCAAATCCAACCGCCCGGGCGCACTCAAGCGGCGCATGACGGGTGGTGTTCCTACGCGGGCGGTGAAACGCATGGAGCCTCAGCTTTGTTGCTGGGCGGCGCGCCCAATTGAAAGTACCGGGAGGCATTTGGTGCGGAAGACCACGTCGTTCGAGGAGCTTAAGAGCAGTATTGAAAGCGGTGCGATCAAAACGGTCGTATGCGGCATGCCGGACCTGTGGGGACGACTGGTCGGGAAAAGGCTCACGGCCAAGAATTTCCTGGACTGCGCTCTTGGGTCGGAAGGGCTGCATGCGTCAGTCTATCTTTTCTGTGCCGATATGGACATGGACCCGAGGCCCGGCTTTGCCCTGACGGGCTGGGAAAAGGGCTTCCAGGACTTCATCATGAAGCCGGACCTGTCGACCATAAGGTTACTGCCCTGGTCGCCTGGAACAGCCTTCGTCTTGTGTGACGCCATTGACGAAGCCACCGGGGAGATGCTGCCGATTGCTCCAAGGTCCATTCTCAAGCGCCAGATCCAGCGAGCAGCGGAACTTGGCTTGGGGTTCAAATGCGCGACCGAGCTCGAGTTCTTCATGTTTCGCGACAGCTATGACGCGGCTTGGCAGAAGCGCTATCGCGACCTGACCCCCACTTCGCATTACCGGGCCGACTATCACATTTTGCAGTCCGCCCGGGATGAGGAGGTGATCGGTGAAATCCGCGACGCCATGGAGGCTGCCGGGATCGAGGTCGAAAACTCAAAGACGGAATGGGGCTTGGGCCAGCAGGAGATCGCCCTTCGTTATACCGATCCCTTGGAGATGGCCGACACTCACGTCCTTTACAAGTCCTGGGTGAAGGAACTTCTGGCCTTGCGTGGCCTCTCCGCCACATTCATGGCCAAGCCCTTTATCGATGAAGTCGGCTCTTCGTGCCACATACACATAAGCATCTGGGACGAGCAGGGCAGGAAGCCGTTGGGTTTTGATGCCTCGAAGCCGGGGCATATGTCCACCCGCTTCGGATCCTTCATCGCGGGTATGATCGACGGGGGTAGAGACTACTGCTTGTTGTTTGCGCCATCCGTCAACTCATATAAACGCTTCAGGAAGGCGTCGTTCGCGCCCGTATATCTCGTCGTGGGCCAGGACAACCGCACTTGCGGCTTCCGTCTGGTCGGCCATGAGAAGAGTTTCCGGGTAGAATCACGCGTTCCGGGGGCAGATACGAACCCCTACCTGGCCTTGGCCGGACTGATCGCAAGTGGCCTCGACGGGGTTGCGTCGGACTCGCCGACGCCGCCCTTGTGCGAAGAAAACGCTTATGAGAATGCCTCTTTCCCGCGCGTGCCGGCCACAATGAATGAATCGGTTACGCTGTTTTCTGCCAGCACCAAGGCTCGCGAGGCGCTCGGCCAACAGGTGCATGCGCACCTGTTGAATTTTGCCAAGGAAGAACTCAATGCGTTCGAGCAGGAAACCGTGACGGACTGGGAGCTGATGCGCTATTTCGAGCGTGTCTAAAAAATTTTGACCTCACATAAAGGTCTATGTATTAGACCAGAGAACAGACGGGATAAATGCGATGACGGATAAAAAGACAATTCTCGTGACTGGCGGGGTCGGCGGGATCGGCACCGCTATCGGAGAGCGCCTGACACAGAGCGGCTTTCAGGTGGTCGCCGCCGACATGAGCGTGGACGCAGCATCGAACGGCAGTCGCAAAAAGGTGGGTGCCGCCGAGGTCTATGTCCACAACATCCAGGTGACCGACAACGAGAGCATTGAGGCTTGCGTTGCGGCTGCCGTCAAAATCGCCGGGGGGCAGCTGGCGGGCGTTGTCAATTGCCACGGCATTGTTCGCTATACGCCCATCGAGAAAGTCGATGACGAAGCCATGCAGGCCGTTTGGGACATCAACGTCGCCGGCTCGGCGCGGGTCTGCAAGGCCTCGGTCGCCCACCTTCGAGACGGTGCTTCGATCGTCAATATCAGCAGCGTCACAGCCTCGCTCGGCCGCTTGCCGGGTGCTTCGATGTACGGGGCAAGCAAGGCCGCGCTTGAGGCCTTCACCCGCTATCTCGCCTGCGAGGTGGCGCCCAAAGGCATTCGCGTAAACGCCGTTGCGCCGGGCTTCATTTTGGCCTTGCCGCTCAGTCCCTCGATGAGGGCTATCGGATGGGGCGGCACGGAGGAACAAGTCATTGCTCGTCTGGAGCAGGAAATTCCGTTGAGCCGCTTCGGCACCTGCGAGGAAATCGCTGACGCGGTTGAGTTTCTGGTCTCCGATCGTTCCTCATACGTGACTGGCACCACCTTGATGGTAGACGGCGGGGTGACCGCGCGATGACATCCCCAAACACGAGTTTGCGCTCGTCCGCGAACGCGGAAGCCTTCCGTCGTATGACGACGGCCGAGCCTATCCTGATTGACGTGAAGCCTGCCTTGGACATTGTCCCCGGAATGAAGGCCAACCTGATCCTCACCTCGGGGCCCGGGTTGCCGTGGAACGAATATGTCGGGGGGCAACGCGAAGGCATTATTGGTGGCGCCCTTTACGAGGAGCTGGCCAGTTCACATGAGGATGCCGTTGCCAAACTCGATGCTGGAGAGATCGAGGTCGGTGCCTGTCAGGACTTTGGCTGCGTCGGTTCCCTGGCCGGCATCTACACCTCATCAATGCCGGTGTTCGTCGTGGAGAATGCGAAAGGCGGCTCTCGCGCCTTTTGCAACATGTATGAGGGAAAGTCGCGAAAGCGCCTGAACTACGGCACATATGACGAAACGGTGCGCAACCAGCTGAAACTCATTGAGCAGGTGGTTGCGCCTGTAATTGGAGAGGCGGTGCGCTCCGCGGGCGGCATTCCCCTGAAGCCGATCATGATCAGGGCGCTTAATATGGGCGACGAGCTGCACAGCAGAAACACCGCCGCCTCGCTCCTGTTTGCTCGCGAGCTTTTTCCCCAGTTTTTGAAGCTCTATGCCAAGCTCGGCGCCAACCTGGAAAAGACGCTCGAGATCCTTACGGAGGACCACTACTTCTTCCTGCGGCTGTCGATGGCTGCCGCAAAGGCCACGGCGGACTACGCCCATGGCGTTGAGGGCTCCAGTCTAGTCACCGCGATGGCCTTCAGCTGCAAGGAGTTCGGCATTCGGGTTTCGGGACTGGATGATTGGATCCGAGGCCCCCATGCGGCTGTGCAGGCGAAGCTCTTTGAAGGGCATGATGCGTCCGAGATCACCTGGATGGGGGGCGAAAGTCCGATCACCGAGACGATCGGGCTTGGCGGGTTCGCTCAGGCAGGCGCGCCCACGCTCCAAGCTTATCAAGGTGGTTCCTATGAGGAGATGATGAAGCGGAATGTCTCGCTCTACGGCATCACTTTTGGCGAGAACCCGGATTACAAGATCGCCGCCCTCGGATACCGGGGAACGCCAACCGGCATCGACGTGTTCCAGGTGCTCCAGACCAAGGTCCTTCCGGTTATGGACATCGGCATAGCCGGCAGCGGCGGGGGTCAGATCGGTGCCGGTATCGTCAGCGCGCCCATCGAATGTTTCCAGGAAGCCGCGCATCGCTATTCGGAAAAATACGGCTGATAGCCGGTATATCCTCATGCCTGCGGTCATCGACCTCCCAAGCGACCGCGGTGGTGGGGGGGGGCTCTTCGCCGAACCCGACCTTGGGTCAGAGGTGGAAAGTGTTCAGGTCACAATTGCCACATAAGGCACTTTGGCGCCTTACGATGATCGACAACGTGCGAGTCATCGCAATTGCCCGCCGCTATTCTATCCCGCAAGCGGGCTAATGGTATTCATCTCCCCTTGATCGGCTGAACCGCTCCATCCGACATACTTGCCCCGGAAGGACAGCAATGGCGTGGCATCCTCCTCGGCAACGCAGTCGACAAGCCGGCCGATGACGATTTCGGTCTCGTGGTAGGTGAAGATCTTGTCGACCGTGCAGTTTATGATGAGAAGCGCGTAACGGAATTTCGGTGGACCCGAGCCGATCAGGTCCCAGTCGTTCGCGGCAAATCGTTCGGCCCCATTGAGCCCGGACCTGCCACCGAAAATGTCGGCTGTACCGGCGGCATGGGATGGCAGATAGTTTATCGCGAACAAGCCTGAGTTACGGATCGTGGCCAATGCGCTGGTGCTCTTTGCGACAGCAACCGACATTGAAGGCGGCGAAGATGTGACATGCGCAACTGACAATGCCAAAAACCCGGCGGGGCCGCCCTCGTCGCGTGACGTGATCACCGGGACCGCTGTCGGGCGCCGGCCCAGCATCTGCCAGTAGCGCTTCGAATCAGCGATGTCGTCAAAAGTCATATTGATCGAGCCTCTCGTCCTGCGGGCTGCCGCTGTTGCCCCGGTCGCAAATTTGTGGATGGTATGTTGACACCGTCAAGCTATTGGTCTGATATCCAGACCAATAGCTTGAAAGATGCCTTAGCCGCCTGTCAACCAGGCGACCAGGCGATCATACGACCATAACGCATCGCTGCGCAGGCGGCTGTGATCAATTAGACGAGATAGGGCGAAAAGATGGAAGTGTCGGCATATTTCGAAGAATGGTCTCTGTTGCCTGGCGAGACAGTGCGCATGGCCATCAGCACGAAGCACCCGCAGGTACAGGCCACGCTGGAACGAATTACCCGCGGTCCTACCGCGCAGGACGCGGCCGGGGCTCACCAGCCATTCGGCGAGCAAGTGCCTGGGATCGACATTACCATTCCAGGCACCAAGCAGGAAACTGCCATGGGTTCGTTTGTAGAGTTGCCTCTTGGAGTCACGCGCCACAAAAGTGGTTTCAGCCTGCATCTCTGGTTTTGGGCCAGCGTTCCTGATTGGAAGGACGACCAGGCAATCCTTTCGTGCGGCAGCAACGCTGAGGAGGATGGACTTGCGCTCCTGATCCGAAACAAAAAACTGATCGTCTCGCTTAATGGCAGGGACGCGGCGTCCAGCTTGGAGATCGACGCGCGCATTTGGTACTCGTTGATCCTGTGCGTTGAACACGGCTCCAACGTAACAAAGGTGACGCTCGATGTCGCCCAGGTGAGCGGGTTGCCTGGTGCGAAACCTCATTCTGTCGAAACGATCAACCTCACAGGCGCTCTTGCCACCATCGACAATCTTTTGCTGGCCGCCGCTGCTGTCGACATGATCGGGTCTGCCGTCAGCGGATTTAACGGAAAAATTGGCTCGCCTTCCTTTTTCGGCCGGCTGTTGGGCAGTTCCGAAAGGGCCGCGCTTCATGTTTCGGGCGCCGCCGCCACATCGAACCCTGACTTGCATTGGAACTTCGCCGAGCACTTCAGCTCGCTGGAGATCAGGGAGAAGGCAGGTCGAGCGCCTGCCGGGAGCATTCATAATGGCGCAGAGCGTGGCGTCACTGGGCATAACTGGACTGGCGCGAGCGACTCTTTCGTTGAAGCGCCTGGGCAGTATGGCGCGATCTACTTCCATTCCGATGAGATGGTAGACTCCAATTGGAGCTACAATTTGGAGTTTGAGTTGCCCGCTGCCCTCGAAAGCGGCATCTATGCAGTGCGCCTCCAGGTAGGCGGCCACGAGGATCGATATCCTCTCTTCGTGCGAGGACGCAAAAGCGATAGAGCGGACGTGCTCTTCATCGTCCCGACCAACACTTATCTCGCCTACGGAAATGACCACTTTGCTGGCGCTGACCTGTCGGCCAGTATGATGCATGAAAAACTCGTCTCCGAGGACGAAAAGTACCTGAACGCGCACCCCGAGTTTGGTGTTTCGGCCTACGACGTCCACGCTGACGGAAGTCCGGTCCGCTTCAGCAGCCGGCGCCGCCCCTTGGTCAACGTGCGGCCGCACTACCCCAACTGGCTTACCGGAAGCTTCCGGCATTTTGCCGTGGATCTGTTCGTCGTCGAGTGGCTTGAACGGTCAGCATACTCCTATCACGTCGTGACAGACGAGGATGTGCATTTCGGTGGGAAGGACTTGCTGTCCCGCTACAAGGTCGTGGTGACGGGTTCGCACCCTGAATATTGGTCGAACAAGGGGCTTACCGGCCTTGAGAATTACCTTCGAGCTGGCGGTCGGTTGATGTATCTGGGAGGGAATGGGTTTTACTGGGTGACCACCCACGACCCGGATCGCCCATGGATCGTCGAAATTCGCCGGGACAATGGCGGCTTGAGATCGTGGGATCCTCCACCCGGAGAACGTACCCACATCCATACCGGCGAGCCGGGGGGATTGTGGCGTTACCGCGGTCGAGGCCCAAACAAAATTTGCGGCGTGGCGTTCGCGGCCGAGGGCTGGTCCAAGGCTCAAGGCTACAAGCGCTCCGCCGAAAGCTACCAAGCGCCGTTGAGTTCTTTCTTTGAGGGGATTGAAGACGACGTCATCGGTGATTTCGGCTATGTCCTCAACGGCGCCGCTGGCGATGAACTCGACCGATTTGACTTGCAACTCGGCTCGCCTCCGCAATCGCAGATAATGGCTTCGGCAACGGGATTCGGAGCGGAATACCAGATTGTGAACGAAGACGTCTGCATTCCAATGCCCAAACAGGACGGCAGCACAAGGCCAGACAGGGTACGCTCCGACATGGTCTATATTCCGATCGGAGGTGGTGGAGGCGTTTTCTCAGTAGGCTCGATCGCTTTTGCTGGCGCGATCGCGTGGAACGGCTTCGATAACAACGTAGCGCGACTGGTCAACAACGTGCTCAGGAAGTTCGTTGAGGAGTAGCGACTTCTCGCGAAGCTGCCCGGCCCGGCGGTCGGGTCCCCGAAAGGTGACATGGTAAGGGCGTCGCGAGCTGGTGAACTCGTGGGCCAAAAGGCTCGATCGCTGCCCGGCCAAGGGCTTGTAAAACCTACCTGTGCGCGATCGGCACGTAATCGCGTTCGGTGGCGCCGGTGTAGAGCTGGCGCGGGCGGCCGATCTTCTGGTGCGGATCCTCGATCATTTCCTTCCACTGCGCGATCCAGCCGACGGTGCGGGCGACCGCGAACAGCACAGTGAACATGGTGGTGGGGAAACCCAGCGCCTTCAGCGTGATGCCGGAATAGAAGTCGACGTTCGGATAGAGCTTCTTCTCGATGAAATAGGCATCGGTCAGCGCGATCTTTTCCAGCTCCATGGCGATGTCGAGCAACGGATCGTCCTTGATGCCGAGCTCGCCCAGGACCTCGTGCGCCGTCTTCTGCATGATTTTTGCACGCGGATCGTAGTTCTTGTAGACGCGGTGGCCAAAGCCCATCAGCCGGAACGGATCGTTCTTGTCCTTGGCCCGGGCGATGAATTCCGGGATGTGGTCGACATGGCCGATCTCGCCCAGCATGTTGAGCGCGGCTTCATTGGCGCCGCCATGCGCCGGACCCCAAAGGCAGGCAATGCCGGCGGCGATGCAGGCAAACGGATTGGCGCCCGAAGAGCCGGCAAGGCGAACGGTCGAGGTCGAGGCGTTCTGCTCGTGATCGGCGTGGAGGATGAAGATGCGCTCCATGGCGCGCGCCAGCACCGGGTTGATCTTGTATTCCTCGCACGGCACGGCAAAGCACATATGCAGGAAGTTGGCGGCGAAGTTCAGCTCGTTCTTGGGGTAATTGAAGGGCTGGCCGATGTGGTATTTGTAGGCCATCGCCGCGATCGTCGGCATCTTGGCGATCAGCCGCATCGAGGCGACCATGCGCTGGTAAGGGTCGGAGATATCGGTGGAATCGTGATAGAATGCCGACAGCGCGCCGACCACGCCGCACATCACCGCCATCGGGTGCGCATCGCGGCGGAAGCCGGTGAAGAAGCGCGACAGCTGTTCATGCACCAATGTGTGACGCGTCACCTGGTTGTTGAAATCGTTTTTTTGGGCCGCGGTCGGCAATTCGCCGTAGAGAAGGAGATAACAGACCTCGAGGAAGTCGCCGTGTTCGGCCAATTGGTCGATCGGGTAGCCGCGATGCAGGAGGATGCCGGCGTCACCGTCGATATAGGTGATTTTGGACTCGCAGCTGGCAGTCGAGGTGAAGCCCGGATCATAAGTGAAAGCGCCGGTGGCGCCATAAAGCTTCCCGATATCTATGACGTTCGGGCCGATTGTCCCTACCTGAATATTCAGAATGTGCCTTCGCCCATCCAATTCCAGGACCGTGCTCGCTGCGTCCATCGAAATGTCCTCTCGCGCCTTCTGCGCAAGCCATGCCTGATTGGCGTCAATCCGACGCCGGCCGATACGGCGACACGCCGCATCGGTCGATTTCCGTCGCGGTCAGGCCGCGAATTGATTCATCGTGTTGTGAGCGCCACCGGCTTTGAGCGCTGCCTCACCGGCAAAATATTCCTTGTGATCGTCGCCCAAGTCGGATCCCGCCATGTTCTGATGCTTCACACAGGCAATGCCTTGGCGGATTTCGCGGCGCTGGACGTTGGCGACGTACCCAAGCATGCCTTGTTCGCCAAAATATTCCTTGGCTAGATTGTCGGTCGACAAGGCGACCGTGTGGTAAGTCGGCAAAGTGATGAGGTGGTGGAAAATGCCGGCGCGTGCGGCTGCATCGCGCTGAAATGTCCTGATCCTCTCATCAGCCTCGAGCGCCAGTTCCGTGTTGTCATATTCCGCGCTCATCAGCTTTGCCCGGTTGTAGCTCGTGACGTCCATGTCCTGCGACAGCCAAGTGTCAAAGACCTGCTGCCGGAAATTCAGCGTCCAGTTGAAGGACGGCGAGTTGTTGTAGACGAGCTTCGCATTGGGCATGACCTCACGGATACGGTCGACCATGCCTGCGATCTGCTCGATGTGAGGCTTTTCGGTTTCGATCCAAAGCAAATCGGCACCGTTCTGCAGCGCGTTGACGCCGTCAAGAACGCATCTGTCCTCGCCCGTGCCCGCACGGAACTGGAACAGGTTAGAGCGAAGCCGCTTTGGCCGCAGAACCTTCGACCCGCGGGTAATCAGCACGTCACCGTTCGAGATTTCGTCCTTTGAAATTTCGTCGCAGTCGAGGAAGGAGTTGTACTGGTCGCCGATGTCGCCTTCCGCAGCGCTGAAGGCGATCTGCTTGGTCAGGCCCGCACCCAGAGAATCGGTGCGCGCGACGATGATGCCGTTGTCAACCCCGAGTTCCAGGAAGGCGTACCGGCAGGCCCGGATCTTAGCCACGAAATCTTCATGCGGGACTGTGACCTTGCCGTCCTGGTGACCGCACTGTTTCTCATCCGAAACCTGATTTTCAATCTGGAGCGCACATGCCCCGGCCTCGATCATTTTCCTGGCAAGCAGATACGTCGCTTCGGCGTTCCCGAAGCCCGCATCGATATCGGCAATGACCGGAACGACATGAGTTTGATATTTGTCGATCGAAGCGAGCAACTCCCGTTGCAAGGGCGCATCGCCTGCCTCCCGTGCCTTGTCCAGCGCTCGAAAGACCATACCGAGCTCGCGCGCATCAGCCTGCCGCAAAAAGGTATAAAGCTCCTCGATCAAAGCCGGTACGCTCGTCTTCTCGTGCATGGACTGGTCGGGCAGAGGACCGAACTGCGAGCGAAGGGCTGCCACCATCCAGCCCGACAGATAGAGATAGCGACGATCGGTCCCGCCAAAATGTTTCTTTATCGAGATGATCTTCTGCTGTCCGATAAACCCGTGCCAACAGCCCAGGGATTGAGTGTATTTTGCAGGATCCTGGTCATACGCAGCCATGTCCTTGCGCATGATGTCCGCGGTGTAGCGGGCAATATCCAGCCCCGTCCGGAACCGGTTCTGCAGCCGCATCCGCGCGACGGCTTCTTCCGAAATCCCTTGCCAATTCTTGTTGCCGCTGATTGTGGCGGCGGCCTCTTTGATGGCGATCTTGTATGTCATTTTGATTACCCTCGGCACGTTGACGTGACCTTCCCACTAGAACGGGAATGAGAGCGGACCGAGCGGGAAAATTGTCAGTCTGTGAAACTTTACAGACGAAACGTGTCATCATGTAATGTATGTAAAGGCCGCACCTAAAGGACGAACTCCGGAGAGACGGATTCGCGTGCCTTCATTTCCAGCCGCCGTGCATGCAGCACCGGCTCGGTGTAGCCATTCGGCTGGCTCGCCCCTTTGAACACCAGGTCGCAAGCGGCCTGGAAGGCGATCGAGCTGTCGAAGTCGGCGGCCATGGGCTGATAGAGCGGGTCGCCGACATTTTGCAGATCGACGATCGCCGCCATGCGTTGCAGCGAATCCCGCACCTGGATTTCCGTGCATACTTTGTGGCGCAGCCAGTTGGCGATGTGCTGCGAGGAGATGCGCAGCGTGGCGCGGTCTTCCATCAGACCGACATCGTTGATGTCGGGCACTTTGGAGCAGCCGACGCCCTGGTCGATCCAGCGCACGACATAGCCCAGAATGCCTTGCGCATTGTTGTCGAGCTCGCGCTGGATTTCATCCGGCGTCCAGTTCGGCCGCACGGCCACCGGCACCGACAGGATATCGTCGAGTTTCGCCTTCGTCCGGTTTTTCAGCGCCGCCTGGACGACATGCACATCGACCTTGTGATAATGCGTGGCGTGCAGCGTCGCCGCCGTCGGCGAAGGCACCCAGGCGGTGTTGGCGCCGGCCTTGGGATGCGCGATCTTCTGTTCCAGCATCGCCGCCATCAAATCCGGCATCGCCCACATGCCCTTGCCGATCTGGGCGTGGCCGGCCAGCCCGCATTCCAGCCCGGTGTCGACATTCCAGGCCTCGTAGGCGGCAATCCAGGCGGCCTGTTTCATGTCGCCCTTGCGGATCATCGGTCCGGCTTCCATCGAGGTGTGGATCTCGTCGCCGGTGCGGTCGAGGAAACCGGTGTTGATGAAGACGACGCGCTCTTTTGCGGCGCGGATCGCTTCCCTGAGGTTGACGGTGGTGCGCCGCTCCTCGTCCATGATGCCCATCTTGATGGTGTTTTTTGCCATGCCAAGCAGCGCTTCGACGCGGTCGAATATCTCGACGGCGAAGGCGACCTCTTCCGGTCCGTGCATCTTCGGCTTCACCACATACATCGAGCCCGCGCGGGAGTTCATGCGCCGCCCATTGGCGCCGACATCGTGCAGCGCGATCAGCGCCGTCAATGCCGCGTCCATGATGCCTTCAGGAACCTCGTTGCCGTCGCGGTCGAGGATAGCCGGATTGGTCATCAGGTGGCCGACATTCCTGACCAGCATCAGCGAGCGGCCGGGCACGGTCAGCGTGCCGCCGGCAGGGGCAGTCCAGGCGCGGTCGGGGTTGAGCTTGCGGGTAAAGCTCTTGCCGCCCTTGCTGATCTCTTCGGCGAGGTCGCCCTTCATCAGGCCGAGCCAGTTGCGGTAGACCACGACCTTGTCTTGCGCATCCACGGCCGCGACCGAATCCTCGCAGTCCTGGATGGTGGTCAGCGCCGATTCCAGGATGACATCGGCAATGCCCGCCGGATCGGTGCGGCCGATCTGGTTGGCGCGGTCGATCAGGATCTCGACATGCAGCCCGTTTTTCACCAGCAGCACGGCTTGCGGATTGGCCGCGTCACCGCGATAGCCGGCGAACTGCCTTGGATCGGCGAGCGTGGTGGCGCCGGCGCCTTCGCTGGCCTTCAGCGCGCCATTCGCGATCGAGAGCCCGTTGACGCCAGCCCATTTGCCGGAGGTGAGCGGCACCGCCGCGTCGAGGAAAGCCTTCGCCCAGGCGATCACCCTATCGCCGCGCGCCGGGTTGAAGCCCTTGCCTTTTTCCGCGCCATCGGTTTCGGGTATGGCGTCGGTGCCGTAAAGCGCGTCGTAGAGCGAGCCCCAGCGCGCATTGGCGGCGTTGAGCGCGTAGCGGGCGTTCATC
The DNA here is from genome assembly GCF_020164875.1 of Mesorhizobium sp. CO1-1-8. Lineage (NCBI taxonomy): Bacteria > Pseudomonadati > Pseudomonadota > Alphaproteobacteria > Hyphomicrobiales > Phyllobacteriaceae > Mesorhizobium > Mesorhizobium sp. CO1-1-8. The sequence continues at coordinate 306,043 of NZ_JAIUGZ010000003.1, read as the reverse complement.
ACCGGCACGACGAGCTGCGGCCCGGCGACGACGGCGATTTCCGGGTCGACATTTTCGGTCGACACGCTGAAGGCCCGCCCTTCCGGAACGAGATAGCCGATCTCCTTCAGGAACGCCTTGTAAGCGTCCATGTCGATTGGCGCGCCATTGTCGCGGTACCAGCCGTCGAGCGTTTCCTGCATGGCATCGCGCTTGGCGAGCAGTACCCGGTTCTTGGGCGCCAGATCGTGAACGATGGCTGAAAAGCCCTCCCAGAATTTCTCCGGATCTATGCCGGTGCCGGGCGCGGCCTCTTCGGCCACGAAGTCACGGAGGACCGGATGAACCCGTAAGCCGTATGCCAGCGCGAAATCCATCTGGTGGTCTCCAATATTTTCCATAACGCAATAAGTTGCGATATACCCAAAAGAGTTTCGGCTATATGAGTCCGGCCCGCACGAGGCAAGGGATATTTCGTCAAGGTGTGAAACTTTACAAACCGAAATTGTAATGATGTAAGGCGGCCCATGGAAAAGAATGGCGTCTACCTCGGGCCGCGACTCCGCCGGCTTCGCAAGGACCTGGGTCTGACCCAGGCCGCGATTGCTTCAGACATTGGCATCTCTCCCTCCTACATTGCCTTAATGGAGAGAAACCAGCGCCCGGTCACCGCCGAGGTTCTGATCCGCCTGGCTCAGGCTTATACGATCGACCTGTCAGCGCTGACAGAAGACAAAGGCTCCAGTCTGATCAATCGGATGAAGGCCGCAATGAAGGATCCGATATTCGCAGACATCGATGTCACTCCCGTCGACTTGGCCGACGTTCTAAGTAACTTTCCCGGTTTTACGGAAGCGATGCTGCGCCTCTACACCGCTTATAAGAGCGAGCAGTTTGCCCTGGCTGACCAGCAGTCGGCTGTCGGCGCCGCGGGACTGGATGCTGCCGCCGATCCGGTCGCCACGGTTCGCGCGTTCCTGGCGGCGCGCCGCAATTGCTTCCCGCAGCTGGATGCCGCGGCCGAAACAATGGCGGCCGAAGTAAATCATTTCGGCGGTTTGCAGGCCTTCCTGCGGCAACGTCATGGTCTTACCGTCAGACGACTGCCGCAGGATATTATGATGGGTTCTGTCAGGCGGCTTGACCGGCACCGCAGAGAGGTTTTGCTTGACGACGGGCTCGACCTTGCAAGCCAAAACTTTCAGCTGGCTCAGCAATTGGCCTATTTGGAGGTCGACCATGAGATCAGCAAAATTGTTGAGGCTGGCGGCTTTACTTCCGATAACGAATTGCAACTCGCACATCGTGCCCTGATCGGCTATTTCGGCGCCGCTTTGCTGATGCCCTACGCTCCGTTTGCCAAGGCGGCCGAGAGCAGACGATATGATGTCGAAGCGCTTTCAAGACAGTTCAACACCAGTTTCGAACAAACGGCGCATCGCCTTACGACGCTGCAAAAGCCGGGCCAGGAATGCGTGCCCTTCTTTTTCATACGCGTCGATAGCGCTGGAAACGTCTCCAAGAGGCTCGACAGCGCGAACTTCCCCTTTGCGCGCCATGGTGGAGGTTGCCCTCTTTGGAACCTGCATCAGGTGTTCACCTCACCAAGGACGGTGGTAACCCAATGGTTGGAACTTCCCGACGGTCACAAATTTTTCTCGATCGCGCGGACGGTGAATTCGGGGGGAGGGTCGTATATGTCCCCACGCGCTACACGGGCTGTTGCATTGGTCTGCGAAGCTCATCACGCCGAGCGGATGGTCTACACCGAACGAAACACCCCTCCTGTGTACACGCCGATCGGCTTATCCTGTCGCCTGTGTCACAGATCAGCCTGCACTGCGCGGTCGGAGCCGCCCATCGGTCGTACCATCCTGGCCGATAATTACCGGCGCACGGTTGCCCCATTCGGCTTTTCGGACTGATGTGTTCGAGGTAATCCATCCAATGATCTACCTGAGTCCCGCTTACCTATCGGTGGCGTCGTTTACAGGCATGGTGTTGTCGACCCTAGCTTACAACGCCAAGGTTGCTACATTATGCAATAGGTATGACGCTTATCAGAAGTTTGCGGAAAGGATCAACAATTTGTCCACTAGGATCTATTGGGACCGGCATCCGATCCCAAGCGGGTTCGTTGAGGAGTGGGAAGCCAAGTGTCGTATTTGGTACTACGCCCGCAATGTTTTGGCCGGCGCAAGCGCCCTGAACGTAATCTGGTGGCGCATATCGCAAGCCTAGGTGAGCCGTCTTCCATACGGCGGCTGCGATTCAACTGAGTTGTCGATGGGGATAGGAAACGGCTCTCCTCATCATTGCAAAAGCTGTCAGAGCCAGATTTGTCCCTGATGAATGTTCGCAATATGTTCATGATGCGGTTGCACGGTGATTCGATTTGGCTAAGGTGCGCGCCATGGTGGCGAGATCTCCAGAATATTCGCAAAAGCGATCCGGCGCATATTTCACGCCTGACGATGTCAGCGCGGCCTTGGTGGGGTGGGCTTGCCGTCATCCCGCTGACCGTATGATCGATCCAGCCTGCGGCGACGGCCAGTTTCTGGCGCTTCATCCAAACAGTGTCGGCATCGAGCAGAATCCGGTCTCGGCGCATCGCGCAATCGAGCGTGCGCCGGGCGCGCTGGTGCACGAGGGAGAGTTTTTTACCTGGGCGCTGGAAACTCGAGAGCGGTTCGAGTGTGCCGCGGGAAATCCGCCGTTCATTCGCTACCAGACTTTCAAGGGAGAGGTGCGACGCCGGGCGCTGAGCATGTGCTCTGATCTTGGCGCTCAATTCAGCGGGTTAACCTCCTCGTGGGCTCCCTTCATCGTGGCAACCGCTGGCCTTCTGAAGCGCGGGGGCCGCATGGCTTTTGTCGTCCCTGCGGAGATCGGTCACGCGCCTTATGCCGTGCCGCTTCTGGAGTACCTGATCGCGTCGTTTTCGATGGTCCATGTCCTTGCTGTGCGCAAAAAACTGTTCCCGACCCTGTCAGAGGATTGCTGGCTTCTCTACGCAGAGGGCTTTGGCGGGAAGGCAGATAGCATAGGCATGACCGTGATAGATGAATTTGTGCCGCGAAGAATGCCGGCCAAGCCGGTGATGACGATAAACCTTGAGGAATGGCGCACGGTCTGGAATCGCCGCTTGCGCCCTTATTTGCTGCCGCCTTCGCTGCGGGGTCTCTACGCTGGAGCGCTTGCGGATCCTGATACGCATCGGCTCTCGGAGTTCGCGGCCGTTGGTATTGGTTATGTGAGCGGGCACAACGATTTCTTTCACTTGCGGCCTTCCGAGGCAAAGCGCCTGTCCATTCCAGATGCCTTTCTCCAGCCGTCGCTACGCAATACCCGGGCCATGCCGGACAAGCAGATCACGAAAGCGACTGTCGAGAATTGGAAAAGGCGTGACGATGCGGTCCTTTTGCTGCGCCTGACCCGCGACGATAAACTGCCTCGCGCGGTGCGCAGCTATCTTGACAGCGTTGCCGGCCATGAGGCGAGACAAGCCTATAAATGTCGCAATCGCGCACCTTGGTACGCGGTCCCTGACGTTCAGATACCCGACTTCGTGATGAGCTATATGTCAGGGCGCAAGGTGAGCCTGGTCAGAAACGCGGCTGGTGTGTCGTGCACCAACAGCGTCCATTCTGTCCGAGTCCGCGATCTGAGGCTGGCAGCGAAGCTGTTACCGGAATGGTCGTCGCCCTTCGTGAGATTGAGCTGCGAGATTGAAGGCCACGCGTTGGGGGGCGGAATGTTGAAACTAGAGCCTCGCGAGGCTGGGCGGATCGTCTTTCCGTCGGCTGCAGCGCTTGACCGAGCCGGCCAGGATGAGCTGGAAGAGGCCATCAGCTTGCTCCAGCGCTGGCGCCACTATGATGACTGATTGGCATCCTGACTTTGCCAGCCCGGTTGCCGTGACCGGCCGGACCTGTCTATAGCAGCAATCGGCAATCGAAATTCAACAGCAGAAGTGGCGAAAAATAGCTAATGGCCAGCAGACCATCTGCCAAACGCGATGCATGGAGACTATTCGACTATATAGTTGCGCAGGCTGCTCCTGGTGGGATGCACACAAACCCCTGGGTTAAAGGCCCCGAGGAACAACTCCGCTTCGAGCCAGATTATCCGACCCTTGAACTTTTGCTTGGGGTGCCGCTTCATCTCAAGGCGGGCACGCAGTCCGGCGTTCCGGCTCTCGCCCTTGATGTGTGGCTAAGCTACGAATTACGCCGAGCCGGATTCAGTTCAGACCAGGTCTGGCCAAGGCCAACCAACCCTCGTGTCGTTCCAGCCCCGGTCACGGCCTTGATAAGGTCGCTTCCCGTCAAGCTTCGGGCCGAAGTTGAAGAGCGCCTGCAAAAACAGTCCGCGATACCGGGGGTCACGTCATCGTCTGCGGCCATTCTTGGCAAGAATTATCTGAAACAAGTCGACGTCCTCATGACCGACTGGGCAACAGGCCCTGAATTGCTTGTTTCAACCAAGCGCATGGATTCTTCGTACGGCAAGAACGCCCCGAACAGAGTTGAAGAGTCCTACGGTGATGCAAAGAACCTTCGGCTTCGGCATCCGCTTGCAGCGCTAGGCTTCGTTTTTGGGCTCCGCTCCGACATTTTGCAGAAGGAGCCGAAGACTGCGGATTGGCTATTCGACCTGCTTGTCAAGCTGGGGCAGGAAGACGACGCATACCACGCCACATGTCTCGTCTTGATGAAATACGCGGATGACGTCGTTTTGCCGGATGTAGAGATGGAGCCGCCCTCTGAGGGAATTTTGGAACCGGGACCCGAGCCTGACAAGGATGGCGAGGAGGTTCCTACATCCATACCAGATGGCGCAGTTCGGGACCTCGTCAAAGGTTTGCCGCAGGTGACGATCCTGAAAGAGCGCATTCCGCCGGAATTATCCTCTGGACGTTTTCTTGACGCCATGGTCACGCGAGTTCTGCGCGCCACGCCAGTCAACATGCATGAACAAGCCCGGCATCGCCGCGCTTTAGCCCTGCAGGAAGAATAGCCGGGGCTTGAGGAGGCGGCTACCGCAAAGGCGTCGGGCATGTCTTGGAGCGGGTTTGGTGCGGCGTCCAACCAACGATGCCCGACCGCTGACCCCAACCAATCGAGCGCCGCTCACCAGGGGAAAAAATCCACCAGCCCACCGGGCGCAAAAAGATGCCTATCTTCCGGAAGAAGGATTAAGCCATCGGCGCTAGCTATCGCCAACAAGCTCGCTGATCCTTGCTTCTCAAGCGGCTCAACAGCCGTCAGCCCCGATTGCGTGGTGGTAAATCTGCCCGCAAGGACCTGCAGATGGTTTCCCACTTTGGAGACTGAGTGCGCCAAATGGCAGCGTGAGGGGCGCTGCGCCGCTTCCAGCGTCGCCCACCAGGCAACCGATCAGGAACTGGCCGACGAGCCTGAAGGCGGTGGCCGCGGCAAAGGGATTGCCGGGAAGCGCAAGAACTGGACAGCAGCCAATACTGCCAAGAGCCACCGGCTTGCCTGGACGCATGTTAAGCTTCCAGAACTGGACAGAGCCATGGCTGGCAATTGTTCGGGCAAGGTGGTCGGCTGGCCCAACCGAAGCTCCACCACTTGTGATGATCAGGTCTGATACTGCGGCAGCTTTTATCAAGGTCTGCAAAAGCAAGTCGGAAGAGTCCGGGATGATCCCCAGGTCGTCCACCTCGCATCCCAGCTGTTCAAGCCAGCCCCTGAGCATCGGACGATTGCTATCAACAATGCCACCTGCCTTGGGAGAGTTGCTGACATCTGCCAACTCGTCCCCGGTCGACAATAGGGCTACGCGGAGGTTGCGCCGAACAACCACGGCATCAAAACTCAATGCGGTAAGCAAAGCAATCTGACCCGGGCTCAGCCTACGGCCGGCTCTCAACACCGTCTGACCGGCGGCAATGTCCTCGCCGCGCCGCCGGATATGAAGCTTGCCTCCAACCTGTCCAGCAACGGAAACATTTGCCGGCCGTCGAACGCAATCTTCCTGGGGGATGACCCTATCGGCGCCCGGGGGTACCAAGGCGCCAGTAAATATGTGAGCCGCTTCGCCGGCGTTGACGTGCTTGTCGCCAGGGTGACCAGCGGCAATTTCACTGATCACGCGCAGACAAGCGCGCCCTTCGATATCAAGGTCTGCAGAACGGACCGCGTATCCATCCATGGCTGCGATGTCGAATGCAGGGATGTTGCTGGCAGCGATAACATCATCTGCAAGATACCGTCCAACGCAAGCGTGCAGAGGGAGCCTCTCGGGGCCGGTAACACGCAGATAAGTCGAAGCAATGTGTTCCCTGGCCTTCGCAACGGTCATGGACAGGCTGGACGGGTGCACCGAGGACGGATGCATGTTGGAAAACTCCGGTAAAGGAACGCCCAATTCCGCTGATGGACCGCTATTAGCGGTCTGCGGGCATGTGGCTGTGATTCTTGGATCTTGAGGTATTACGAGTCCGTACGTTTCGGCAACGACGAACGCGACCAGCGCGGAGTCTCCTCGTCAAAGAAGGCCGTCCAGCGCGCCCGATCTCACGGGCCCTTGAAGGACAAATGGAATCGTCTGTGCAGCCCACTAAATGTCATTTGCAGTCCTCATTAACAATATCGTTTTCCTTTAATTGAATCCTCGAATAATGCTTTTCTTGGCGGTCTAAAAGCAGGTGGGGGGAGGAAGTATGGCCAGTCAAACTGAGCCACCCAGATGGGGTGATCTTGCGGAGCCGGTGGCCGCAATGCTTGGTCTCGACCGGGGTCGCTCGCCAACTCTCAAAACGACAATTGAGCGAGGCATTCGCTACGTCAATGTCGACAATGAGGCGCAACGTCTGGTCTTCGATACCAGGGCATTGTTCATCGGTCTGGTCGCCGCGGGACAGGAAGACAGAGATTCCATACGATACGGTAACACCGCCTCATGGTTTGTTGACTGGCTGCGACGTCGGATTAAACCCGAGCTAGTGTCCGAGATGGTTGTCGCCCAGTTGTCCGACTCAGACCTGATTTTCAGCGCGCTGGGAAAGGGCTACAAGATTCAGCTCTCCGTCTCCGTAGATGGTCTGCTCAAGCCAGCAAGCGGCATCGCTCAAAGGACGATCGAGACGCCCGAATATGAAGCTCGGCACCTTTTTGGAGCCATGATGGTTCGCGGTGTCATTGCGGACCAGATCAGGCAGCTCTTTTCGCTTGATCTCACAGTCAATGACATCAGGGACTTGGCGGAAACGCTAATCGACCGGATTATGACGTCGCCGCAGCCGAATGAGACCAAAAAGAAATGGGAAGTGGCGCTTGGCTCCCTGTTCGGTCCCGAGCCTGCGACCGCAGGCCCTGCCTCTGAGCTCAATCGGCTTCTGGATGAGCATGGGCTCAGTTCAGCGACCGACCTGGCGACCCAGACTCTGGCCCTCGCCGCAGAGCTAAATCAACCGGGTGGCGATATCCAGGAGATCAGCAGTAGCCGGCTTTTTGCTGCCGCATTGCAGTTGGCGCGGACTCAACCGGGCTCGGCGGAACTGTCAGCCGTGACGGCATTAGCGCAACTGGCGGGGACCGCCCCTTTTCGGGGCATAAACGATGTCGTGGACGCATTCTCCGCTGCTCCGAGCCTCGGCGGCAGGCGGATCAAGCCCACGGACAACGTCACCGAAATCCAGCTTAGGGCCGTGTCAATGGCGGCTGCCTTCGGCCAGGCGGGCGTGTTAAGGCTGGATACACTCGTAGCCAGTCTCCTCACGCAACCTGGAACCAAGCTTCAGGCGCGACTTGAGGAAGCTTCAATTGATTTGTCCCACCTGCGGATGGCGGTGCTGGAGCGGTTGGAAGTTTTGGACGGGTCGAGGATTCGTCTATGGTACATGGCTTTTGGAGCCACACTACCAGCACGTCTTGTAACGGGCACCATTCCTCCTGAAAGCGAAAGAGTCGAGGCAACCCGCATCATTTTCGCTAACCTTCGCAACGACAGTAGCGAGGGCGACACGCTTGATGACAAGCTCAATGTAGAAGATGAGGCGAGGGCTTTTGCCCGGGTAGCGGCTGCGCGACAAGTGTTGCCACCGTTGGCATTTGGCATTTTCGGTGACTGGGGTTCGGGCAAGTCGTTCTTCATGAGGCTCATCTATCGCCATGTCGCCAGCTTGGCTAACGAGGCGATAGCGCGCAAGGGCGATGACCCGGCCTTTCATCGACAGATCGTGCAAATCCGGTTCAACGCCTGGCACTATGCCGAGACCAATTTATGGGCAAGCCTGGTCGACAACATCTTTGTTGAGCTGGATCGCTGGTTGCGGGCCAACGTACCCGGGACCGAAAGTTCAAAGCCCACGCTTCTGGACCAGCTGGCGACGGCTCGTGAATTGACCCTCGACTCAGCGGAGCGGCTGATTTCGCAACGCAGGCAACAGAAATTGGCCTCGGAGCGCGTAGCCTCCGCGGAGCGAGAGCTGGTGGTGCAGCGCGGGCGGATGGCGGCGGCTCCGCACCTGTTCTGGAAAGTGGTGGGCCAAAGCTTCGTGAGCGTGATTGCGAGCAACAAGGATCTCAAGAAGGCCGCCGAAAAGCTGGGCTTCGATCAGCTCAAGGACGATGGTGAGGCTTTGAAAAGCGCACTCGATTCGCTGGGGGACGAGACGAAGCGGGCTCAAATCATTGCCAAGGCCACCCGCGCACAGCTCCTGAATTGGCCGTTCCTTGCGCTTGCCTTGGCAGTGCTGCTGGTCATTCCGCCAATCGTGGATTGGTTCGGAGCTTGGCTTTCCTCTCAGGTTGGAAAAGGAGGAATACTCGACCAGCTCTTCGATCATGTGCATCTTGCTGTGGTGCAGGCGTCGGCCGTCTTTATCACCGTTGCTGGCGCTATCGGCCAGGTCGCCCGTGGCATCAAACAAGCGGCAACAGTGGTGGACAAGCACCGCGAAACCTTAAGCACCGCGATCGAGAAGAGGCTGAAGGAACCAGGGGATGAGGTCAAGCGTGCCGAAGAGCAGCTCGCCAAGCTTACCGCCGAACTTGCGGAGTCCAAAGCCGTGCTGACGGCGACATCGACTCAGTTGGCGCAAATCACCAAGGAGTATGAGGGCGAGACAGGCAACGGCCGTCTCCTGCGTTTTGTGAGAGACCGTGCAGGCGACGGAGCTTATGCAAAACACCTTGGCCTGATCGCGACAATCCGCAAGGACTTCACGGAACTGTCCGGATTGATGGTGGCTGCCGATGAGGCCACGCAGCAGGAGCTGGTGCGTAAGGTCGCAGCTTATAACGCCCGGGTTGAGACACTCATTACAACTGCTGCGAAAGCAGAGCTCTTTACGTCGGACGAGCAGAGAAAATTGAGGGAATCCGGAAAGATGGCCACGACCCCGGGGCCTGGCCGTTTCGAACGAATTATCCTCTATATCGATGATCTTGACCGCTGTCCGCCCGAGAAGGTTGTGCAGGTCCTCCAGGCAGTTCATCTGCTGCTTTCATTTCCACTGTTTGTCGTGGTGGTGGCTGTCGACTCGCGATGGGTCAGCAAGTCGCTAGCGTCGCACTACGACAAGCTGCTTGCCGAGAATGGTTCCGACGGGGCCACGGCCGGAGACTATCTGGAAAAGATATTTCAGGTGCCCTACTGGGTCCGCGGAATGTCGTCCGAGGGCAGTCGGGCGCTGTTGTCGGCGCTCTCGGCACAAGGGGCCCAAGAAAAGGCGCCAACATCTGTGACGTCGGCTGGCGAGGATGTCGCGGAAGAAATCCGCCTTGGGGAAAGGCTGCCTCCCGAAACCGCGCAGTCGGCCACACCTTCGTCGCCGGAACGTCCGGTCTCAGCCGGACAAGAGCGACCGGTTGAGACTCCTTCCTCTGGGGCGATCGATGCGACAGCTCTTACACTCACGGACACGGAGCTTGGCTTCCTGGGCGCGATCGCGCCATTCACCGGCCAAACGCCCAGGCGGGCCCTACGATTCCTCAACACCTACCGGGTAATCAAGGCAAGCCTGAACTCTTCGGAGATTACGCGGCTTGAGGCCGGCGGCTATCGCGCTCTCATGACCCAGCTTGCAATTGTCACTGGCTCTCCCGGCTTACGTCAGACCTGGGCAGAAACCCTCGATGGATCGAAAACAAAGGTCGACACACACCTGATGACGAAAAAACTGGCGGAAGCCGGAAACGCAGCGCAAAGCTCCCGCCTGCTGCTTGGAGCGCTGGGCGCCTTCGCCCCGGCCGGAATCAAAAGTCGGGGACTGGTGGAGGATCTTAAGCACTACGGTGACATTGCGCGCCGATATAGTTTTGAAAGCGGCTAAAGCCCTGCCCCTCACTGATAGGCGGCGCCGGGTTTCTCCCGGGAGCAGCCAATGGATGCCGATCCCGTCTCGGAGACACGGGGGGAAAGTTTGCGCTTAGCGCAGCGCGTGCGATTGATAGGTTCTCGTCGTCGAGAGACCGGCGAGCGAAGACATGCCGCCCACAGCCCACATGGACTTTCACCTTTACCGCCAGCTCGGCGACTTTCCGTAACCGCTCATAGATTGGGGCGGCGGCTCTTGATGCGAGGCGCCTTGTCGAGACCCAGCCGAGTCTTGCGCTCCTATTCACACCCAGCCGGCTGCCCACTATTGTGACGCAGGCGTGAGGCAAATTGGCATGGAGCCGGAGGCCGACCTAAAGTTGCGAATAGAGGCTGCACTTGTTCGCGGCCGCCTTAGCCAATGGCAGCGTCAATTCCTTCTCGACATGCGCGAGCGGCTCGTGGAGTACGGCCCGCGCACTCGACTGAGCGCAAAGCAGTGGTCAAAGCTCTATGAGATCATAGGCGCAGCACCGCCAAGCACGTATTCACCATCTCAAAGTTCCCCGAACAGGATGATAACGCACCGGCTTCCGCGCCGCTGGCGAAGCCCGCTCGAACGCGAAGCCCGATATCTAGCCGCAAGGTTCGCCAGGACCTTTGGCTTCGCTCTGGCACTGGTAGCCGGTTCGCTCATCTACTCATTCATCGCCGCGGGCGGGCACGTCACATGGTCAAGCGCGCCATCCTTCGTGAGGCCGTCTGAAGACGACAGGGTGCCGCTCGCCAGATCACAGTTCACTGTAACGGACGGAGACACCATCCGGCTCGCCGGCAGCGCAAAGGGAACCCGATTGGTCGGCTTCAATGCTCCCGAAAGTATCGAGCCAAGGTGCGATGTTGAGGGAGACCTTGGGCGTCGAGCGAAGGCGCGGCTCACCGAATTGGTGGCTTCCGCAAAGCTCGAATTGGAGATGACCCCCTGTTCATGTCCGGCAGGAACCGAGGGTACAGCCCGCTGCAACTATGGGCGAAGCTGCGGGTCGCTGTTTGCCGATGGCCAGGACGTAGGTGACGTGCTGATTTCCGAAGGGCTGGCAGTACCATTTGTCTGCGGCGGAACAAGTTGCCCTCCGATGCCCCGTCCTTGGTGTGGTTGAAAACCGGTGGCTGGGCGGGTGATTCCACTGGGGCATTTCTCGGAGGGAACGCAGCTAGGCGACAATCCGCCTAAATTTTCATACGCGGAACAGTACGATCGGTCATGCTTTTTGCAGACATTCTCGTTGGCTGGCATAGGCGACCATTCGCACGCAATGCGACAGCAGGCAGTTTCTAAACTCCAGCCTATTGGGAGAACGAAATATCTTCCCCTTGGCTGGGCTAGAAGGCAACTCTTGCGCAACGAAATCTGGAATCAGAACCATGGCTGGCAAGTCGCTTCGCTTGGGCGCTTTCATGCGCCCCGTCAGTCTTCACACCGGCGCCTGGCGATATCCGGGCGCCTACCCCGATGCCAACTTCAACTTCGCGCATCTGAAGCGTTTCGCGCAGACGCTGGAGGCAGCGAAGTTCGACGCCTTCTTCATGGCCGATCATCTGGCCGTGCTCAACATGCCGATTGAGGCGCTGCGGCGCAGCCACACTGTGACCTCCTTCGAGCCGTTCACGCTGTTGTCAGCGCTTGCCGCCGTCACCGATCACATCGGCCTGGTCGCGACAGCATCTACGACCTTCGACGCGCCCTATCATGTCGCGCGGCGCTTCGCCTCGCTTGACCATATCAGTGGCGGCCGCGCCGGCTGGAACATTGTTACGACATCCAATCCCGACGCGGCGCTGAATTTCGGCCTCGACCAGCATGTCGAACACGATGAGCGCTACCACCGGGCGCGCGAGTTCTACGATGTCGTGACGGGGCTGTGGGACAGCTTCGCCGACGATGCCTTTATCCGCGACGCAGAGAGCGGGCTCTATTTCGACCCGTCTCGGCTGCAGGTGCTCGACCACAAGGGCGAGCATCTATCGGTGCGAGGGCCGCTCAACATTGCCCGACCATTGCAGGGTTGGCCGGTCATCGTCCAGGCCGGCGCGTCGGAGGCCGGGCGTCAACTGGCGGCCGAAACGGCGGAGGTGATTTTCGCCGCGCCGCCTGATCTGGCATCGGGACGGCGCTTCTTTGCCGACATCAAAGGACGCGCCGAGAAGCTTGGCCGCTCCCGTGACGACATCAAGATCCTGCCCGGGGCCTTCGTCATTGTCGGCGACAGTGTCGAGGAAGCGCAGTCCAAACGGGCAAAGCTCGACAGCCTGGTCTACTACGAGAGCGGTATCGCCTCGCTGTCGATCGCGCTTGGCCGTGATGCTTCAGTTTTTGATCCCGACAGCCCGTTGCCCCAAATCTCTGAAACAAACGCGAGCAAAAGCAGTCTGGAAAGTGTCCTGAAAATGGCACGAGCGGAAGATCTCACGGTGCGTCAGCTGGCCCAGCGTCTTGGCGGCTATTCGGGCCTGGCTTTCGTTGGTACTCCAAAAACCATCGCCGATGAGATGGAGGAATGGCTTGTCACCGAAGGGTCCGACGGTTTCAACGTGATGTTCCCCTATCTTCCCGCCGGATTGGATGACTTCGTCGCGAAGATTGTGCCAGAGCTGCAGCGACGAGGCATTTTCAGGCGCGAGTACGAGGGATCGACGCTGCGTGAGAATCTTGGCCTGAGGCGGCCGCCAAACCGTTTCTTTGACCGGCAGCAGCTGGAGAATTAATCCGAGATAGGAGCATAGTTTCGACGGCTGTCGATCAATAGACCTGGGCCAGCTACATCTCGATCCCCAAAAGGTCGATCCGAACAGGGTCGGGCCCTGCATCGCGCGAATGGTTTGACGCAATGATCGCTCACTGGCACGATACGCTTTGCGCCTGGGTGGACGATCTTATTGCAGGGCCGGTCGATGGTTGGACAGCGGCTGACAAGCTCGACCTCATCGAACAAGATAATGCAAATCGTCTGGGATCGTTTCCCTGGACATAGCCGATCATCGCTGCTCCGTCGTGCTCACGACCGTGGTGCCCAGCCTTGAGCCCGGTGGACGCCCCCGGTCGAGCTGACCCTACTGATCAGATACTCGCGTTCGTCACGTTCGCTGCGACGGGCGTCGGCGGTCGCTTGCATTCAATCGGCAGCAAAGTCTGGTACTCATTGTACTCTCGGCCGTCGATCAGGACGTCCCCACTCGGCTGCAGGACGTGCGCTGAGGTCAGCATGGACGTCGTCGGAAGCGCGATCGACCGCGTCCAGAACCGATGCCGGTCCGGCCTAGGCAGGAGGGCGAAATTCCTCTCGTGAAGGCGGATCATTCGAAGATCGTCAGCTCGGAACCCCGGCGCTCCAGCAACAGCATGGCGAGCGTTTGACGAAGCTCGTCGGCGCCGGACCAATCAGCCGCTCCGTTGCCAAACCCATAGGCTTGGCAGATTACGCCGAGGCAACGGCAGCCGCGGAGGGCTCACAAACCTGACGCGCGTCGTTAGAGCTAACGACATACTCCCTTTCGGATTTGGGCCATGGTGCCGCTCCGCCGTATTTCAGTACGCCGGCGGTAGCAACAGAAAGGTGTGTCATGAGACTGGCAATTATCGGGGCTTCTGGAAATGCGGGTACACGGATCGTCGCGGAGGCGCTGGCCCGCGGGCACTCCGTTACCGCAATTGGTAGAAATCGAGACAAACTCGATAAGATCGCCGGCACCTCGGTCGCTGTGGCCGATATGACGGACCCAGCTGCAATGGCGGCGCTGCTTGCCGGGCATGACGTAATCATTAGCGCGGTAAGGTTCATTCAATATGATCCGGAGCACCTCATATTGGCGAGCCAGAAATCAGGTGTCGGAAGGCTGATCGTAGTCGGAGGTGCTGGCACCTTGATGACCGGGAGCGGACTACCTTTAGCCCAAACGCCCGCGTTCCCTGAAATAGCAAAGCCGGAAGCAGCTGGCGGGAAGGCGGTTCTCGAACGTCTTCGAGCAGACACCACGCTTGAATGGACCTTCATTTCTCCATCCGCAATATTTGTACCCGGCGAGCGCACTGGCGCTTACCGCGTGGGCAAGGATGATCTGCTGGTCGGCGAAAATGGCCAGAGCCGGATCTCCATGGAGGACTATGCCATCGCCGTGCTCGACGAGGCAGAAAAGCCGAAGCACGTGAGCGAAAGGTTTACTGTTGGATATTAGCGGCTTTATTGCACCTGTGCCTCCGTTTCGGAGACAACGCCAATGCCTGACGTTTTGAACGTGGATGTATTGATCGCCGGATCTGGCGCCGGCGGCTTGGCGACTGCGGTCACAGCGGGCCATCACGGCCTGAAGATACTCGTGCTCGAAAAAGAGGCCGTTATTGGCGGCACTACGGCCAGGTCCGCGGGCTGGGTGTGGATCCCCAACAGCTCCCAGGCAAGGACTGCAGGCGTGGCCGACAGCCTAGATGCGGCTCTGACTTATCTTCGCCATGAAGCCGGAACTTTTTTCGACGAAGCCAAGTGCCGGGCGTTTCTTGAACACGCGCCGGAAATGCTCCGTTTTTTTGAGAGGGACACGGCGGTAAAGTTTACCCTTGGGTCGACATTTCCGGACTACCACGCAGAGCAACCCGGGGGATTAGCCGGGGGACGCTCGTTGCATGCTGACGAATACAACACCAAGTCACTCGGCCGATATTCATCCTTGATCGCATTGCCGCTGCCTGAAAGTACATTTCTTGGCATGATGGTGGCCGCGAACGGTGAGCTGCGGCACTTCTTCCAAGTCGTGCGCTCCATCGATTCCTTTTTGTATGTGATGCGTCGACTAGCCTTGCATATGTTCGACGTCGCATGGCATGGGCAAGCAACTCAGCTGAAGAATGGACGTGCATTGGTCGGCCGGCTCTTGCGCTCGGCGCTGGATGTCGGAGTGGATGTAAGGACAAATGCCCCCCTGCGGGAACTCTGCTCCACCGGCGGGCTGATATGCGGTGCCACCGCGGAGATCGAGGGGCGAGTGATCGAAATTAGAGCCCGAAAAGGCGTCGTTCTCGCCACTGGCGGCTTTCCGCACAATACAGCTCTACAAGCTCAACTTTATCCGCACGTTGCGTCGGGATCGGCACATTGGTCGCCCAGTTCGCCTGGCAATGTCGGCGATGGCCTTCAACTTGGGCTAAGGGCAGGGGGAGTGTTTCGCAGTGATTTTCCCAACGCCGCAGCGTGGGCTCCGATGTCGCTCGCACCTCGCCGCGACGGCACGTTGGGACTTGTTCCGCACGTGATCGACCGCGGCAAGCCAGGTGTCCTCGCGGTGCGCGCGGATGGCCGTCGTTTCGTCAACGAAGCTAACTCCTATCATGATTTCACTGGCGCCCTCATCAGATCCAAGGCAGACGACACGAACTGCCAGGCGTGGCTCGTCACTGACCACGCCACAATCCGGAAGTACGGCCTTGGTATCGCGAAGCCTTCCCCGATGCCGATCGGCCATCATATCCGCAGCGGCTACCTCATCCGCGCTAAGTCGCTTGCAGAACTGGCACGGCAGGCCGGCATCGACCCCACAGTTTTCCAAGTCACGATCGATACGTATAACCGAGATGCACGATCATTGGGTGAGGACCGGTCCTACGGCCGCGGCACCACTGCCTATAATCGCTATATGGGCGATGCGGGTATCGGTCCTAATCCCTGCGTTGGGCCAGTAGAAGTGGGTCCGTTCTATGCCGTTCGAGTCGTTCCCGGCGACCTCGGGACCTTTGCCGGGCTCGCGACCGATAGGTATGCTCGGGTCATTGACGCAGACGGTAAGCCGATACTCGCACTTTATGCCGTGGGAAACGATGCCGCCTCCATAATGGGCGGCAACTATCCTGGGGGAGGCATCACACTAGGTCCAGCTCTGACATTCGGCTACATCGCGGGATTGCATATGAGCAGCAGCCGATAATGACTGTGGCAGCGAGTTGAGACTGCTTATTGAGGGAACTGTTCCTCACCCCGCCCAAGCTGGTTCTGGTGGGCATCCCGCTTGCCTAGCCAGCAACGAACTCAGCCCCTGAGCTCGGAAGCCAGCTGATTCAGTACCGCCCTTCTTGCTTGACACGGTGTCCTAGCCGCGAGTAAAAAACTTTTTACCTAAGCTGTTCGAAAGGCATGAACCATGGATCAGCATCAGCTCTACGATAAGGTCTTGGCGGGCGGCCGGGTCATCTGCCCCTCTTCAGGTCTCGATGGGGTAATGGACGTCGCCATCTCCAACGGGAAGATTGCGGCGGTCGAGGGCCGCATACCGCCATCGGCTGCCAAAGAGGTAATCGATGTTCGCGACCGCCTAGTTCTGCCTGGATTGATCGATACCCATGCCCACATCTACCAGTACGTCACCGGTCGCTTTGGGGTGCCGGCTGACCTGGTGGGAGTTCAGTCAGGGGTGACAACCCTGGTAGACCAAGGTGGGCCTTCCTGCATGACCCTTCCTGGGTTCCGCCACTTCATAGCCGAGCAATCGAAGACACGTACTTTGGCTTACCTGTCTGCATATCTGGTGGGGGGGCTGGAGGGGCATTTCTACCCTGATCTGTATAGTCCGGAAGGGGTTAATGTTGCTGCGACAGTTAAGGCGGCGACAGAGAACAGAGATCTCGTGCGCGGCATCAAGGCCCACGCAGAGATCGGTGGCTTTGCGCGGTGGGGCATTCGCGTGATCGAGCTTGCGGCCCAGATCGGTCGCGAAGCCGACCTGCCGGTCTACGTCCACTTTGGCCAAATGTGGGGCCTTCCTGCGTCAGGAGCCAATGGAGAGGACGTCGACACCATTCTAGAGCGCGTCATACCCATTCTACGAGAAGGCGATGTGCTGGCGCACCCTTTCACGCGTCACCCCGGCGGTTTTGTCAACCTGGAGGGTGAGGTTCATCCGATCATTGACGCAGCTCTTTCGAAGGGTCTTCGAGTTGACGTGGGCCACGGGAGCCATTTCTCATATCGCAATGCGCGAAAGGCATTGGACGCCGGTATTATTCCAACCACCCTCGGAGCCGACATCCACGGATACAACATCGATATCCCAGCTCCAGCCGGGACCCCCGGCGAGCATATCGATGACGAAAATCACCCATGGAAATCACAGCCGAGATTCAGCCTCGTGCAGGCCATGAGCTCGATGATGGCACTAGGACTGTCTCTCGACCAGGTGGTGCCGATGGTCACATCGAACGCCGCCGCCCTGCTGCGTCTTGAGGGTGAAATTGGCGCGCTACGTCCTGGTATGGTCGCCGATGTCAGCGTCATTCGTGAAAACCGCGGTCGTTTTCTGTTGAGCGACAATGAAGGCAATGAGGTCACCACGGAAAGTTTGCTACAGCCAGATTTTTGCCTGAGGGCCGGCGAAAGGTTCGCTGCTCGGGCATCGATCTTGCCGGCTGCAGTGGCGGCCTAGGCTTGGCTGAGCTCAAGATTGCTGCCAGCCCGTCGGTGAACGAGAGAGAGGAAGGAATGACCAGCAAGTTCTTTCAGCCGCAGGCCGGCTGTCTGGTTACGGTGCCTCCCGATGACGTCGAGATGCACGTCGTGTCGAGGGGAGCGGGGCGGCCGATCGTCTTCATTCACGGGGTCGGGTGGAACCATGCGCTATGGGCTCAGCAGCTTTCCACGTTTCAGGACCAGTACACGGTCGTCGCTGGCGACAGCCGCGGCCATGGCCTGTCAAGCAAGCCCGCTGGCCCCTACACCATGGCTCAAATGACTGCCGACTGGTCGGCGCTACTGTCTTCTCTCGGCATTGACAAATGCGCGCTGGTCGGTCTTTCCCAAGGCGGAATGATCGCTATGTCGCTCGCATCTCAAGAGCCAGAGAGGTTTTCCGCTCTGGTTCTGTTCTCTACAGCCTGCCGTTACAGTGATGAAGCGCGTACCGGGATGCAAAGTCGCGCCTTGGTCGCGCAGTCCATGGGTCCCAAGGCCGCGGCCGAGGCCACGGCGAATTCCATCTTTTCAGCTCAATTTCTCAGCGAAAACCAGGCATTCGTCGAAGAATTCATTGATCAGCGTGTAGCGGCCGATGCGAAAGGCATCGCCGCAGCCATAGCGGCTTTGGATGGCTTCGATTTTAGTGAACGAATTGGCCGAATTAAATGTCCGACCTTAATCGTTCATGGAGCCGCCGATCGTGTTGCGGCTCCTTCAAACGCTACCGACATAGCGCAGCGCATCCCCGGCTCGGAACTCGTCTGGATGGATGGCGGCCATATCCTGCCGGTGGAATGTCCGCAAGCAGTGCAATCGACCCTCGAGACTTTTTTCGGCACGCACTACGCGCCATAGGGCCAAGTTATAGGGGGTTTTTCTATCCTGATTGTCTCCGGTTTAAGATGGTGGCGGCACCCCCCTCTAGACCGTTTCCCAACCGTTGCAAATCGCGAGGTAGAGCCCAGATTCAGTGTCTGCCTGCCTGACTTACAATGGCTCCAAGCGGCCTTTGTCAGGCAGACCGTCGACCAACCGCGGACCCACTCGGCGATTGCCCCAACGGCCGATTCCGTTCACAAGAACGCCACAGTAGGCGCAGCCACCCAACGGCTATCAAACTCGTTCACAATGGTGCGTGGTATGCTATAGACTGCAAACCATGCGCAATCGGTGGACGGGCGTAGAAGCATGATGAAGACTGTCGTTAACCCGGTGGGCAAATTGCGCATACCTTAAATTGGCGGAGCTGTCCGAAGACTGGAAGGCAGAATTTAGCTACTATGTCTCCCTAATACTTATGTGACTGGGCGCGACGCCTTCACATGGTCGATCTTTGCGAAGTAAGAAGTAATCGAGGAATTATGAGGAAGCCTAAGTCCGGCGGTGAAGCCGATTCTGTGAAGGATCGAGCAGTAGAACCAAATCTGAATGTCGGATTGACCATCCGTCACGCGCGCTTGGTCAAAGGCCTTCAGTTGCAAGAGCTCTCGGCAAAGGCTGGCTATTCCGCAAGCCTTCTTTCGAAGATTGAGAATGGGAAAACAGCGCCATCTCTTGTCACGCTCCAGCGTGTAGCTAAAGCACTCGACCTCACGCTTATCGAGCTTCTGAGCCAAACTGTGGCCGATGGCGGGATCGTCAGCAAAGCAGGAACTCGACCCTCCGTGGGTGTCGCGGCTGGCGCCGATTCAAACAGAGCAACGATACGGTCGGAGGTGATCATACCGCTCGGACGGAGTGCGCTTCTCCAAGCCTTCATTGTCCGGGTGGACGCTGGTGCAAGCGTTGCTGGCAAGCGTCAGCATGATGGAGAGGAGGTTGGGTACGTTCTGTCAGGCGAGCTGCTTTTGACAGTATCCGAAACCTCGTATCATCTTTCAGCGGGCGATAGCTTCTTTTTTTCTTCAAGATTGCTACACGAGTTCAAAAATCCTGGCAAGGACATCGCCGAGGTAGTTTGGGTCAATACACCGGCATCGGTCATTAGCTGATTTGACTTAATTTGGTTCTTTGTAAACTCAATGAATTCCACCAAGGAAAAAATACTTTCCGTTGCCATCGACGAATTTTCGGCAAGGGGATTTCGTGGTGCCCGCGTGCAACATATAGCTACTGCGGCACACGCAAACTTACGAATGATCTATCATTATTTTGGAAATAAGGAAGGTTTGTATATCTCTTGCCTGGAAGACATTTATGCCTCCGTCAGGAGGGCCGAGCTCGCGGTGGATTTTGGAACTCTGAAGCCTCAAGATGCCCTTCGCAAACTGATCGACGACACGTTTGATTTCTTTATCTCTCACCCTCAGTTTGCCGGGATCGTTGCGAGCGAAAATAGTGAAAAAGGAAAATACATCAGCCGGTCAGGAGAGATCCCCAAAATGGCCGCGACTATGATTCAGAACATAGGCTCCCTTCTGGACCGCGGTGCCAAACTCGGAGCTTTCAGGAGCGGGATCGACCCCGTTCAGCTGTTTATTACATTGCATGGGCTTTGCTCTGTGCACATCTCAAGCCGCTATACCCTCTCCAAAATGCTCGACATTGAACTCGGGAATGACGAGTGGATAACGCAACGGAAGCGGCATGTTCGCGATGTCATCGTGAGTTACCTCAAGGCGTGAAGCGCCGCTCAAATCCTGGCTAGGCTAAGCCATAGCTGGTTTGAATTTCCGATTGCGAGCCGTTCATAGGCTCTTCTGCGATAGGTCAGTACAGTTGGGCGTCCGATGCCCAACGCCAGTCCTATTCCCTCTGCCGTCATTCCAATCATCGTCCTGGCGCATACCGCACGTTCGCGAGTAGATAACGTCGGAAAGGCTCTCTCCAGTCTGCCCTCGAGCTGCTCGACGATTTGCATACCTTTTGCGCTTTCGGACCGGGAAGATCCGCAATGGGCGTCGATCAGCGGCAGAATAAGTGCACTCAAAGCTGACAACCGGGAGTTCAGTTGGGTCTCGGCAGCGTTTTCACTGGAGGAGACAAAAAATTTCGTGACCACTCGGTAGCTATCGGACAGCATCGAGAAGGTCAGCTCGCCACCCCCGTCGTGCCCGGCAAATGCGATTTGCCGAAAGGGACACTTTGCCTCGTAGCGGGTTTGGTGGTTAACAAATGATACGCGGCCGGGATTGGGAGCGTCTTTCAGACTTGGGTCATACTGGTGGAACCGTCGCAGATAGGCAGCGCCTCGCACCAGCGCGCCAGCCTGTTTTTCAGACAGCAGAAGCGGTGAAGGTGTACCATCCACACCCAACGAAAACACCATAAAGTCTCGCTGACCTGAGTGGGAATTCAAGGTGTCTCTAAGCAAAGGAATAAAGTCGCTGCTGCCCACGGTCAAAAGCAGTGCCCGGTACTGTTCGTACAGGTTTGCCTCCATGTATGAGACAGTCGTATTTGGCACGTTCGGTATGTCCATTGCGCATGCCCTGCGATTCAGGAACTCGCTTTTCCAGTGTAAGCTGCTTTCACCGCCGGCTGATCCATCTGCTCGCCGCCCCCCCCATCCATTGCCACATCGCCTTCAATGCAATCGCTCCCATGTTGAGCGAGGAAGAGGTGACCTTTACTTGCTCGTCGCCGTCTGGGCTCAACAATTTTTGCTGAACATTTTTTGCAAAACGTTCCGCTATCGTTTTGGCGATTTGCTGAACCAAACCGCCCCTGCTGAATTGCGCTAAGGGTCCGGTTATGAAAGCCGAGATCTCAAAGACGATGGCGGTCCGGCGCCCGCTATCTTCATCGACCAGTCTGTAGCGGACTTCGCCTGCAGTCGTCGAGTTATTGCCCCGGTCTTTCCCCTGGCCCTGGATTGTTCCGCTGAAAGACATGGGATCACGTGTGATTTCAGCGACGCCGTGGAATTCCGCTGTAATCGGCCCCGCCTGGACCCGCATCAGTCCCTTGACCCGGTCGTCGGTAGGCTCTTCGGTCAGCGAGGCGCCGGGCATGCATTTGACGACCTCGTCCAATCGGGCGAAAAACCGCCAGACAATTTCGCGCGGGACCGAAACTTTGACGGAATGCTGGACCTGGAACGTGGGTTTTCCGGGGCGTACGGGGACAGAAGAAAACGTGACATCGGGCTCCGCGGAGCTGGTCCCGTTGGCCGAAGCTTTCGTGCCGGCGCGGCCTGGTTGCGATGAAGCCGCTACGCCGCGGGAACCGGCCGGCCCGAGCAAGGTGCCCCGAAGGTCGGCTCTGGGCTCGGTCTTCATCTCCAATATCACCGCCATGATCGCCCGAACTATCCCGTTGTAACCGGTGCAGCGGCACAGATTGCCGCTCAGCTCAATCCGGATGCGCTTTTCATCTGCTTCTGGCAGGCGCACTACAATGTCGCGTGCGGTTGTTAGCATTCCTGGGGTACAGAATCCGCATTGCAGCGCATGTTCCCTTGAAAAGGCACGTCTCAGTCGGCCCGCGATTTCGTCATTATCGAGCCCCTCGATTGTGCGAATGCGGGATCCGTCGCAGGCAACCGCATACGTGATGCACGATCTGACTGGCACCCCGTCAACTTCCAAAGTGCATGCACCGCAAACACCGTGCTCGCAGCCAAGGTGAGTTCCTGTCAGGCCAAGCTGCTCGCGTAAGAAGTCGGCCAACTGCATTCGCGGTTCGACGCCAGCATCAACGGATCGCCCGTTCACGGTGAGCTGTATCTGTCGGGATATCATGATCGGGCCACCGCGCGTTCTAAAGCGAGCACATGGAGCTGTAGGTCATAGGGCTCGCTGACGCCATGCGCGGCCAGCAGGTCGACCACAGCGGTTTTCTTGACGGACCAGCCGTTTCGATCGTCAATCAGACTGTTGGCGTCGGCAACGTAGATCGGCGGCGCCTTTGAACCACCGATTACGGCGCGAAATACCTGCCTGTCTTCATCTCTCAAGACACCCGCGACGGCGTGCGCGAACTCACCTGGCTTGCGGCAGAACTTGTAGTAGCCCCAACGCGCGGAACGGGAAAGGCTGGGAATTTCGACCGTCTCAAGGAGATCCCCGGTCAGGAGCTTCGTCCCAAACGGCCCGGTGGTGAACTCTTCGATCGGAATTGTTTGTCTAGCGTCGCTCGATGCAACATGCACCGTAGTGCCCAGCAGTCCTAACGCTGACAACCAATCGGCAGCCGGGTCCGCGTGACAAAGGCTGCCGCCGATGGTGCCCCTGTTACGCACGGCCCGATAGGCTATCCTCGACGCGACAAAACGAAGAAGGCCGTTGGTCGTATCGGGCACTCGCCCGTCCTCGATATCGGCGTGCGTGATACAGGCACCCAAGGTAAGCGCCCCAGGCGTTTGCGAGACCTGGCGCAGTTCCGGGATAGCAGTTATGTCGACAAGGCGGTCCGGTCTCGTCAGCCGCATGTTGAGCATCGGTCCAAGGGACTGACTGCCAGCGACAATCTTTACCGTTCGGTCTGCCTCGCTCGCCAGCAGAGACGCTTTCTTGAGGGTATCGGGTCGTTCGTATTCGAATGGGGCGGGTTTCACTGCAGATCCTGTCGACCGGCGATGTCGCGGTGACCCCCTTGGGCAGCGTGGATCGCCTCCACGATGCGTCGCGGTGTGACTGGAATGGAATGGACCTCGGCGCCGTAGACACTAATAGCGTCGTTAATGGCATTTAGGATGGCGGCCGGGGGTCCAATGGCGCCGCTCTCCCCAATCCCTTTCATCCCGAATTCGGAGTAGGGCGAGGGCGTCTCCATGTGGAAGATGCGGACATCAAGCATTTCTGTCGCGCCAGGGAGTAGGTAATCTGCAAGTGTCGACCCAAGTGGTTGGCCGGTGCTGTCGAAAAGCATTTCCTCAAACAGGGCAGTTCCGATCCCTTGGGCGACGCCACCGATAATCTGGCCGTCTACGATCATCGGATTGACCAGAACGCCGCCGTCTTCCACGACGACATAATCCAACAGCTCAACGTCGCCTGATATGGGATCGACGGCTACAGCGACGGCATGGGACGCATAGCTGAAAGTTCCGCTGTCGCGTTCGGTCTTGTAGCCGGCAGTGACCTCGAGGCCTCCCCGATCAACATCGCTGGGAAGATCGTAAGGCCGCTTGTACCAACATTCTGCGATCTCCCGCAAACTTATGCTGGCGGCATTTGCCCGCACCTCGCCCGCCACAAAATCCGCATCGGTCTGAGGTACCTGCAGCAAATGAGAGCCGATCTTCACTGCCCGATCGCGCAATTGCCGACAGGCTGCCGCCACGGCGCCACCAGCCATGACCATGCTTCTGGATGCGTAGGTGCCGACGGAATATGGCGAGGTTGATGTATCGCCGTGCAGCACAACTATCCTGGAGTGGTGGATTCCAAGTATCTCGTGAGCGACTTGAGAAAGCGTGGTCTCAAGTCCCTGACCATGGCTCTGGATCCCTACACGTACCTCCAGCCCCCCATCGGGCAGCAGCCGGACAGTCGCCTGCTCGTATCCCGGCAGGACAGGGACGCCCCAACCAGCATAGACGGACATGCCGTGAGCACCCTGTTCATTGAATATGCAAAGGCCAACGCCGATATGACGTCCGTCAGCCTCACCTTTCTTCTGGCGCTCCCGCCATGAAGTCAGATTGATCGCCTCGACGGCGCGTCTGAGGCATTCCGGATAGTCGCCGCTATCGATGTGCTTCTTGACAATGTTGTCGAAGGGCATCTGGTCAGGACGAATCAAGTTATCAAGGCGGACCTCATAAGGTTCTCGCCCTACCGCCCGCGCCACCAAATCCATCATCGATTCAAGGGCAAAGCAAACGCCTGGCCGGGCAACGCCACGGTAAGGCAGCAGCGGTGGCTTGTTAGTGGCCACCGACCAGGTCTTGCAGCGGTAGCTCTGAAAATCGTAAGGACCGGGCAGTAGACTGGCAATCTGCCCGGCCTCGCCACTCGCGCCGAACGGATAGGCACCATAAGCGCCCGCGTTCACCACCGCCTCAGCGTCTATTGCCAGCAGCCTGCCTCGGGCGTCAGCATGAAGCGTTATGGAGTACCACTGTTCTCGACAGTTGGCGTTGCCGGTAAGGTGCTCGCGTCTGTCTTCAATCCAGCGTATGGGGACTTCCAAAGTGAGGGCAGCCCAGGCGACGCAAAGCTCTTCGGGCGAGAGCACACCCTTATAGCCAAAGCCGCCACCGACATCCGGCGCAATGACGCGCACCCGCTCTTGATCCAGCGCCAGAAATTCACTCAGCCCAGTCCGCACGACATGGGGCATCTGGGTGGAAGTGGTGAAGACCAGTTGATCCAGGCGTGTATCTTTATAAGCGAGGGCACCCTTGCCTTCCAACGGAGACATACATTGGCGGGCCGTGCGGAATTCTCGTCTCACGCTGATCGTCGCCCCTACGCTCTCAGGCGGCGGGCCGGCCTCGGTGACGCTCTCAAGGTATATATTGTCGGTCCACGTCTCGTGAACCCGCGGTTCGGGGCAGTCTCTCGCCTGCAGGGAGTCGACAATCGCCGCCAACTCCTCATATTGAACATCCACCCTAGAGGCCATGTCCTCGGCCTCAGCACGCGAACTCGCCAGGCAAAGAGCAACCGGCTCACCCACATAGCGGACCTTTTCCGTGGCCAGTGCGGTCTGGGCCGAACTGCGAAATCCCGACAATAACGAACGAGCACTG
Source organism: Mesorhizobium sp. CO1-1-8 (assembly GCF_020164875.1). Taxonomy (NCBI): domain Bacteria; kingdom Pseudomonadati; phylum Pseudomonadota; class Alphaproteobacteria; order Hyphomicrobiales; family Phyllobacteriaceae; genus Mesorhizobium; species Mesorhizobium sp. CO1-1-8. The sequence continues at coordinate 280,642 of NZ_JAIUGZ010000003.1, read as the reverse complement.
ATAGGCTTGACCCCTTTGAGGTCGGCAGCCGTGAAGACGTCGTCTTTCAGATCGTCAGGAATCGAAATGGACACAATTCGCGCGTGAGCCAAAGGACTGCGGACGAACATCGCCTCCTTCATATGCGGTCGGCGCAGGTCGCCTATGAACTGGCCTCGTCCACGCAGAAATCGGTCGTCCTCCTTGCGCTCAAGTTTTGCGCCGATGCCGCCCGGCGTAAGATTGCTCGTGCTTGCAGCCACGTCCATGCGAAATCCCTACTTATCCCGCTAAGCTTTGAGTCGCTTCTGCCTTCATCGATCGCTCATGTCAATTGATTTCCTGATCGGACATCAATTTCAAGAACGAACACCCACTGGATGGATACGAAATAGCTTGACAAACCCATCCGAGTTTGAATGCTTTGTGACAAGGGACCGCACAGCAGAACGGCGGCGTCCCGACAAAGGGGAGATTGTCATGAGAATTGGAACAACAGCCGCAGCCGCTTTGGCGGCGGTGAGCCTTTTAGCCACATCAGCTTCTGGCCAAGAAACGATCAAGATAGGCGTCAATGAGCCGGTAACGGGTATATTCGCGTCAGCGGGCCAATATATCGTCAATGGGGCCAAGATTGCCGCGGACGAAATCAACGGCAAAGGCGGGGTACTGGGTAAGCAGATTGAACTGGTAATTGAAGACAACAAAAGTACGCCAACAGACGCGGCTGATGCGGCTGAAAAGCTGATGGTGCGCGACAAGGTCCCCGTCATGATGGGAGCCTACACCTCGACCCAGACGTTGGCGGTGCTGCCCAAGTTGATGGAGTACAGCGTCCCCTTGCTCGTCGAGACCGCCTCGTCCAGCAAGGTTACGACACAGGGGAATCCCTGGGTGTTCCGGATCTCGCCGACATTGGCCGTGGAAGCCGAAGGGTTCACCAAAGAGGCTGTTAAGCGCAAGATAAAGAAAGTGAATTTCCTTCTCACGACGAACGATTTCGGTATCGACGGAGCCAAGCAGTTCCGTGAGCAGCTCAGCCGGGCAGGCATCGAGATCGGCGCCGAGGAACGCATGGATGCCGCTGCCCAAGACCTCAGCGCCCAGTTGAGCACTATCAAGGCCAGTGACGCCGACGCATTGGTCGTGTTTAGCTATGCAGAACAGATCGCCTTGGTGCTGAGGCAGGCCTATACGATCGGCCTGAAGCAGACGATTATTGCTCCGGGAGGTTCAACTCAGCCCGATTTGTTGATCGAATTGGCCGGCTCGGCTGCCGAAGGCAGCTACTATGACGCTTTCCTCAATCCTTGGACCCCGGACGCAACTCAAAATCCAGACGTTATCAAGGCATTGATCACGGAGTGGAAGAAGCGGGATCTCAAATTCGCCGGACTGGGGGAGGGCTTTCGTGGCTATGACGGTATCCAGGCGATAGCAGAAGCAATCAGGCTGGCCGGCAAAGCCGAGCCGGAGGCGATCAGGGACGCTTTTTGGAAAATAAAGGCCCACGGAGCAGGCAGCGATATACAATTTGTGAAGGATGGACCTGCCGGCAGCGAAAGCGGGCAGAATCATCCGCAGGTGTATTTCGTCCAGATCAAGGACGGCAAAGTAATCTCTGCTGATTGAAGATCAAGGCAGCCATGGACTCCGTTGTACAGCACATTTCGAATGCCCTCATCCTGGGCGGAATATATGCTTTGGTGGGCATCGGACTGACCATCATTGTCGGTATAATGAGGATCATCAACTTTACCCACGGTGAGCTCTACACCCTGGGTGCTTACACTGCCTTTGCATTTGTGTCCCTGATTGGAGGCAATTTCTTCGTCGCGCTCGTCTTGGCAATGCTGATTGGAGCTGTTGTCGGCGCCGCTATTGAGTTCGTGCTGGTCCGTCCGATGCGCGATGCCGACATAGATTCTACCATGCTGGTCTTGATCGGCGCCTGGATTGTTATGCAAAACAGCGAGAATTGGGCGTGGGGAGGCTATGCGCGGTCTATCCCCAACCCGTTCCCGATCAAGCCTATCGTGATAGGCCCTGTTGCGCTCGACCCGCTGCGGGTCTTCGTCTTTGTCATGGCGGTATGCTTTATCTTTGCAGCGCATTTTCTCATCCATCACACGCGCTTGGGGAAGTCCATGCGCGCCACCTTCGCTGACAGGGACGCTGCTGCACTGATGGGGATCAACATCAATGGGATTTACACGGTTACATTCGCCTTTGGGGCTGCGCTGGCATCGGTCGCTGGCGCGCTGCTTGGGCCTGTATTCGTGGTGACTCCCACAATGGGCAATCTTCTTACTCTAAAGGCGTTCGCAATCATCATCCTGGGCGGGCTCGGTAATTTTAAGGGCGCGGCATTTGGCGGTTTCCTCCTTGCATTCGTCGAGGAATTCGGTGCGAGCTACATTTCTTCCGGCTACCGCGACGTCATGGCTTTCGCGGTGATCATTCTCGTGCTGGCGCTGCGCCCGACCGGGCTGTTCACAACCGCTGATCGGATCGGCTGAGCATGTTGATAAAACTCATCTGCATCGCAGGGTTCGCTGCCTTGCCGTTCGTCGTTGGCGATCAATACGTCCTTCACATCCTGATCATCACCGGCATTTTCACAATAGCAGCCATTAGCTTGAATCTTATGCTTGGCTATCTTGGTCAGGCCAGCCTGGGTCACATGGGTTTTTTCGGCATTGGCGCATATGTCAGCGCATTGTGCTCCCTTGGTTTCGAGATGCGCTTCACCAGCAATCTTGCTTGGACGGTCGGGCCGCAGCCAGTCTGGCTTTCTTTCGTCTACGCCATTCTTGTCACAGGCGTTCTGGGCTGGTGTATCGGAAAGCTTTCCTTTCGCGTTCGAGGAGCATATTTTGTCATAGTCACCATCAGTTTTGCCGAGGTGGCGCATATCGTTGCCGTGAACTGGATCTCGCTGACACAAGGGCCGATGGCCCTGACCGGCATTCCGCCTTTCTCCGTGAGCGCGATGGGTTGGCATTACGTTTTCTACAGCAAGCTCTCCAACTATTACTTGGTTCTCTGCGTCGCGGCGGTGGCGTTCTTTGTGATACGTCGTCTCGTTTTGTCGAGGATCGGCCGGGCGATGACGTCACTGCGTGATAACGAGACGCTCGCTCTGTCGGTGGGCGTGGACGTGACCAAGTACCTGGTACTAGGCGCCGTCGTATCGGCCGCGCTAGCTGGCGCGGCTGGAAGTCTCTATGCCCATTACATGCGTATCGTGGACCCAGAGGTGTTCCTGTTCATCTACACCGTTACCCTACTCATCATGATCATCACTGGCGGCAAAGGCACCTTGCTGGGCCCGGTGGTGGGCGGCATGATTTTCGGTCTCGTGCCGCCGCTGCTGCGGGAAGTCACGGGACCAGAGCTGCAGTGGATACTGTATGGCGCCTTCATGATTCTTGTCGTCATGTTTTTGCCCGAGGGGATCGTTCCGGCCGTTTCCCGCGTTGTTGGCGGTTGGCGAATAACGCCCTCTGGAAGCAAGATCATTGATGCCGGCGGAGAGAGAAGATGATCCCGAAAGAATGGGAGGAACTGCTCTCGGTTGAACATGTAGCGGTCCGCTTTGGCGGATTGACCGCAATCGCCGACATGACATTCAAAGTGCGCAAAGGCGAATTGGTCAGCTTGATTGGTCCCAATGGTGCCGGCAAGACGACCGCTTTCAACGTCGTGTCCGGTTACCTTGCGCCGGCCGCGGGTAGCGTCGCGTTTGCTGGCAGGTCGACAAGGGGGCTCAAGACGCACGAGATTGCGGCGCTAGGTCTCGTGCGAACCTTTCAACGGACAAGCCTGTTCACGGGGGCAAGTGCATTGGAGAGCGTGATGCGGGCCCTTCACAAACAGGGATCGAGCTCGACCTGGGCAGTGCTTCTGGGTCTGCCGAGCGTGAGGAGGGAAGAAAAGTGGCTGCGCGACAAGGCTCGTGAAATCCTCGCCTTTGTGGGGCTGGCCGACCGCCTTGATCACAAGTCAACATCTCTCCCCTATGGAGAGCAACGGTTGCTCGGCGTCGCCATGGCGTTGGCGACAGAACCGACACTGCTCCTGCTGGACGAACCTGTTTCTGGCATGAATCCCACTGAGACCCTGAGCTTCATGAGGATCCTGGATCGCATTCGTCAGCGAGGGATCACCGTGCTTCTGGTGGAGCATGACATGCGAATGGTGATGGAAGTGTCTGACAGGGTCCTCGTTCTTTATCAGGGGCACATCATCGCGAATGATGTTCCCTCGGTGATTCAGCGTAACCCTGAAGTCATCCGCGCCTATCTCGGCGATGGGAGGCACCGTGCTGGTCATTGAAGATTTTTCCTGCCGCTACGGGAAGGTCGCAGCCGTCAAGGGCATTTCACTCGAGGTGAAAAAGGGGGAACTTGTATCTCTAATAGGGGCTAATGGGGCCGGAAAGACTTCGACGTTGCGGGCCCTATCGGGCATCGCACCCATTTCGACGGGACGCATCATTCTGGATGGAGTGGACATTACTCGCGCCACGCCACGGCAGATTCTGATGAAGGGTATGGCGCACTGCCCCGAGGGTCGGCGGGTGTTCGCCCATCTCACCGTGAAAGAAAATCTGGAGCTGGGGGCCCACTTGCGGCGCGATAATGCCGCCATCTTGGACGATATGAAGCGGATGTTTCATCGGTTCCCCATCTTGCAGGAGCGGCGTCACCAGCCGGCAGGAACTCTGTCGGGTGGCGAGCAGCAGATGCTGGCCATCGCTCGCGCGCTGATGTCAAGACCTAGGATTATCCTCTTCGATGAGCCTTCCCTTGGGCTGGCCCCGACCATTATCGACACGGTGTTCGATTTGATTGCCGAAATTCGGAAGGAAGGGATAACGGTTCTGCTGGTCGAGCAGAATGCTTTCGCCGCCCTGGAAATGTGCGACCGTGCCTACCTTCTGGAAGCGGGCGAACTCAAACGGCAAGGGACCGGCCGGGAACTGATGGCGGACCCGGTCGTGCGGGAGGCCTATCTTGGAGGATAGGCGTAATGCGGAAATCCGGCCGGCAGCTGAAGAGCTGCCTGGCGGAGATGATGGACCTAATTGGGTCGCGGTCGCCGGGGTAGACGAAATCCCAGAGGGTGGAATTTGTCCGATCGAGCTTGAAGGCTTCGAACTTCTTCTCATCAGGAACCAGGGAACTGTCCTAGCGGTACAGCGTCTTTGCCCGCACGATTTTGCGGATCTGGTCAAAGGCGAGGTTCGCGACTGCAGGCTTTACTGCTCGCGGCATTCTGCTTCGTTCAGCCTGGTTGACGGATCGGTGGGCGGCGGCTGGCTGGTCAGGGACCTCAAAATCTACCACGCTCGCCAGGTCCATGAGCAGATTTGGATTGACGCAGCAGACGTACGCGCGAACCCTCCGACGCAGCGCCGACGGCGGGCGTAGAGCGTGCACGTCTCGGCGGATATCTGCCACCGATTCAATGTTCAAACGCCACGCTGTCGCCTGCTGGCGATCCGCAGCCATCGCTAGCCCGGTGAACGGTCGCAGGAGCCCTCAGACCCACGGACGGCTTGGCGTGCAACGGCGCATGCTGATCTTGCTCAGGATTTTTAGGGGAACAGACGCAAGAACCTCCTCGCACACTGTCACACCCGACTGAGGCGGCCGTGCAACCAGGTACTGAAGGCGCTGCCGACGATAACGATCGCGCCCATGACGATAGCTTGATCATAGAAGCTGAAACCCAGCATATCCAAGCCCTTGTCAAGAAAGATGATGAGAGCCGCACCGACAAGCGTTTTCGCGACGCTTCCATCACCACCCAGAATGCTGGTGCCGCCTAGGACCACCGCTGCGCATGCCATCAGCAACAGGTTGTCACCAACAACCGGGCCCCCAGAGCCAAGGCGCAAAACGACAATGACGCCGGCAAGCCCGGCCAGACCACCACATGTTACGTAGGCCATGCAACGCACTCTCTTGACGGGAAGTCCATTAAACGTTGCGGCGCGCTCGCTTGTCCCGACCAGGTACAGTTGTCGGCCGAAGCTGGTAAAGCTCAGCGCAAATTGGGCAGCGGCGAAGACCACCAGAGCGATCCCGAGCAGGCTAGGCACGCCGAGGAACGTCTGTCTGCCGAGACTCATCACGCCAATCGGCAGACCTCCTACGGAGTATCCCCCCGTACACAAAAGCGCGACCGCTCTGATGGTTAGGAGCATTGCGAGCGTATAGACAAACGCAGGAAAGCGCGCATACGAAATCGCAATTCCGTTGATCAGTCCGATACACAAACCGGTGCCGATCCCTGCCGCGACGCCGAGCGCTATAAAGCCGCTATGGGCCATTACCATTGCGCAGAAAACGGATGAAAGGCTGATCGTTGATCCGACCGAAAGATCGATTCCGCCGATAAGAAATACAAAGGACAATCCGATCGCCGCAATCAAAAGGGGTGCGAACAGCCTGCCAATGTTCAAAAAATTAGAGTAAGTAGCGAAGTTGTCCGCAAGAAGCAAAAACCCCACTAGAACAATAGCCAGAACCAGGATCATAGGGGACGCGAGCAGTATCCTCGATATTGCGTTAATTCCGTAACGCTGAATTTCTCTTGAGCATCGCATGACGATGCGGTCGGCCGCTCTCATATCTTCATGATTTGCAGACATACATTACTCCCCGCGAATTGGCGCCCGCGTTGCCGGCGCCAGCCGTATCAATTGCAGCCCCAAACCTGGGATGATTTTTCTTTGACGTTGTCGGGACCATAGGGAAGACCAGGCAGGAACTCGCTCTGCGGTTCGATTGACCCTTTTCCCGCGGCCTTGATCGCCGCCTGCACCGCTTTTGTTCCGAGGTCCGCCACTGGCGTTGCGATATCCAAGTCGAGCAATCCGTCCCGCACAGCCTGGCAACCCAACGGCGTACCGTCGATGCTAACCAGGACGATATGATCCTTGTTTCCAACCGGGACGAGCTTGCCCTTCTCCTTAAGCGCTGAGAAGACGCCCTGCAGACCGTTGTTCCAGGGCGAGTAAATCCCATTGAGATCGGGATGAGCCTGAAGAGTGTTCTCCGTCCCTGCCAAGGCTTTTTCGGGATTCCAATCGGTAGGTACCTGAGCCACTATCGTTACGTTGGGGTGGTCCTTGAGCGCTTCTCCCAGACATTTCGAGCGACGCAGGCCGTTGTCATAGGAAAGACCGCCTTGCAGCTCCAGAAGCTTGAAAGGCTTGTCTTTGGCGACTTTGACGAAATACTCGCCGGCGGCTCTCCCGTCCGCGCAAGGGTCACCGCCGACGTGGTACGTCACCGACTTCAGATCAGCAGGCGCGGAATCAGCGGATACGAATGGGATACCCGCCGAGATCGCTGACTGGGCCAGACCACCGGCTGCCTGGAGATCAAAAGGTATAACGATAAGTGCGTCGACATGGTCAGCAATCATCGTGTCGACCTGCGATGCTTGGCGCTGTGCATCCTTGTTGGCATCGTAGAACCGCATTTTGCCACCGGCGGCTGAAATCGCCTTTTCGATCGCCGTCTTCTCTGCGGTTCTGAAAGGCGAAATGAAGTCAAATGAAACACCGATTACCGGTTCGGCACCGTAGGCGACATCTCCTGCCGCGACGCCGATCATTAGTGAAATCAGAACACCAAATCTTATTTTCATGCCAGTCTCCTCCTTGTTAAATGCCACTTTACTTCTGGTCTAAGCCACGATCATGAAAGGTCACTTGCTAGGCGATCCGGATGATTACGGCCGGCAAAAGCATCTAGCGCGATAGCGACTATTAGAATTAACCCGCGCACGACTGCGTAGATGAATGGGTTTGCTCCGATCAAGTTCAGCCCGTTATCTATCGTGACCAGCAGAATCGCGCCCAACATGCTGCCGACGACAGTGCCCCGGCCACCAAACAGGCTGGTGCCTCCGAGAACGACGGCGGTAATGGCCGTGAATTCGAGCTCAAGCCCGAGGCTGGTGTCCACAAGCCCTACTCGTCCCGACACAATCAGACCGGCTACGGCCGCACATACCCCGGAGATCGCATACACCGACACGATGAGGCGCTTTACCTTGATGCCGGTTTCGGCAGCCGAACGTGGGGATCCTCCGAGAGCCAGCAGGTGCCTTCCGAATAGCGTGCGCTTCAGAACCACCCAGGCGACGAAGGCCCCGATCATCACGGTGATTACCGGGAGAGGAAGGCCGCCCGGCGAGTAACGTGCAAAATTCAGCAATGAACCCTTCACGCCGATCGATTCTGCCGCGGTGATATGAAGACCAATTCCTCTGAAAAGCGACAGTGTAGCAAGTGTGATGATAAGAGGATGCACTTTAAACGCGACAACCAGCACACCGTTTAGCAATCCAAGCATCAACCCGATCGCCAGCGCGATTGGGTAAACCCAAATCGAGGTCGACACGCTGCCCGCGACGCTTTCAGTTCCGGCCAGCAGCAGCGCGGTGGCGATTGCACAGTTGGCGATCGAGCCAACTGATAAGTCTATCCCGCGTGTGACTATTACGAGCGTCATGCCCAGAGCCACGACCGCGGCTGCGGAAGATTGTGTCAAGATATTGGTGAGGTTTGGCAGAGTAAAAAACCGGTCGGTCTGGCTGGAGAATGCGATGCAAACCAGGGCGAACACCAGACCCAAGGAGAGTTGTTGTGACCCCACTGGACCCAAGTGTGCCCGTCTGAAATTCATTGTGGTCCTCCGGTCGACGCCATCGTGAGAATCTTGTCAGCTTCGAAATCGCACCGGTCGAGCGTGCCCACCAAGCGTCCCTTGTGCAGGACGACGGCGCGATGGCACAGCATCAGCAGTTCGGGCATGTCGGAACTGATGACGATGAAAGAGGTGCCTTGTGCAGCTAGCTTGATAATGAGCTCATGGATGGTGGCCCGTGCGCCAACGTCGACGCCTTTTGTTGGTTCATCCAGGATGCAGATGCGGGGATTGTGACTAAGCCAGCGACCGACGATGGCACGCTGCTGGTTGCCTCCGGACAGGCTGACCATCGTGGCTTCTTGGCGCGCCGGTTGCACGTCATAAGTTTCAATCGCATCTCCAGCCCGCTTACGCTCAAGCTGGTGCTTCAACAACCCGGTAAACCTTGTTGCGATTTCTCTAAGCGATGACGCGGTCAGATTTTCGCGAACGGGCCGGATCAGGAACGCTTGGTCCCTACGCCGATCCTCCGAAACCAGCACCATGCCTCGATCGATCGCGGCCTGCGGGGAGCGGTTCTGGAATGGCTCACCCTCGATCCAGACACTGCCTTCTCCCGGCCTGATTCCGGTCAAGACTTCGACGAGCTCGCTTCGACCTGCCCCCATGAGGCCGGCGATCCCGAGAATTTCTCCTCGCGCGACGTCGAAGGATATGTTTTTGACCGCAACGCCGTCGCCAACATCTTTGATGCGAAGCATGGTCGGAGCTATGGCCGGCAGCTTTTTAGGCTCCACTTGTGCCTCGGCGAGCGACCGCCCCACCATGGCCCGCGTCAACGCCTGTGAATGTATTTCGCCAACTGTACCGGAGGCCGTCACCACTCCATCGCGCAGAACTACTATTCTGTCTGCGAGTGCGTAAACCTCTTCGAGAAAGTGGGTGATGTAGATTATGCCATAACCCTTTTCACAGAGGCGCCTCACAACCTCAAACAACTTTCGGCGCTCTGGGATACTCAGGCATGTTGTCGGCTCGTCTAGAATGAGCAGGGAAGAAGCTCGGTGGATCGCCTTCGCGATCTCCACCAATTGCCGCTGGCCAAGCGAGAGGAATGTGACTTCTTGCGCAGGGTCTATGTCCGCTCCCAGAATAGTACCCAGCAGGTGCTCGGAGCGGGCGTGCATGGCCCTGCGATCAATTAGGGCCCGCTTCGTTGGCAGTCTGGGCAAGTGGATATTTTCGGCGACCGAAAGATTGGCGAATAGGCTGAGCTCTTGATGGATGGTCCCAATTCCCAGGCGCTCCACGTCGTCGGGGCTGAATGCAGAAAATGATTTGCCGTTGAACCTGATTTCACCAGCATCCGGTTTGATCAGTCCCGACAAGATATTTTTGATGGTTGATTTCCCGGCACCGTTCTCGCCGCAAAGCATCAACACTTCGCCTGGCTTCAGCGAAAAATCGACCGAACGCAACACAGACACTCCAACGTAGCTCTTGGAGACGCCCTTCAATTCAATCAATTGTCGATCCAACGCAGTCATTGCACTACCGTTGTGAGAAGCCGCGCCAATGGACATCATGGAGCTCAGAGACTTCGCTCGAGCGCCCAGCGGTATTGGGTCGGGATGTCGATGTCGTTTGTCGCTTGCAGCACCGCTGCGGCGGTCCTGGGCCAATACGGATCCCTCAGCATGGCACGAGCCAGGAAAATGAAATCGGCTGAGCCGTCTTGTATAAGCGCAGACGCGAGCGTCGGGTCGAAGATCAGCCCTACCACCCCGGTCGCCATCCCTGTGCGCTCGCGGATTTGGCGGGCAAAAGGAGCATGGTAGCCAGGCGATAGTGGGATTTTCTCCTTTGGCACCACCGATCCGCTTGAGCAGTCGACCAGGTCTACGCCCGCCTCCTTCAACCAGGAAGCGAGTGTGAGACTTTCGTCCAGATCCAGGCCACCATCCGCCCAATCGACAACCGACAAGCGTACGAACAAAGGCAAGTGAGCCGGCCAAGCGGCCCGCATCGCGCGAATAACCATCAACGGAAACCGCGCCCGATTCTCCAGGCTCCCGCCAAATTCGTCAGTTCGCCGGTTGCTCAATGGTGAAAGGAACTGATGAAGGAGGTAGCCATGTGCGAAATGCGCTTCCAAAACCTTGAAGCCGGCATCGAACGCGCGACGTGAAGCGGCCGCGAACTCTTCTGTCACTTGCAACAGATTCTCGTGATCCAATTCGCGCGGCTGTGGCCAGCCTTGTTGATAGGGAACAGCACTCGGAGCCACTAGCGTCTCCCACCCGCTTATCGGCTGGCCTCCCTGATAAGGAGGCAATCTGCCGGCCTTCCTGCCGGCATGCGCTATCTGGATCCCGGGTACGGAACCTTGTTCAGAAATAAATGCGGCGAGAGGCCTCAGCGCCTCGACATGCTTATCTGACCAAAGACCGAGATCCCAAGGACTTATCCGGGCCCAAGGTGAAACCGCAGTTGCCTCGGCAACAACGAGACCCGCGCCTCCGACGGCTCGGCTTCCCAAGTGCACCAAATGCCAATTGTTAGCCAATCCATCTTCGCACGAATACATGCACATCGGCGAGACGCCGATGCGGTTCGCAAATGTCACTGACCTCAGCGTCAGGGGCGAGAATAGGCCGTTAGCTGACGTATTGGCGGCCCGGGTCATCGACGATCACCGGATGGCAACATGCCACACAGAGAAGGATCGACGCTTCGTCCAATTCGGGCTTCGCTCGGGCGTGTCGACATTTGGCTCCCTTCGGGCAGCGACCTTTCGCACAATGTGTGCCGTCTCGGCCGGCGCCACCCGTTTATAGACAATTGCCAAAGGTCAAGCTATTGTCAATTGATTTCATGATCAGAAAGCGTATTCTAGGTCAATAATTAAATTCCACGCGGTAAACCCATTGAAAGCGAATTCGCGCGGCTTCGCCAGCCGTCACAAACCAAGCCGAAGGGGAGCACGATCGGTGACCGAAAACGTTGACAAAGTGCAGTATCTATTGGATCGGCAGGAAATTCTGGATTGCATGCACCGATATGCTCGAGGCGTCGATCGACATGACCACGAGTTGATAAGATCCGTCTTCCATGCAGAGGCTATCGACAATCATGGGTCGTTCACTGGCAACGTTGACGAATTTCTAAGGTGGCTCGGCAGCGTTCACGATGCGCATTACGCAAGCCACACGCATAACATCACCTCGCATAGCTGCGAGATTGACGGGAACGTGGCTCACGCAGAAACGTATGTGATTTACAGCTTGAGGACCAAGGATAGCTCGGAGGTTCGCGTGGGAGGCGGGCGCTATCTGGACCGCCTAGAGCGGCGCCATGGGGAATGGCGGATCCTGCTGCGGAGGATGATCGTCGACTGGTATTTCACCACAGACGGCACGCCCTTTCGACAGGTGCTCAATAAAGGATACATCATGGGCCGTTGGGACCGCAGTGATTTGTCCTATATGCGTCCGTTGGAAATGGAAGCCACAGAAACTGATCCTAGCGCGCCCCAGTGACCGGCTTTTTGCCTTGCACATGGGCACCTCAAAGATGCGGGGCCGGTTAATCACTAAGGTTCCACGCAGAGCACCAACCAGGGAGTGCGGCGCGGCCGCCAAATTCTCCGGTGTCCTGCAATGAGTGCACAGTGGCGAGGGTGCCAGGCAGGCGCTGTTGGAAGTGCGGGCATGCCCAAGCGGGTCCGGACATGAAGCCTGACGGGCGGGGCGTCCACTCAATCGAAATCGGAGCGCGCCTTCTCTTCGCTCTCGTGGTCGAGGGCGAGCCGATGATGCTTAAGGATCTCGCCAGGCAAGCAGGAATCGCACCGTCCCAAGCCCACGCCTATCTCGTCAGCTTTCGCAAGCTCGGGTTGATCGAGCAGGAAGCCGTGGCGGGCCGTTACCGGCTGGGACCATTCGCACTGGATCTTGCAATCAGCAGGATGGGCAGGTTCGACATCGCGCGCATGGCCCATGAACAGGCACTGAAACTCGCCAGTGCGACGGCGATGACGGTAATAGTCCTCACGTGGGGTTCATTCGGTCCGACTGTCATTCAGGTCCACGAAAGCCGTGACCAATTCAACATCAACACCCGTTTGGGCAGCGTGTATTCTGTAACTGGTACGGCAAGCGGGAGGGTATTCGCTGCCTTCATGGCGAAAGGATTAATTCGTGACTTTATCCGGAACGAGCGAAAGCAGGAAAATCCGAGCCGCAGGATCGGCAGTCCTCAGTTTTTATCCAAAGAAACGCTCTCCGAAATTAGGTGCAATGGCTTCGCCACGATCGCAAGCCAGCCCGCACCGAGCCTCGGGGCACTTGCGGCACCGGTCTTTGATCATGTTGGCCAGATGCGGTTGGCGATTTCCCTCGTCGGACCCGGAAAATGGCTTGGCACTTCAATTGGCAGTCCTTGTGTCGAGGCGTTGCTGATGGCCACCCACGCGCTTTCCTACCAGCTTGGTTATGATGTTCAGCATTCAAAGCCGGTGGTGTGCCAAACGTCGGGAAGAAAAGTGCTCAAGCCGGTATAAGCCTGTGGACCTCAGGCCCGCTATTGGCGGGCCTGCGCTAATAGGATTGCGTTGGCCAGCTTAAGAGGCGCTTCAAGCGGCGCGATGTGACCGACGCCCGGAATCACGCTGAATGTTACGCCCTCCAGCACTTTTGTGAAGTTGTCGCGAAGGGATGCTTCAGGCTCGACGGTATCATCGCCTCCGGCGATGATATGGACGGGTACTTTGATCTTGGAGGTTTTATCACGGATATCTTCAATCATGCCCTTCTCGGGCCAAGCATGCTTTGCGCCCGGTGATCCACGCAAAGTGTCTTCGATAATTTGTTCGCGATACTCGTCGGACAATGGATGCGGAGTGAGGTTGCTAACGACCGTCTCGGCACCTTCGCGCGTCTGATACAAGCCCACATAAATCCGCCGGACGTCTGCTGGGACGTCCATCGCATTTGGCGGTGCCGGGGCGTATAGGATAAGGCCTTTCAATCCTGCAGGCTGTCGCGCAGCGACGAGTTGGGCGACCTTGCCACCCATTGAATGGCCGATGATGAGGTAGTTCTTCAGGCCCAATTTTTCAGTGACAGCGACTACGTCGGTGGCAAGGGTCTCCAATCCATAATCGGTTGCTTCCTTGGTCGAATCGCCCCAGCCGCGAAAGTCGATGGCAACGCAGCGGTTGGTAGAGGACAAAGCCTCGATGGTGGGCTTCCACGTGCGGCTGGAGCCACCCCAGTAGTGAAGGAAAACCAATGTAGGGGCTCCTCCTGCGACGTCGAGAACATTGAGTTCGACGCCATTTACACGAAGGACATCCTGTCTCTCAGACATGTTGTTACCTCTTGAGTCGTTTGGGAAAACGGCCTTCGCAAGGACATGGCGAGCAGACCGCATGCGGCCCAGTCCAAAGGACGTGCAGCACGCAGGCGCATTTTCTCAGTTTTCCCGCCCGACTGAAAGGACATATTGCCCTCGAATCCTGCCAGCCGCCCGGCGACGAGCCGAGCTGTGGCACTATCACCCGCGGATAGGTCCAAGTGCGTAGCCGCCGTCTGCGACGAACTCTGATGCCGTCGAAAAAGGGCGTCCTCAGACGCGATGAACAGGACATACCTTGCGATCTCGTCGGTCGTAGCGTTGCGCGGGATCGCGAATTTGTCGACAGGAACGAGCGGCCTACCGTCTTTGTCGTAGGCCAGCTGCGTCTCGATGATGCCAGGATGGAGCGCATTGACACGGATGTTGTCCTTAGCCAATTCGGACGCCGCGGTTCGCACCAGGCCCCGTAGCGCCCATTTGCTGCAGCCATAGGCAACCAGTCCAGGAGTTGGATGAAGACCGGCGATCGACGAAACCATAACGATAGAGCCGCCACCAAGCTTGCGCATAGAGGGTGCGACAGCCCGTATGCCAAGCAGATCACCGGTCAGATTGGTGTCGATCACCCTGCGCCATTCGTCGAGCTTGACGTCCTCGATACCACCCAAGGCAATCATTGCGGCGTTGTTGATCAACACCGATATTGGTCCGGCGCGCTCCTCAATAGTCGCGACTGCGGCAGCCCAGCTCGCCTCATCCGCAACGTCCAGCGCGACAAAAAGAGAATTGTTGCGCACCTCCCCGGCTATGGTTTGCCCCAGAGCGCCAGCCGCTCCGGTGACCAACACAGTCTTCCCAGCGAAACGATCAGACATGACTGTCTCCGAGTTGGGCTGCGGCTCATCAGAGCCGGAATTGGTCGCGAATGCCCCTTAAGAACGTTGCGTCGTCCTGGCTCTTGCGAGCGGCAAGCACCGTCTTTGCATCAGCCCCAACTGCATACCGAAGCCGATCGGTGCCGTCGGTAGCAGCTTCGTAGACCACCTCGGCTACAGCCTCTGGAGGAGAGGCACTCTTCTGAGCCTTCTCGAAACCCGTCATCAGCTTTCCAATCGCATCCTGATATTCCGTCAGGCTCTCGTCGTTGCTGAAATCCAACGCAGCGCCAAACCCGGTCGCGACCATGCCGGGCTCGACTATCTTTACGCGCACACCAATTGCGGACGCTTCGTAGCTCAACGCTTCCGAGGCGCCTTCAACGGCGAACTTGCTGCCGTGGTACAGCGCGCCGAACGGATAGGCGAACCTTCCACCGATCGAGGAGATGTTCACGATTACGCCCTGCTTGTTGGCGCGAAAGTGCGGGAGAACAGCTTTGGTCGTTGCCAGTCCACCGAGGACGTTGGTATCGAACTCACGCCTAATGTTTTCCAGCGGCGTCGCCTCCAACGGGCCGTATGCGCCAAAGCCGGCATTGTTGAGCAGTACGTCGATTTTTTGGAAACGATCGATGCCAGCCTTGACCGCCAACTCGATTGAGGCAACATCGGTGACATCCAGGTGAGTGATGAAAACGTTTTCCAGCTCGCCAAGGCGCGTTTCTTTCTCGGGGCTGCGCATCGTCGCGATGACATTCCATCCCCGCTCCTGAAATAAGGTGGCTGTTGCTCGGCCGATGCCGCTCGAGGAGCCGGTGATCAGGATTGTTTTGGCCATTGTTGTATCCTCTCCAAGGGGGCTCCGCGCATCCTGCTGCGGCGTGCAAACCTTTGTCCGGCGCAGAAACGCACGATCGGTCGTATTGTTCCGAGGCCGATCAAATGTAGTTGCGCTCCCAAGGGTCGGCGCGGGGAGGTTGGCCGGATGGGCTGATCACCGAATTGTGCTTTGGCTCGCCAGCTTGTGTCGATGGCTTAACTCTGGCTTCTGCGGAAGCTGTGTCGCGGTACTGGCGCGGTGAGGCGCCATAGCGGTTCCGGAATGCCTTACTGAAATGGCTAAGGTCGTTGAAGCCGTTTTCCATCGCAATCTGTGTCACGCTGCGGCCCTGCAAAGCGGAACTTCTCAGCTGCTCGGCACAGCGCTCGAGGCGTCTGCTCCACATATAGCGGGACAGCGAAGTGCCTTCGTTTTCGAGCAGTTGATTTATATATCTCTGCGACAGCTTCAACTCTGCCGCGATCGTCGCGGGACTCGCGCCCGAAGTGCCGAGCGAACGCTCGACCATCGCCTTCACCCTCATCAACGCGAGCCCCTTGTATTCCGTAACGAGAGAGGGGCTCGATTCTGCGAACTCCGCAACCATGGAGACCAGGAGCTCAGTAAAATTCTGGCAGACTTTCTCCGCCGCGTTGGGTCCCAGCCCGGGGGCGCGGTCCACCAGACGCGACAGGTAGGCAAACGCCATCGGGGCAAGTTGGCTTCTCTCGCTGAGATTATGAGCCGACAGGCGGTGAAGGTGGCCGATCCGACCGGCTAGCACATTCTTAGGCATCCTGATGCAGGCGATGTCGAAGCGCTCGTCTGAATGCAGGCGGTAGGGCCGGTCGGCATCGCACATAGCGCCGTCGCCCGCCGTAAGCCGAGCAACGCGCCCATCCTGCTCCGCAATCAAAGTGCCCGAGAGCACGAAATTGAACACGAGTGTGGAACTCGTCGATTTCGATATTCCTGGACTGGCTCGCTCGGCCAAGTGCGGGGAAGCCTGAATGCGGCAGAGGTGAAGGTCATTGATCGGCGTGCCGTGGTAGGCAGCATCAAAATGACGGTTTCCCACCAGTTGATAGTCAAGATCCAGAAGGTTGCGGCTAACGACATCATGCCAAAACGCAAACCGCTCGCGAACGGGTATATCTGCCGTTGACGCGAAGATCGATTGGTTTATGGCACTTGTCTGCCCGACAAGCATTCGGAACGGTCCAGAACTGAAGCCGCCCAGCGACTTCGATTTCGACAACGTCACCAGACGATAGCTTATTGCGTGCAACTGCCAAAGCAAGAATCATTCTACCATCCATTTTAACCGGCCATTTCGGCACGGTCGTGCCGCCAGACTCCGTCTGAACCAAGTTTTGGCTCCTGCTCGGCAAAGTCCATTCCGCGGATTGGTTTAAAGTCGACTGACTTCCAATAGGTGTCATTTTAATCGGCAGTTTTTCGGCGCTGCCAAGCTTTTGCAGCCAATCTCAAAGATCGCCGGCGTGTGCTGGCGCAGCCCGCAAGGCCGCAGACGCAACAACGTAGGAGATAGCGAACCATGGGTATCAAGCATCCCAGCTATAAGGCGGCCGTCGTCCAAGCTGCCCCGGTCTGGATGGATCTGGAAGGCACGGTCGCGAAGACAATTGGATTTATCGAGGAAGCCGCGAAGGAGGGCGCGAAGCTTATTGCCTTCCCGGAAACCTGGGTTCCGGGCTATCCATGGCATATCTGGATGGGAAGCCCAGCCTGGGGGATCGGAAAAGGGTACGTCCAGCGCTATTTCGACAATTCGCTCCACTACGACAGCGATCTGGCTCGCCAGATATCGAAGGCAGCGCGAGACAATAAGATAACTGTCGTACTTGGGCTTTCGGAGCGTGACGGCGGCAGCCTCTACATCGCGCAGTGGTTCATCGGTCCCGACGGTGAGACGATCGCCAAACGGCGTAAGCTGCGCCCTACACATGTCGAGAGAACAGTTTTTGGCGAGGGAGACGGGAGTGATCTGGCGGTTCACGATCTGTCTGAATTGGGTCGCCTGGGCGGGCTTTGCTGCTGGGAGCATCTGCAGCCCCTGACCAAATACGCGATGTATGCTCAAAACGAACAGGTGCATATCGGAGCCTGGCCCAGTTTCTCGATGTACGAGCCGTTTGCCCACGCGCTCGGTTGGGAGACCAACAACGCAGTCAGCAAGGTTTATGCGGTTGAAGGCTCGTGCTACGTTCTGGCGCCTTGCGCGGTTATCTCCCAGGAGATGGTCGACGAGATGTGTGACACGCACGATAAGCGAGATCTGGTCCACGCTGGCGGAGGACACGCCATGATCTTTGGCCCGGATGGAACACCATTGACGCAGAAATTGCCCGAGGCGGAAGAGGGTCTCCTCTACGCAACCATCGACCTTGGCGCGATCGGCGTGGCCAAGAACGCAGCGGACCCCGCCGGCCACTATTCGCGTCCGGACGTTCTGCGACTGCTGTTCAACAACAAGCCTGCGAAGCGGGTGGAGTACTTCTCTTTGCCGCTGGATACGGCCGAGCCCGTGCCAGCAGCAGAATAAGAGCCCGTCTCTCGTCGGTCAGGGCGTCGCGCCTTTGGAAGGGCACGCAGCTTCGCTTGACTGCAGTCGGGCCGCCGTGGGACAATTTTTTATGAGCGGCCCGCAGCAAGGCTGCTGTGCATTGGGGAGATGCAACGATGCTGGCACAGCGCTATCCTATTGCCCATCGGTTGTACCCGTATCAGCGCTCTGCCGATCAGAACACGCCGCGGCCAGTGCGCCATACCGTCGCCGTCATTGGCGGAGGTCCAGTCGGCATGGCGGCGGCGCTGGACCTCGCGCTGAAGGGCATCGAAGTCGTGGTGCTCGACGACCACGAGGGGATAGGGCAGGGCAGCCGCGCCATTTGCTTTTCCAAGCGCAGCCTGGAAATCGCGCATCGGCTTGGCGTCTCAGCCCCGATGATGGCGAAGGGCGTCGAATGGAATCTGGGTAAGGTTTTCCACGGTGACAGGCTGGTATTCGAGTTCAACCTCCTGCCCGAGGAAGGGCACCGTTTCCCGGCCTTCATCAATCTGCAGCAACCTTATTTTGAGAAATTTCTCGTCGATCGCATTTGTGAGGCACGCCACAAGGGTGCGCCGGTAGAGATCCGAGGCGGCAATCGCGTGGATGCGGTCAGGCAAAGGGACGATGGCGTCGAACTCGACATCACCACGCCCGGCGGCAGCTACACGATCGAGGCTGGCTGGGCAGTCGTCGCAGACGGTGCCGGATCGCCCACACGAAAGGCCATGGGGCTCAGTTTCGACGGCGAGGTGTTCGAGGATAATTTCCTAATCGCCGACGTCCGCATGGATGCGGACTTCCCCACCGAACGCCGTTTTTGGTTCGAGCCGCCGTTCGTGGGCGCCGGCGATTCAGCATTGCTGCATAAGCAGCCTGATGGTGAGTGGCGGATCGATTTTCAGATCGGCTGGAACATCGACCGGAAGCATGAACTGGAGGAGCAAAATGTGCGCCGGCGGCTCGACGCCATGCTGGGGCCGATAGGGATCGGCTACGAAATCATCTGGACATCAATCTACACGTTCCAGTGCCGTCGCATGCAACGCTTCCGGCACGAGCGCATCATCTTCGTCGGTGATTCATGCCATCAAGTGTCGCCCTTCGGTGCGCGTGGTTGCAATGGCGGCTTGCAAGACATCGACAATCTAGGGTGGAAACTAGCCCGGGTCATCGAAGGGCATTCGCCGCAGACCCTGCTCGATTCTTATGACAGCGAACGCGCTTTCGCTGCAGACGAGAACATCCGAAATTCCAGTCGCGCCACCGATTTCATCACGCCGAAATCCGGGGTCAGCAAGGTCTTTCGCAACGCGGTTTTGAACCTGGCGCAGCGCCACGATTTCGCCCGCCAGTTTGTGAATTCCGGGCGACTTTCGATCCCAGCTTTTCTCGACGGGTCATCCCTTAGCAGCAAGGACGAGTTGCCAAACGCACCGGCCTGCAGCCGTCCCGGCGCGGTCTGCCCGGACGCGCCGCTCGACGGCGAATTCCTGCTCAACCTTCTGGGGAACGGCTTTGCCTTGCTTTACATCGGTGCCGAAGCGCCGGCGGGTTCAGAAACGCTAGGGGCGAACCACATCGCCGTACCACGGGGCAGGCATCCGCAGCTCGACGAGCGCTATCTTGGACTGGAAACCCAGGGTGTCTATCTCATTCGTCCCGACCAGCATGTTGCAGGGCGATGGAGCCGGTTCGATTTGCAGGCCGTCCGAGCAGCATTGCATCGGGCGTGCGGGATCACAGGCTAGGTTCCTTGATGGCTGTCGGTTGAGGCGTTCCTTCAGCGCAATCTCAAGATCTATCTCGCCTCATTCGACATTCTTGGCTCAGACTGCCAGCGGGAAGAATGCCTCCCGTCCAACAATGAGGACCTCGGGCGCCATGTCATATCTTAAGACGAGCCGGAATCTAACCGAGGCTGACGAAGCATATGCCGCGCTGATCGAAGCCCACCAGGGGCTATCCGACGAGCAGAGCCATGCTTTTAACGCCAGGCTGATCCTGACCCTGTTCAATCATATTGGCGATCTCGGGGTGATTCGCCAAGCACTCGCGGTTGCGGCGCCTGACCAAGAGAAGGAGCCTGGCGCGAATTGAAGTCTGTGAGGGAGGTTCGCTTTGTTGGCCGCCGAGTCCGTGCTCATTGCTTCGACATCGCGCAGCCGCAGTAGGTTGTGCTTCGCGTCGCCGCCAATGTTTCCAACGCTTTACTTCTATGGCGACAGAGCTGTCAAAGAGATCCTTTTTCGCATTCCGCTTGACCATAGCGGCATTGATGGCCATTCATCGTGCGATGAAAGGGAGCCGTACCAAAGAACGATTGTTGCGCGTCGGACTTGACCAAGTGAGTGTCTTTGGTCTTTCCGCCGTCACGCTTGGCCAGCTCGCCGACGCCTCAGGGCTGTCCAAAAGCGGGCTTTTCGCCCATTTTCAATCCAAGGAAGAATTGCAACTCGAGTTGCTCGATCAATTCGTGAGCGTGATAGGCCGCAGGGTGGCCGAACCGGCGATGCGAGCGGCGCCCGGGCTGCCTCGGTTACATAGGTTACTCGAACTGTGGTTGGGCTGGCCTGCCCGAGCAGGCCTCAGCGGTGGTTGTCCACTGTCAGCCGCGCTGTTCGAATTGGATGATTTGGACGGACGAGTTCGGGACCATGTCCGCGAACTCGAAGCGCAATGGCGAGCGATGTTGGTCGAAGTCGTGTCTGATGCGGTTGCGGAAGGGGATCTGTCCACTGACACCGATGTCGACCAGTTCGTTTGGGAGATATGCGGCATCTATCTCGCTCACCATGTGGCGAGCCGGTTCGTGCGAAATAGGAGGGCTCGTGTCCGTGCTAGGACGGCGCTGGCCGGCCTCATTGAGCGACATCAGGCGGTGGTCGCCAGACGGCTCCGAAATTGAAAGCCTGGTCTATCGCTCGCGACAGTTCGATGGCGCCGCATGGCCAGCCAGTCGTTGCGGTGACAGACCCGATACCGAAGGCTCCAACTGCAATTCAGGATCAGTTCACCGCAGTCCTCAGGCACCTGATCGCAGAATGGCCTAAGGCGTTCTCGGATCGAAGGACCTTAACACTGACGCTTCCGTCCATCCGGTCACCTTGTGCCGCGCGCCCGAACCAAGGTGCGCAGTGGATCAAATTGAAGGCCGCCAAACGTGGACCGTGGCAATGCTATGCCGCGACCAGACCCTCAACTGTCAAAAGGAGCCCATGCACGAGATCGCACACATTCGGGATCTGCAAGCCGTGAACAAGGCGGTGCCCGATGTCGGCGACGCCGGACCCTATGGCTTTATGGGATTTGGCCCTGGCAACTTCCGCGAGCGCCTCGGTGAACGCCGCCTTCATCCCCAAGCCCGGATAGAGAGCCAGCGTGTCGTCTATAAGGCCGGGGGTATTTCATCGATCCACAAGCCCATGACGTCGACATGTGCCCCGAAGTGGATCAGTGCGACTTCAGGCTGCTTGCGGTCCCGCGACGCGAAAGGCCGTGTCAGCCGATCTTCTCCGGCCTATCGGGCCACGGGTAGAGCTGCGGAGCGCCGACATGCTGCCCCGCCTGCGCTGCCACAGCAAACCGCGTGTCCGGTCGCTTGGTGATTTCCTCCATCGCGAATGCTCCAAACATCTCACGGATGTTGAGAGCAGGATGTTGCTTGAAGACGCGCTTGGCCTGTCCAACTGGAATTTCGCTGGCGCGCAGGCAAGAAAGGTCCGTCCAGGCCCCGTCCTGAAGATACTTGGCCATCGTGCCAAATTCCTCCCCCACTATCTGCACGTGCAAGATGATGGCCTGCGCGGCTGCCTCGGCTCGCTCCTCCTCCACACCTTCGCCCACCAGAAAATCATGCGCAGCAAAACCGCTATCGACGGAGAAGTCGCCGATGTGATCGTGCGCGCATCTGTGCTGATCGGTGACGCCGAGGTCATGCAACAATGATGTCACGTAGAAGAGCTCCTCGTCTTCAATGCGAACCCCATCCGCCTGAGCCAAGAGGGCACCCCAATAGAAGGTTCGGTAGACGTGGTTCGTCAGCGGCGCGGGGGACAGTTTGGACACATGGCTTTCAACCTTCTTCGCCAAAGCGCTGTCCGGAATCCGGATCAGGTCCAGATCCATTTTTGCTATCGCCTCGCGTGCCGGTTTGCTGACATCGGCGAGGGCTCTCGCTTGCGCTTTCAGCATCTCGCGCATCACTGCCTCAAGCTGGGTGGGATGTAGGCGGCCACCTGTTTCCTTCGCCCAGGCGAGGGTGCCGATTTTCTTGTCGGACAATTTTACGTCTCCTCTATCCGCGTCGCCGCAATCTGCCGCCAGGAGGTTCTTAGTCTGGTCCAGAAGCCCGCTGCAGCCGCACGCGCACAGAGCCATGGTCCGCAAAAAGTCCCGCCTCGCGGCGACTGGAGTTTGGTTGGACAAAAAGGCCTCTCAAATTCAAATAAGTTCACGAACCAGCGCCAGGCGCCGTCTGCATTCAATGAAACCAGCCCGAATCTGTAAGCGGCGCGCTCTGCGTGTCTTGGCCCGGAGGATATTTGGCGCCACTGTTGGCTCCAATGACAAACAGCCCTCATTTACCGCCGAAAGCCGCAATGCTCAGAGTGTCCGTTCGCACAATCCCAGAGGCAATGTTGCGTCCCAGGAAAAGGCCCAGGCACCATGGCCGTCGATGGAAACAATCCGCCGGGAACCCACTAGTGTAACGCACGCCCAAATCGGCTGCGATAATCGTGAGGTGAGACACCGAACGCCTTGAGGAACGCTCGTCGCATCCGTTCATCGTCGCCGAAACCGATCCGGTAGGCTATTTGTTTTACGGAGTCTGGAGCCGTCTCCAGAAGCCTGCGCGCTGCCTCGACGCGAATTTGCTCAACAGCTCTCGCGGGGCTTTCACCTGTCTCGCGAGCATAAACACGGGCGAAATTTCTCGGGCTCATCTTGGCCGCGACCGCCAGTGCAGGGACCGACAGGTCTCCATCCAGGTTCAAGCGTATCCAACCATGCAGGTCCTCGAACCGCCCGCGGGCATCGCGTAGCTGCTGCTGTAGTTCCACACTGAATTGCGACTGCCCACCTGGTCGTTTCAGGAACAGCACAAGATCACGTGCAAGCTTGAGAGCGACGGCATTGCCCAGATCGTGTTCAACCATCGCAAGCGCCATGTCGATGCCGGCCGTCACGCCTGCTGACGTCCAAACTCTCCCAGACGAGACGAAAATCGCATCGGCCCTAAGCTTGACCTCGGGGTACAGGCCTTCAAATTTTTTGCATTTGCCCCAATGTGTCGTGGCTTCCAGCCCATCGAGGACGCCAAGTTCGGCAAGTATGAACGCACCGGTGCAAATCGACCCTATACGGCGCGGTATGTTGAGATAGGGGGCAAGGCACGCTCGCAAAGACTGGGTCGCTAAAGCAGAATCCGCAGGCGTCCCGCCCATCACGAGCAAGGTGTCAACATCGCTGGCCATCGCCTGCTCGATGGTTTCCGTTGCGAGAGCCACGCCGGCATCAGTCCTAATTTGACCACCCTCTCGTGAGGCAAGCGTCACGGAATAGGCAGGACGGCCATCAACTTCGCAAGCATCCTTGAACACCTGCATTGGTCCGGTGATATCGAGCAGTTTCGCCTGCTCATACATGATCAGGACTACATGTCGTGGCGCGTCGGTGATCGATTTGTCGGTGTTTGCGAGCATAATCATATTCCGCGGCGCGACCGGGATGCAAAGACAGCAGCTCTGATCAGTATCGTTGCCATTCCCTGACGCCTGATCGCACTTCGTCGGTCGTCAACAGACACTTGTCCAGTTCGGAATACAGCGCTGAGAAGTCGATGCCTTGGCCAATGAACACGATTTCCTGCCTGCAATCGCCGCTGTCTTCGTCCCACTGACTCAGAATGTGTTCTTTGCGGTAATCATCGGGCCAGAGCTCGGGTGCAACGAACTTCCACCAACGCCCCGTCTTTTCGTATGAAAACGTTCCGCCGGTCTGAGCGAGTGTGTAAATATCGGTCGGTTCATTGGCCAGCCAGAAGTACCCCTTCGCGCGCAGCAGTCGTCCATTGGTCCAATCCCTTTCAAGAAGGCTGAGGAAGCGGCGAGGCTGGAACGGCACACGCGCTTTGTAGACGGAAGACGAAACTCCGTATTCCTCTGTCTCAGGTGTCTCTTGCCCCCGCATCTGCCGCATCCAGCCGGACGCTTGCGTCGCCTGTTCGAGGCTGAACCGACGTTTGCTCAAAAGCTCGTCGACGGGAATGTCGCCCCTTGTACCCTCGATGATCTCAGCCCCGGCATTGAGCGCACGGATCACCGACCTGACTTCGCCTATCGTGTGTTGGTCGACCAAGTCACACTTGTTGATTAGGACCAGATCCGCGAACTCGATTTGTTCCGCGAGCAATTTGCCAAGCGTGCGCTCGTCTTCAGCGTCACGCGCCTGTCCGATCTGCCGCAAGGTTTTTGTGTCCGAATAGTCGGACAGAAAGCGCTCCGCATCGACCACCGTGACCATCGAGCTGATCTGAGCAAGATCAGAAAGGGGGCGAGCGGCCGTCCCAACAAAAGAGAAGGTCTCGGCGACATGGATCGGCTCGGAAATCCCCGACGACTCGATCACAAGGTGGTCGTACCTATTCGCGCCTGCGAGGTCTGCCACAGCCTCCAGCAGGTCCTCGCGCAAGGTGCAGCAGATGCAGCCATTGGTGAGCTCGACCAGCTTCTCCTGCGTGCGATGGAGAACAGCCGAACTTCTCACCTCATATGCGTCGATATTTATCTCGCTCATGTCGTTGACGACGACGGCAACCCTCATCCCTTCGCGATTTCGCAGGATGTGGTTCAGCAAAGTACTCTTGCCGGCGCCAAGAAAACCGGACAACACGGTCACAGGAAGCACGGCTTCCCGGTGAAATTCGGCACCGTTCGTCATCGCCGTTGCCACATCCTAGAGATTAGGCGGCTCTTGATAGGCAAAGACCGCCGAATGGTCGCGTCCGCAAGGGATCAATTCAGCGGATTGAGGTAGCTGGCGAAAAGATCCACGACGACCGAGGAGCCGTCCTCGACCTCGCTCCACAGTTCAGAGCCCTCGAACCGGACATGGTAGGTGTGCTCGTGCGCCGCTTCGATCTTGTGCGCGATTTCGCCCGGGAAGTGTGCCTTCGGCGCGATCCCTACAATCTCTCCGCGCTTGCCGTGGCAGTATTTGGGCGCGCGGCAGTGACCGGTGGGGGACACACCTGTCACGATGACCTTGTCACCGACCTTGAAATCCGGCCGATGGGGGCGGCTCGCGTTGCCTACGCCAATTGGAGTCGACAGCGGGAAACTTCCCCTGCCGCCGGCGCGCTCTTCGAGCTCCTCGTGCGACACCAGGCCGTGCTCGACATAAAGTGCTGCCAGTCCCACCAGCGTCCTCTCGTAGTAGCTGCCGCGCATATAGTCCTTGGGCGGAATGCGCTCGATCGCGTGGCGGCCGCTATCGAAGGTCCACCAGCCCTTCTCCGCAGCAAGGATCGCCACGATGTAGGCAAGCGGCTCCCAGTCGTGATGAAAGGGGAGGTTGTCGCGTTGCTCGGGAAGGCGGCCATAGCCTTGCTTGCCGCCCATATCGGCGATGCCGTCCATTTTTAGCCTCCGAAATCTCTCGTCGTTCTGGACGCAGCTGGCGTCAGCTAACAATTGCGCTGTTTGGATCCGGGTTAGCGGTGCCAATAAGCGTTTCCTTGGTGACGATCCGCTCAAGCCGCTCGGCTGTCCAATCCTCGGTGCCCTCCGGACGCAGCGGAAGCACCATATAGCGGGTCTCGGCAGTTGTGTCCCAAACCCGGATCTTGATTTCTTGAGGAACATCGAAGCCCAGTTCGCTCAGCACCTGCCGCGGCTCGCGCACAATTCGCGAACGATACTCAAAGCTCTTGTACCATTCCGGCGGCAGGCCAAGGATCGGCCATGCAGTGCAAGAGCATAGCGAGCACACAATCACATTCTGCAGATCCTTGGTATTCTCGAGCGCGGTGATGAAACCGCCTTCGACGCCGCCGAACCCGAGCTCCCCGGCGGCTGACGCGGCATCGTTCAGGAGACGCTCCTTATAGTCCGGATCGGTCCAGGCCTTAGCCACGATCTTGGCGCCGTTCTCCGGCACCCAGCCGTCGAAAGTGTCTTTCCACTTCTCGATAAACTCGGCCGAAATCAAGCCTTTATCCTCAAGGGCCTCGCGCAACGCCCTGGCACGGACCTCGGCGTCCGCGACCGGCATGTTGTGATGAGGATCTGTCATTGGATTCTCACTCCGTTACGATTAGCTATTTGCATACTAAGTCACGATTATCGAATGTCAACCGAAAGGAGGGACGCCTCTTCCTCTGCCATGGCGCAAATTGCCCGTTCTGTGGCAACCAGATGGCCTTCCCGGAGTGTTCTCATGCGTTCGCGCCTGCAAGATACTTGCCGACGATGTAGCCGAACGTTATGGCCGGTCCCAGCGTGATGCCGCCACCGGGATAATTCCCGCCCATGATGCTCGCGGCATCGTTGCCCGCCGCAAACAGGCCTTCGATAGGCTTGCCCTTCTCGTCCAGAACACGAGACTTTTCATCGCAACGGATTCCAGCAAAGGTTCCGAGATCGCCAATCACCAACTTGACCGCGTAGAACGGACCTCTTTCGAGCGGGGCAACGCAGGGGTTTGGCTTGTGCTCAGGGTCGCCCAGCGACCGGTTATAAGCCGTGCTCCCCTTCTCGAACTCGGGATCCTCGCCCTTCCTAGCGTAAGTGTTGAACATCTGAACTGTCTTTTCGAGCCGGACCGGATCGGCGCCGATCTTGCAGGCCAGTTCGGCAATGGTGTCGCCCTTGATCAGGTAGCCCGACTTGATCTGCGCCCCGAAAGGAACGGGCGCGGGCTTTGCGTAGCCCAGGCCGTATTTCCGGAACGTTCGATGATCGGCGATAAAGTGGGCGCAAACCTCGCTGCCTTCCTCGGTGCAGCGCTTGAACATGGCCTGGCAGAAGTCATGGTATGATTCGGCCTCGTTCACAAAACGGCGGCCGGATCGGGTGATGGCAATAACACCGGGTTTTGAGCGATCAACAAAATGTGGGAAGGTCCCAAGCGTACCATCGGTCTTGACCGGCCGCGAGATCGGAACCCACGCAGCCGCGTGCGGCAGCGTATCATCTACAGTTGCGCCCACGGCCTCCGCCAGCCGCAGGCCGTCGCCAGTGTTTCCAGGAGGTGCCGGAGAGGCATGCTCATAGCCGCTGGGCGCGTGCGGAAACAGCGCCTTGCGGCGCACAGGGTCCTGCGGAAAGCCGCCGGCCGCCAGGACCACGCCTTTTGATGCAAGAACCTTCACGGCGCCCGTGGGCGTGTCTACCTCCGCGCCGATGATACGACCACGGTCATCCTTTAAGAGCTTGCGCACCGCCGATCGGGTCCAGATTGGCACTTTCAGATCGAAGCAGGACTTTGCAAGGCGTCCTATAAGCGCATTGCCGTTCATCAGCCGCATGGGACGGCCGTGGAAAGCCATGTCACGAAGGAATTTCAGGAACAGCCTTGCGACATAGAAAGCGGAAACGGGCGAGCGGGTGACATTGAAGAAGTGGAGCAATTCCTTGCCCGAGCCAATCATCATTCCAAGGAAGGTTATTTCCTGAAGTGGGGGGCGCAGGCGTTTGATCTCGCCGCGCAACTCGCGTCCGTCAAAGGGCTTGGCCACGATGGACCGCCCGCCCGGCATTCCGCCAGGAGCATCGGGGTGGTAGTCCGCGAATGTGGGTCCAAGGTCGAACTGGAGCGAGGTGTTCTGCTCGTAGAAATCCACAGCCTTCGGCGCCTCGCTCAAGAACGCATCGACGCGCGCAGCGTCGAAGTGCCTCCCCGCTTCGTGCTTCAGATAGATACGTGCTTTTTCGGCGCTGTCCTGCACGCCGGCGCGCCTGGCAGGAGCGTTGCCGGGAACCCACATCCAGCCGCCGGAACGGGCCGTGGTGCCACCAAACACTGGTTCCTTCTCGACCACCAGCACGTTTTGCCGATGATGAGCGGCCGTAACCGCCGTCGCGAGGCCTCCCGCCCCTGAGCCGACCACCAGGACATCGCAATTGTATTCGTTCACCGGGAGGCCTCCATTTATTTGATATTAGCTAATTCGTTCTGCATTGGCAAATATTTTGTGGCTGTGGCGTCCCCGCGTCAGAGTCGCGGAACGTGTGCCGAGTCGGGGACCCTTGTGTATTGGTTTTCCAACGCGCGAGTGGCGATTCATGAGAAGACCAGCTGCGCATGGCCCATCGGCGGACCCAAAACCGCTTAACTGGCAGGGGATTGGGGCAACAAAAGACGCTGGCTGGCGACCTGCTCACCGGTAGCTCAACCGTATCCTAGTCGCAGTTGGCGCAGTCCGCTTAGATCGACTCTCGATTGGTCTACATTTTCGCCAACTGGACCATTAACGAAAATTCCGAGCTTGATTTGGCTGTAGATAACATCTTCAACTTCCGATTTGACCGCGGGAGCGGCGAGCAGACAGGCGCGCCTCGAAGGGCTCGCAAATAGAAATAACCAGGTGCTGAACATGAATGACGAAGGAACGATCGAGCTCAACTGCGAGGCACGGCTAAATCTCCGCAACCTGCCTGCCTATATCGACCGTATCCGCGAAAGGCTTGAAAGCTACGATGCCGAAGCCACGCAACGCGAGGGACGGGTCGACTTTCGCTTCGCCTTTGGCGAGGCAACATTCGACATGAGCAAGCTCATTATGCGGGCAAGGGCCAGCGACCGCGACGGGCTTGCCCGCCTCAAGGACCTGCTTGCAACCACCGTCGAAATGTACGCCAAGGAGGAAAGCCTGGAGATCAGCTGGAGCGGCGATCTCGCTGACGACACCCGTCTTGCCCAATTCCGCGAAATGGAGGTTGTCGACGTTCACGCGCTAACGCCGAACATGCGCCGGATCCGCTTCAGCGGGGAGAATCTAGCGCGTTTCGGCAAATTTGGCGGCATGCACCTGCGCATGCTGTTTCCGAGCCAGGATATGCCCGATCCTATCTGGCCCTCACTCGGCGCCAATGGCTTGCCCGTCTGGCCATCCGACGCGCAACGCCCAACGGCGCGCATCTACACCATCCGCAAACTCGACTTGGGACGTGACCTGATCGAGGTGGATTTCCTGATCCATCCAGGCGAAGGGGTCGGTTCTGCTTGGGCCGCCCGGGCAGCCCCGGGGAAGAAGCTCGGGGTCATGGGGCCGCTCGGCCGCCCGGTTCGACGGGCTTCGTGGTTTCTCTTAGGCGCCGACGAAACAGGCCTGCCAGCATTGGCGCGCTTGCTGGAGACCTTGCCCGCCGAGACCAAGGGTATTGCGTTTGTCGAAATTGCTGACGATGGCGAGCGACACGCGATCGACAACAAAACCGGTATCGAATTGTCCTGGCTGCCGCGTAACGGCGTGCCGGCAGGTGAGGACATGCGGCTGGCGGATGCCATACGCACGGTGTCCTGGCCGCGAACCGGCTCGACTTTCGGATGGTTCGCCGCCGAGGGGACCGCAGCGCGCCTCGTGCGCGAACACTGGCGCGAAACGCTTTCGCTTGGTCGCGATGAGACCCTTGCCGCAGCCTATTGGCGCCGTGGCGTCACAGGCGTCATGGCCGCCTGAACGGCCCGCCGGTCTTGTCGGGTTTGGCCTAAAGCATCCACCGTCAGTGATCCTGCACTTAAAAGGCATGGCGGATAACGCGCCCTAACTATCCATGTCTAATAATGGTCCAATAATCAGTCCATAGGGCTTGACTTGCGCACATTCCCTCCTGATAACGTCGACTGAACGTTCATTCGGGTTCCAGGGAATGCTGCAGACAATTTTTTCGGGCTTCAACGCCCATATTGGGCTGGTCCTGATTTCGGCGGAAAAGGACCAGGTGGTGGCCCACCTCAATGCGGACGAGCGCCACCTTACTTCCGATGAGCGCGTCCATGGCGGGCTAATGATGGCGCTAGCGGATGCTGTTGCCGCTCACGGGACAATGCTGAACCTGCCTGAGAACACGACCACGACCACGATTGAATCGAAGACCAACTTCTTGAGAGGGGGCAAGATCGGAAGGCTGGTCGCCGAAGCCATTCCCGTCCATGTGGGCCGGACTACGATGGTCTGGCAGACCACGATCAAAGACGACCGGGGGTCAACTTTGGCGATCGTGACGCAGACCCAGATGGTGCTGCCCCGCAGAGGCCAAGAGCCCGCACGAGATGCAAATTCCGAAATGGCGATGACCCCGGCCGAGCCGGGGGCGGATAAGGGCTCCGAACAGGGCGGCAGTCGCCGCGTCGGTGCTGAACGTCGCCGGGCACAGATCCTGGAGGCAGCTTTTCGGGTGATCTCAAAAAAAGGCTTCGCCAATTCCGCCATGCGGGAAATCGCGCAGGAGGCCGGAATGCCGGTGCCGACAATGTATCAATACTTGCGAAGCAAGGACGATATCCTGGTCTCGATCTTCGACGATTATCTCGGCCAAGTGGAAAACAGCGTGCAGCTCTCCGCACTGGGAGCCGCCACCGCGTCGGCCAGATTAGCGGCCGCACTGGCCGCCAATGTCGCTGAATTCGACCGGTTCCAGGCGCAGGTCCGCCTGATGACAAGGGAGACGCGCTCGCTGCAGCCCCAGACCCGGGAGAAGGTGAAAAAGCACATGTTCGCCTACATCGATCTTTTCAGGTCGATGATTGCGCAAGGCGTGGAAAGCAAGGAGTTCCGCGTTGTCGACCCGTTTTTATACGCCAACTTCTTCGCGATGCTTTGCGAGGTGTGGCCGCTGCGTCAGTGGTCGGTCGGTCGCTACGGCGTCGAAGGCGTACAGGCGGGAATTGTCGATCTCGTGCTCCACGGCATCAAGCATCGCGAAGGGGCTCCAGCGTGACTGCGATCCTGCGCGAGAATGTCGGACAAAGCGCGGTCTTGAAGCTGAACCGCCCCTCGGTCCGCAATGCGCTCGATACCCCAACCATGCGGGAATTGGGCCGCTGCATATCGGACGTGATCGCGGACGCGGAACGGCGCGTGATCATTATCACGGGTACCGGCGACGTCGCGTTTTCGGCAGGCGGCGACATAGCCGAGATGTCAAGGCATGTCGGCCTTGAGGCCGATACCGCGATGGCTGCCTGGGAGGACACCCTAAGAATTATAGAGACCTCGCCCAAACCCGTAATTGCCGCGATCAACGGCTTTGCCCTGGGCGGCGGCACGGAACTCGCGATGACCTGCCATATTCGCACCGCATGCGAAGGGGCGCTCTTGGGGCAGCCGGAAATCGCTCTCGACCATCTTCCTGGAGCTGGTGGCACCCAAAGGCTGCCGCGGCTGATCGAGCTGGGAATTGCCTACGAATACTTGCTGACGGGCGATCCTATCCCGGCGGCGGAAGCCCATCGCCTTGGCCTGGTCAATCATGTCTGGCCGGCTGCAGATCTGCTGCCCCGGACCCTGGACCTTGCAGCGCGCATCGCGCAGCACTCCCCCATCGCCGTCCGCTTCACGCTGGAAGCTGTTCGCCTGGGGCTGCAGGGGTCACTCGACACAGGTTTGCGTCTTGAACGGGCGTTATCGAACCTCGTTCTGGAATCGGAGGAAGCGCAAAAGGGCCTGCAGCAGTTTCTGCAAAGGAAAAAGCAAAAGAGCTGAAGCCCCCGGCGAGGTCGCAAGGGGTGGCGCGGAAAAAGGGAGCGAGACGCATGAAAAAACATTTAGTTTTGGCAATGCTGGGCGGATTGCTGGCCGCTGCCAGCGCCGCGCAGGCGCAAGACGTGAAAGTCGGCCTGGTCGCGCCGCTGAGCGGGCCAGCGGCCGCCTATGGCAAGGATGTTCAGAGCGGCGCCAGCCTTGCCGTTGAGGAAATCAATGCCGCAGGCGGCATCGGCGGGCGCAAGCTTGTGCTGGTGGATGGCGACGACCAGGGCAGTCCCAAGGACGCAGCCAATGTCGCGCAGAGCTTTGTGTCGGATCCCGATGTGGTGGCTCTGGTCGGTGGTGCGACGAGTACCGCCACATTCGGCTCCGCGCCAGTCGCTCAACGCGGCAAACTGCCGTTCTTGATCACTCTGGCCACTCACCCTGACCTCACCAAGGAGGGTGACTACATCTTTCGCAATTCGACCACGCAGGAAGCGGAAGGGCCTGCCTTGGGGCGCCTTGTCTCGACCTGCCTCGGCGCCAAAAGCGTAGCCATTGTCCACCTCAACAACGACTGGGCGCTTGCCATGACGTCCCAATTCAAGAAGGCCCTTGCTTCCAATGGCGTCGCTGTAACGGCCGAAGAATCCTACGATTCCGGGAGCATCGATTTCACGGCCGTGCTGGCAAAGGCCAAGAGCAGCAATCCCGACGCAATCTGGTTCGGCAGCCAGTATGACGATCTGGCGCTCGTATTGAAGCAGGCGCAGCGTTCCGGATTTGGCAAGATACCTCTCATCGGATCGTCCGGCGCCCATTCGACGGGCCTGATCGATGTCGCCGGACTGGCAGCCAATGGCCTTTATCTCCACACGCTCTTCTTCCCGAGCTCGGCCGACCCGAAGGTCACGAGTTTCATGGAAAAGTTCCGGCAAAAATTCAACCAGGATCCCAACCTGTTTTCAGTGCAGGCCTATGACGGCATGCATATCCTTGCCGAAGCCATCAAGGCTGGCGATTTCAAGCGTGACGGCATCCGTCAGGCCCTCCTCGATATGAAGCCATATCAAGGCATCGGCGGCGCTATCAGCTTCGATCCGAAAACCCGCGAGGCCCTGGGCAAGGTGTTCACGCCCTTGGTCGTCAAAGATCAGAAATTCAGCGTGTGGGAAGAGTGCCGGGCGAAGCTCAGCAACTAAAGGAAGCAATACCGATGTCTGACGTTGTAAACGACCTTCTGCCGGCTGTTAACGGCGAGGACGGGGACGGGCCATATCTCCAGGGCGCAACTTGCGGCAACTGCGGAACTGTAGCCCTAGGCGTACGGCGCCATTGTCCCCATTGCTGGACCGAGAATTCGATGAAGGCCACAGCCCTTGGTCGGCGCGGAGTGGTTTATACCCGCACTGTCATCCACGCCGCCGCGCCCGGTTTCGAGGGTCCCTATGTGGTCGGCTATGTCGATGTGACCGAGGGCATCAGAGTGTTTGCTCATTTGCAGACAGGCGAGGGCGCACCCGATATCGGCGATCCGGTGATCCTCACCCTTGCCCCGCTTCGAACAGATGGCGCGGGGCGGCCAGCGAAGGGGCCGCGCTACCGCAAGGCAGAAGGTTTGGAGAGCATATCATGAGCCAGTCAAATCGGCGTGGCGTGGCGGTAATCGGCGTGGGTCTGGTGCCGTTCGACAAATACGAGAATGAGACAATCGAAGAAATCGCCCGCCCCGCAGTCATCAGCGCAATGCGCGATGCCGGCTTTGCGCGCAATCAGATCGAGAGCGCGTTCGTCTCACACGTCTACCAGGGAGAAGTCCTGGGGCAGCGCATTCTACGCGGTCTCGGTTTCGCCGACATACCTATCACCAACATCGAGAATGCTTGCGCTGGCGGGTCAACGGCAGTGCGCGAAGCATTCCTCTCGATCGCCCACGGTGTCTTCGAAACGGCCCTGGTGATCGGCGCGGAAAAGATGGGCCGTGGGCTAATCAATTTCCTCAACCCGGATATCGAACAGACGCTCGGCAATATTGCTCCCGCTCAATACGCGATGGCGGCCCAGCGCCACATTCACGAATTTGACACGCCGCGTGCAGCGTTCGCCGAAATCGCAGTCAAAAGCCGTCGCCATGCCTCGCTCAACCCGAACGCTCGCTTTCGCGATAGGGTTACTCGCGACGAGGTCTTGGCATCCAGACCGATCGCCGAGCCGATGACATTGTTGGAATGCTGCCGCAACGGGTCGGGCGCGGCCGCTTTGGTGCTGGTGTCTGAAGAAAAGGTGCGCAGCATTGGCGCCAAGCCGATCTGGATCCTGGGCTCAGGCCTCGGCTCGTGGATGTTCGACAATACCCAGCATGATCTTACGAATTTCGGGGCAACTCGTGCGGCGGCAAAGGCTGCCTACGAGGCGAGCGGGCTCGGTCCCGATGATCTTGACATCGTCGAACTCCATGACGCCTTCACGGCCGGGGAGCTTCTCCACTACGAAGGGCTTGGGCTTTGCGCGAAGGGCGAGGGCGGGCGTCTAGCCCTTGATGGGGCGACGGCGCTCGGGGGGCGAATTCCGGTCAATGTGTCAGGCGGCCTTATCTCTAAATCGCATCCGCTAGGGGCGACCGGAGTTGCACAGATTTGCGAGCTCACCTGGCAATTGCGCGGCGAGGCCGACGGCCGCCAGGTCGAGGGAGCCCGCATCGCGCTTGCTCACAGTCAGGGCGGGACTACCCTGGAGTCCGGCGCCAGTTGCGTGACGGTGCTGGGCAAGGGACGGTGAATATGATCGACCCGATCGCCTTCCAATCGCCTCCGGGGATCGACTTCCAGAGGTTGCTGGATTACCCAGTGCGGTTCTTTCCGGACAAAATCGCGCTGATGGACGTCAGCGAAAGCGTGACCTTCGCTGCTGCCGACCGGATCGCCTCATCACTGGCTGCAGCATTCCAGGATGCGGGGACTGCGCCGTCGGACAGGGTCGCGATCATCCTGCCCAACGGCATCCCGTTCGTGATCGCCGAAATGGCCGTGATCAAGTCCGGCATGGTCAAGGTGCCGCTCAATATCCGGTTTCATCCCAAGGAGTTCCTTTTTGCGCTTGCCGATTGCGAGCCGGCCATCCTGGTGTGCGAAGCAGCCGTGCTCAACGACATAAAGGAAGAGGTCGCCGCCATTGGCTCGTTGAAGGCTGTGTTTTCGGTGGGTGGCCCAGTCGAGGGCGCGAGGTCCTACGAAGACGCCATCAAGGGGGAGCGGCCATTTCGCAGCGTCGGCTACGAGCGGGACGCCGCTTTCGTCATAAGATATACCGGCGGGACCACGGGGCGGGCGAAAGGCATTGTCCATACGGTCGAGAGCTTCCTGGCGCTCAGCCTCGATGTGATCCGCGAATATGGCTTCACGTCGAAAGACATCGCGCTGCATCTCGGCCACCTCTCGCACGGAAACAATTTCAAATGGGCCGCGCTCTACGCGGTCGGCGCCACGCAGATCCTTCGGGAAAAGTTTGAGCCCAAGCAGGTTCTGGAGGACATCGAACGGCACCACGTCACCTTCGTTTATATGGTTCCGACGATGATCCACCGCATGCTTCGTGAGGACGACGGCAAGGCCGACGTCTCAAGCCTGCGCATCTTCCTCTATGCGTCTGCGCCGATGCCCGTCCCGCTGCTTCGCCAAGCGATGACGCGCTATGGCCAAATCTTCATGCATGTCTATACGCTCAGCGAAGCCCCGGTCATCACCACCATACTTCGTCCTGAAGAACATGTTGAGCGCGATACGTCGGCGGGGTCGCGGCTGGCCTCATGCGGCCGCGAAGTGCTCACCATGAACCTGCGGCTTTTAGATGAGCACGGCAATGAAGTGGCTGCGGGCCAGGTTGGCGAGATCGCCGTGCGCTCGCTCAACAATATGGCGACCTACTGGCGACGTCCTGAAGAAACAGCCCGCACTCTGGTGCACGGATGGGTGATGACTGGTGACATGGCCTGCCGCGACGAGGAGGGCTACCTCTATCTCGCCGACCGCAAAAAAGACCTGATCATCACCGGGGCTCTTAACGTGTATCCAAAAGAGGTGGAAGACGTCCTTCACGACCATGCGGCCGTCGCCCACGCCGCTGTCATCGGCATCCCCGACAACGAGTGGGGAGAAATCATCCGCGCCTATGTGGTGCTTCGCCCCGGCGGCAAGGCGAGCGTGGAAGAGCTGATAGAGCACTGCCGCGGCAACCTGGCGAGCTACAAGAAGCCGCGCCAGATCGTCTTTGTCGAGGCGCTGCCGCTCAGTCCTATCGGCAAAGTGAGCCGCGCTACCCTTCGCCAAGAGGCACGGGCCGAGCAACAACTGGGACACAGCGTGGCCTCGTAGCCGCCGCATCAGCAACCCGTTAAGGACACGACCGTGGAGCTTTTTTTTCAGCAGTTGACCAATGGCGTAGCGCTCGGGAGCGTCTACGCCCTGATGGCGATAGGCTTCACCCTCATTTTCGGCGTGCTGCGCCTGCTCAATATGGCTCATGGCGAACTCTACATGCTCGGCGCCTATATGGCCCATCTGGCGCTCACCTCGCTAGGTCTCCCAGCCTGGGTCGCGCTGCCGCTGGCGCTCATTATTGTCTTTTTCGTTGCGATCGCCGTCGAGCGCGTGGCCTTCAAACCACTGCGAAATGCACCGCACTTCATTCCGCTGGTCAGCACCATCGCTGTCAGCACCATAGTGCTGGAATCCATTCGCCTCCTGTTCGGACCATATATGTTCGGTTTCGACAGCTTCATCCCGGCCGTGTCCTTTTCCCTGGGGGGCATACAGATCGGGTTGATCCAGATCTCCATGTTCGGCTTGAGCCTGTCGTTGATGATCGCCGTCCAGCTTTTCCTGGGTCGTACCCAGTGGGGAAAAGCCATCATGGCAGTGTCACAGGACACGACGGCAAGTGGCCTGCTCGGCATAAATGTCGACCGGATCATAGGCTTCACATTTGCCATCGGCTCCGTGCTGGGCGCCGTGGCCGGCATATTGGTCGCCATGCACTATGGCGCAATCTACCCGACCATGGGCTTTGTAGCGTTGGTCAAGGCATTCACAGCGGCTATCCTTGGCGGCATGGGCAGCGTGCCAGGAGCGGTCCTTGGAGGATTTCTGCTAGGCATTGCGGAGAGTCTGGGCACCACGTATCTGCCTTCCGGGATGTCTGACGCGGTCCCCTTCCTGGTGCTTTTCGCGGTGCTGTTGTTCCTGCCCAATGGTTTGACCGGTCGTGGCAAACCAGCCGATCTCGGCGAGCACCACAGCGTCATGCAGATCAGTCGAAGTCTGCTTGATCGGCTATTTGGAGTTTGCTTTGGGAAGTTGGAGGCCAAGACCGATCTTGCCAAATGGACTGCCATCCTGGGATCCGTCATTGCGCTGGCATATGCGCCTTTCCTGGACGACCACATGCTTCGCATTCTCATCACGATTGTTGTCTACGGGATGATGGCGCTAGGCACCAACCTAATCCTGGGCATTTCAGGGCAATTGAGCCTCAGTCATGCCGCCTTCTTTGCGCTCGGCGCCTACAGTTCGGCCATCCTAACCAAAGACTATGGTTTCGGTTTTTTGCCTGCGATGCTGGTCGGGATCGCGGTGGCCGCGGCAAGCGGGTTTTTCATCTCCCTCATGACATTTCGCGTGCGCGGCTACTATCTGGCGCTCGTCACTTTGGCTTTCGCCGAGCTGGTCAGAATAACGATCGCTCATTGGAATTCGTTCACCGGCGGCATGATGGGGGTGCGCGCCATCCCGGCGCCCGCGATCGGCGGTTTCGAGTTCGAATCCCCCCTGCAATTCTTTTATCTGAGCGCATTCTTCTGCGCGCTGGCGGTCATTCTCTACGATGCCATCACATATTCGGTGAAAGGCCGATCCATGATGGCGTTGCGCGATGACGAAATGGCCGCGCGCGCATCCGGGATCGCAGTGCAGCGGCTGAAGATTACCGCCTTTACCTTGAGCGCGATCTTTGCCGCCGTGGGCGGCTCACTCATGGCGCATTATTACAGTGCAATTACCCCCGATCTCGCCTCGCTCCACGAAACCGTAACCGTGCTTCTCATCGCCGTGGTGGGTGGTCTCGGTAGCGCTGCCGGCGCGCTACTCGGATCCGCCGTCGTCAACCTGTTCCCGGAACTCTTTCGCACGCTTGGCGACTATCGCTTGCTGGCCTACGGCGTGATCCTGTTCGTTATGATCCTCTACCAGCCCAGCGGCGTATTCTCCATCAGCCGCAGACTGGCGTGGCGGGCCTGACATGAGCACCACTCTGTCGGTTCAGAACCTTTCCAAGAGCTTTGCCGGATTGAAAGCCGTTCAGAAAATGTCGCTTGAAGCGAAAGCAGGCGAGATCGCGGCGGTGATCGGCCCGAACGGAGCCGGGAAGACCACCTTGTTCAACTGTATCACCGGCGCGATCCAGCCAGACCAAGCCGAGATAAAGCTCTCCGCGCAGGACGCCAAGCAACCTGTCCTTCTGCAACGCAAGAGCATGGAGGAAATCGCCCGTCTTGGGGTGGCAAGGACCTTCCAGCAGGTTCGATTGTTCGATTCGCTCTCCCTGGTGGACAACGTGGTTCTCGGCGGCCTTTATCGCCATCAACTTGGTTGGGGCGAGATACTTGTCGATCGGCTGGGCCGTGGGGCGCGCCGCCACCGGGCATTGCGGACCCAAGCGGAACAGTATCTGCGACGTGTAGGCCTGCAGGACCAAAGATACGAACTGGCAGGCAATCTCGACCACGGAAATCGCCGGAGGCTTGAAATCGCCCGGGCCTTGGCTGGTCATCCAGTGTTGCTCTTGCTGGACGAACCGGCTGCCGGCCTGAACCGGATCGAGACAGACCGACTTACAGAAATCCTCGCGGGGCTCAGCGGCGAAGGAATGGCGATCCTCCTCATCGAGCACGATATGAAGTTGGTGATGCGCATCGCCAGCCGCATCTACGTCATGGATCACGGGGAACTTCTGACCTGCGGCTCTGCCGATGAGGTGGCCTCGGATGCAAGGGTGATTGAGGCTTATCTGGGCAGCCGCCGTCTAGACGAACCGCGAGTGGGCCATGTTGCAGGTTGACGGACTGACGACCCATTATGGGCGGATCCAAGCCATTTCGAAGGTTGCGTTTCGCGTCGAAGAACGCGAGATAGTCACCCTTATCGGCAGCAACGGCGCCGGCAAATCGACGACGTTGATGACGATCAGCGGTGTTCTGAAACCGTCAGGCGGAAGGATCGGTTTTCGCGGCACCGCGTTGCATGGCATGGCGGCCCATGAGGTGGCACGCCTTGGCGTCGTGCAGGTGCCGGAAGGCCGACGCATCTTTCCTCGGCTCACGGTCCTCGAAAATCTGGACCTCGGCGGCTTCGTCCGAACGGCGCGCGAGCGGGAGGCCACTCTCTCGCGTGTTTACGGCTTATTTCCCAGGCTTGCCGAAAGGCGAAATCAGCTCGGCGGGACCCTCTCAGGTGGCGAGCAGCAAATGCTTGCGATCGGCAGGGCTCTGATGGCCAAGCCAATCTTGCTCATTCTGGACGAGCCGTCGCTCGGCCTTGCCCCTAAGATTATCGAACAGATATTCGAGATCATCCAAGCGCTGAACAAGGAAGGCATGACCATCCTGCTCGTTGAGCAGAACGCGACGATGGCGCTCGAAATCGCGCATCGAGCTTATGTCTTGGAAACAGGGAAGATCGTCGCCCAGGGTAGCGCCAGGTCACTCAGCCAGGATCCCTCGGTTCGCCAGGCATATCTAGGGCTGTGACGGTGCAAGGCGAGCGGCGCGCCATATTTCGCAGTTCGGGCCCGTGGCAATCGGGGTGATCCCAACTGACGGGCTGTACCGGTGGACGGCCACCGCTGCCGCATGCAGACCAAACAAGGGGTGATGAGCATCATGCCAGTACTGCCATTGATCGCGGGATTCGCTGACGAGTTGGTCTCGATCAGGCACGATCTTCATGCAAATCCGGAGATCGGCTTTGAGGAGACCCGCACTTGCGGCATCGTTGCCGACGCTCTGAAGGCGTGGGGCCTGGAAACACACACCGGCATCGGCAAGACAGGTGTGGTCGGCATCTTGCGCGGTAGGCAGGGAGACGGACGAACCGTAGGAATACGTGCCGATATGGATGCGCTTCCCATGCAAGAGGCGACCGATCTTCCCTTTCGGTCGACCTTCCCAGGCCGCTTCCATGGTTGCGGCCATGATGGTCACACGACGATGCTGTTGGGCGCAGCCCGCTATCTGGCCGAGACCCGAAACTTCGCGGGCACTGCGGTGTTGATTTTTCAGCCCGCCGAAGAGGGATTGGGGGGTGCCAGGGCGATGTTGGCCGACGGCCTCTTCAGCCGTTTTCCCTGTGACGAAATCTATGGGATGCACAATGATCCGCTAGGGGCGCCAGGCACCGTGACAGTGAAGCCGGGCGTGGCAATGGCTGGTGCGACTTTTTTCGACATTACGGTGAGGGGAGCCGGCAGCCATGCGGCCATGCCTCACCTTGCCAAGGATGCTATCGTGGTCGCAACCTCTGTTGTGCAAGCCCTGCAATCAATTGTCAGCCGCAACGTCAAGCCGACCAGTGCGGCAGTCGTGTCCGTAACAAAGATTTGTGCTGGTTCGGCCTACAATGTCATGCCTGAAACAGCGGTGGTTTCCGGCACGATCCGGTATTTCGACGATGACGTGAAAAAACTCATCCACGCAAGGATCGAAAATATCTGTGCCGGCTTTGAAAAAAGCTACGACGTCCGGATCGAAATTGATTTCTCGGAAGTGTTCGACGTTTTGCTCAACGAACATGATCTATCGATGGCTTATCTCGACGCGGCCGCGGACATCGTCGGAGCGAACAATGTTTCCCAATCGACCGAATTGGTGACGGTAAGCGAAGATTTCGCCGATATGCTTCGCGTGGTCTCTGGGGCCTTCTGCTGGCTGGGCCACTCGGGGGGCGTACCACTCCATCATCCTTCGTTTGTCCTGGACGACGCCATCCTCCCGATCGGTTCGAGTATCTTGGCCAGGATGGTCGAGCGACGTTTGCCGTTGCGCCCGTGAGTGGTTGCCGGACCAATTGGGCCCTCGCTGCGATGGCGGCATCCGAACGGCATGTGGTTGAGCACGGATCGTCCCAGCGCGTATCGTAGCCAACTGGACTTGGCGCTCTTCAGTCAGAGTATCAATTGCACTGATTGCCAACTCGCCGGCGCGTTCGGAGGTCACGATCACTTCCACCTCGAAGAGGGCCTCGGCGGAGGCATCACTTCCCGAGGCCGCAAGTTGGGGCTGGCCCGTCCACCCGGCTCTCGAATTTTTTGAGTTACTCAGCTGGATGCTTAAGGTGCCAGCTCGTTGCCGACTGGAAGGCTTGCCCCGC
This sequence comes from Mesorhizobium sp. CO1-1-8, assembly GCF_020164875.1. Taxonomy (NCBI): domain Bacteria; kingdom Pseudomonadati; phylum Pseudomonadota; class Alphaproteobacteria; order Hyphomicrobiales; family Phyllobacteriaceae; genus Mesorhizobium; species Mesorhizobium sp. CO1-1-8. Next base: position 239,254 of record NZ_JAIUGZ010000003.1, on the reverse strand, counting down.
TCGCACAAGGGAGGCTTCCTGGAAATGCGGCGCCACCAACTGAACCGCGATGGGCATCCCGTCAGCCGTCTTTCCGCCGGGTAGCGTGATCGTTGGGTTCCTCGACATGGTGAACGAGCAGGTGAACCGATGCAGCCCCGATATCATCTCGTCGTCGACCTGCGACATTCTCTCCAATGTTGGAACCGGGAAGGCAAGCACCGGGCAGGCAATCAGATCGACATGACGGAAGACCGCCTGAACCCGCCCGGCGAACTCTTCGCGTCTGAGCATCACCTTCTGGTATTCGGTGGCCGACATGCGATTGCCAAGTTCGAGCAAATCCGCGAGCGCTGGGCCGTACTCAGCCTTGCGGGAAGGGAAGGTTTCGGCATGCGCCAGCGCAGTCTGAGCCGCGCACACCCCAAACCAATCAAAGACAATCTGGGAGGGATCTGGAAATTCGATCTCGACGATCTCCGCTCCAAGGAAGCGCATGATCTCCAGCAACTGCATTAGAGCCGCAACCGTTGCCGCATCGGTGCCGTTGCTGACCCAATCGCGGTCGAGGCCGATGCGCAAGTCAGAGAGATCGTTGTTCAAAGTCGCCAGATAGTCGGGGACAGGTAGCGAAGACGAGGTTGGATCGGACGGGTCGAAACCGGCCATTACTCCCAGCATCAGTCCGGCATCCACCGCGTTTCGGGTCATCGGGCCAACGTGGTCCAGAGTTGCCGCCAATTCAAAGACGCCATGTCTGCTTACTCTGCCCCAGGTCGGCTTTAGACCCGTCACCCCGTTAGCCGCGCTGGGGAGTCGTATTGACCCTCCCGTATCCGAGGAAACCGCCCCATAACAAAGTCCGGCCGCTACCGCGACGCCGCTTCCACTCGATGAAGCCCCCGGCCACCGGTTTCTGTCCCAAGGGTTCAACGGCGGCCCATAGGGCGCCAGATGCTCGGCGTAGACGCCTTCGGTCAGATTCAACTTGCCGAGGATCACAGCTCCTGCATCTTCAAGGCGCTGAACGACGGTTGCATTGCTGTTCGCGGCCGCGTTGCGCCTGATCGGCATTCCCGCAGTCGTTGGAAAGCCCGTCATGTCCACGATATCTTTTAGCGCAATCGGGACACCATGCATCAGGCCTCGCACCTTGCCCGAGCCAAGCTCGCTATCGGCGCGATGGGCCTGTTCAAGGGCCAGATCTGCCGTCCGGACGATAAAGGCATTGAGGTCGGCGCGCGTTGCGATCCGCTCCAGTAGAGCTTCCGTCACCGCGAGCGAAGTCGTCCTGCGAAGCCGGATGAGGTCACCGATCTCTTTCAGCCCAAGATAGTGAAGATCATCAATCGCCATTAATCCTCCCTGGTCGCCACAGTCTGGCGACCCGAAACCTTTTGTGAAAACAAGGGTATTGGCGGGCGCCTGCTAGCGGGACTTCACTGCCGGCCATCAAGGCATTGGCTCCCTCATGGCAAAGCCGTTCAGGGGACGTCGCGTGGAGGTTCCAAGAAATAAATATCAGCGAACCCGAACTCACGCATCAAACTGCCAGATACCCACCATCAACGACAAGCGTCGAGCCGGTAACATAGCTCGACATCGAAGATGCAAGGAACACCACCGGGCCGACGAGTTCATCCGGTTCGCCGAACCGTCTCATCGGGATGCGTGCTAAAAACCGCTCTCTGCGTTCTGGATCGGCCCGGGTGACCTCCGTCATCGGTGTAACGAATAAGCCCGGCGCAATCGCGTTCACACGGATCCCATCTCTGGCAAGTTCCTGAGCAAGGTTCTGCGTCAGCATCTTGATTGCGGCCTTGGATGTTGAATAGGCGATAGACGTAGCGGTCGCAACGAACGATGCGATCGAGGCCATGTTGATGATGACGCCCTTCGTCAGGCGCAAGGCAGGAAGGAAGGCAAGGCTGACGTTCAAGGTGCCGTCGAGATTGACGCTCATCGCCGCGTCCCAGGTCTGGCGCAGCTCTGGGCTGTCGACGGTATTACGTGGGCAGATTCCGGCGTTGTTGACGAGGATCGCGACCTGTCCGCACTCCTGAGCGACAGTCTCGGCCAGCTTACTGCATTCCGCGGCATCCGTGACGTCGAGGCGGTACGCCCAGCAATGGCTGCCGCTGCGCTCAATCTCGTCAGCGACTGCACGGACGCCTACCTCGTTAATGTCGGTAAGCACAACTTTGGCCCCATGAGCGGCCAGTCCACGTGCAATAGCTGCTCCATTGCCTTGGCCCGCACCGGTCACGAGCGCGATCTTACCCTCCAGCATTTACACTCCCAGACGATCGAGACGGAGGGCTTTATTATCTTATAGAGAATTGATTTGCAATGGACTAATCGTGGTGACCGCCGGCGATAGATCCCACGCCGCCGGGCCTGACGTGTTTGGCTTCATAGCCTAGTTGATATGACAGGGCGTTGGTCGCCGACAGCAAAGTCTCGACGAATCTGCTCCCAACCGAGGTGTCAAGGATCTTCTCGGGGCCGATCATGGTGATCGCCAACTGCATCTGGCCGACGTGATCAAATACCGGTGCCGAAATTGCCGCGAGGCTCGGCACCGGGCGGTCTTCGATAGTGGCGAAGCCATTTCGCCGTATTTCTGCAATGGTGGTCTTGGAAAGAAACTGCGACTTGCCGATCCGCTGGCCGGAATTGTCCTCCCTTCGTTCAGTCTTGATGAACTCGCGAATCAGCCCCTCAGGCATGAAGGCGGCAAACGCCCTGCCGCTCGCCGTGCCGCTGAGGGAATAGACTGTGCCCGCGCGGGTGTTCATGTTGATCTGGTCGCTGCTTTCATGAACCTGGATAACCGTGGGACCGAAGGACCCCCAGGTCACGACTGCGACTGTCATTGCCGTTTCGGCCGCGAGATTGATTGCGCCTTCGGTCGCCATGCGCAGCGGATCAAAGCTGCGCATACGCGTGATGCCGAGCTCAAGTGCAAATGGCCCCAGCCGATATCGGCCTGCCTGACCCTCCTGCTCGACCAACCCCTGCTTGCGAAAGCTGACCAGATAGGCATGAGCCTGGGCGGGGGCGATTCCGGCCTGCCTGGCGAGATCCTTCAGCATCATCGACTCGCCCTCGCTCACGAGCGCATCGAGAAGGCGCGCACCAACCTCGATCGATTGGACTCCACGTCCGTCAGGCTTCATCTTCCCACCTGCTGGCATCTACAATCATCAAATTAACATAGCTTATGCGTGCGAACTCACCGACTCAGGTCCTTCGCCGCAGCGAGAAGGCGCTCTATGGCAGGATTTTCGCCTGTCAGATCCATGGTCTCCCCGGTCCCAATCATAGTTATGACGGCGACCAGTTCCGCGCTGCCGTCGAAAACTGGCGCCGAGACGGCGTTTACATCGGGAATCGCGCCCCCCGCTATCTTTGCGTAGCCGCGCTCGCGGGTTGCTTTCACCGCTTCGTCAAAAATCGCTTTGGCCTCAGATGGATCGATTAAAAGGGTCCGGTTGGCACTGCTCAGTTCAAATTTGACCCGCTCCTTTCCCTGATCGCCCTTCTTGAAAGCTGCGAAGGTCCAGCCAGTCGCTGTCCCGACAACCGAGAACAATGTACCCATGCGGATGTTGACGTTCAAAGATGTCTTGCCATCCTGCGTTTGTACAACTGTCGGCCCCTGCGGACCCCAAACCGACAGGACGCTCATCAGACCGGTCTCGGCCGAAAGCGGGGCAAGTGCCTTGCTCACTTCGTTGAGTATCGGATCGCCGTGGATTCGACCCAGCCCAAGCCTTAGCGCAAACGGTCCTATGGAGTACTGGCCCGTTTGCGCGTCCTGCTCCACCAGATCGATGCGCCGGAAACTGGTCAAATAAGCGTGGACCTGAGCCGGAGCCATGTCGGCGGCATTGGCGAGATCGCGAAGCGTCACCGGTCTCTGCTCCGCCACCAGGGCCCGCAGGATAGCGCCCCCGACATCAATCGACTGAATCCCTCGCCCGCCAGAAGCCATGCGCGTAGCCCATCCAACCCAGAAAATCCTGTCCTGTATGCCACAGGAACGTTCGACAAGCACCCGGGGTGAGGCGGGGTGTCGACAACACGTCACAATTTCTCATTGACATACTTGTTTGCTAATGGTGAATTGATGGTCGTTGGGGACTTTAAGCATGGGACGCAGAAACCCAGGAACTTGCGCAGGGCCTTGAGCGACTGCAGATGCCGACCATTTGGCGGCTTAGCTGCGGACCATTAGGGCCTGCCGTGTCGGGTTTTCTAGCCTCGGAGGATCAAATGGCAGGCAAAAATCTCATCTGCAGAATTCGTCGTGGCGCGACCACGTTTTTCTGCGCCGCAACCGCTCTTGGCGCATTGGCAATGGGGACCCACGCCGAAGACGTCGTCTCCATGGACAAGGGCGCCGACATCAGGGCCTTGTGCGGCACCAAGCCGATGAAGATCGCTCTGATCGACGGCTACGGGGCCGATACATGGCGCAAGACCGCGCGCGCCGAATTCGAGGACGAAATCAGGAAGTGTTCGAACGTCACGGAAACAAAATATTCCGACGCCGGCGGCGATCAGCAGAAATACAATGGTGACATCAACAGCTTTGTCGCCCAGGGAATGGATATCATCGTCGCCTTCACCGATTTCGGCGATGCCGCTATCCCGGCATACCGCAAGGCGTTCAAGGACGGCGTGACGATGGTGCCGTACTTCTCTCACATATCGGGCAAGCCGGGTAAGGACTACAGCGCCAACACCTATCAGGATCAGTTCTACATGGGCGGGATCTGGGCCGATTGGCTCGGGAAAACCCTGAAAGGCAAGGGCAACGTCGTCCTGCTCGGCGGCAATGCCGGCGCGGCTTCCTCGCAGGTCTTCATGAAAGGCTTCACCGAACGCCTCAAGAAATATCCGCAAATGAAGCTGCTTGACGAAAACTACATCGTCACCGACTGGAACCCGGCCACTGCGCAGAAGGCCGTTACCGGCCTCATCGCCAAATATCCGCAGATCGATGGGATGGCATCGGACTATGGCGTGACGACTCTTGCCGCCATCAAGGCCTTCGAGCAGGCTGGCCTGCCGGTTCCTGCCCAGGCAACGCTCGCCAGCAACAATGAGCTCAACTGCAAATATCTGGAGGCCAAGAAGGCGGGCAAGGCCTGGAAATATGTAACACTCGACGGGACCACCAACACTGTGCGCTTTGCCGTGCGCTCCGCGGTCGCCGCCTTCCAGGGGGTCGAGAACAAGGAACCGTCGGCTATTGTTCCGTTCGTCTATGCTGACAGCGAGACCAAGCTCGACCCCAAATGCGATGCCGATGCTCCTCCGGATGCGGACCTGTCCTCGGGCTTGCCTGAGGCAACGCTGCACGCGCTTTTTAACAAATAGCAATGTTCGAGATGACCGGCTCCACTCTCCTTTCCGTCGCGGGAATTTCGAAATCCTTTCCTGGCGTCAAAGCGCTTGACAACGTCACCTTCGACGTCCTCGCGGGCGAAGTGCATGGGCTGGTTGGAGAAAACGGAGCTGGCAAGTCAACGCTGATGGCGGTGGCCTCGGGCGCGCTTTGCGCCGACGCGGGCACCGTCACAGTCGGCGGCGAAATGATGCGTGGTGATCCAGAACGGGCTAGGGCGCTCGGGATCGCCATTGTCAGGCAAGAGCCATCTCTCATGCCCGATCTCACTGTCGCGGAAAACCTCTATCTGGGTGTGCGCCAAGGCGCTCGGCCAGCTATCGGCGATCTCGCACGCTGGTCGGCACGGCTTCTTTGCCGGTGGAACGAGAACATCACCGTCAAGCCGACCGATCGCGTCGAAACCCTCAGTCCCGAACAGCGCTTCATCGTCGAGATCGTCAAAGCGCTCGCCGGTAATCCGAACGTCCTGATCCTCGATGAGCCGACAGAACATCTCGGCGCCGATGACGTTGAGCGGCTCTTTGCGCGGATCAAGGAAGTGACCACGCGAAAGGCCGCGGTGGTCTACATCTCCCATCGCATACGGGAGGTCCAAAAAGTCGCCGATCGTTTGACCGTGCTTCGGGACGGCAAAAGCCAGGGCACATACTCCGCCGGATCACTGAGTGAGGACGACATCATTCATCTCATCGTCGGCGCTGATCTGGAGCGCGAGTTTCCCCCGAAGGAGGGCGCCTTCGAAGATGAGGTTTTGTCTGTCAAAGGGCTGACGGCCAACGGTTTCAACAATGTCACGCTGAGCGTGCGGCGCGGCGAGATACTCGGCCTCGCCGGCATCAGCGACAACGGCCAGCACGAATTCATTCGTGCCCTGGCGGGCCTGAACAGGATCAGGTCCGGGGATATCATGATCGCTGGACGGGCCGTTCGGGTGACGTCGCCGATCGCGGCCATAAACAGCGGCATCAGCTACCTGCCCGGCGATCGCCATCGTGAAGGCATTTTCGCCGACCTCACATGCCGCGAAAACTTTTCTTCGCGTAGCGCCTGGAAAGACGCCACGTCCCTGGTGGTGAACACAGCATGCGAAACAAGCCGCACCAGGCAGGCGATCGGCCAGTTTGCGATCAAGACGCCGAGCACCGAAACCCCGATTGCCTCGCTCTCCGGCGGCAACCAGCAAAAGCTCGTTCTGGCGAGCGTGCTGGCCAGTGATCCGACCGTCCTGCTCGTCGATGAGCCTACCCAAGGCGTGGACGTTGGGGCGCGTGCCGAGATCTATAAAATACTGCGCGAGAACGCCAGGAAGGGAATGGCTATCATAGTTTTGTCCTCGGACGCCGCCGAGATTGCCGGCCTTTGCGACCGCGTAGCGGTCTTCTCGCGCGCAAGCGTCGTTGAGACACTTAGTGGCCAGCAAGTTGTCGAAAGCGCCATCACCGGTGCGGCGCTGAAATCGACTTCTGTCAGGACAAGGTCAGAACGCATGGCGGGCGGCTTCTGGCGATGGGCCGCGGGAGACACGGCTCCCCTTGTCATGATCGGCCTTGCGATCCTGCTCATGGCCGCAATAGCGACCTCGCAAAATGAGTTCTATCTCTCCACCAGGAACATGTCTGGCATGCTGGTCCTGATCGGAACGCTGGCACTCGCCGCCTACGCCCAGCAGATCCTTCTTCTGGTTGGGGGGATCGATCTTTCGGTCGGGCCTACGATGGGCCTGGTTCAGGTGGTGGGATCCTTCTACCTCCTTGAGGGCGTCGGGGGCGGGGAGCACGCGCTGGGCTGGGTTGTCATGCTCGCAGTCGCCCTGTCGATCGGCACGCTGAATTGGCTCCTGGTGGAACCGTTCAAACTCCATCCGATGATCGCCACACTTGCGACTTTCATGGGTGTTCAGGCGGTGTCGCTGATCCTGCGCCCGGTGCCGGATGGAACCATCGATGGCGACACTCTCGATCTGATCGGCTCACGACTGGGCGCCGTGCCGTTGACCTTCGTGGCGGCTCTGCTGATCGGCTGCCTCCTGGAATTCATCCTCTTTCGCCATCGCCTCGGCTTCACCTTCCGGGCCCTTGGGTCACGTCAGGAAGCGGCGCGTGTTGCGGGCATCTCTCCTGCAAAAATCAGGTTCTTTGCCTATCTTTCGGGTTCGTTTTTGGCATTCATCGCCGCCGTCGCCATGATGGAGCAAATCGGCATAGGCGATCCGCGCGCCGGATTAAACTATACGCTTGGCAGCATCGCGGCGGTGGTCATCGGCGGAACGAGCCTGTTTGGCGGACGTGGGTCCTTCATAGGCTCGCTGCTCGGCGCGATCTTCATCATCCAGGTCAACACCGTCACCACCTTCCTTGGCCTTGATCAGGCCTGGCAATCTTACCTGCTCGGCACAATGATCATTGCCGCGGTGGCGCTCTATTCGAAGAGCCGGCAGCTGGCGGTGGCGGCATGAGCGAGGCGTCAGTCACCGTGGCCGGACCACTCTCTGAAAAAGGCGGGGCTGTGAAACTGCAAGCGCGGTACGCTGTCGGCGAATTCGGCTGGATCTGGATTGCAACGGCCGCCCTCTTCCTGCTCAGCGCCGTAGTGGCTCCAGGCACTGTCCGCCTTGCCTCCCTCATCGCCATGCTTCCGTTTGCCGCAATGCTGGCAATTGTTGCGGTAGGCCAGACGATCGTCATCCAGCAGCGCGGCCTCGACCTCTCGAGCGCGGGCCTGATGAGTCTTGGCGGCATCCTTGTCGCCCAACTGGGCTTTTCGACTGGCTCCCTTCTGTTGGCCTCGTTCCTGACGTTGGTCATTTGCGCAATCTGCGGTGCGATCAATGGCCTGCTCGTGGCCCGCCTCAGCATCATGCCGATTGTGGCGACGCTCGCCACAAACTCGCTTCTCCTGGGCGCCATCCACACATTGTCCGGTGGCAGTCCCATGACAGTGCCCAAAACCCTGGAGACCTTCTCCCACGAACTTTTGCTGGGGATTCCCTACACACTTTTCCTGTCGCTGGCGTTTGTCGCTTTCGCCGCGTTCTTGTCGTCGCGCACACTTATCGGCCGCCGCTTCATCGCCGTGGGCGCTAACCCGAGGAGCTCGCTTGCCTCCGGCATCTCCGTAATGCGTTACCAGGTCGGGACATACGCCGCCGCCGCACTCTGCTTCAGTGTCGCCGGGATGCTCTATGCGGGGTTCATCGGCTCTGCTTCGCAAGCGGCAGGCAACGACTATCTGCTGCCAGGCATCGCTGCGGTCGTCGTCGGAGGAACCCCCTTCACGGGTGGTCGCGGAAGCGTCATTGCATCCGGGGTCGCGGCCATCTTCATGACGCAGCTGGGCATCATGGTGCTGGCGCTGGGAGCCGGCACAGCCGTCCAATTGCTCGTCCAGGCCGGCGTCATCGTTCTGGCGACGACCATCCGCCATGTGCCTGCATTGCCTCGGAGGCTGCGCTGAAGCCTTCACCAATGATGGCCCCGGGACACCTGAGCGCCAGCAAGGGCGCACTCTTGAAACAAACATAGCGTGATGGCCCGCCCAGCTGACCGGGGCCGGTTCTGCGCTGGTCGTCGCACGAAACCAAACCATTGGAAGCATCGACAATCGCTCGCAACGAGAAGGAGACATCATGGCCAAGGCTTTCGCATCCCAGGGAGATCTGTCGGAGAAAAACCCCTCCTTCACCGAGATCGGGCGTGACCTATGGGCCTTCACCGCAGAAGGTGACCCCAATACCGGCGTTATCATCGGTGACGACTGTGTGATGATCGTCGATGCCCAAGCCACCCCCCGGCTCGCCAACCTTGTTGTCGAGAAAATCCGCACGGTCACAGACAAGCCGATCAAATATGTCGTCTTGAGCCACTATCATGCGGTTCGGGTTCTCGGCGCTTCAGCCTTCGGCGCATCTGAGGTGATAGCCTCGGAAAGAGCACGGTCCATGATCGTGGAACGCGGCCAGGAAGATTGGGATTCCGAGTTCGGCCGTTTCCCACGACTTTTCCAGGGCCACGAGTCGATTCCAGGTCTCACCTGGCCGACGCTCACCTTCAATGATCGCATGACGCTCTACCTCGGCAAGCGGCGCGTCGACCTTCGCTTTCTCGGGCGGGCACACACCGCAGGTGACATCGTCGCCCACGTCCCGGACGAAAACGTGCTATTCACCGGCGACATCGTCGAATACCACTCCGCTTGCTACTGTGGCGATGCGCATTTCGAGGACTGGCCACAGACACTAGCAGCTATTCGCGCAATTGAGCCGACCGCGATCGCCCCCGGTCGAGGCAATGCCTTGGTGGGCGCCAAGGAGGTCAACGCCGCGCTCGACAACACCGCCGACTTCGTCAATGCCACCTTTCGTCCCGTTGCTCGTATTGCGCGCGGTGGCGGCTCCCTGAAGGAGGCATGGCAAGCGTGTCGCGCCGAGTGCGACCCGAAATTCGCATCTTACGCGATCTATGAGCATTGCCTGCCATTCAACGTGTCGCGAGCTTACGATGAGGCGCTTGGCCTCGACACGCCGAGGATATGGACGGCAGAGCGCGACCGGGACATGTGGGCTCAGCTTCAGGGGTGAGGGCGCTCCGATGAGCGACATGGTCCTGTTCGACTATTGGCGGTCCTCCTCCAGCTATCGGGTGCGGATCGCCCTCAATCTGCTTGGTTTGTCGCACACCACCGTTCCCGTGAACCTTCTGAAAGGCGAGCAGTGGGCGCCGCCAAATCTTGCGCGGAACCCGCAAGGGCTGGTGCCGACGCTGCGCATCGATGGCCATGATTTCACCCAGTCGCTTGCCATTATCGAGTATCTTCATGAAATCACTCCCGGAAGCACGCTGCTACCCAACGACCCTTCGTCGCGGTCGCAAGTCCGCGCGCTGGCCTATGCTGTTGCGATGGAGATCCATCCGATTTGCAACCTTTCCGTAGCGGCCCACGTCCAGACGATCACTGGTGGCGGCGAGGTGGTTCGAAGCGCCTGGATGTGCAAGTTCATCCGCGATGGATTGGTCGCGGTCGAAGCAATGCTCAAGCGGCTTCCCGTGAGCCCGTTTTGTCTCGGGCCGGCGCCCACCATCGCCGACATCTGCCTGATCCCGCAAATCTACAACGCCGATCGATGGGGAGCCGAAACATCTGACCTGACAAGGATTCGGTCCATCACCGCGGCCTGTCAGGAGCTTCCCGCCTTCAAGGCTGCATACCCGCACGATGCTTCACAACCCGGGTAGCACCGCAAGTGGTTCAGCGGCCGATGGCGGAGCCAAGGAACTGCCACTTCTGCCTCTTGCCTTCGCTTGTGCCCTGGCCGTGTCGGTGCCCTATCTCAGCCAACCGGTTCTGCCGCTAATCGGGGCTTCGTTTTCTCTGGATGCCGCCGCGGCAGGTCTTATCGTGACCCTGACGCAGGCGGGTTATGCCACAGGCCTTCTTTTCCTCGTGCCTTTGGCGGATCGCATCGCAGGGCAGAAGCTGATCATCATGCTGGTTCTGTGCAACCTTCTAAGCGCCTCGGCATGTGCCGGGGCGTCTTCGTTTGTGATGTTGCTTGCCGCCAGCTACGCACTTGGCGCCACAGCTGTCAGCGCGCAGATCATCATACCGGTGGTCTCGGGTTCCATGCCGGCCTCACGCCGGGGAAAGGTGCTCGGCGCGCTCGTGGGTGGGATGGCTGCGGGGCCACTTCTTGCCCGCACGCTCAGCGGCTTTGTCGCTTCCTCGGCAAGCTGGCGCGACGTCTTTTTTCTGGCGGCCGGACTGGACGCTTTGCTGCTGATTTGCGTTTTCTGGACGCTTCCCGCGGCGCCGTCGGCAGGCAATCTGAGCTGGCCCTCATTGATGCGTTCGCTGGTCCAACTGCTGCGGCAGAGCAAACCGCTCCAAGAGGCAAGCCTCTCCGGCGCCATCTCATTTGGCGTGTTCAGCGCCGTGTGGGCCAGTCTGGCATCGCTTCTCGCGCAACCCCCTTACCAATTCGCGCCCGCCATAATCGGCCTGTTCGGCCTGGTCGGGGCGATCAGCATCGTCGCGGCACCGGTAACTGGTGCCTGGCTGAACAGGGCCGGGAGTAGACGCCTGTTGGTCATCGCGTCAGCCGTGTCGCTTCTCGCAGTTGTTGGGCTGGGCTTGTCCGGGAAAAACCTTCTCGTGCTTGTTCTATGCCTTGGCGGCCTGGACCTCGCCAACCGGGTGTCGCTGGTCGCAAATCAGGCCCGCGCGCAAAACGCTGCTCAGCACGCTGAGGCACGAGCGAATACCGTCTTCATGACCGCCTATTTCACAGGCGGGGCGATTGGAGCCGCGACAGGGTCGTTTGCGACCACCGTGGCAGGCTGGGCGGGTTTGAGCGTCTGCGGATCACTGATGGCCACCTTGGCGTTGCTGGTCTCGGCGTGCGCAAGGCCACGCTAGCCGACTGCCGCGGCGAATTTGCCAGGAAACTTGAAACTCGGAGATCACTCGTTAAATCTCAATTGTGAGACGATCCCGGAGACGTCGATGTCTGCGATCGATTGCGCCTATAGCCTGACCATCCTCAGCACCGAGGTAAATGGTGCTCTGGACCGGAAACGCGAATTGGTGGTGAGCTTAGGGGGCGCCATCCATCAAGCGAGATACGCAGGCCCTTGCGACGTTGGACGTCAAAGGCCTTCTTGCCCGATGCGAAGCCGTGGGCCAAGCGATCTTTCATGCTGAGTTCCGGCTGAACGATCAGGTCGACCTTCACCCGTCCCTTGAGCAGGAGAATGGCCTAAAAATCTGGCACACGCAGCCGACGCTCTACATGAAATGTCGGCTCACGATGTCCATGAAATGGTCCTGCAATCATCTCAGCAAAATCTACAAGACGATGACCACCCTCGGTATCATCGAGCTGCCTTCTGAATTGCCTCTGTCCGGGAACTCCCTCAGCAGCAATGAAACCGCGAAGGTCATCATGGAGTCGATGGCAAGCGGCCTGGAATTCATGGGCTCCATCATGTTGATGCGCAATTCGATAGATCACGATGCAGAGGTTCGTCCGGGCATGGCGAACGCTCTCGCGCGGCATTCGCATGGGGATGCGAGCCAGGCCCACGCTAGCGTCGGTCCGCCGCTTACTTACCTGCTCGTTTGATCGGGGTGGATGTCCTTCAGGCAAAATCCTCGCGCGTTGCGGACGCCAATTCACGCCTGGGCTTGAACGGTTCAGAATAGCCGTCGGCTACCGGATGTTGGGAATGGCGCTTGACCTATGGCTCGGCGCCATGGCGCCAGCAAGCGATCATGTGGCCGTCGCCGAGGTGGCGTGCTTTGGGTTCTGTTATTCTGCACTCAGGCAATGCCGAAGCGCAGCGGTCAGCGAAGGAACACCCATTGTTGGTGTTAGCCGTCGCCTCGACCTTGACTGGAGCTGACACCGCTGGGTGCGCGTGCTCGGAAGATGCGGCGGCCAGAAGCAGCTCGGTATAGGGATGGTTGGGTCCTCGAAAGATCTGATCGGCTGAGCCGGTCTCAATCAGGCGGCCGCGATAGAGCACCCCGATCCTGTCGGCCATGTAGCGGACTACCCTCAGATCATGGCTGATGAAAAGATAGGCGGTCTGTTTGTCGCGCTGCAGGTCGTTCAACAGATTGAGCACTGTCGCCTGTACCGATACGTCAAGCGCCGACGTCGGTTCATCGAGCACCACGACCCTCGGCTGTCCGGCGAAGGCCCGCGCGATAGCCACACGCTGCCGCTGACCACCCGACAGGCTGCGCGGCTTTTGCAGTGCCGTGTTTTGGGCCAGACGGACGCCCGCCAGCAGATCGCCAAGCCGCTGCGCAAGGGCGGAGCGTGGTACGCGAGCCAGCCGGCGCAGCGGGCGGCCAAGAATCCTCCCGACGCGCTGCCGCGGATTGAGCGTGCGGTCCGGCGACTGAAACACCATCTGCATGTCGCCACGTTCGTCTGGATCGCGCTTCTCGACCCGGGGCGCCACGATCTTGCCGAAGAGTTCGACAGAGCCGGTCGTAGGCGGCTGTAAGCCGGTAATAATCCTGGCTAGCGTCGACTTGCCGGAACCGGACTCGCCGATCAGGCCAAACGTCTCGCCGCTGGCCAGCTCGAGATCGATGCCATGCAAAATGGCCTGAGCTCCAAACGAGTGTGTCACACCCTTGCAAGCCAGCGCGATTTCGCGTGAGCGTTGAACCTGACCCCGGCTATCTTCAGGTCGTCGCGAGGTCAGGTGCACCAGGGTGGAATCTTCCGCCAGCCTGCCGTCATGCTTGGTTCGGTGAAGGCTCGGAATGGCGGCAACCAGCCGCTTCGTGTAGATGTGCGTCGGGCTCTCAAAGACCACTTTGGCCAAACCCGTTTCCACCACCGATCCGGATTGCATGACGGCGACTCGGTCGCAGGATCGCCGGATCAGATTGATGTCGTGGCTAATCAGAAGAATGCTCGTTTTCTGGTCGCGGCGCAGATCCTGAAGGATGGCCACGATCTCCGACTGCACACTGGCGTCGAGCGCGGTGGTCGGTTCATCCAGCACCAGCAATGACGGATTAAGGGCAATGGCCATGGCGATGGTCGCGCGCTGCTGCATTCCCCCGGAAAGCTCATGCGGGTAAAGCCTCAGCACGCGCTGTGGGTCGGCGACGCGGACGCGGTCCAAGAGGTGCGCGGCACGAAAATGTGCTTCGTCACGGTGGACGCCGCGATGGCGCAGGATGGTCTCGCTGATCTGACTGCCAATGGTCATGCTGGGGTTCAGCGCCGAGCCCGGATGCTGATAGACCGTTGCTATGCGATCACCGAGCAGCTTTCGGAGTTCAGGAGCCGAAAGGTCGCGGAGCTCGCGATTTTCAAAAGCCAGTTGCGAGGCCTCAACCCTGGCGTGCTTTGGCAGATAACGCAGCACGGCCAGAGCCACTGAACTCTTACCCGATCCTGATTCTCCGACCAGGCCCAGCGCTTCGCCTTGGGCGATATGGAAGGACACATTGTTCACGGCCATCATCGATCCGCCACGGACTTCATAGTGCACGCAGAGGTCCTTCACGCTCAGGACAGGGGGCATCGAGGAAGCCGAAACGGCTTCTGCGGGGACGGCAGTTGGGGGCAAAGCGGTCTAGCTCGTTGGAAAAAACTCCGCAGAAATGACTCGAATTAGCAGATAGTGCAATATATGTTGCGAAACAGAAAGAATTTTCGCAGTGCGCCCCCGGACCGGCTTCCGGCGCAGTTTGCGTGAAGCCGTGGAGGTAATCGAATGGCGCACATGATTCTCAGCGCGTTCTTCTTCAATCCGCAGGGCGACCACCGCATGTCGTGGCGCCACCCTCGGGCGCCGGGACGGGAGGTCTATGATTTCGACTACTATCGCGAGCTCGTGCACGCAGCCGAAAAGGCCAGGATCGACGCGATTTTCATCGCCGACCACGTGTCGATCTGGGATTCGCTCAAGAGCGGCGTGGCCCACTACGCCAACACGCGCCTGGAGCCGCTGACGCTGCTTGCGGCGCTCGCCGGCGTGACCAAGCACATCGGTCTGATTACCACCGCCTCGAGTTCCTACAGCGAGCCCTACAATGTTGCGCGCCACTTCGCCTCACTCGATCATATCAGCAAGGGTAGAGCGTCATGGAACGTCGTGACTTCGGCGATGGAGGAGGAAGCGCGCAATTTTGGCCGCGACAGCAATATCGAACATGCATTCCGCTACGAACGTGCGCGCGAATTCCTCGATATTGTCAAGGCGCTTTGGGACAGCTGGGAGGACGAGGCGCTACTGATCGACAAGGAATCAGGCTACTTCGCCGATCCCGATAAGGTCCACCCTATCGATCACGCAGGCAAGCATTTCAAGGTCCGGGGGCCACTCAATGTGCCGCGCCCCCCGCAGGGCCATCCGCTGATCGTCCAGGCTGGTTCGTCCGAGGACGGCAAGAATTTTGCCGCCGCCCAGGCGGACATGCATTTTGCTCTTTTCGCCACGAAGGAAGACGGGATCAGGTATCGCGGGGATATCAACGAACGGCTCGCCCGCTTCGGCAGGCGGCCACAAAGCTTCAAGATTCTGCCCGGCATTCTGCCGATCGTTGCGGCATCCGAGGCGAAGGGCAGGGAGAGACAGGATTACCTCCAGAGCCTGCTTCCGGACCGGCTTGCAATCGATCTCTTGGGCAGCTGGATCGAGATGGACCTCTCTGCTTATCCTCCGGACGGCCCGCTACCTCAGCTGCCGGATGAAAACACCTTCAACGGTGCGCGCACGCTGCTGAACAAGGTTGAGTATTGGGCCAAGCAGAACCTCAGCCTGCGCGAGATTGCTCGCAAGCTGACCATCAGCGGCTCTGCGCCGATTGTCGCTGGCACTCCCAGGCAGATCGCCGACCAGTTGCAGGACTGGTTCGAGGCAGGTGCCGCCGACGGTTTCAATCTGATGTTCCCGCTGATGCCGGAAGACTGGTTGAATTTCACGGGCCAGGTAGTGCCGGAGTTGCAGCGCCGCGGCGTGTTCCCGACTGAATATGGCGCGGGTACGCTGCGTGATCGGCTCGGTCTTGCCCGCCCCGCCAATCGGTTTGCCGCAGCGCGTGGTGACGAGCGCGCCGCGTCCTGAGGGGCGGCCGGCGGAGGACACGCCAAGCTTTGCGGTTCGCGGAGCGATGCTCAGACCACCGCGACCCCTTTCAGCTCACTTGCCTGAGCCTCCATTCATCCTCCCATTTTGTTTTTCAGGAACCACGAAAGGCACGCGAATGACGAAACCTTCCGATGCAGATATGTTGCGCAATCTGTCCGGCGACATCTGGAATGTCGCGGTGGACGAATATGCCAAAGGCTTCCTCAATCGCCGCGACCTGTTGAAATATGCCGCGCTGATCGGCCTGACTGGCTTTGCCGCATCGCAGGGCGTGGGCTTTCCCGGGACGGCGCGCGCAGCTGCCGCCGGCGGCACGGTTCGCGTGGGCCTGGGCCAGCCGACCAAGGCGCTTGACCCGGTCACGCTCACTGATTCAGCCAGCATTGGCGTCATCAGTCAGGTGGGCGAATACCTGATCTTCGACGATCCCAAGGATGGGCTGCAGCCGAAACTCGCTTTGTCGTGGCAGGCCGACGAAACGGCAAAGCGCTGGACTTTCAAGCTTAGGCCGAACGTGAAATTTCACGATGGCCGCATCGTGACCGCGAAGGACGTGGTGGCGAGCCTCGAGCGGCTGGTCGATCCTTCCAGCGGTTCCGCGGCCCTGTCGGCTTATGATGGCATCCTGTCCAAGGGTGGCGTCCGCCAAGTTGATGATGAGACCGTCGCCTTCGAGCTGGATCAGCCTAACAGCAATTTTCCATTCTACGTTTCTTCCGATGTCTACAATGCCATCATTGTGCCGGCGGACTATGCCGGCGATTTCGAAAGGACATTCATTGGCACCGGACCCTTCAAGCTTGAATCCTTCCGTCCCAAACAGGGCGCAACGTTTGTCCGCAATCCCGATTACTGGGGTGACAAGGCGCTGCCCGATCGTGTCGAGATCAAGTTTTACGACGACGAGCAGGCGCAGGTTTTGGCCCTGCAGGCCGGCCAGCTCGACATCATTCCGAGCTCTCCCCGGCTGGAACTGTCGACCGAGGGCAATCCCAATTTCAAGATCCTGAGCGTCCCGTCCAGCTCGCATGACCCGGTCCATCTGCGCACGGACCAGGCGCCATTCACCGACAAGCGCATCCGCCGCGCTCTAGCGCTCACCGTCGATCGCGAAGCGGTGGTCAAGGGGCTGCTCAAGGGCCGCGCGGATATCGGCAACGACACACCCTTCGCCCCGATCTTCGCCTCAAACGATCCCTCGGTGCCGCAGCGCAAGCAGGATATCGCCAAGGCCAAGCGTCTGCTGGGCGAGGCAGGTGTGCCGAATGGCTTCGAGGTGACCTTGACCACGGAGCGCGCCTATTGGATTCCCGACTATGCGGTGATCATCCAGAACTTCGCCAAGAAGGCCGGCATCGACATCAAACTTAATGTCTTGCCGCAGGACGCCTACTATGGCTCAGCCGCCTTCGGCAGTTCGCCCTGGCTCGATTCCAATCTCGGCATCACCGACTACGGCCACCGCGGAACGCCCGACATCTTCCTCAACGCCACGCTGAAAAGCTCGGGGAGCTGGAACGCTGCGCATTTCAAGAATGCGGATTACGATGCGTTGCTGCTAGACTATGGCAAGGCCCGTGACCTTCAGGCTCAACGGATCGCCGCCGGCAAGATCCAGAACCTGCTGCTTGACGAAACGCCGCTGATCATCAGCTACTTCTCGCAATACAGCAGCATTGTGGCCTCCAAGGTGCATGGGGTTCGCTTCACCGCAAACTCGCATCTCCTGCTCGACAAGGTTTCCTTCGTGTGAGGCGCTTCGTGCCGGTCGGACGCGCGCTCGCCATGCGCGTCGGTTCGCTCATACTGACGCTTTGGCTGGTCAGCCTGCTGATCTTCCTCGCAGGGCAGGTGTTGCCGGGCAATGTGGGCCGCGTCATGCTCGGCCCGTTCGCCGATGCGCAGGTGGTAGCCGAACTCAATCGCAAGCTCGGCACCGATCTGCCGATTCTCGAGCAATACTGGCATTGGTTCAGCGGCGCGATCAAAGGCGACTTCGGGGACTCGCTGTCGATGCGAGCGCCGGTCGCGCCTTTCGTTTTGAAAAGCGTTGGCAATTCAGCAGCACTTGCCGGTGTGGTCCTGGCTCTTCTGATTCCCGTTGGCATCGGTGCCGGCATCGTTGCGGGCTTGCGGGCCGGGAGCCTCGTCGACAGGCTGATTGTCCTGGGAGGTGTTTGCTTCAGCATCGTGCCCGACTTCGTCTCAGCGCTTCTTTTGCTGATCGTCTTCGGCTTATGGCTCAACTGGTTTCCAATCACCGGCGCCGCGCCCGACGGCGCAGGTTTCTGGACAGCGGGCTACTATCTGATCTTGCCCGCGCTGCCTTTGGTGCTGAACCTGGCCGGCTATGTCGCGCGCATGACCCGGGCGGGGGTGATCGAAGCCCGCGGCGCCGACTACACGCGCACCGCGATCCTCAAAGGCCTTGGCCCCGCGCAAGTGCTCTTCAAATATGTTCTGCGCAATGCGTTGGTGCCCACAGTGGCTGTGATCGCCACTCAGAGCGGCTTTCTGCTCGGTGGGCTGGTCGTGATTGAGGCCCTCTTTGGGATCCAGGGTCTCGGCAATCTGGTGCTTAGCGCTGCCAAGACGCGAGATTTCCCGATGCTGGAAGCAGGCGTTCTCGTCATGGCGACAATATTCGTCTTGTCTGCGGCAATCGGGGATCTGGCACAGGCGCTGCTCGATCCACGCCAGCGCCGGCGGACAATCTGATGATGGATCTGCTGGTGTTTTCGGCCCCTTCAGACTTGTCTTCGCTTCGGCGCCTCGCGGCCGGTGCGGGCCGTGCTTTTTGCAACCTCCCCCCTGCTGTCTTCATAGGGGCATTCATCCTCCTGTTTTGGATCGCCTGCGCGCTGGTTGGCGATTGGGTGGTCCCCTATGACCCCTATGCGGAGGACTTCCTGGCCATGCTGGCGCCCCCAGATACCGCCCATTGGTTTGGTACCGATCAGCTTGGACGTGACGTGTTTTCCCGCATCCTGGTCGGGTCGCGGGATATTCTTCTGGTTGCACCGCTTGCAACCCTTGGCGGCGTTGCGGCCGGCAGCCTGCTGGGGCTACTGTTTGGCTATTTTGGCGGCCTGGTCGATGGCATAGGCGCGAGACTGCTCGACACGATGATGGCCTTTCCCTTCATTGTGCTCGTCACCATGGCGCTGGTGGCGCTCGGGCCTTCCAATCTGACCGTCATCCTGGTGATAGCCATCGCTTATACGCCGCTGGTGGCGAAGACAGTACGCGCCGCGGTGCGCGAGCAGTGCGAGCGTGAATACATAAGCGCCGCCCGTCTCGGCGGCGAAAGGGCTGTGGCGATCATACTCCTGGAGATCCTGCCTAACGTACGGGAAACGATCCTCATCGAACTGGTCACAAGGCTCGGCTACGCATTCTTTTCAATCGCGACGCTGAGCTTCCTTGGTCTCGGCATTCAGCCTCCCTCGGCGGACTGGGGCCTGGCGATTGCGGAGGGCTACGGATTTCTCACTGGTGGCAAATGGTGGGTGGTGGTCTTCAACTCGGCCGCGATCGTATCACTGGTTCTGGCAACAAACCTGATCGCGCAAGGCATGGGGGCGTTTGAAAATCGTGACGGATAGGTCGGATCCCAATCATGGCACGCTCCGCCCCGCGGCGGGAGCACCGGCGGGGCGGACCACGTCCTGGTGGCAGCCCGCAACGACATCAGGACGGCTGCCAAACGCAGCGTGGCGCTGATCGAGGTCGTAACCTGCAAACACGATGAGGCTGTCCAGATGACACTTACACAACGCGACCCGACAGATGAAGGCCGGGTCCCGCTGAAAGTCGCGATGCGACATCTGGCCGGTGCCGTCTGCATCGTGACTGCGGGTGTTGGCGCCGAGCGGACAGGCGCAACCATTACCACGGCTCATTCATTTTCGGTCGAGCCAGAGATGATGGCCGTTAGTATCAATCTGGCCTCCTCCACCTGGACTGCGATCAGCCATCACCGGCATTTCTGCGTCAACGTGCTACGAGCTGACCAGATCGCGGTTGCCGAGAGGTTCACCGGACGTAATGGCCTGAAGGGATCGTCCCGTTACGAGGGAGCGCGCTGGTTCAGCCTGGTAACCGGTGCGCTGGCGCTCGACGGCGTTCTCGCGGCCGTTGACTGCAAGGTCGAGGACATAGTTGTTCGACACAGCCACGCGCTCATCCTGGGCCGTGTAGAACAGGCGGTTATCGGGCAGCCCGGCCCGGCGCTGCTCTATCATCAGGGCACTTACGGTTCTTCTGGATGAATGACGATCGGCTCAACGATCGAGCCTGTATTCCAAACGTGCCGCACAATCGCGGCGAAAACCCAACTTATGTTCCTCTACATGCTGACGGCACGTCGTCAGCGGTCACTTGATCTTCACTTCCTGGGGCTCTTCGTGCTTACCTGCCTCGGGTCCCAACCTTTGACCATGGGATGGACGTCGGATTCGCGATAGTTGTGATGCAAATGACCCGAACCTTGCACCTGCCAGCGGGTAGCGACCCTTTGGTGGTGCTTTTAGCAGCACCTACATGGAGTTTTCTCCTTATCCTATTTTGAGTGGTGCCGTCGTACTGGTCGTTGCAGCATTTCTCTACCTTCGGTACGTCTCGAAGCAGCCTTATCCTTCAAAGCCGAAAGACAGCGCGAAGACACTTTTCAAAGCAACGGGTTAGTTGCCGCCGCTGCATTGCAAGCGCGTGCACACAATTTTGCTGGGGCAGGGACCCCGCCGTGCATTGGCGAGCGGTTGCCATCTGGCGCAGCGGACATTCGGATATGAGAGGGCCCAGGCCTCAAGGGCCTCCGAACCTGCTGAGACCAAGCCGTGACGATCCGCCCTTTAACAGAGCATTCCATTGCCGCGCAGACGGACTCTAAGGCGTCATGCTCTACGGCTGCGTAGAAGATCAAGCCCTGCGGCAAGGATCAGTACCAATCCTGTAATCATCAAACTTGCTTCCGTCTGGACGTTCAGAAGGATGAGGCCGTTGGAAAGCATGCCCAGGAGCCAAACGCCCAGGGCCACCCTGACCAGCGAACCCTTGCCACCTCTGAATGGCACACCACCCAGCAGTACCGCGGTTAGAACCGAGAGCTCCATTCCTACGCCGAGCGTGCCCGACGGAGCCGAATTTATTCGCGCGATGGTCATCAGGCCGGCTAGCGCCGATGAAAAGCCGACTGCCGCATAGAGAAGCGTTATCGTGAGCTTTACTCGAATACCGACAAGGTAAGATGCGCGTTCATTCACCCCGATCGCGACTGCATGACGCCCGATTGTGGTGAAACGCGCTACCGCCAGCCCCGTAAGCAGGACCAAGATCAGGATCCAGGTCAATATTGGCAGTCCCAACACCCTGCCGTAACCCATGTAGGAAAAAGCTTCGGGAAAGCCAAACAAGGGATTGGGCGAAAGCCACTGCGCGACACCTCGCATCAGGGTCAAACCACCAAGAGTGACAATGATCGGGGACATGGAAAGCCATCCGACCAGGATGCCGTTGATCAATCCGACCCCTGTGCCCAGCAGGAGCGTAATAATGATTGCGCCTGCGATACCGAAGTCCGGAAAACTGAGACCCGCCACAATGCCAGACAGTGCCAGCAATGACCCGACGCCTAAATCCACCTTTCCGGCCATCAGGAGAATGGCGAACGGGATGGAGATGGTCATTAAGGTAGCGACCTGCACCGAGATATCAACGATATTCGCTGATGTCAGAAATACGGGTGACGACCAATAGAAAACCAGCGCCAAGCCAACAATAGTGAGCGGCAAAGCCACGGCGGTCAAATGGTCAACAGACAAGCGCGACGGTCGGTTGCCCAAGCGGCCTGTACCGGGCGATTTGATTGATGTGTCGGTCACTGTATTCCTCGTAGGTCCTATCAATTTTGCGACACAAGCGCTGGCGACAGCGCTGATTTGTAAGCTGATTGAACCAGCTTCTCTTCAGTGATCTCGCCGTCCAGCAACGACACTTGTCTGCCCTGCGCGAGAACCAGCACGCGATCAGCCAGCGCGACGACCTCTTCGGGATCAGACGACGCGAACAGGACCGTGCCCCCGTTTAGCGTGAACTGCCTGAGCAAATGATACAGTTCTTCTCGCGCGCCGATATCGACGCCTTGAGTCGGTTCATCGAGCAGAAGCAGGCGGATTCCAAGCTCCGGAAACAGCCAACGTCCCATGACCAGCTTCTGAGCGTTGCCACCGCTAAATCGCGAGGCCGCCAGGGACGGGTTCTTTGGCCGGAGCTGCAAACGATCGGCTGCGTCCTTGAACAGGCGATCCTGTCGTTTCCTCCCGCCTGCATAGGATCCGAAGTGCGGCATCAAAAGATTTTCCAATGCAGAAAGGTCGAGGAAGAGGCTTTGCTCTGCCCGGTCGGACGCAACAAGCGCCAAACCCAGAGCCCGCGCATTGCCCGGGCTTTTGGGACCTACCGGTCTGCCTCCCAGGCGAACGCTGCCCTTTACCCGTCTGCGAGCTCCTACAAGGCTTTCGAGGAGATCCGTACGCCCCGATCCGAGGAGGCCGTAAACCCCTACGATCTCACCCGCATGCAGGCTCAGATCGATTGGACCGGTAAACTCGGTGCAGTAGGCATTAAGCGCAAGAATTTCGTCGTCCCCGCGGGCAAAGCGGGCGCGCGCGCCCCGATCGGCCATGTTCGGCGCGATGGCGCGCGCAATGTCGTCGTGGGTGGCTTGCGCAACCGGGCGTGTCCACACCACATTTCCATCACGCAAGACAGTTACGGTATCGGCGATCATCTCCACCTCGTCGATAAGATGGGTCACGTAGACGATTGCCAGGTTCTCCTCCTTGGCAAGCTGTCGCACCGTCTGGTGGAGGGTTTTCATTTCGCGCGTCGAAAGCGCAGATGTGGGCTCGTCCAGGATCAGGATGTCTGGCTTCAGGTGCAGCGCGCGTGCGATTTCAACAAGTTGACGCTGTCCGACGCTGAGTTCCTGCAGTTTGGAGCGCGGGTCCATCGACGCGCCCAGCCGATCCAGAAGCGATTTCGCGATCTTGTGTTGTTCTCGGCTATTGACGATGCCTAACCGCAACAGCTCGCTGCCCAGGAAAATATTGTCGGCGACGGTGAGCCCCTCAATCACCTGAAAATGCTGGTATATGATCCCGATGCCAAGCTGTCGTGATTGGCGAGGGGTGAGTTCCTTGCAGTGCTGGCCCTTGATTACAATTTCGCCGGAACTCGGGCGAACTGCCCCTGACAGGCAGCCAAGCATGGTGGATTTTCCAGCTCCATTGGCGCCAAGGAACGCGTGCACCTGGCCGGCAAAGAAGTCGAGATCGATGCCCCTAAGCACTTCAATGGATCCGTACGACTTCCGCAGATCCTTGATAGACAGCGCACTCATCATGAAGGATACCCCGAGTAGCAGGACGCCGGATCTGAGTGTCGGCCGTCCTGCTTGCGACCTTTATTGTTCCTTGAAGGCGCCTAGCAGCCCGTCCAGCGTCTTCTGATCATCTTTTGAGGCCAGAACCGTGGGCGTCACAGCGAAACTGGTGCTCAATCCGGTGATTGAATTCAGCGCGAGATCGACCACGTTCTTGCCCAGCTCGCTCATCACGATCGCTGCGCTCGCACGATAGGCGCCGCCTTCGTTCACCGCCTTCAGCCCCTCAAATGCGCCGTCCTGGCCGGCGATGAATATCTTGCTCTCATCGACGCCAGCTATCTTGACGGCGCGATAGGCTCCGACGGCGGCGTCGTCATTCAGGCACACGATTACATTGATATCGGGATGCTGCTTAAGGACGGTTTCTGTAACAGAGAGCCCAACCGACTGCTCCGCGGCATCCTGTTTGGCGACAATTTGAATGCCGTTCTCACCGAATATTCTCTCCACTTCGGTCCAGCGGGCCGAAACGGAGGGGAGCGATGACAGTGTCGTTACCAGGGCTTTAGGATCTTTGATGCCGTTCTTCTTAACCCATGCGACCGCCGCATTTGCCACTATCTGCCCAGACTGAGCGTGGTCGAATCCGACATAGCCGTTGCTGTCTTTCATCTTACCCAGGTAGGTGAGCCACTTGATGCCCTGATCCTGAGCCTGCTTCTGCAAGGGCTTGAGAGCATTCTCGTCGATCGGAAGCACGACGATCGCATCGACTTTGAGCGTGATCCAGCTTTGTACAGCATTGATCTGTTGTTCGAGATTGTTGTGCTGTGTGTTGTCGTGGAGCACAGTGACACAACCAAGCTCCTTGGCTCTATCGTCGATAATTCGTCTAAGCTGCCTGACGAAATCGGCCTCCGACACCGAATGACTGTACGCAATCTTATATTGCTTTCCGCCCACGCAAGCTTTCTGCGCCGCCTCGCGAATTTCCTGCAACGGAACGTTGGGTACAACTTTTTCGTCCGCCATTGCGGAGCGGGGAAGGAACGCGGCCGCAGCAACCATGCAAGCCATCATTAGAAACGCGGGTCGATTCATTGCGCTACCTTTCTGATAAATCGCCGGGACCTCTGCAGTTTCCGGATGGAATCTGAGCACGAGTTTCAGCCGGACATAGGTGTTGAGCTGCCCATTTCGTGCACCTTGTTCTTTATTGACCATTCTGCCCTCCGCCAAAGGGACAGAATATGCGGCTTGCTGCACGACACCTGACCCGCACGATTGGTATCTTATGTAGACCTTTGACCCAATGTCAAGCAGGACGGCTCGCTGCCGTGAAAGCGGTTCGCCGGAGGGCTGTGCCAGGGTTCGGCTGTAGGCTGTGGCAGGCGGCCGGCCAATCCTACAAAGCCGGGGTGCTGAAGAACGGCATCGGCGTGCTGGTGCCGCCTTCATCTCGGCCGGCGAACGCATCGTCGTTGACATCGACGAAACCACCTACCTGCGCCGCGCCGACTCAAGCGCTCCGCCAGCGAGATCCATGGGGGACGGCGCTCTTTACAACAAACCGGCGAGCTGAAGGGTATCGGGCGCCACGAAGGAGGGAGCAAAGATCGGGCCGACCGAAGCGGTTGCCCGAATGCTAGGTACGTTGCCTTCCATTCCTCATATGGTCGCGCTCTCGCATGGCGATCTACATCGGAACAATGTCGGGTGAGGTTAGGGGGCAAGCCATTCTTATTAATTTGGCAGCGGCCACTACGGGTCTCTGCACGGAAGGCGGCTACGGCCCAGGTCTGTTTTGGGGTACTACCCCAATAGGTCGAGCGCTGCGTCGTGCTACACCCCGGGCAGCAGCGTGTAAGATCTGCCACCGGCGGCCAGCTGCCCGCGCGGCAGGTGCAAATCGCCGCAAGTGGCAAAACCGTCTTCTCGTTCCCAATGTTGAGTGTTAGCAAGGCACAACCGGAGGAGATCGTGGCCAAGCGTGCTGCCTCATCGCGTCTGGTGGCTGCACTCGTTCTAGCGCTAGTGCTGGTCACCCAATCGGTCGTCGGCGCCTTCGCGCTCGGCGCGGCTGGCGCTGGCCCGCAGTTTGATGCGTTCGGCAATCCACTCTGCCTGAACGGTCCTGATCATGGCGGATCCAGCGACTCGGAAATTCCGAGCCACTCCAAGATACCCTCCTGCTGCACCTTCGCCTGTTCGATGTTCTGGCCCGGAATAGCGACGCCCGCCGATATTGGCCGGGTCGCGCCTGGCCTTCGAGCATCGATGCGAATGTCCTTTGCCGGTTCGAAGGCCATTGACCTGCACGCGCAGGGCTATAGGCCCGGCAATCCCCGAGCTCCGCCTCTGACGGTCTGACACAGAAAAAGTCGTCTCATGCATGTGAGGCGGCGTTCCCGTCCAACCTCATACAAGCGGCCCCGCCTGGCAATGGCATTGCCGCTACTGGGAGTCTTTCCAATGCAAGCAACTCAACGCGCGTTCGCGCGAACGCGTTCTTTTGTTCACGCGACAACCCGTTTCCGTTCCTTCGAGGAACGGCTAGGCATCGTCGCCTTTGCCCTGGCGCTGCTCTTCGCCACGGTTCATCCACTGTGGGCGCAGGAATTCAGGACCGACGATATCGAGATCATCCACCCTTGGTCACGAGCAACGCCGGAAGGATCCGAGGTCGCTGCGGGATACCTGACGCTAAAGAACCTTGGCAACTCGGCCGATCGGCTGGTCGCAGCCACTGGCGAGATAGCTGGCATGACGCAGATCCACGAAATGTCCGTCGACGCCAATGGCGTGATGACCATGAAGCGGCTTGGCGAGGGGCTGGAGATCCCGGTCGGCGGCGAAGTCACGCTCAAACCCGGCTCCTTCCACATCATGTTCATGGACCTGAAGAAGCCCGTGAAGGAAGGCCAACCGTTCAAGGGGACCTTAACCTTCGAGAAGGCAGGCACTGTCGAGATCGAATATTCGGTCGATGCGATAGGAGGTGGCGATGACGAGCATGGAGGCTGAGCCCCGCCCTGCGAGGCGTATCGGCTCGATCGTGGCGCTGGCCTGTCTTGCCGTGGTGCTGCTCGGCATCGTGGCAATGGTTGTATGGCCAAGGCTGGTTGAGAAAACCGTGTCGCCGATCGGGGGCCCGTTCACGCTGAGGACCCAGACAGGCGAAATGCTGTCCGACGCGGATCTTCGGGGCAAGCCGTTCGTCATCTTCTTCGGCTTTACCCGCTGCCCCGAAGTGTGTCCGACGACGCTATGGGAAACGACGGAAGCGCTAAAGGGCTTAGGGCCTGAAGCCGACAAGCTTCGGGTGCTGTTCGTCTCCATCGATCCCATCCGAGACACGCCGAAATTCATGGCGCGCTACCTGCAATCGTTCGACAAGCACATCACCGGCCTGACGGGAACAGAAGCCGAAATCGCTGCCGTCGGGAAGGAGTACCGCATCTACTACAAGAGGGTGCCGACAGACGACGGCGACTACACAATGGACCACACGGCGACAATGTTTCTGATGGACGCCGATGGGCAGTTCGTGGGCACGATCTCCTACGGTGAGGAGATGGCGATGCGACTCCAGAAGCTACGCAAGCTCGTCGGAGCAGCAACATGAAGTCGGGCCACACCCAGATTTGCAGGCCATGGCTGGAGGTGGGCTTGACCTTCCTCATCGGCGCGGGGGCGGGCCTGGCCGTCTTTGTGTGGATCGTGACGCAATCCCCCGGATGGTCGCCTTTCTATCTCGACAACGACGGTCCGGGTGTCTTCGACGCCTTTGTGGCCGCGTGGCCGTTCGGCCAGGCCGCCATCCTCTTTCATCATGTGCTGCCCGGCATGGGCCGCGATTGAATAGGGGCGGCCGCGTCCGCGTGGCCGCCTCTTCCATCACGTTAGCAATGGCGGTCACAAGTCCGTCCTACCGGAGAATCATCGATGTCCACCGCAACGCTTGCGGCGCAGCTGGAAACCGCTGTCAGCACCCGGCTCTATCGCGCCATCTGGCGCTGGCACTTCTATGCCGGCCTCTATGTCATCCCGTTCCTGACTGTGCTCGCCTGTACCGGGCTGATCATGGTCTACGGCAACTCAATCGAAACCTTCCTCGGTGCCAAGCACTACGTAGGGCCAGGTGGCGAGCGTGCCTCTTATGAAGCACAGTCGGCGGCCGCCGTCGCCGCGATCCCCGCAGGCACGCTGAAGCTCATGGTCGTGCCACAGGAGGACGACCGAGCCACCGTTTTCATTGTTCAAGGCAACGGCAAGGACAATGTCGTCGCCGTCGATCCGCACGGGCCCAAGGTGTTGGACACGATCGCCAAGGACGACACCTGGTTCTACTGGGCCGACAACATACATGGCACCTTGCTGATGGGTGATGTTGGTGACCGGCTAATCGAAGTCGCGGCCGGTCTCGGTATCGTGCTGATCCTGACCGGTCTCTACATGTGGTGGCCGCGCAATAGCACCTCGCTCGCGCGAGCATTGTTGCCGAACCTGACGCAGGGCGGACGCAGCTTTTGGAAAAACCTGCACGTGTCGCTCGGATTCTACGTCTCGGTCGTTCTGCTTTTCTTTCTGCTCTCCGGCCTGTCATGGACCGGCATTTGGGGCGCCAAGATAGTTCAGGCCTGGAGCACGTTCCCTGCGGCCAAATGGGACAATGTCCCGCTTTCCGATAAGACCCATGCCGGCATGAACCATGGCGCGATGAAGGAAGTCCCCTGGACACTGGAGCAGACTCCAATGCCGAAGTCCGGCTCACAGGCGGGCACCGCCGGATTGGAAACGGGGACTGTCAATCTCGATACGGTTGCCGCCTACGCCCATGCCAACGGCTTTACCGAGCAGTTCCGCATCAACGCGCCGCAGGACGCGGGTGGCGTCTACACGGTTTCGGCCGACTCCATGAATGCCGACACCCATAATCCTTTTGGCGACCGTACCATCCATATCGATCGCTACAGCGGCAAGATTCTGGCCGACGTGCGCTTCGCCGACTATGGGTTGGCCGGCAAGGCGATGGCAGTCGGCATTGCCTTACACCAAGCCAATCTCGGGTGGTGGAATACTGCGCTCAACCTACTCTTTTGCCTCTCCGTCATCGCCATGGCGCTCTCGGGCGTCCTTATGTGGTGGAAGCGCAGGCCGGCGGGGCGGCTGGGCGCGCCTCTCTACCCCCGCAACTACAGGATCCCGGTAGCCGTCCTGGCGATCGCTATTGCGGTTTCCATCATCTTCCCGCTGACCGGACTGGGCATCCTGGCCTTTGCCATTATTGATTTCCTGTTGCCCAAGCGTCTGAAGGAGGCAGGTTTCCAGGCAGCGAGGGCTTGAGGACCGTCGACTGACACTCTCATTGACGAATGTGAGCTGGTAGAATGCCAGCCTCCTCGTCTCTCACTTGGTGCGCATGGTTTCCGAACGCACCCGTTCGGAAGTGGGAATGGGCAGGCCGAACCGGCCGAAACCCGACCGCCCCGCGACGTTATGCGAAGAGCAGCCTTTCGAGAAAGTCACTGGCGACCCGGTCGGGGAGCTGGGAAGACGAAAGGTCTCGGAGACGCTCGAGTCAGGAGACTGGCCGTGCGCATCGATCAACCCAAACGTCGTCGGGTGCGGCGGCAAAGGAGAACGATATGCATATCGAACCTGGACTTGTGAGCGATTCAAAGATCTGGTTGAGCTACCTCACCGCCGCTGGCGCTGGCGCCTACTCGATCAAGCTTGCCTGGCGCAGCGTGACGGAGAGCGGCCCCTTGCCACTCCTCCTGCGCAGCTTCATGACGACGGCTCTTGTATTCTGCTTTTTCGAGGTGTTGCCGCACTATTCCGTCGGCGTTTCGGAGGTGCATCTGATCCTCGGTTCGACGTTGTTTCTGATCTTTGGCGCCGCGCCTGCAGCGATCGGATTGGCCCTAGGCCTGCTGGCCCAGGGCCTGTTCTTTGCCTCGTTCGATCTCCCTCAGTACGGGATGAACATAACGACGCTGCTCGTACCGCTCTTTGGACTGACAGCCTTGGCGGGCAGGATCATCGCGCCGGCGACGCCCTATATCGACCTGAAGTACAGACAAGCCCTGGCGCTCTCGACCAGCTACCAAGCCGGTATCGTCGCATGGGTCGCATTCTGGGCGCTCTATGGACAGGGTTTCGGTGCTGACAACGTCCATTCCATTGCAGCGTTCGGCGGAGCATACATGCTGGTGATAATCGTCGAACCGCTCGCCGACCTCGCCGTTCTGGCATGCGCCAGAACTGTTGTCGCTCTGCGCGGCAGCGCTTTCATCGAACGTCGGCTCTACAATCCGGCTTGATCGATTTTACTAAAGGGGATCGTCTCCGGATTGAAATGGCGGCAGGCATTCCTGCCGCCATTTCGCGTCAATCGATTGGTCTGGTGATCCCCCCACAATGTCGAAATTTTTCTTTAGCTCCCGCCGCAACCCTGCGCATGGACTGAGTGAGAACTATGTCGATGCCTTCGCGGGGGCGGGTTAGTAGATCCACGGCACCGATGATGGTCGCGCTGGACAGTCTCGTCATTTGCCTGACACTGCTGACCCAGTATTGCGCCAGCCTGCAGGGGAAGTGGATGTGATGATGTGGGAACAGCACACGATTCTGGAAGGCAAAGTTCACGTCTATGGGCGTTGCCGCGACTTCTCCAGGACGCGGCATTCGTCTGCGGTGTTGATCGCTCACAGGATGTGGTGAGCGCTGCCGCCCGCCAGTTCGGTGATGCAGTGCGCGCCGGACGAGCCGAGTTCCGCGTCGGGACGGTCGAAAAACTGCCCTTGCCGGATGCCACATTCGACAAAGCCCTCAGCGTCCACACAGTATACTTCTGACAGAGCCTTAGAGCTGGATCCGCGGAGCTCGCACGAGTTCTCGCGCCGGGTGGGCGATTCGTGTTGGGCTTCCTTCCAAGGCGTATATGGACCGGATGAACATGCCAGAAGATATCTTTACCTCGCGCGAGCCGGACGAGGTCATTGCAGCCTTGCAAGATGCCGGGTTCAGCGACACCGAGGTACGAAGGCCGAACTCGGAAACGGAATGGCTCGTTGCGACAGGTGTGCGAAGATGAGCTGACCACGCGGAGCAAAATTCGAGCGATCCATGGCGGCTTGCCGAGGAAGATCATCGGCCGCGTTTTTTTCGATGGCATGAGTGGCGGTTCTCCGCCTCGGCTACCCAACATCCTGACCACGATCGCCGTACTTATAGGTGAGGCCAATCCGCACTTCGTTTATCGACAGATCGGCGCCGAAGGGAGTAAATATGCTTCTATCGGCACGCTCGGTCCCAAAATCGGTATAGCGATATTCAGCACGTCCAATCAGGCCATCCGTAAAAGTTAGGTGACACCCGCACCGATTGCCGATCCGGGCTAGGCATTCTCGATTCAGCGCCGCTGACAGTGTTGTCGACATCATATTTGCGAACGCAACGGTTTTGGAACCACGGCACGAATAAGGCCACCCAGCTGGCGGATTGGCTGCCAGGGAACTAACGCCTGTGAGTTCAGTCGGCTCGCTGTTTTCAACTCTTGTCAAAGCGATTTAGAGACGCGATACCGCCAGCAAGTTAGAAATGCGACAGTGATGCGCCTACCTGGCACGACCTAAGCGCCCGATCGGGCGTCAGCTGGTCGGGATTGCACAGCCCGATCGGGGGCGATCAATCTTGGCTTCTTCGGCTTTAGCTTTGAGAGCCTGTCGACGCACAGACCCGAGGAAACGGGATGCGCGACGGCCAGCTTGAGAACCGACTGGGCCAAGCTCCTGACCTCGATGGACTTGATCTTGAGCATCGGATCGGGCACGTGGTTGGTCGTCCGCGCCAGCCACCACCGGTTACATCACATAGCGGACAACCAGGAATCTGTCCGCTGCAGCCTATCATGGATATCTCTCTCTGGCTGGCGCACAAGCGGCGCGCGCTCACCCTTGCTGCCGATGGCGCCGATTTCCTTATGAACCGCGTCGCCGAGGATCTCGCCGACCGGCTGGGCGCCGTCGAGCGCAGGTTCGGCAAGGCGGCGGTGCTGTTTTGCCAGAAGCCGGCCGCGGCCGGCGTGCTCGCCGCGAGCGGCAAGGTGCAGGACATCGTCCGCGTCGAGACGGACGCGGCTTTCCTGGATGGTGCCCCCGGCTTGGTCGCGCCGCTGGAAACCGTGCCGTTCGAGCCGCAAAGCCTTGACTTGGCGGTGTCGCTTCTGTCGCTGCAGGCGATGAACGACATCCCCGGCATGTTGATCCAGATCCGCCGCGCGCTGCGGCCGGACGGACTTTTCCTCGGCGCCTTCGCCGGCGCCGGCACGCTCGGTGAGCTGCGCGAAAGCCTGCTTGCGGCCGAGATCGAGCTCTACGGCGGCGCCAGCCCGCGTGTCATCCCCTTCACCGACGTACGCGATGCCGGTGCGCTTTTACAGCGCGCCGGTCTCGCCTTGCCGGTGGCCGATGTCGAGACCGTGACGGTGCGCTATGCCAATTTGTTTGCCCTGATGGCCGATCTGCGCGCCATGGGCGAAACCAGCGCGCTGGCCGATCGCAGCCGGCGACCGGGCTCACGCAGGCTGTTTGCCCGGGCCGCGGAAATCTACGCGGAGCGTTTTTCCGACCCCGACGGCCGGATCCGGGCAAGCTTTTCGTTGGTCTGGATGTCCGGTTGGGCGCCCGATGCATCGCAGCAAAAGCCGCTGAAACCTGGTTCAGCCAAGGTCTCGCTGAAGACGGTATTGGAAAATCCTAGGGAAAGCTGAGCTGTCCGGTCAAAGCTGGAAAGGCGCTTGCTACCCAGCAGTATTTAAGTAGCCGAGATCATCATTCCGCAGCTTCCAGCCTCGCCAGCGCCTGCTCTCGCCGGGCGATCACGGCGGGATCGTTTATGAAATCCGTCCGTCGACCAGGCTTGCGGCCATGCTTTACATAGCTATTGCTCTGGCTGCCATCGGGGATGCCAAACAGGTGGTTCGTCTGCCCGGTGGGACGCGGACCGTGCTGGCTTCGGCTCAACTCCCGGCCTTCCTGCATCTCGGCAACCGTCGCGAGCGCTTCATCCAGACGCTTGTTCTCGACGACTTCGGATCTGTGCACCGAGCGCAGTTTGTCAAATGTCCTGTAGGGCAGGGACGTGCTGCCCTCCATGATCTCGAGGCGGCCGTCGGGATAGTCGCAGACGATCACCTTCTTGCCCGCTAGGCGCAAAGGCGCTCGGATCGAGGATGAACAGCACCTTGTCATAGCGCAGCGTCAAGGCCTGCGACAGCGTGCGGAATTCCTTGCGACACATGGCGCTGTCCAGGTTGTCATGATCGGCGAGGGGGCGATGCATATCCTTCGGATTGCGTGGTTCCTTGCCGAAACGGGCATTGAAATCGGCGGCGAACTCGGCCGCATAGGCATTGGCCGCCTCGACCGTGCTGATGCCGCGCAGACGCAGTTCCTTCACAAGCCGGTCCTGCAGCGTCTGATTGGCGCGCTCGACGCGGCCCTTGGCCTGCGGAGTGTTGGCGCAGATGATGTCGATGTTCAGCTCGTCGAGCGCGCGACCAAACTGCGTCAGGCCAGTCGTTCGATCCTTCTCCGAACCATGCGTCGTGCGAAACACGCCATGCTTGTCGCTATAGAAGGAGATCGGCTTGCCCCATTCCTGCAAATACGCCTTGGTGGCGATCAGGTAGTCGAACGTGTTCTCGGAACCCGCAAAGCGCAGATGCAGCAGCTTGCCCGTCGCGTCGTCGATGTAAACCAGCAGGGCGCATTTAGGGCCGCGGTTCTCGAACCACCAATGGTGCGAGCCGTCGATCTGAACCAACTCGCCGAGGCAGTCGCGCCGAACCCGTGGCTGGTGAAGCTGCTTCTTGCGCTCCCGGCGCGATGTCCAAATGCCAGCTTCCGTCATCCACTTGCGTAGCGTCTCTGTGCTGACGGCGATCTGGTGCCACTCAAGCAGTTTCTCGCTGGCAAGCGTCGGGCCGAAGTCGACATAGTGTTCGCGGATGAGCTCCAGGACAAAGTCGCGAACGTTATCGACGATGCGATTGTTCGAACATCTGCCGCGCGCCTTGTGCCGGAGAGCCGCGGCACCGTCGTCTTGGAATGTCCTCAATAATCGTTGGGTCTGGCGGACCGTGAGCCCCAGGATCTTCGCGGCCGACGCAGTGGAGATGCGTCGTTCATGACCTTCGACAAAACCTCGATACGCTTCAGCTCGCGTTCGCTCATCAGAACAAGTCCCAAGTTGCAATCTCCCGCACCGTCAAAGGCGGAGAGATTGGCAGCGCACAAGCAGGAGCGACATTCCTACTTTGCCAAACCCGGACATTTTAACTTAGCTGCTACAACTCTTGTCAAAGCGATTTAGAGGCGCGACACCGCCAGCCAGTTAGAAATGCGACAGTGATGCGCTTCTTGGCACGACCTTAGCGCCTGATCGGGCGTTGGCTGGTCTGGGTTGCTCAGCCCGATCAGGCGCGTTTCAGTGAACTCCCAGGCTTCAGCTTTCTCATGTCAAAGAGTTGCCGGCGACCGGCTAAGCGCCGTATGATTCAGGACAGAGGGCGCACGAATGGCACCAAGGTTCATAGCGAGACAGCTTTCTCGGCCAACCGGAATTGCCGGCTGGTTAGTCCGAGCTGGTATGAACCGTGGTAATGCACGATTGAACAGCTACGCCTTCAATCAGTTACAGCTGGTGGCGGAAGATCGTGTCGTGGAGATCGGATTTGGCGGCGCCGTTGTAGTGCCGCAGCTTCTCCGGGACGCAGCATTTGTCTGCGGTGTCGATCGCTCACAGGATGTCGTCGACGCTGCCTCTCGCCGGTTTGCCGAAGCGGTGCGCTCCGGACGCGCGGAGTTTCGAGTCGGAACGATCGAGAACCTGCCGTTGCCAGACGCCACATTCCATAAGGCTCTCAGCGTCCACACATTGTATTTCTGGCAAAGTCTTGAAGCCGGGTCCAGGGAACTTGCCCGTGTTCTCGCGCCGGGCGGGCAGGTCGTGCTGGGCTTCCTTCCTAAAGCCCATATGGATCGGATGAACATGCCGGTCGATATCTTTACCCCGCGCGAGCCCAACGAGGTCATTGCTGCCTTGCAAGGGGCCGGGTTCAACGACGTAGAGGTGCGCAGACCTACTGCTGAAACCGCGTGGCTCGTTGCCACGGGCGTGCGAAGATGAAGCCCAACGACGGCAACAATCGAACCCATTGCTGTCATAACTGCCGGTTCGAGCACAGTTGGATTGCGACGCGATCACTCAGCGGCTGTCGCATTACTAAATCGCTGCTACAACTCTAAGTTGCATAACATACATTATGGAACTGAGTTATGTCGCGATATCAATGTGGCAAAGGCAGATCTCGGCACCGCACGGCGGATCCCAGCTTGCGCGAGCGGACGTACCTCGCCCGCCCTGATGGAGAAAATCCTAAGGCCGCCCGTGTGTACACGAAGACGTCCGCTTTCCCTGGCTGACGTATTTTCCATGACATGCCGCATATGGCGTTATGATTTCGCGCGCCGTTAGTCGCCTGGATTCAAGTATGACGGCAAAATATTTTCCACAGTCATCCCCTATGGTTAGCAAAAAGATGGCGTCATATTCGGAGACATCCCCTTGTAGAACAGGAGGAGCCGGGGCCATTTCGATATAGTCGAAAATGACCGGGGGCATCTCTAACTTTCGAGGTTGCCGCCTCCCGATGAACACTTGTTATTTCTATGGAGGAGTTGAGATGACTACCGCTGCTCTCGAAGACAACCTCATTCCGACCAGTGCCAAGGCGCACTTTCCGCCGGACATGAGCGTCGCACCGACCCCGGCAAAGGCCGCGCCGCACAAAACGCGCGGCCGGCTTGTTGCCGCTGGCCTGACCACGCTGCTGGCGACAGCAGCGTGGTACGGCAAGAATTTGGATGACGCGAGCAAGGGCGTCGGCCTGGTCAGCAAGGCGGTCGATTTCGTTAAGGGACAAGACCAGACGGCTTCGGCCGAGAGCGCCTTCAACGCGAAGGTCGACGCTCTTTATGCAAACACCCTGAATTCGGCCGTCGCCGGCGTAGCCCCCTCGATCCGCACCATTGTCGCAGCTGCGTCCGACCCCACACGTCAATCGGAGCTGATTGACTTGCGCCAGGCGCATGTCAATACGAAGCTGATGTCCAATATTGACTACAAGACCGCCGCGTTTGAACTTGTGAACGAGTTCGACGCCGCCGGCTCTTGCCTCAATACGGGCAGTTGCAAGCCGGCAACCTGGCACGCGGAATTCGACGGCGCGTTTTGCCAGTTCCAGCGATCGTACGGGCTGTTCGTCGCCAAACAGCGCCAGCTTGTCTGGAGCTATGCGCAGGACTTCGAGCAGGCACTGGCTACAATCGACTGCAAAAAGGCCCTGACCGCCCAGGCCGCGGCTGCCTGACACGGCACCTACCACGCGTCACTGGTCCCGGACATAGAGGGGCAAGGGACGCTGCCCTCTCCCCAGGACGCGATCGAGGCTCCGCAGCTCTTTGGCGCCCCTGACCTAACGCTCCTTTTCATCGCGCTCGCGATCGTGACGCTCCGCGACTTCACGCTCCAGTTCCCGCAAGCGCGGCACCTGCTGCTGCGGCGGATCAGAACGGCCATCCGCCGGACGTCGTGTGTCAGGCATTTCGTGAGTACGTTCTCGGTCGCGCGTCTGTCGCCTCGCGTCTCGCGCGATGTCAGGATTCACTTCAAGCTGATCATCGACCTGCGACATCTGCTCTGCAGGAGCGTTAAAGCGAAGGGGCTCGGACTCCGTGCTGACTGCTGTCGATGTGCCGTCGACGAGGCCGGGCGAGAGCGGCTTGTCCGCGTCCGTGCTGGGAACCCACTCGTCTTCTACACCCGGCCCGCTCGCAACAATTTGGTCTCTCTCGGCCTTCGTGTCGGGTCGCTCTAGCACGTCGATCGCTTTTTGGAGATCCTGATCGGTTTCGGCAATTTCTCGCAACCAGCTGTTTCCGGCAATGGCAAGCCTCGCTGCGCGTTGCAATTCACGCTCGATATCGCCTCTGGCGATTAATGGATCACGACCGTCCGCGATCGCGCGATCACGGGCTTCCCGCGCGATCTCCACCTCAAGCATCACGTCATTGCCGCGCTCGACGATCTCGGGACCATGCCTGGCGACGGCCCGGTCCCATTCATCATTGCGCACGGCAGACTCCTGTTGCCGCGTGCCGGTGCCGGCATCGGGCTCACGTTCCGTCAATTCGAGATACTCGCGACGTATCTCCACAACCTCGCGCGCAGTCGCGGCGATCTTGTCGAAATCCTTTTTCTCGACCAGCGCGATCGCGGCTCCGAACGTTGCGAGCACTGCTTCGACGCGCTGTTCATAGGTCTCGAATTCCGTTCGCGTCATCGCGCGCATGGGAGGGCCTCCAGCTCCAACTAATTTCTCCAACTCTATCATATTGACTCTCAGATTTTTAGCATTGAGCGACATGTCAAATTTCCCGATGTCTATTTGACTTTCTCTAAATGCCGCTTGAAGACCATCTATCTGCGCCCTCGCGAAGTCCGAGACGGCTTCGTTCGGATCGGCATGCTTGATTTCGCCCCAGACCTGGACTGCCGCGAGGGCATATCCGACGCTGCGCTCTGATCGGGGCGCAGCGTGCCGGTTGGCGCGCTTGCCGTCGTAGCGAACCTGTGCAGCCCTGCTCGTGCCTTTATGTTCGGTGCGGCCAGCATAACTCACCGGTCGCACCTGGTATCGCGCATATGCCGGCGGATTGCCAAATTCGCGGCGGTCCGTCATCTCCATGTCTATGCCATGCTCCCTCGCCTTCTCAGCTATCAACGCGCGCCATTGCCGAAAGACTTGCGGGCTGGTCACGACCCGGTCGCCTGTCTCGGATCGCATGGTGACGATGGCATGGGCATGGACATGCGGCCGCCGTCCGCCCTGCCCAATTTCCTTCGGATCATCGGCCGGATCATGCAGTGCGAACACATAGCGATGTCCGCCGAACTGCTCTCCCAGGAAATCGCGCACTGCAGCCTGGAATGCCGTTGCATCCGTGCCGGAGCGTGCCGAGACGACAAGATGCATGACGTCCCTACCCTTGCGGCTGTGCAGTTCCCGCCGCCACTCTTTTTGAACCAGATCACGGGCTTCTTCGAAGTCTCCGATGATGCGGGCCGTCTCGTCACGAACGCCACCCTGCTGTACGCGCTCGACCAGCTCTCGTACCCGCGCCGTCGCGAATTCCACGCCGTTGCCGTAGCCGCTGAACCGGAAACGGACTTCCGCTTCGCGACCGAAATCGAAATTGTCGATCCTTTCCTGGACGATCGCCGTCGCCTTGGCGTCAGCGGTCAGGCGCTCGCCGTTTGGATCGCGCAGTACGACGATGCCCCGAATCTCTAACTCGCCGGCGTCCTTCTCCTGGACAGCGTGGACAAAGCGCCGCTCACCAAATCCAGCCCTCAGGATCTCTCGAGCAAATTCGTAGCGGCCGTCTACGCTCGCGATTAACGACACGGGAATCGTGACCTCAAACAAACCGACGTCGCGGCTGGCTGCTCGGTTGTCGAAGAGGTGTTGCCATTCCGCGCGCAATTCAGTCAGAGCCGACTTGCCGACTATGCGCTCGCCTCTTTCATTTTCCACCGGCAATTCAGCCGAACGCGAAGCGTAACTCATCATGGCGGCTGCTCGGATGCCGCCTCCATAGGAGGCAAGCTTGACCACCGCCGGCTGGCTCCCCCGGGCGAGCGCCGCAAACCGCGCACGCATGGGCCGCCCGCCCCCAATTCCACGTAATGCAACGGCGTGGCTCTGCCGTCGCGCGCTGCCGCTCCAACCTCCACCGGCCGCTGGTAGGTGGGCAACACCTCCTCTTCGCAGCCGGTCCCAGTCGAGTTCTTCGTGCTCGCCCATGTGCAATTCGTGGAGAAGAGCCGCGCGCCGGCGCTCCCAATCGCGCTCGAAGGCGCCGAGAAAGAACTCCATCAGATCGCTTGGCCGCGCCGGGCGGCGCCGGCGCGCTTCGTCATCGCAGCCACTTCGGCCGCGACTGTGGTCGCGATCGCGCGGGCATCGTCGATCGCCCCTCTGAGATCCGACTCCGCTACAGGTTGATTACCGTTGAGGGCGCGGGCAATCTGATTGAGGTTGCCGCCAACGGCGCGCATATCCCGGATGAGCATCTCGAGGATCGCTCGATCTTCCCTGTTCATGAACGGCCGGACACCGGCGCCTTCGAGCGAGAGCGATCGGACAAAGGCCGAAACAGAAAGACCCGCTTGTTCCGCTGCAATCTCTACGGCCGAAATTTCATGCTCCGCAAAGCGGATGTGGGCTATCTTTTCCCGCCTGGCGGCCCGTCTTGGACGCGATGCGTTCGGCGCTTTCATCGGCGATCTTTCCTGTCTTTGCGGCAATACGCCGTTGATCGAGGGCGTGTCCCTCGATCGTCAGGAAAATGTATCACATTTTTCCGTATCCTGCCAAGCCAATTTGACATCTTTATATCCCACTATCGCCATCATCTTGATTTTTTCATTGTTAATGTGACTACCTTTTTCTATGTTTGTAGATATCTGGAGCCCTACGAATGCTCGATCGCGCATTTCATGGGTCGTGTGTGAGTAGAAACACATATTTGAAGGAGTTGAAGGATGCCGATCGTGATCTCCGCCATCAACGCGAAGGGCGGCGCAGGCAAGACCACGGCTTTGATCAATATCGCTGGCGAATATGCTCTTCGGGGTCGGACCGTGGCGATGATCGACATGGACGCACGCTCAAACTTGGCTAAGTGGTGGAGCGACTGCCGGGAAAAGGATGCCCATGCCGAGGGAATTGAAGTCGTCGGGCATAAGACAGCCAGGTCAGTCAGTGCGTACCTGGCTCGGGCAGAATTTGACTACATCCTGATCGATACGCCAGGCGAGGACACTGCGATCGTCGATCCGGTGATCGGTTGGTCGGATTTGGTGATTTCCCCAATCCAGGCATCGAAGCGCGAAGTGCTCGGGGCCATCGACTGCTTCGAGTCCGTCCTGCGGGTGAACGATGCGCTCGGCCGCGGCTGCCGCCACGGCGTGCTGCGGACGCGAATCTCGCTCACTGTCCGGCATACGGAACTTTATCGGAAAATCCGTCCGATCATCGAAGATGCGGTGGGAACCTATCTGTTTCGGACCGAAGTTATAGAACGCAATGTCTACAAAGATATCCAAAATGGCATTGGCACGCTGCAGATGCAGGATCTGACGGAGCCGATCGTAAAGGCGCGCCGGGAGACCCAACACCTTGTAGGAGAGATCGATGAGCTGCTGGCCGCTGAGAAAGAACGGGGAGCCGTCCGATGACTGCGAAACAGCAACTATCGCTCGATGAGTTCGTGACTGCAGCAAAGAAGAAGGCCTCCGCCGCGGTCATCGGTACGTCCGCAGCTGATACAGGAATGCGGCTGCCCGGAGAGCCCGCCCTGGAGACCAAAGCCATCGCTCAGGAGGCAAGAAAGGCACTAAGGCGGGCAAAGCGGGAGCGGCTGAAGGGAGAGAGCTTCTTCGTGAATGTGAGCCTTGACCGACGGACCAAACGTCGCCTCAAGCTGGCATCTTTCAACGCAGAGACGTCGATGCAGTCGATCATGGAAATGGCCATCGTGAAATATCTCGACGACATTGATGCTTGACCTTCGGATTCCTAGCTTCGAGTTGGTTGGATCAACAATATCTGCTAGGCTGATGTCAAATCGGTCCTGATTTTGGGACGTATTGACCAATTGGCGCAAAGCGCGCCGTCACAGCGATGCGCTTTCTGGAGCAACGAGGAGCAGGCCAAAGCCGTCGTCATGGCGATCAAGGACATTCAGAAATATATCGACGACCACGGCCTCGTCGAAACCAGCGAAGAAGAGTCAGAGAAGCCGATTTATCGTAGGCCGGGTTTCGAAGGGATTCGCAGCTTTGGAGAGATGGAGCAGATATTCAGCCAGTTTATTCGCGAGCATCGTGACGCAAAGCGGCTCAATCGCGCGCAGGTCGGCATGATGGTCGGCCTGCACGAGACGATCTTCGCAAGGTATGAGCGAGCGTTTTCGAAACTGCAGGCGACGCGGCTCATTCACCTTTGCGAAATCCTCGATTGTTCCCCTATTGAAATGATCCATGCGGCCGCCCCGCACCTTTTTGGCGAAAGCCGCAGGGAGGCTGATGACAAGCTGAAGTTGATGTTGCTGATCTTAAATATGCCGCCGTCCACCGCCTCAAGCCTGCTGAGCATGATCGAAGGTTTGGTAGGAGACGACAGACAGGCCGCTGCTGCCCCAGGGCGGTGAACTCACGGGACAATTGGTGTACCGGTCCAAGCGATCGCACGCACAATGCAGTCACAGTCGACGATCGGAAGGTCAACCGTGGTCTGGAATGCTGGGTCGTCGTGGGCGACAAACGCCCTCCATGGACGATTGCGACGGTTCTGCGTCACATCCGGCGGTGAAATTGAAGATTATGAACATGAACCGGGCACCTGGAGCGCGGCCTCAGGCGGTCGAACTACACCAGCAATCCAACAATCCATCACATCGATGAATCGGTCCGGCCGAACCGATTCATACCTTTCATTGGACGCCATTGCCGTGCCGCGCAATGCTGTTCGCCATGAACGCATTGCACTACCAGCTCTATATCGAACGGCTTGACCCGGGACGGAACATGTCTCGATTCTACGCACTTTCGATCGAGGAGACGCTGTTCGGCCAAACTTGTCTCATCCGCCGTTGGGGACGCATCGGCACTCGGGGCCGCACGGTCCAACACTCCTTCGATAACGATCATGAGGCAGTAGGCCTCTTTCTCGAGTTGCTGCGCGCCAAGCGCCTGCGCGGCTACGGGCCGAGGCGTCCACTCGACACGCAAAAGCGGCCCCGTCCCGGTGGGACGAGACCGCTTCGAGTAATCAATCCCGGTTAGAGCGCGACCAGATGAGCTGAAGCCCTTCCTGCCCATCTACTTCGACCAGCGTTGCGTAAATCGGGTTGGGAAACGATGGATCGTCCAGCTTCACCGAGAGGTAGTCGCGTTCGGTGTCCTTGGCCGTCTTCTGCCAGGCGGCGCCGAGTTCGACCGCGCCGGAGAAGATGCGGAACTGGGGACCCTTGTCGGACGGCGTCTCGACCCGCTCGATGCGAGCCTTGACGTTGAGGTTGAGGGTCTTGATCGTGCCGCTGAAGCCGTTGGCGGTGGTGGTGAAGGTGCCGATGGTGGCCATGTTGATGCTCCTTTCCTTGTGTCGGGCCGCGCCCATCGCGGCCTCGATGGCAGTCGACGAACCGGAGACGATCGGACCGCACCCGCCGGGGTCCCCGTTGCGCCTGCGCAATGGGGTGGTTCTTCAGGGCCGAAATGAAATGGAGGGCGGCCGGAAGCGGCTTTCTTGGCTCGCGAGGAATGACGGCGCCCCGGGGTCCCCACGCGATAAGTCGGGTGGGGTGGGGTCCGGCAGGGGAAGAAAGTTGCGGATGGCCGTTGCAGGAGAACGATCGAGGCGAAGCCGTTTCCGGTCAGACATGCCTCATCGAGCCGCCGAGGGGCTGGCCAGCCGCGTTCGGAAGGGAAGGAAGCTGGTCAGCAAGGATTTCGACAACCGCGGCATCGCCTCGCGCTCGATCGTGGCACTGCCGCCGGTATGCTCAATCGCCACTCGGCCGATGTTCCGCCGCGAGGCGATGCTCGGCCTTCGCACGGACTCGGCCATGGATCAGGGACGAGCTCGCCGCGAAGGCGGGAAAGGCAGCGCCGGCCCGCCTCGTGAATGAGACAGCGCTGGCCTGCCGTTCCGTATCATGCCGGGGTTGAAGCGGACGGATCGGGGAGGGCAAGAGAGCCTCTCCCCGCCAACAATCGGTGTTTGGAACAATCAGGCGCGGCCTCGCGCTCATCGGAA
Source organism: Mesorhizobium sp. CO1-1-8 (assembly GCF_020164875.1). NCBI lineage: Bacteria > Pseudomonadati > Pseudomonadota > Alphaproteobacteria > Hyphomicrobiales > Phyllobacteriaceae > Mesorhizobium > Mesorhizobium sp. CO1-1-8. The sequence continues at coordinate 196,901 of NZ_JAIUGZ010000003.1, read as the reverse complement.
GCGGCCGGTTGAAGACTGTGGAGGAACGCAACTGCGCGCTGCGCATGGGCTGCGGCCGAGAAGATCGCCCGCTTGTCGTCGGCCAGCACCCTGAGCCAGGAGTCGAGATAGCTCGCATGGTCCGGCCGCGGCTCGAGTTCCGGCGCGATGCCGAGATCGGCGCACAGGAAACAGCTTCCGAGCTCGGCGATGAGTTCTTCCCGCGCCCGCTCGCTGCGATCTTTACCGTAGCGGCTGAGATCGCGATTGACGCGACGCGGCGCCGACGTCCAATGCGTCGCTTCGTGACTCAGCGTCGCGACATAGGCCTCCGCGTCCCTAAACGTCTGGAGCGGCGGCATCTGGATGTGATCGGTCGCGGGTGAGAAGTAGGCGCTGTCGCCACCATGCCGGATCACCGCACCGGTATTGGCGAAGAAGCGATCGGCACGCTCGATGCGTGGGACCGGATCGCGCATGGGTTCCGCGTTATGTTCGCAGTAATAGTCCGGCAGACCGTCGATCTGCGCGATGTTGAACACAAAGTAGGCTTTAAGGAACGGAATTTCCCGGTCGACTTCCTGGCCGGCGGCGTCGGCTTCCGTCCTTGTGAAGCGGCTCGCGAAGACGACCATCGAGCCGGTCTCGCCCTTGCGCACCGCGCCGCCGAGTTCGAGCGCCTGCTTGAAAGTCATCCAAATGGGGCTGGTGAAGCCGCGCGCGATCGCCTCGGACCACAAAAGCAGCACGTTCATGCCGCTGTAAGGCAGGCCGTTGTGCCGCAACGGCCGGGTCACTCGGCCGACAGCGTTGTTCGAATGCCAAGGCTGCGTCCAGGGGCGGACACCCTTCTCCAACTCGGCAACGATACGGTCCGTGATGCGTGCGTAGATGTCTACGCGCGGTGATTTTTCTTTCCTGCTCATTTTCCTGAACCTCCGGTTCTGGAGGCCGCGCCAATCGCGGCCCCGTCACGAGGTCCGCCTGGGCGGAGCAGGAAGGCAGGCGGCGCACCGTGTAGGCCGTAGCGGCAGCGAAGGACGGCAACGCCGTTGCGCGGCCGGCCTGGCTCCGCCAGGACTGCGGGCAGGACGGGGCCGCGAGGGACCGGAAAGAAGAGAGGCGGCGCCGAGGCGCCGCCCAGGTGCGTCGGAGGAAAGTCGGTTCAATGAACCGACCTGCCGCCGCTATAGGGGTCGTATTCGAAGAGGATTTCGACATCGGCGCCGTCGAGTTCGTCGGCGGGGAGAACGCCGAATTCATCGTCGACCTGGAAGAGGATGACCGGGGCCATGAGGGTGCGGGCGAGGTTCCAGGCGGCCTTTTGGGCGAGGATAAGATCGTTGGACATCTGAGGGCTCCATTTTGGAGCGGGCCAATTCCCGCTCGATGGCTCCGTCAGTGTGCGGCGGCGGGCGCGATCACCGCGCGGGCTTCAGCCAAGCGGCCGCAGCTTGCTAGCGGACCCCTTGTGGGTTGATCGTGGAAGATCCGCCGCCGCACCAGGAAAGCCATCACAAGAGAGCGGGGATTGGACAGCGGGAGAGCCCGTGTCGCTATTGGCGAGAGCCGGGCCGAGTTGACTATCGCCGGCACTTGTGCCGAGAACGGTCTCGCAGCTTGACATGAATTCCACACTCTACGCATAAAATTGACATTTCATGCTCGATACCTATATATCATGCGTAACGGACCAGATTTAGGAGTTGGGCATGGCTTTCAGGGCGGACGAGGCGGCGGCGAACGGATATGAGCGAGCAAGAAGTTATCTCGTGTCGAGGAACTTCACGCCCGCCGAGCGAGAGCGGAGCGAGAAGGCGTTGCTCGAAATCGTCGACGAATGCGGGCCGGTGGTCGAAGGCTATCCAACCTGGCATCCGCTGGTATCGAACCACGACGACCGGAACCCTGAGACATACCCTAGCGATCGCTGCGGCTATCGTGGTCTCGACCACACGATCTATTTCGCGCACGGATTTCTCACCTGTCCTTATGTGAACGGACAGGAGGTTATCGATTCCGCGCACGGGTTACCGTATCATCCGCGCGCCTCGATCACGGCCGAACTGATCGATGCGCCCTTCTACAATACGGGGACCCAGCCGGTACTGGTCCGCTGCGAATGGTCCTCTTCCCTGGAGCCGGGGAAGATGGTGCCGAAGTCGCTCGCTGTCCCCTTGATGCTGGAGCAGGAACTTCCAGTCTGGAGGTGGTCGTCACGGGCAGAGAACTGGGAGACGATGCGGCCCTATCTGCTCGGAGCGCCGCATGGAAGCAGGTCATCCCTGTTCGTCAGTCAGGACACGGCGCTGGCCATGAAGAAGGTCTACATGGCGATGGTGGAAAGCGGCATGTTCGGCCCCATGAAGATGGGATAGCCACCACGATCGTTGCGCCTGATGGCTGCGGTCGCGATGATGATGAACGGAGGGCGGAGCCGAAACCCCGCCCTCGGCGACTCATCCAAGCGCCGCCATCTGCAGGTCGGCCGCCTTGCGGTCGACGGTCCGGCCGGGATTCTCGATGGCGCGCTCGAAGGGCTTCCAGGCCTCGCCGACGATCTGCTCGTAGGCGGTGACGGCGCCCTGCGCGGCCATGCGGAGCGCGTGCGACTGGAGGGCCATGTCGGCGGCGAACTCGCGCTTGCGCTGTGCGGCGCTGTCGAAGCCAACGGGCCCATCGACGTCTTCGTCGCGGTCGTCGCAGGCGGCCTTGGCCGTGGCGTCCCGAGCCTCGGTCACCGCGCGGCTGTAGAACTGGCCGGCGCCGTAGGCCGAACCGACAAACGCCCCGACGATGCGCTGCAGGTGGATCTGCATGGCGCGTTCGCCAAGTCCTTCATCGAGCGCCGCGGCGGTGTCGACGAGGAGCTTTTCGTGCAGGTCTCGTATGCCGTCGCTGTCGAGGACCGGCAGGCCGAAACTCTCGGCAATGAGGGAGCACTGTGCGGCATCGGGGCAGACGAGGCGGACCATTTCGATTGTGGTACCCTTGCGGAGCGGAACGATACGGGCGTTTGTGCGGGGATTGGCGGTTTTCCTGGTCATGGCATGTCCTTTCTTCGGGTTTCCGAAGCTCGGACCGGCTCCGGGCCGGCCCTCCCTCGGGCGCGGCCCAAAAGAACCGGCGGATTGACGGGCGCTTCAGGGTCCGGGCGAACCGAGGCGAGCATGGCAGGTTTGCGGCCAAGCAGGGCTTCTTCAGCCCTCGCGCGGGACGCGGGCCCTGCCATGCCGAGCGCGGTGCGCTCCGGCCGCCCGCGGCGCGCAACGCGGCCTTGAAGCGCACGGCCGCCGGTTCAGGACCGCATGAAGCCCGAGGGAGGACCGGCACGGCCTCGATTCCGACACGGAAACGCCAGGACATGCGGCCATGACCATCTGCCCCAATTCCTCCCTCCAACTTCGAGCGTATCGTTGCCGCGACCACTATCACCATGATGGTCGCTCGCGTGCCTATCGCACGCGACATCATCGGTAGCGCCAGGCATTCACACCGAACAGCGGCACCGCTACACCCACTCGCCCATGTCGGCGACGGCGCCGTGCCGATCGAGGAATCCGGCGATCGCCTGTTCCTGCCGCACCAGCTTGCGTGACAGGGCGTCGATTTCGGGCTGGTGCTCCGCGGTCAGGGCCGCGAGTTGCGCGCGGTAGGGCTCGAGAAAGGCGCCGGGGTCGGGCGCCCTGTCCCGGCGATAAGGCGTCCGGCGCTGCAACAGGCCGGGGATCAGCGCCGACATGCGCCGCGTGATCTGCCGGTCGTTCCTGTCGAGCTGACGCTGTGTCTGCCGGAGCACCTCTTCCATGCGGGAGAGGTGCTGGCGCAGCTCGGGCGGGAGTGTCATCGCACCCTCCCCTGCCGGCCGGCGAAACTCGACGGGCCGGCATAGACGGCATGACGGTCGGGATCGATGACGAAGCCGAAGCGGCCGACCTCATATTCGTCGGCAGGCACGAGGAAGCGCCGTTCCTCGGTGCCTGCGCCGCGTTTGCCGCCCGGGGTGGCGACGCATTCGACGAAGTCCTTCACCTCATCCGAGGTGATCGCCGAGACCACGATCCAGTCGGCGGCATGCTCCACTTCGAAGGCACGGCGGTCGTTCTCGCGGGATTCGCCGGGGGCGAGGATGCCGCCGAAAATCGCTTCCCAGGCATCGGGCCAGCTATCCTTGATGGTGCTCTCGGCGCAACGGCGCTCAAAACCCGTGAACAGATTCGGGAAGGTGATGGCGACGATCGCCCAGCACTCGTCCTCTTCATACCACCCGCCGGCCGAACGCAGCATCGGGTGGACCTTGCGGTTTCGCTCGGCCGAAAGCTTGAAACCGCCATGCCCGGCCGTCGAATGGGCGGTGACCCCTCCGCATCGACGGACGCACCTGGCGACAAGGCGTGCTGGCACCGCCACCGATCTCGCGCCGGCCGAGCCTCAGCTCTTCCCGGGCATGCTCGGCCTGCTCGGCGACACTCGCGCGGAAAGCCGCCTCGTCGGCCAGCTCGCCGGCATCGCCATAGAAATCCGCGCGCGTCCATTCCGCCATCGGCCGGGCGATGCGCCAACCGCTTACGAGAAAATGGCGGCCGTCGCGCCCAGGGGGCCATGGCGTAGGCGTGGTCGCCGAACAAGGCGACCGGCATACCGTCGGCGCTGCGCCCAAAGGAAGCCCCAGACGGTTCGGGGGCCGCAGGCGACGAGAGCGAGGAGGAAGGCATCTGGCTCATGCCGGGGTCCTCCCCTCGACGGGATCGGCAGCGGCCTCGCCGTCTGTGACGTCATCCAGCACCGCATGAGGATAGCCGGTCTGAGACAACCAGTCCTGCGCAGCCGCGCGATGCGGCGCCAGATGGACGAGTTCGGCATGGTCGCCAGCACGGTCAAAGACGCGCACCGAACCGACCGGCGGGCACTCGACGATGGTAAAGCGCAAGCTGGAGGCGAGCGAGAACGTGCGGTGGACACGAATGGCGATGACGCCGCCGGCGCTGAAGTCGGCCTCGTGCAGGGTGAAGGTGCCGCTGGCGCCGAGCGTGCCGCCGTCGCGGCCATCCTGCTTGCGGATGAGCCGGCCCTGGCTGTTATTGTTCTTCCAGGCGGCGAGCTTTCTGGAATGCCGCTCCGGCGGACGCGGTTTTTCGTCGGACCAGGCGACGATGGCGCCGATCGGCGCATGCTTGAACATCGTAAGTGCGGGCATGATGTCCTCCTGTTCGGGAAGGTGAAACGAAACCGCCGCCGGGTGACCCGGCGGCGGTGCGATCGAAAAGGCAAGCGAGGCGTTACTCAGCGGCTTCGCGATAGCCCTCCTCGACCTCATCGGCCGTCTCGCCGTCGACGAGGCGGTCCTGGCCGGCCGTACCTTCGGCCCCAGGATCATCGTCCTCAACTTCGGCGACGGCGCTCTTGGTCAATTGGCTGAGGCTCATCGCATCTGGTGCGAACAGCGCGGCGGAATGGACGAAATGGCCCTCCTTGAAGTGCTCGACGAGGGCGGCTCTCGTGTCCTTCACCCGCGCCCGCGGCAACACCGGCGTGTCGGCGCACGAGGCCTCGAGCGCCGGTCGCGACAGGCAGGAGAGGAAGTCCTCCGTGCCCATATTGGCGAGGAAGCCGTCGGCGCCGATCGCGCCGCCGGCAACGACCGCCACGATGCCCGACTTGCTGATGTTCTCCCGGCACGAGAGCACGTCGATCAGTACGCCGCGCGCGGCGATGCGCAGCGTGTCGGTGTCGAAGGCGAACTTGCCCTCGGCATCGAACAGCGCTGCGGCATGGCGCCCGAAGCGGCCCCCATGGCGGAAGTCCCCGCCGGCTCCGGAATCGACGCGCACATTCTGGCCGGCGAAGGCGAGAACCAGCAGCGCGAGCAGCGTGTCGTCCTCGACGGGCGCGCGCGAGAGCGCCTCGTGCAGCGCATCGGTGCGCAGATCACCGATCATCTCGATGCCCTTGCGCGTGACGTCGGGGCGGGGCCTGGAGACGACGACCGCCTCGTCCCCGCCGGCGTCTTCCGCCGCCTTCCCCCTGGCATTCTTCGCGTCCGGCATGCGGAATTGGACCGATTTCACCTTTCCGTCGCGATCGAGATACATCGCCGTGTGATCCGACTTCTTCGGCGTGCCGTAGACCCGCTCCGCCTTCGGCGGCAGCTTCGCCTCGCCCCAAGTGTTGGTCTCGGTGATGACCCCCTTCTTGGGCAGGTGCTGCGTCATCCACTCCTGCTGCGCGCCGAGAAAAGCCTCGACGTCGGTGGTGTAGCGGCCGTCCTGGTCGGCCGGCGCGAACAGGTCCTCGACCCAGGAGATGCCATAGGCCTGCGCGAGGTCGTCGCCGAAGCTGGCGTCGCGCGCAAACATGCGGGTCTTGGCGAGGCCGTTGGCGATGGCCCACCACGAGGCCTGGCGGTCGCCCTTGGCGGGCTTATGCGCCTTCCAGACCTCCTTCTGTTCGTCAAGCGAGGCGGCCGCGATCGTTCGAAGCTGGCGCTCGTCGGGCATGTCGCCCTTGGCCATGTGATCGAGCATCGCCGGCAGCACGTTGGCGAGCAGCCTCAGCTTCTTGATCTGGCGCACCGGCTGGGCGAGCGCGATGCCGATCGCGTCCTCCGTCCAGCCGAGCGCTACGAGACGCTCGATGGCCCGCCACTGATCGACGGGATTGAGCTGCTCGTGCGCGATCGTCGTGACCAGGGAACGCATGGCACCGCCATCTTCGGCACGGGAAACCACTAGAACCGCGATTTCCTCGAGGCCCGCGGCGATCGCCTGCGTGACGCGGCGGTGGCCCTCGTCGATGACGAAGCCGTTGCCGCCATCGGCCTCGGCGGCGACGACAGGCGGCTGCACGATGCCGACAGCCTTGATGGTGGCCAAGAGCAGGGCGTCGGCCTGCGGGCTGGACTTTGAACGGCGCGCCTTGTCGGGATTGTCCTTGAGCGAGCGCGGATCGATAAATTTCAGTTCCATAGAGATGCTCCTTTGGGATTGCGGACACGGCCTTTCACCGGTCCTTTTTTCGTCTTCTTGCTGAAGACACCTCCCGGATCCGCGGAGCGGGCGGGCCGGGGCAATTGCGTCCGAGCATCCCTGCCCGGCTAGCCGAGCGGGGCCTCTTCAGCCCTGCGCAGGATGACGGGCCGGGATCGCGACGGGAGCGATTGAGCGCCAGCGTCGGCGGAACGCTCGCTCCGCGAGCGGTCCTTTATTCCTGCTTTTCTTCCGGGTTTGCCTCACCCGAGAAAATGGCTGGTTAGGGTTGCCTGCCGGGCGCGCCGGGGCGCAGGACGTTGAGAGCTCCCGCGCAGGTTGGCAGGCGTCGCCGCATGCACTTCGTCCGGTGCCGAAGTATCTTCAGGAGCGGAGCGAAAGAGGATCATGGCGATGACCCCAGAACCACGAATGCGGGCTGCGGACAGGCGTGTTGGACTGGGACAGCGCATCCGCTGGAACGCGGCGTTCCTGACCTGGCGAAGCGGCGCAGCAGCTGGGTCGATCGCGCTCACACGCCTTGGCCGCCAGTCGGACTGCCTTATCCGATTCCAACTGATCGGCGACAACGACCGGCCCGCTCGACTGAGACGGCGGTTCATGCAGCCCGCGTTTCGTCCGGTCTTGCGCCTTCGACGTCCTGCGCCAGAGACTTCTCGATCTCGCCGAGTTTCCTGCGCTTGTCAGCCAGCTCGCCCGAAAACGCAAACGCGCCGCCCTCGCACGAACGGTAGGATGCAAGGCGACGTTCGGTGTCGGAGAGGCGATGCTGCTCGCGTTCCCGTTCTTCCTCGAAGGTGCTAAGCACATGCTCAAGCCGGGCGATCGCACCGAGCGGCGTGGTGGTGACCGGCAATTCGATCTCGGTCTCGGCCCCGGTGCGCACCAGCATGGTGGCGTAACGATAGCCGTCCTGGCCGAAGCGCTCGCCCGAGTATTCCAGGTCGAATCCACCGACTGTGGCGACGACGCTCTTGCCGGCGTGCTGGAGCTGTACCAGGGTCAGGATCTCCTTCATCAGCGCGCGCCCGGCCGGCTTGCGTTCGGCGAACGCCTCCTCTCTCACGGCCATGCGGAACGCCTGGCCCGCGGTCGCAACCAGACGTGTGAGGTCCTGCCCGATCTCGCGAACACGGCGCGTCACGTATTCGATGTCGCGTTTGGCGTCCCTAATCTGCCGGCGAATGGCGAACTGATCATCCTGGTGCGCGGCGCGCAGACGTTCAAGCCGGGCGATATCGGCTTCGAGCCCCGCCTTCTGCATGAGGCGCGGATCGCCCGAGGCGATGGCCTTGGCCATGGCGAACTGGTTGGCCTGCCCATCGCCGAGGTCCTCGAGCCTGCGCACCGAGGTGTCGCCCGACAGCGCTGCGGCGATGAAGCGGGCCTTACGCTCGTTGTTCTGCCACAGCTGGGCGTCCATCGAGCCTTCGGTCGCGTAGGCGAAGATGTCGACGACCTCGTGCTGGTTGCCCTGCCGAAGGATGCGCCCCTCGCGCTGCTCGATCTGCGAGGGCAGCCAGGGCACGTCGAGATGGTGCAGGGCCTTCAAGCGAAGCTGCGCGTTGACGCCGGTGCCCATTGTATCGGACGAGCCGATGAGGAAGCGGATCTTGCCGGCCCGCAGGTCGCCGAACAGACGTTGCTTGGCTTCCGACTTCTTGAAATCCTGCATGAAGGCGATCTGCGAGGCCGGAACGCCGAGACGAACAAGCTCCTCACGGATCCAGCGGTAGGCGGAAAAGCCCCTCGTCCTCTCGACGCTGACCGTGCCGAGATCGGAGAAGATCATCTGCGCGGCGCCCCTGAGCTCGAACGGCTTGCCGTCCGGCCGGACATACTCACTGCCAGCCGTCTCCTGCCAGATGCGGAAGGCATTGCCGACGAGATCGTTGAGCTTGTTGTCTGGCTCATTGTCGTTGCCGACATCGACGAGGCGCAGGTCGATCGCCGCATGCCGGCCGTCGGTGATGACGGAAAGCAGGATGTCGTCGCCGGGCTCGGGCGGACGGTCGCGCTGTTCGATCGCCTTGATCCGCTGGTCAAGGAGGACCTGGTAGCGCTTGAAGGCGGCCGAAGGCTTTGACGTCCTGATCTGGCGTGCGCCAGTCGAGAGCGCCGGCACTTTGACGTATGCGCGCAGGTCCTCCGGCATCACCACATCCGCGAAGGAACGGAACATGGCGATAAGCTCGGGCACGTTGACGAAAGTGGCGAAGCGGGTGACCGGCTTGTATTTGCCGTTGGGCTGCAGCTCGAGTTCGGTGGTGACGTCGCCGAAGGTCGAGGCCCAGGCGTCGAACTCGTGTAGGCCGCGCTCGGCGAGTGCGGCATAGCCGAGATAGCGCTGGACCGAGAACATCTCGCCCAGCGTGTTGGTGATTGGCGTGCCGGAGGCGAGCACGAGCGCCCGGCCCGGGTTCTTCGTCTCCACCAACCGCGACTTCACATAGAGGTCCCAGGCGCGCTGCGAGCCGTTCGGATCGATACCTTTCAGCGTCGACATGTTGGTGGCGAAGGAGAGTTTTCTGAACTCCTGCGCCTCGTCGACGATGATCTGGTCAACGCCGATCTCGGAGATGGTGAGCAGGTCGTCCTTGCGCGTGGCGAGCGACTCCAGCCGTTCCTTCAGACCTTCCTTCAATCGCTCGAGGCGCTTGCGTGACACGCGGTCGCCGCTCTCGACCTTGGTGAGCAGCACCTCGTAGAGCTCGAGCTCGTCCTCGATCATCCGCTGCTCGAAGCCCGAGGGTACGCCGATGAAGCGGAAGGCGGAATGGGTGATGATGATGGCGTCCCAGGTCGCGGTTGCCGCCCGCGACAGGAAACGGTGGCGCTTGTCCTTCGTAAAATTGGTGTCGTCGGCGACCAGGATTCGGGCGGTCGGATAGAGCGCCAGGAACTCGCGCGCGGCCTGTCCGAGGCAATGGCCGGGGACGACAAGCATCGCCTTGGCAATCAGGCCGAGGCGCTTTTGCTCCATAATGGCGGCTGCAAGCGTCATGGTCTTGCCGGCGCCGACGGCGTGGGCGAGATAGGTTGCGCCGGCAGAAATAATGCGCCAGATGCCGCGCTTCTGGTGCCCATAAAGAGAAAAGGCGCCAGAGGCGCCCGAAAGCCGAAGGTGGTCCCCGTTGAACTTCCGCGGGGCGATGTTGTTGAAGCGGTCGTTGTAGATCCGCGTCAGCCGGTCCGTGCGATCGGAATCGGACCAGATCCAGGTCAGGAATGCCGACCTGATCTTCGCCAGTTTCTCCTTGGCCGCCTCGGTGTCGACGACATTGAGGACCCGCCGTTCGCCGTCGCCCTCCTTGATGGTGTCGAAGATCTGGGGAATGCGGCTGTTGAGCGCATCGGCGACGAGCTCGCCGGCATGGCGGCGTCCGGTGCCCCATTCGGAGGTTCCGGCGGCCATCCAGCCCAGTTGACGCGCCTCGACGGTCCATGAGGCGAGCGCCGGCATGTGATGGATGTGGATATCGGCGCCCATCGTCTCCCTCACGAAAGCAACCACGTCGGCGGCCGGGATCCACGGGGCGCCGAGGCGCGCCGTGATATCGGATGGGCCGAGATCGGCCGGCTGGACGGTGACGAGCGCGCGGACATTGCGTTCGAAGGCCGGGTCGAGCGCGGCGGCGACTTCAGCGGCTTCAAGCTTGTCGCGGACCTGGCCGGAAAGATAGGCGTCGTCGGTCTGCCACGCCCCGCTCTCAGGGTCGCGGAAGATGGAACCACCCAAATCTGCGATGACGGTTTCTGCATCGACATGCAGCAATTCGGCGACGTGGTCGACGTCGACACGGCCGCGTTCGTTGAGCACGACGGCGAGCGCATCGGCCGGTGAATTGATGATGGGTGCCGCGGGCGGCGCGATGACCCGCTCGGTGAAGATCGGCCCCGGCCGCGCCGTGTCGGTCTCCAGGTCGTAATCCTCGATCGACGCGACCAGCCAGCAATCCGGATCGTCGAGGAAAGGCAGCAGGTTCGGGCGGCGATGCGCCTCGCGTACCTCGCCGGTTTCCGGGTCCTCGCTGGTGGAAACGACGGTTGTGTTGATCGGGCCGAAGGCGCGCACGAAGTTCGACCAGGCGATGCGCAGCTTGACCTGCGCCGGCTTCCAGGGTCGGCCGAATTCCTGGGCCTTGAGGACCTCGCGCACGGCGTCGCGGATGGGGATCAGCTTGCGGATGATACGCGCGTGCTTGTCGGGCACGCCGTCCGAGCTGCGCCCCTTGCGCAGGGGAATCGTTACGGGCACGCCGTCGACCATCTGCATCAGCGCGGTGTTCCTGGCGATGAAATAGCTGCCCTCGCGAATAGCCGGCGCGTCGGAAAGCGTTTCCGCTTCCTCGTCGACGCCGGCGTCGGGATCGATGATCTCCGGCTCGCCGTCGTATATGGCTTCCGGAAGCAGGGAGATGGCGTCCGACAGCGCGTCCACGAGATCCACCCCCGGGTGCGGGAGGCAGGTGTAGGTCTCGCCGAACGGTCCCGACGTCGTGGCATGCGAGCCGAGCACGAAAGCCGGATGGCTGGCGAACCACCGGTTGACACAGATCGCGGTCTCATCGCCATTGGCCGCGCGAACCTCGTCAAGGTAGAGCCAGGCGACGTCGCCCTCCGCTTCGCCGGGCTTGCGCTTGCGCAAGAACAGGATGTCGATCACCACGTCGGTGCCGGCATCCTGCCGGAAACTGCCTTCGGGCAGACGAATGGCGGCGACGAGACTGGCCGACTTTGCGATGTGCTCGCGCGCCGAACAATCCGCCTTGTCAAGAGTGCCGGCGCTGGTCACGAAGGCGGCGAGGCCGCCAGGCTTCAGGAGATCGATCGCGCGGGCGATGAAGTAGTCATGCAGTCGCAGGCCCATCGACCGATAGGCGCGGTCCGAGCGGACTATGCGATCGGAGAATGGTGGATTGCCGATAGCGAGATCGAAACTCGGTTTGAGGTCGGCGCGGGCGAAATCTGCATTGACGATACGCGCCCGCGGCTGCAGCAGCCGAGCAATGCGGGCCGTCACCGGGTCGAGCTCGACGCCGGTAAAATGTACTTGGTCGCGCAGCTCTGCCGGTATCAGCGCGGGGAACAGGCCGGTGCCGATCCCCGGTTCCAGCACCCTGCCCCCACGCCAGCCGAGACGCCGCAGCCCGGCCCAGATCGCCCGGATGATGAACTCGGGGGTGAAATGGGCATACTGGGTGCAGCGCGCCAGCGAGGCGTAGTCCTGGCTCGAAACTGCCGCTTCGAGTGCGGCGCCGATCTCGTCCCAGCCGGCGCGGAACTGGTCGTCACCCGGACGGCGGAACACGGCATTGGCGAGATCCGACGCGCCGAAGCCGGTGAAACGAATGAGCCGGGCCTGTTCCTCGGACGTCGCCGGGCGGTCCTCAGCCTTGATGGCGGCGGTAATTCGGATGGCAGCAAGATTGTCGAGAGCCCGCTGCTTCCAGCCGTTGGCCAGCTCCCGGACGCCTCCGAGATGGAAGTTCTCGCCGGTCGCGACGGCAGGCCCGCCTCCGCCGGATGGAAGCGCCCCCTGCGAACTGATTGGCGATCGCGGTCCTCCGGACGCAGGCGTTTCGCCAAGCTCCGGGTCGCCGGCGCCAAGGTCGCTGCCGAAGGCGGTGACGCCGAGGCCGAGCCCGGAGGACAGCGCGGTGTCGTTGAACAGGTCGAGCGTGAAGGGATCGTCGTTGGACATGGGTGTGGTCTCCTTGAGGGAAAAGGCGCGCGCCGCCGGCCGCTTGCCGACGAGGTCGGCAGGGCAAGCGGCGCCGCCTGTTTGGGGGGGTCAGCGGGTGATCAGCGAGAGCCCGATCTCGGTCTCGGTAAGCTCGATATTGAGATGCGTTGCCCGCATGTGGCGGTCGAAGAGCGGGAGCAGTCTTTCGGCCTCGATGAACTCGATGCCGTCATCGCCGCCGAAATGGCGGCGCTTGTAGTCCCACCAGTCTGGATTGCCGACTGGGTGGCATTGCTCCGCATAAGCGATGAGGGCACGGGCGCCTTCGGCGAGCTTGCCGTTGGACATGATGTAGATGCCCTCGTCGCCGACCAGCCACAGGCCGGGCTTCTCGCCCTTGCCGGGACGGGCGCCGTAATAGGGATTGCGGAAGCCCCAATTGGCGCGGGCATCGGCTATGCCGCATTCGACGACCTTTCGCACGGCAAGGATGGGGAAGGTGAACATCGCCGCCCCCTCATGCCGCTGTCGGCAGAGGCAGGTGCCTCAGATGCACCGGCAGCTTGGCCGCGATCTCGGCGTCGGTCAGCTCATCGAGCAGCTTGAGCTCGGGGCGCCCCGCGCGAAAGACTTGGATGGTGCGCTTGCCGCGATGCCGCGCCAGGAAACTGTCGCCGGCATAGCCGCGATATTGGTCATGGGTGGCGCTCCAGATGTGCTCAAGCCGCTCCTCATGCGTCATCGCCTTCGCAGGGCGGGATTCGCGTTCGACGATGGCGTCGCGCGCCGCGCGCGGAGAACCGGTCACGGCGAGGTCGCAATAGGCGTGGAAACAGCGCGTCCCGCCGTCGATCCGCAGCGTGTAGAAGACGCTGGTGACGCTGCCGATGAGAAATTCGCCGAGCGCGAACATCTCGCCGCGCATCCATAGCGGCGGCAGGAGGTCGAGCATGTAGTCGTGCTCGGCCTTGCCCAATTCGAACCACTCGCCGGCATAGAGTGCGCTGTCGTCGCCCTCCCAGCGGTTTGGCCGCTCAGCATGGCGGTCGAACAGGCGAAACATCTGCCGCCGGTCGGCGACGCCGAAATAAACCTTGCGGATGGAGGATTGAAGGGTCATCGAGAGGCTCCTTGGCCCTGTCCGGGCAGGAGCGCGGTTCATCCCTTTTGGATCACCATCTTCTTCAGCCCTTCGGACCCCTCCCCCGTGGCCGCCTCTCCGTCCGGGCGGGTCAAGGGACGGCGTCAGCCGGGCAAAGCTTCACCCTTGACGCGACCGACGGGCATGCGGCACTCGGCCCCTCTCATCCTGCCCTCCAACCCTTTCGTCTTTCGCCTTAAGATCGGCGTTCCAGTCGTCCGTCAGGGGACGCAGCCGCTCGGCGTCGCATCCACACTCGGCGGCCAGGGCGAACAGCCGGCCGGCATAGGTGTCGCCCTGGGTATTGTTGTCGGTGGCGGCGACAAGATGTACGCCCGACCTTGCCGCCACTGCCAGAAGTGCCGCGGCCGTGGCCGGCGACCAGCCGCCGCCGGTGCTGAGATAAAGCGTATCGGGGCGAAATCCCTCGAGCGCGGCAAGGCTCATGGCGTCGATCGCCGCCTCGGTCACGCAAGTCCGTGGCGCATCACGTGGGCCGAGTCGGAAGAGCAACTTGGCGCCACCCGTGGCAAAGCCACGCCAGTCCGGCCCCCGCTCTTCCCAGCCAGTGAGCGCGCCGTCAGCATCGCTGTGCGCCGCCCACATGCTGCCATGCGGCCCCTCGCGCAGCAGGTTGGCCGCGATCGCGGCGCAAAGTAGGGCCTCGGGAAGATGGCGAACGCCGCTGAGATAGCGCCAGGCTGCCGATCCGCGCCAGGGCCGGCGTCGTGCCTGCCAGCGTTCGACAATGGAACGGTGGGACACCCGGTCGCGGGACGTGCGCTGCCATACCGGTGCGGAGGCAACGAAGCCGACCAGCTCCGCCACCTCGTTCATGGCCTCGACGAAGGAACAGCTCTTAAGATGCTCGACCAGTTTGAAAGCATCGCCCTTGGCCTCCGACAGCGGGTCGAACCACCCCTTGCCTCCATGAGTGACGATGACGATCGCCGCGTCGCGGCGATATTTCATCGCCTTGCGCGTGCTTTCCTTGACATCGAGGGCGTAGCCCTCGTGTTCGAGCACTGCGGCGCAGGACACCTCGTCCTTTAGTTTCTCCAGATCTGTCTTTTCCATATTCGCCTGCGCGCACCGTCGCGCGCTCCTTTTCTGTCCGATTACCGCTCCGATCTATCCGGGCAGGAACCGGACGCCGCGAAGAGCAAGGCAGGCAAGGGCAAGGGCGCCAACTGGCAGATGTTCAGTTCGAGATCGACCGGCCGCGGCGAAGCCTCCCTTGCCGGCCGCGGCGCGCAAGCGGCAGGTAAGTCTCGCTCTGTACCGCGCCGTTCCTCGGAGACGACAGCCCGCCAAGATTGGATGTTCCACGCGACCTGCCCGAGCCGCGGCGAGGCCGCATCAAGCCGCTGTCCAACGGCGGATCATGCTCCAGTGTTCGCCCCGTTGCCGGATCGGGCAAGCAGGCTTGCCCTTCTCTATGTCGACGCCCATCTTGCGTCAGGGATGGCTGCCCCCGGGCGAAGACCCGACCACGGGGCTTCGGGTTTGCCGACAGCCAGGCCCGCAGGGCGACGCCAGCATCAGCGCCGCGCCAGCTACGCGAGCACCTTGGCGAACTAAGGTTCCCCGGGGCGGCGACACTTGGGACTGTTTTCATGCCGCGTCGTCATGTAAGTAACTTTCTCGCCGGTTTATATCGCATCAGGAGGGTTTTGCATGGACGACGATACCCAGGAGAAGGCCGACACGCTGATCGGCCTCGCCGTTGACGTCGTGTCCGCTTACGTCTCGAACAACCCCGTTCCTGTCGCAGAACTGCCCAACCTCATCCATCAAGTGCATGCGGCCCTGCAAGCCAGGACAACAGAGTCGGTAAAGAGCGAGCCCGAAACTCTCAAGCCCGCCGTGCCAATCCGCAAGTCGGTGACGCCGGACTACATCGTGAGCCTGGAGGATGGACGCCAGTTCAAGTCTTTGAAGCGTCATCTCGCGACTCATTACGGTATGACGCCTGCCGAGTACCGGACCAAATGGTCCCTCCCTGCCGACTATCCTATGGTGGCTCCAAGTTACGCTGCGGCCCGATCGGCAATGGCGAAGGCAATAGGATTGGGCCGAAAGGCAAAACAGCCGGTAATGAAGAGCCGAAACAAGAGCGTTCGCAAGAAAGCGGGCGTCTAGCCTTTCCTGCGGGGCGCTGCCTGGCGACGACTAAAGGCAGGTAGCTGGGGTCGGACTGGGCCGCCGGTTTGACAGGAGGATGAATGATAGGGCTACCGCGAGATGCCTGGACCCCATATCGAGGTGATATCGGGCAATTTTGAACGCCGTCGGCGGGAGGTATCGACCCGCGATGCGGGACGAGAAAGGGCAGGTAGCCCGGCTGTCACTTGCCGCGACGGTCGCCAATGGCCCTGGTAATCGGCGCAGTGTCGGGTCGGAACATGATACCGGTGTTGCCGTGCGCCACCAAACTCCTGCTTGTCCCCTGTCCCGGGACTGAGGACATGGTTCGCGAAACCGCAATTGCGGACGGCAGTATAGAGCCGATGTTGTCGAAACCGGCGACGCAACTTGCCGCCGGTACCGACCGATCAGCTTTCCAGCCGTGAATTCTTGACACTCCGGATCTGATCATGATTAGGTGTCCGCTGTCCGAGGACACAGGACAGAACTATGATGAAGAGCCAGGATGTGGTCGTCTTGCTCAAGCTGGCGAGCTTGGAGGACGACGCAAAAGATATCGGTCACGAACCTCCGCCGCCCGGGCTGGGCGCGGGCGAGGATCCCTATTCCGTGCGCGGCCTCGAGGCAGCACTCGGAATCAGCAAGACCGAGATCAGCGCTTCGCTCAAGCGCAGCATCGCGGCGGGCCTCGCGATCAAGGACAGGAAGTCCGATCGGCCCAAACCGAGCCGGCGCCATCTGCGCGAGTTCATCGTCCACGGTCTGAAATTTGTTTTTCCGGCGAAACCAGGTGCCATGCAGCGTGGGCTGCCGACGGCGTTCGCCGCCCCCGCGCTGCGTGGCACCCTGCACAGCGCCGGAAATCTCATCTGCGTCTGGCCCTACGCGCGCGCAAAAGAAATGGGTCAATCGGTCGTCCCGCTGTTCAAAAGCGTGCCAGAAGCCTGCGAAAAAGATAGGGGGCTCTACGACTATCTGGCCCTCATCGACGCGATCCGCATCGGCAATCAGCGCGAGAGCAAGCTCGCCGCCGGCCTGCTCCTACAGAGGCTGGGATGACAGTCCAGTCTCAGTTGAAAGCCATGCTGAAGGCCGTGGCGGAGGCGCTCGGCGACGAGCTGCGCGCGAGCCTAGTCTTTGTAGGCGGCTGCACGACGGCGCTCTACATCACGGACCCCATCGTTCTGGAAGGGGTGAGGGCGACCGACGATGTCGACCTGATTGTCGATCTCGCTGGATTCGCCGAATGGGTCGATCTGGTGGAGCGCTTGCGCGCACGCGGCTTTACCGAAGCGGCTGACGACGCCGTCATCTGCCGTATGAAGCTCGGCGAGCTCAAGGTCGACTTCATGCCGGGGGACGAGGCGATCCTCGGGTTCACTAATCGCTGGTACGCAAAAGGAATCGAGACGGCGGTTCTGGAACAGCTGGAGGAGGGGTTTGAGATCCGGTGCCTCACGCCGCCGCTATTTGTTGCGACTAAGTTGGAGGCATATCGCGGCCGCGGTGAAGGCGATCTCATCGCCAGCCGCGATGCCGAGGACATTCTCCTTCTAGTCGATGGGCGAGAGGAGATCCTCGAGGAAATCGCAACCGGCGAGCCGGAGATCCGGGCCTACATCGCCGAACAGATTGCGGCGCTGCTCGATGATCCAAACTTCGACCATTTCCTAGAGGAAACATTCGCGGGTCGCCCGGCCGCGCCGACATCGTTTACGACCGGCTGGTCGCGATAAGCACGCTAGCAACGCTCTGACATGAGCCTGCAAATCAGATGGCATTGCGGTAAGGACGCTTACGGCCGACAATCGAGACGATGCCGGCATCGGCATCTGCGGTTATGCCGTCTTGGCCATCGTTCTTGATGGATCGACATCGGGTTCGGCCGGCGGTGATTTTGCGCGCGAGAGTCTCGCGAAGGACCCTGCGCGTCACAGACTGACGCGCAGCTTCCGCTCGAAGCGCTTTATTGCGCCCGATCTGAATTCGTTCGAACTCGACGATCGACCATTGCTGGTTGCGACGAACCTCGCGAACAGCAGGTTGCTCTTGCCGACCCTGTTCTCGCCAAGCAGCACGACGTTGCCGGCCGACGCGAGGTGGATAGATTGGAAGTTCCTGAAATTCAGGACGCTCAACTTGCTTAGACGCATTTCCACCCCCAGGCGCAGGCTTTTTTCTCTGCCCGATCTTAAAAAGCGGGTGGTTTTGGGCGATCACAGTGCCCCCTTAACAATAGGACGAAAACCCGATGCTCATTCGCTCCACTCACGTCGTCCATGGCATGCTGGCGCTTCGAACCACCCGCGCCGCCGCGGCGCGGGGCGGAGCGGTCGGACGCGAGATCGTGACCATGCCTCTGCTCGCAGCACGGTTGGTTGGTGGCTTTGCCAAGCCTGCCGGCACCGATGTTCTCTATCCCGCGATTCAGGCCGCGCTGGCTTGCGAGAGCTTTGGGGACTTCGAAACCGTCGCGGGACTGCCAGGCATGCCGCGCGCGGTCCTGAATGCGCTCGACTGTGCCTGGCGGGCCGATCTCGATCTGTCGTCACTGGCAGGCGAGAGGCCGCGGTTTCACGATCTCTACAGGCTCGAGACCTATATCCGTAATCACATTCCACCCGCGCACATGCTGCCGCGCGATCTGCGCGACGCCGCCAGCCGGCGGATCGGAATGGCGCAGAGCCTGCTTGGGCCAGTGACGCTGTCGGGATTGGTGGATGTCGACCCGCTCTGGCGGCCGCTTCTCAATGAACTCGTTGACGTCACCGAGCTCACCTGGGAGTTGCCGGTGCCCGTCGAGCACCCATGGTTCAAAGGGTCGATCCAAAGAAAGCCGGCGGCTCCTCCGGCGATACTGGTCGCCGAGGCGAGCGCGGACCCAAAGTCGGAGGTCATCGAGGCGCTGCGTTGGACCCGGCAGTTGCTCGCCACCGGCAAGGTGCTGGCACAAGACATCGCTATCTCCGCGACTTTGACGCCGGATTGGGACGATCATTTTCTGGCCTACGCGCGAAGCGCCGGGTTGCCGTTCCATTTTTCCCACGGCGTGCCAGCCCTGAGCACGCCGGAAGGCCAGGCCTGTGCAGCGCTTGCGGACGTTCTTGGAAACGGTCTCAATCAGGAACGCATCTGGCGCTTGATCCGGCGCCTGCCAGCGCGCCCCTTCGTCGGCTTGCTTCCTTCCGATTGGTTCGTCGCGATCCCACGAAGCGCGGGCCTGCGAACCTTCGACCAGTGGCGAGAGGTCCTGGCGGCAGCCAGGTCGCAGCGCGTCGATGGTGAACTGGCCGAGCACGTGCTGTTCCCCATTCTCCAGCTTCTCGCGCGTGGAGCGGATGCCGCAGAAGAGGCCGGCGCGCGATTGCTGAGTGGCGCCAGCCTGGCAATGTGGCAGGAGGCACTGCGAAGCGCGCCGGCACAAGCCATCGGTCTGTCGCTGCAGGCGCTGCGCGTCGCGGATCAACTTGATCCGGCCAACAACGTCGTTTGGTGTCCGGCATCGCAACTGGCGGCATGCCCACGCCCGTTTACGCGCTTGCTTGGCCTCACCAGCCGGTCCTGGCCGCGCTCTGAAAACGACGACCCGCTGCTGCCGCACCATTTGCTTGACCGCCGCCGCTTACATCCCGTGGGGGTCGCCGAGCGCGACCGGCGCCATTTCGAAATCATCCAGGCGCAGACCCGCGGACAACTTGTTTTGTCGCGCTCGTTGCGTAACGCCAAGGGAGGTGTTCTGTCCCCCAGTTCGTTGTGGCCTTCGCACGAGACCGTGCACAAGCGCGACCGCATCCCGGAGCACGCTTTCAGCGAAGCGGACAGGCTTTTGGCGAGACCACGCGATGCCGGCCAACTTGCCCACATCCGCCAAGCCCAGCTGTGCTGGCGCAATTGGCAACGTCCTTTCGAGTTGACGCCGCATGATGGCCTGTCGGACGCCAATCATCCGGCGATCGAGGGAGCCCTGTCGAGGGTTCAGTCGACGACGTCACTGCAACGGCTGCTACGCGACCCTCTCGGGTTCGTCTGGCGCTACGCATTGGGCTGGCGCTCGGTTCGATTTCAGGCCGATCAGCTGCAACTCGACGCAGCCTCGTTCGGCGAGCTAGTGCATGAATTGATCAGCGAGGCGATCACGGTTCTTGAGCCCACGCCGGGATTTGCGCGCGCCAGTCCCAGCGAGATCGAAGCGGCGATCACTCATGCTTCGACAGTAGTCCTGAACACTTGGCCTCTGCGGCGTTCCGTTCCCCCGCCGGTCCTGTGGCGCCATACGGTAAGCGAGGCAGCACGTCGCACGGCCAAGGGCCTCGCCGACGACGATCAGGTCAGATCCGATACGCGCAGTTGGACGGAAGTGCCGTTCGGTCAAAACGAAGCAGAGCAGGAACAAGCCCCGTGGGACACGACGATCACCGTGCTGATCGGACAAACAGGTCTGGTATTCGGCGGCCGGATGGATCGCCTCGATATCCGCGCCACAGGCGAAGGCGCGCGCATCACCGACTATAAGAGCGCGAAGCCGCCTCCGAAACATCAACGCATCGCGTTGGGGCAGGGACGGGAGCTGCAGCGCGTGCTTTACGCGATCGCCGCCCGCACGTTGCTGCCGGAAGTCAGGACGGTCGTGGCGCGCCTGATCTACCTCGCCGACGATCCGGCCACATTCGAACTCAAGGGTGATGAGCTCGACAGCGTGGTGAGGGAAGCGGCGGACTATCTATCGGCGGCCATGGTGATCCTGCGCAGCGGCCGCATTGCGCCGCGTTGGGAACAGGACACGCTGTACGACGACATGCGTTTGGCGCTGCCGGCCGATCGCGAAAGTTATCTGCGCCGCAAGGGGTCCGAATTCCGGGCGGCCAACCAGCCTCTCAACCGGCTATGGAGCGCCTCGACATGATGCTCGTCGACCGGGAGGCTCGTTACCGGGCCATGACCGATTTCCTTTCGATCCTGCTGGTCGAAGCGGCCGCGGGAACCGGCAAGACGTCGCTGATGGCGGGGCGCGTGGCAATGATGCTCGCTGGCGGGCATCAACCAGGTGACATCGCGGCAATCACGTTCACGGAACTTGCGGCGAGCGAGCTTGCGCGCCGGATCAGGGATACGATCGACACGTTGCTGGCGGGCGATGTCCCCGCTTTCCTCAGACCTGTCCTTCCACAGGGCCTTTCGCAAGAACAACGCGATGCGCTTGTCGCTGCCTCTAACCGTCTCGATGAGCTGACGGCGACGACCATTCATGGATTTTGCCAGGCAATCATCGGCAGCCATGGCGTCCAGGCTGGCCTCGACCCCGGCGCTCGTGTGGTCGATGCGACGGTAGCTGACACCCTGTTCATGGCCGAGCTGTCGGCTTGGTTTTCGAGGCGGCTTGCGGCGGACGCGGCGGAAGGCGACCCGGTCGTTGTTTTGGCCGAGCAAATCCCCCTCCAGGTCGTGGATCTTATCCGGGAACTTGCAAGCCTTCGGCGTAAGCATCCCGATGCCCAACCCATCCCTCCCTCACCCGACGCTCGGCCCGACATCGATTTCATCCAAGCGGTGGCCGATTTCGACCGGTGGCAGGCAAGCGCCGACCCTGACAAATGGCTCTCCGAGATCGCGTTGGAATTGCGCCGGCTTGCGGAGCGCTACCAGGATTGTCTCGCCCAAGGCCAAGACTTCGCAACCTTGTGGCGCCTGTGCGATGCAGGAACGGGTCGGCTTTTCGAGCGCAAGGGACTGCAACTCAAGACCTACGAAGATGCAGCGCGCGGCTTCGGTGCTCACCGCAACGACACCGGCTTTGGTGGCGGCCAAACGCTCTATGAAACGGCGCTCATCGCATGGAGCGAACTGGTCGGCCATATCGCCAGCACGCTGGTCTGCTCGCTGTCGGCCTCGCTCGACCAGTTGCTCGAAAGCTATCAGGCGCGCAAGCGAGCTGCCGCTGTCCTCGATTTCGACGACCTGCTGATCCACGTCCGGTCGCTGGTGCGCAACCACGAGGAGGTGCGTCAAGCAGTGGGCCGGCGCTATCGCTATATTCTGGTCGATGAGTTCCAGGACACAGACGGTATCCAAAACGAGATATTGTTCTTGATCGCCGCGACCGAAAGGCGGCCAGAACAATGGCAGGCTGCGGACCTGCGGCCAGGAGCACTCTTTCTTGTCGGTGATCCGAAACAGGCGATCTATCGTTTTCGCGGCGCCGACATCGAGGCCTACGAACTCTGCCGCCGGCTGATCGACAGCCAGGATCATGGTGCCGTGCTTCAGATCACAGCCAACTTCCGCTCGTTAAGCCCGATCATCGAGCATGTGAATGCCTGCTTCGAACCGGTCTTTGCCAAGCCCTCACAGCCCCGCTATGTCGCGCTCGCACCGACACTGTTCGAGGCATCCCACGCGCTTCCTTGCGTGGCACGCTTCACCGTGGAGATCGCACAAGAGGGGCGCATCTACGCGGAAATGTTTCGGGAAGCCGAGGCCGAGCGGGTTGCCGACATCTGCGCCACTTTGATCGGCAATGTGCCCATTCAACGCGCCGACAAGACCTGCACGCCCCTGCGGGCTGGCGACATCGCGCTGCTTTCGCCGGGACACACCGAACTGTGGCGATACGAACGAGCGCTCGAGCAGCGCGGGCTCGCTGTATCCTCGCAAGCCGGCCAGACGCTGATGCGACGACAGGAAACGCAGGACATTCTGGCGCTGCTGCGGGTCCTGGCCGACTCCTCCGATACGTTGGCCTTCGGCGCGCTGATGCGAGGACCGCTGGTGGGCTTGAGCGACCAGGAGCTGCTCGACATCACCACGACCCTCGCTGCTTCGGAAGCAGGCGAGAGTTTTTTCACCGTCCGAGCGGACCCCGAACTGGTCCGGCATGCGGTTGCCAAGAACGTTCTTGTCGAACTGAAACGGCTTCGCCGGCGGGCATCGATCATGGCTCCCAGCCTGATACTGACCGAAGCCATCGAGCGCCTGAACGTTCGCGTCATCATGGCGGCCCGGCATGGCAACCGAAATGCCCGCGCGCTCGCCAATCTCGACGCGTTGATCGAGAGAGCGCGCGGCTACTCGGTCGCCGGTTTGCGCGCATTCATTCGCGATCTCCAGTCGGATTGGGAGCGAAAGGCCCGTGCGCAGGAAGGCCGGATCGACGCCGCCGAGAATGCGATCGAGATCCTCACCATCCACAGTGCCAAGGGGTTGGAGTGGCCGGTCGTCATTCCGGTCAATTCCACGACCGAACTCTATCGGCCGGATCAGTTCGTACACCGACAATCCGACAACAGCCTGCACTGGATGATCGGTGGCGTCGCGCCACCGGAGTTGGCTGCAGCACGTGCCGCGGAAAGCCTGGAAGACGCCAATCAACGCGAGCGGATCTGGTATGTCGCCTGCACGCGCGCGCGGGATCTCCTGATCCTCCCCCACATCCCCCAAGCCTCGAAAGGATCCTGGTTCAGCTCCATAGACCTGCATCAACACGACATCCCCGAGCTAGACCTTTTGTCGTTTGCGCAGCAAGATATGCAACGTGCGGCCAATCGGTCGAACGAACAGTCTTGCGACACCTTTGCCGCCGAGCAGCGATCGGTCGATGAGAGCGCGCCGCCGATTGTCTGGCGCCGGCCCAGCGAGCATGACGCCGATCGGCTCGGCGACGCTCTCGATGGCGTCGCGACGTCGGAAAGCTTCGTTGAACATTTTGACGTCGTCGGCGCCGGCGCCCGGCGCGGTGTCATCCTTCACAAGCTGATGGAGGAGCTTCTCACCGGCGAGCTTGCTGGAGAACTCGAGGCAACCGTGTCGCGCGCTCATGAACTGCTCGCGCAACTGATCCCAAAGGACGATGACAATGCCTCTCGGCCCGATCCAACCGAGATGGGAACCGTGGCGCTGCGCGGCCTCGCCTTGCCGCAGATTACCGAATTACGGCCCCACCTCGTCCCCGAGATCGCAATCTGGGGCCACGACGAGAGTGGCCTTGTCGCCGGTCGGGTCGACGCCTTGGCGATCGTCGAGGGCCGCGTTGACGCTGCGATTGACTGGAAATCCGATGTGAACCCTGCGCCTGGAGTGCGCGAAGCCCATATGCAGCAGTTGAATGACTATCTGGCCACGACGAACGCCAAACGCGGAGCGGTCGTCTATCTCACGAGCGGCGAGATCGGCTGGATCCATAGGACTGAGGCGGCAAACCTTGGCGGTGACTAGAGTAGTCTCCCCATAGCGGCCGTGCTGCCGACACATCGCATTGCATGCGGTTGACGACGAATGGCCCATTTGGGCTTCGCAGCCGCGCTCGCTTGGGTCCGGGATCGCCGGTTGTCCTTCGACTGGGCGCATTATCGTAGCTGGTTAAGTTGCGGGCTGCGCCAAATTCCAGGCGGAGCAGCCGCCCCGGTTCCGCCGGAATAGCGCGCCTGCCCGACGATCGCCGCGCTCGTACCCTTTTTGATCAGTCGGCTTACCCGCTTGGTCATCCAGCGAGCGCGCTCGGCCAAACAAGCTCGAAGACAACAGCCAAAGAACAAGCACAGAGCGGTCAGCAAATTTAGGAGTGCAATTCATTCTGACGCCGATGCTTATTGCGTGACAACTGATAAAGAACACGCTTAACTCTTCCCGGTAGATCCGGTCGGAGGGGCGCATATGAATCGGGGGGCTATCGTCCGCGCTTTGGTCGCGCTTTTTGTGTGCGCCTGGATCGCCGGCTGCGGAACAACGACGCCGAAGATCCAGGAGTTCTGGGGTACCTACCAGGATGCCGGGTTCATCGAACAAAAGCTTGTCGGCCAGGTGTCATGTGAGTTGAGACAGGCTGTCTATAAACTCTATCACGACAATCCGGCTCGCTATTCATTCCTCAAGGACTGGCTTGCACAGGTCGAGTTGCTCTTGACGGTTGAAGAGAAGAGCGCCCTCAGCCCAGGCGCCATGCTGATTGATCCCGGTCCGACGCAGACATTCTCGTTGGGCGTTGGAGGAAGCTGGGCCAATACCGCGACCCGGGCCGACAAGATCTACGTTACCTACAAAGTGAACGACTTCATCAACTTGAAGAAGCATGATTACGACTGCCAGCCCGAGCCGAACAGAGCCAGCCTGTTCATTCAAAGCGATCTGCACCTCTATGACTGGCTACGCGGTGCAATCAGTGTCGCGGTGGCCGAAGGACCCGAGAGCAACGTCGGTGCAACTGCCAAATTCGCCGGCCGCGCTGACGCCCTCTCGCATGACATTAAATTTCAGATCGTAACGAGCGGGAATGTAACACCAACCTGGAAGCTTGTGCGCTTCGCAACGACGAGCTCGCCCTTCGCGAGTGCCAGCCGCGATCGGGCTCAGGAGCTCATCGTTACACTGGCGCCCCCTGACAAGGCCCATCCCGACCAACTTGGTCCGATTGGCACCAATTCCAGCCTTTCTTCGGATCTAGCTGCTGCTGTGAGGAGATCGACGCAATGACAAACCGAAAGGACAAGCCGACCAAGATCGATATCGACCGTGACGATTTACAGAAGCGCATCGACAATGGCGATGACGTGTCGAAGCACGTTCAAAAAGCCGCCAAGGCGCTCGGCCCGAAGGGTTTGCACACCCAGATCACGTTGATGCCGGGGAAAACGTCCGGTACGATTGTCGGGTGTATCAAAATTGATCCGCACACCGGTCAATGCGTGAACTACCTGCACTTTGACGACCCGATGGGACACGTACTGGGCAAAATGCTACTGAACCATTTGGAAAACCAATAGGCTTGGCGGCGTAGACCACGAACCGCACTCCCTCCACGCAAGGAGGCAATCAGTTCGCCCCGTTGCGGCACCGCGTATGGCATCCCGGTAAAGTTCAACGCCCAATCAAGACTGCGATCTTGGTCGAGCAACAGATGGCGGAGCACGACAATGAGCCTGTCCATGTCGCCGAATCCCGACGGCACGATAACTGTCACTTGCGGAACCGATTCCCTTACGATCGCTCCGCCAATTGCGCCGAAGCCGAGGACATCGGCCGATATTCCAGTCCTTTGGCCAAACGGAGGGGCGACGGCTTCGATCATCGCTAAAGGGAACGCGAAGATAAGAACGGTCCCCGTTCCGTCCGGCAACGACCTCGTGAAAGCGATCAAGGAACAATACACGCTGTATGTTGAGGCGTCGGAACCGACCGTTTTTCAGTTCCATGTGAACGGCTCCGGGACACTAAGTGTCGAGGAGATCAACAAGGCGCTTTCGGATCTGGGGAATCCCGAGTGGATGGGAACGCAGATCAAGCTGACCGGCCCCCATGATGAGTGAGGCGCCTGCTCCCGATCCTTATGCCACGGCCAAAGCCAACCTGCGTGATACGATCAAGTGGCTCGCGACGAGCCTGGCCGCGGTCGGCGCGGCAGTCATTGCCGGAGCATCTATCAACGGATTGGCGGCGCTAAAAGGTGAGGCTCTCTATTGGGCGGTCGGGCTCGGCGCAGTTGGTCTTCTCGGGATCCTGGTTGCAATCGGGGTTATGTTAAGCCTGTTGACGTCCAACGTCTTTTATTTCTCGGACCTCACGACAGCCGGCAACGCGGTCGCCGCAGCCATCGATCAACATGCCCAGGACATTCTCTCCCCGCAGACACCAACCATCGCAGCCTTGGTGCAGTACCGGCAGGATGCGATAAGGGACATGCAAGCGGCGGCGCCTGGAGACCCATTGTACGCGGCTGCTTTCAAGAAATGGACCGCCGCCGACGATCTGATCGCTCGCGTTACGAACCTGGGGCAGTTTCTTTTCCTTCGCCAGAAGTTTGAAGAGCGTCAGCCCCTCTTGTTTTTCCTCACGATCGTCATCATTGGAGCGCTTGGGGGCTACGCACTGCTTGCTGGCAGCAAGTCGAGCCTCGAGGCAGATTTTGCGCCGAAAGCTGTTTTCCGGCCTGGAAATAACTGGGCTGACGCCGCCGCATCCCTTTCGAATGCCTGCGGAGGCAACCCGCTGAGCGGAGTCATGCTTCCCAAAAAGAGCTTTGAAGGATGGGTTACTGTTCGACTGGCGGAGCCGGGCAAGTGCAGTGGTCTCGAGCTGACAGTCCCAGCCTCTTTGGTGCAACTTGTCGGATCCTAGGGCCAGCTGTCGAATACGCGAAAACCGCATCATCAAGACAGGGCTTATATGATCGGCAATGCTGTTTTGCACATATCCCATTCGTCTGGTTGGAAGCCAGCTGCTTTCGTTCGGCATCGTCGACGATGCGGTGGTCGTATCATTGCAGCCCGACCTTCAAGTCGCGCAACACTGGCGCAAGCCCGAATTCCTTGAGAAGTGGTTTGTGCGTCACCGCGTTGAGTTTGAGAATGGCTCGATCATATATCGCCAAGTTTGTCTCACCGTTGAGCCTCGAAGGGTAAATGATTCCATCGGGCTGCGTCGGGTGGTCATGAATCGCGATTGACCAACGTCGCGCCAGACTTTGCAACGACCCACGGGCGACATCGCTCGGAATTCCCATTCTCAGAGGACCGTCGCCGCGTAAGTCGACGAGCGACAAGGCCCTCATTACCTCGATAGCACCATAGCTGCGCACGGCGAGATCGTTTTCGTCGAGTAAGAGATGATCGACACGCGCATCGCCTTGGTCACGCAGCACTGCCTCGACAAAGCAGACCTTCAAGCTGCTGCCGAGATATAGAACGCCGAAGCGATTGGCAGCCGCACGGCGGCGAGGATCGCTGAACCGGCTTGGGGTCTTGCCGAATCCGAGCGGGTCCTTGAAGTGCGTGAAGAAGATGCGCCCGAATTGCGCGCCCGCATCGACTGTAGCAGTATCCAGCGCGACAGCCGCGAACTTCGACGGAGGATCTAGCCCGGGCACTCAGGCGAAGCTGCCGTCGGCAATGCTGTCGGCAACTGCTAGCGCCTCATCCGCTTTGCCACACCGCAAAGCCTCGCGACCAGTCAGGCCGTCGAGTTCTGGATGGGACTGGACGAGAAATCGATACACGGACCAAGGGCCGCCGCCTAGCCGCTCGAAGAGACGCGGAAGTGCCGCAAACGGCTTTCCGTCTTCCCCTACCTGCCAGGCCGGAAAGCGAAAGCCGCGCTTCGCGCCATCGAGACCCAGCACCTGGTGGTTTTGCCGTTTAGTGTTGACCGTCATTCGACTGATGCCTAGCAGCGTGGCGAACTTATCCGCGCTCAGCATGTCCTCTCGAGCAAGGATAGATGCTGCCTGCACTCTCCCGCGGCCACGTGCCTCATCGAGCGCTGCGGCCAAATCGTTGGCGGTATCTGCCATCGGCTCTTCCATCGGAATGACGGTAGTGTCGCCCGTTGGGTCAACCTTGACTCGGAAACTCACCGCTCGACCCGCCGCCTGGCTTTCGGCCATCGCCTTGCCATAACCGGCGAGTAGTGCTTTCACTTTGCTTGGCCTTGCCGAAATTACCTCGACAATGTTGCGCGGCGCGCGGAAAGTGACTCCGGCGACGCCCTTGGGCAACGCCACTCCTTCCGCATTCGTCATGAATGCGGTTGTGAGCATCGCTGGTGAAGAATTTCGGGGCGACCGCTTGGAGTCGCGCCGGCTTGGTTGGGTCTTGATGTTGGCCATGTCGCACCTCTTGGCCCCAATATGGCTCTATTCGTCAAGCTCGTCAAGTTTGTAAAAGTCGTCCAATTCGTTTTCGTGCCCGGCGCTCGGATACGTCCGGTTCGGCCCGGAGCCTTTGAGAGGCTTCCGTGCCCGAGGCGACATCCATGCCCTCTTTATTGATCCGAAAATCGTCGGCGGCCCGAATTTGTTGACGGGGTCCTCCCTCATGCAAGTTCGTAAATCGGCACGGTCGGGGCGTGGACGTCGATCACCTTCACGACGCTGGCGGCGAGAGGAAGATGCCCCTTCTCGGCCTCCCACACCTGCCGAAATCGCTGCACGGTTTCGGCGGCGGTGTCGACGACAAGCTTCTCCGGCAGGAGCGCCTTGGCCGCTAGATGCCGGAGCTCATCCGCATCGAACTCGGCCATCTTCTTCGTCCGGGAGAAATTTAGGGCCGCCGTGTCCTCCCCCTCCATATAGGCGATGGTCGACACCAGATCGTAGGCCGGCGCGAGCGCGGCAGTGCGCCGATCGGGATAGATCAGCGACCAGTTCTTGAGGTGCATGTCGCCATTGCCGATCAGCGCGCTGAACACGAGGCGGCGGATGAACTCGGCGGCGCCGACATCCCCTGCCTCAGTGCCAATGACGCGCGCGATGTTGGCGTAGCTCGCGCGCTTGTATTTGTCGTCGGGGAAGACCCCGAAGACCTGCGCGAAATCCTCAATGTGAACGGGACCGTCGGCGGTGCGGTCGAAGCGGCTGACAGCAAGCGCCTGCCCTCTCAATTCACCCACTCCTTCGGGAATGCCGGCGATTGCATCGAGATCGACCAGGTTGATAATGGGCACCTCCATGCCGATCATCCCGGCGATCGTCATCATCGAAAATTCGTTTTCCGGAACGCCGGTGAACTGCTGGGACGGGAGCTTAACGATCCACGATCCGCCGACGCCCTCGGCGGGAATGGTCAGGCCGCCGCCCTTCCCTGCGTTCTGAAACGCGGAGAACTTGAGCTGCACACCAGCGAGCGAAAACCGCAGCGCATTGGGTTTGGCGTTCTTCGGAAGATCCTCGTCATCACCAGGTGGAAGGCCATCACCGGCCGCGGGATGGATCGAGAGTGCTCCGGGCAGGTCGAGCCCCAGCACCCAGAGGAGGAAGAATTCGCGCTGCTGATTGACCCCGGCCCGCTCGGCGAGATAGCGACGCAAGCCGCCCTCCGGCAACAGGTTCGAGAAGAATGGCGGCACGACCCTTTGTGTCGGGCGGATCTTGGTAATGAGGCCGCCCAGGTCGTCCTTGAATGACAGGCTAAGGGTCGGTCGATGCGGATTCTCGACGTAGGCTTCGTTGAACGCAAAGATCGTCCGATCACCCTGCAAATGGGTCAGAGTGCCGATAGGCTCGTCGTAGAGCCGCACATCGAGAACCGAGACGTCAGGCATCGACGTCCCCATCGTCCAGCGAATAGGCGGGCCGCGGCTCCGACGGAGCGGGATGGGCGATCGAGTTGCGCAGTCGCTGCAGGTTCTGCGCGATATCACGGACGATAGGCGCTGCCTGCGCGCTCGCCTGGTAGCGCTCGAGCCGCGCGATAAGTTCGCGCACCAGCTGCGTCTCCTGGTCACTGAGGTTCACCCGGCGTAGAAAGCGCAGCGTATCCTCGATGCGATCCAGATCGGCCGAGCTTCCGTAAAGGTGCTTCATTTTCTTGACCAAGCGCTCGGCACGGGCAAAACGCTTGTCGTTTGGCTGGCCTGCATGGATATGCATGTCGGGCGTTGCCTGGGCCTTCACCAAGCCCAACACGGCAGGCACGAGCTTCTTCGGGACAAGCATGACCTCGAGATCAAGCGCGCGGGTCAAGTCTATGAAGCTCGACAGTCCCGGCTCCATCTTGCCGCTCTCAATTTGGGAGATGTGGCTCTGCGTCAGCCCAGCCCGCTCGCTGAGCGCGCGCTGGCTAACGCCGGAGGCCTCGCGTATTTCGCGCGCTTGCGCGATCAGGTTTTCGCTCTGGTAGGCCATGATGTAGAATCCGGATCAAAAATGCCAAATTGATCAGGATATTATATCTAGCGCGATGCCCACTCTCTGTCAACAGGGTGATATAGCATAGTGATCATATTGGGTCATGATATATAATTCTGTATGAATTTATGCAGCCGGCTATCTTGGACCCGGCAACAAATTCCAGTCGCCTTCAGCAGCTTTGAGACCTCGACGCGTCCCTTTCCTCCCGGGGAAGTCTCCATCCCGGCGTCAGCCGCGCCGCGCAGCAGCCAAAGCAAATGAGGGCGTACAAAGCGCAGACGATGAAATGTCCGCCGCACGGACATTGTCATTTCATCGTCGAGCCGGTTCGTGACGCCGAGACCGGTTCAACAGGGCGGCCTAAGGAGCGTCAGCATAGCGCCGCCGCAGGCGGGATGCGGGGCAGACCGCCCCCGGCAAGGCGTGCCACATGACTTCAATGGGCAGCCTGTCACGTCTGGCCGCCGGCAGTCGAACATCACGAGACGATAGGAGGCTAGCGGCAGGCAGACTTCTACGAACGACATGCGGCGCGTTGCGCCCGGTACCATCAATTCAATAATGGGTAGGCGTTGAACGCCCTACAAGGTGTTAGCGCTGTCCGCTTGCTATGAACTGAAATATGGATATGTCGTGCCTAGGAGAACATTCGGAGATTTGTCGTGACCCACGCACGGCTCGCGCAATCGAAAGAGCTCTCAGGTTTCATCTGTAGCTTGCAGGTCAGGATTATCGAAGCCCGTCGGACATCAGTGGCAGGGCCTTCTGCACCGTGAAGATCGTCCCCTTCACATTGATGTCGAAGATCTGGTCGTAGTGCTCCGGCGTAATCTCGCCGAGCGGTGCGAACGCACCGGTCCCGGCGTTGGCGAACAGGATGTCGATCCTGCTGCGTTGGGCTTTCACCGTCTCGTACAGCCGGTCGAGGTCGGACAGATCGGTTACCGAGCCCCGAACGGCGCGCGCCGAGGAGCCCAACTGCGGCGACGATGCTTTTCCGCTCGCCTAAAGTGCAGTTCCGGCGGGCAGGTCTACGCCTGCCCGCCAATGCCTTGGTCTGGCCATTCGCCGGCGAAGATCAGGGCAGCGCGCTTGTGTCGGTCATGGTGGCTCTAGCGTGAGTACCGGAGGGCTTGAGGCCCGATTCTATACCTGTATCCGTAGCTGACCGAAGACGACGAAGCCGCATAAATGTCGACTTTCTAATGTGCAGGAGCCGCTACCGAAGCCTTCAAGCAGGTCGGCGATATCATGTCTGCAATCGCGGACAGATTCTGTGCGCTGGCGCTACTGCAGTCCGGCGGCATCGCCATCGCAGACCAAAGTCACGGTCCCTTTGATCGGCGACGGTTCCAGGTAAAATCATGCCCCCTTAGACACACCTTGTTCGACAACCCGCACCCCTTCTTCCCAGTTGGAGGAGACCGGCGCGAAGAAATGTTCGGTGTCCCGACTTGATCGGCCAGCGTCGACAGGCTCAACTCGACGCCTTCGCGGTGGTGCCGGTTGAGAGGCTGGTGTTGGCCGAACTTCTCGAACAGCACCATCGCAAGCAAGTTCGGCCCGGCAAAGCCGCGTGACGTGACGTAGAACGGCGCCGGCGGCTGGGTGATCGCCTCGCACTGCCGGCAGGAGAACTTCTCGTGCACCGTCTGGATTACCTTCCATTGGCGCGGGATCACCTCCAGCGTCTCGGTGTAGCGCCAGTGGATCGATGAGGTCGAACAGATGCTTGAACAGACCAGCATAAGAACCGTTGTAGACCGGCGTCGTAACGATCAATGCATCGGCCTGTTCGACAGCCTCCACCACATTCAGCGCCTCCGGCGTCAATTCGTGCCGGTTGACCGCAAAGTCTTCGGACGTTCCAAAGCGAAGTTTGCCGCTGAGTGTCGGCCCGCTGAGATAGGCAAACCCAGCATCGCTTCCCCGTCGGCGGTGAGTTAGAACAGAGTGGGTATCGCGCCGAACAGCCGCCGGCCATTCAAGCTTTTCGCGGAAGCGGCCGTCACGAAAGTCCGTAGCAGTGTCAGCTCGAACATGGGCGCACTCTGTTATTATCACATTTCTCGATAACTGTAATCGCGGAATGCTGCATTCACAATAAACGCCCCCCCTGATACTCGTAAGCTGCGTTCTACATCTCGGCAGTCACCTAGGCCGGCCGGAGCAGTAAGAGAAGCAAATGAAGTGGGTCAGGTATTCCACGAAAACCGAACATGGGTTCGGAGTCCTCGTGGATGGCATTGTTGAGATCTATGGCGGCGACATGTTCGCCAACCCGATCAAATCGCAGCGGACGGTCGATCTTCGATCAGTCAAAATTGAGGTGCCCTGCCTGCCGAGCAAGATGATCGCGCTGTGGAACAATTCGCATTCGGTCGCTGCCGTTCAGAGCCTTGATACTCCCACCGAGCCGCTGTTCTTCATCAAGCCCGCCAATTCATACGCGGCGGATGGCGACGAGATCGTGTTGCCGATCCCAGGCGTCGGGCGGATCATCTATGAGGCCGAACTTGGAATCGTCATTGGCAAGCAATGCAAGGACGTCTCCGTCGAAGACGCTGGATCGGTGATTTTCGGCTACACCTGCGTGAATGACCTGACGGCGCTTGCCCTGCTTCAGGCAGAGGCCGGGTTCACCCACTGGAGCCGAGCAAAGGGCCTTGACGGTTTTGGGCCGTTTGGACCGGTGATCGCGACCGGGCTCGATCCTGCCGAACTAACCATCCGGGCACGGGTGAACGGCCGCGAGCGTCAGGTTTACACCACCAGCGATCTGATCCTTGCCCCTGCTTCTATCGTCAGCCTCGTCTCGCGTGGAATGACACTATACCCGGGCGACGTCATCGCCTGCGGGACGTCCGTTGGCGTCGGACCGGTTCCGAAGACGGGGACAGTTGAAATCGAGATCGACGGGATCGGAATTTTGCAAACCCATCTCCGGTCGGTCGATCATGCGGTGTCAGAATGAAAATTTGTGTCGTGGGTGCTGGCGCGATCGGCGGTCTGCTAGCCGCTAAGTTGGCCGCATCGGAGCAAGATGTCACCGTAATCGCACGTGGTGCGCATCTAGAGGCGATAAAGGAAAGCGGCCTGCAGCTGGATCGCGACGGGGGCGAAACGATAACCGCCAAAGTCGCAGCGACCGACAACATCCTCGATATCGCCAAGCAGGACCTGATCATTCTCGCCGTCAAGGCGCATCAGGTAGCCGCTACCGTCGAAAACCTGCCCTCGGCGTTCCACGACAATACCGTCGTGATGACGGCGCAGAACGGCATTCCATGGTGGTATTTCGACGGCATCGGAAGCCCATATGCCGGCCGAACGCTGCAGAGCGTCGATCCTAAGGATAAGATACGGACGTTTCTGCCTATCGAGCACGTCATCGGCTCGGTGGTCTATCCAGCCGCCGAAATCACCGCTCCAGGCCGGGTCAAACATCTCGAGGGCAACCGCTTTTCGCTTGGCGAGATCGACGGCAGCGACACGCCGCGCATAGCCGCTATTTCCGAGGCGTTGCGGGAGGCCGGCTTCAAGGCACCGGTCCTTACCGACATCCGCTCCGAGATATGGACGAAACTGTGGGGCAATCTGACATTCAATCCGATTAGCGCGCTGACGCATGCGACACTGGTTGATATCTGCCAGCATCCGCAAACGCGGGCGCTTGCTGCCGACATGATGGCCGAGGCGCAGGCCGTCGCCGAAAAGTTGGGCGTCCGTTTCAAAGTATCTCTCGAGCGCCGCATTGCCGGGGCCGAGGCGGTAGGGGCGCACAAGACTTCCATGCTGCAGGACGTCGAAGCTGGGCGGTTCCTGGAAATCGATGCGTTGCTCGGCTCCGTGGTCGAGCTTGCCCGGTTGACCGAGACGCCGACACCGCGCCTCGACGCGATTTTTGCCTGCACAAAACTTCTTCAACAGAGCCTCGGCAATGCGGGCGGACGCCTGCGCATCGAGCCAAACTAAGGGACGGCACTATGCCTGATACGATCTGGAATCTGCTGTCGTCCGGCGCTGATGATGCGAACGCTATCGGTGCACCTGAAGCTTCTCTGCTGACGTTTTCTGCTTTGCGCGAACTCGTGCGCAACCGTGGCGCCGAATTGAACCGGCGTGGCATCGGGCGCAACAGCCGGGTCGCCATCGTGCTGCCGAATGGCCCTGAAATGGCCACGGCCTTCCTGACCGTAGCGGCCGTGTCAACCGCCGCGCCGCTCAATCCATCCTACCGGCTGCAGGAATTCGAGTTCTATATCGCCGACCTCGGCGCCTCCTTGCTCATTTGCCAGGAAAACAATGCCACCCCGGCCCGCGAAGCGGCGGCAAAGTTGGGTGTTCCGATCCTGGAGATCAAACCGGACGGCTCCGGAGTTCCGGGACAATTCACGTTTATCGGCCTGGATAATGGGGACAATGCCGCGCCGATTTTCGCCGAAGCCGACGACGTTGCATTGGTCCTGCACACGTCAGGCACGACGTCAAAGCCGAAAATTGTCCCGCTCTCCCAGCGCAACGTCACAAAGTCCGCCGGCAACATCGCCAGCACACTCGAACTCGCCAGTAACGACCGGTGCCTGAACATCATGCCGTTGTTCCACATTCACGGCCTGATCGCGGCCTTGCTTGCGCCGCTCTCGGTTGGTGGGTCGGTTTGGTGCTCGTCCGGATTCAACGCGCTCAAGTTCTTTTCGTGGATGAATGAGGCGGCGCCCACCTGGTATACGGCGGTGCCGACCATGCATCAGGCCATTCTTGCGCGCTCCGCTTCGAACCGGGCGATCATCGAGCGGCATCCGCTGCGCTTCATCCGGTCGTCGTCGTCGGCCCTGCCGCCGCAGGTTACTGTCGAGCTCGAAGCCGTGTTCGGTTGCCCCGTGCTGGAAGCTTACGGCATGACCGAAGCTGCGCACCAGATGGCCAGCAATCAGCTGGGTGACGTTGCTCGAAAGCCAGGCTCGGTCGGCCGGGCTGCCGGGCCCGAAGTCGCGATCATGGGAGACGACGGCAACCTCCTTGGCACAGGCCAACTGGGCGAGATCGTCATCCGTGGGCCGAATGTCACCGCCGGTTACGAAAACAATCCGACCGCCAATGCGGCAGCTTTCTGCAATGGCTGGTTCCGCACTGGCGATCAGGGCACGCTCGATGAAGACGGCGATCTTCGCATCGACGGTCGCCTGAAGGAGATCATCAATCGTGGCGGCGAGAAGATTTCACCGCGCGAGGTCGATGAGGCGTTGATGGATCATCCGGATGTTGCGCAGGCTGTCACCTATGCGGTGGCGCACGACAAGCTGGGAGAGGATGTGGCTGCGGCAATTGTCCTGAGGGAAGGCGCCAAGGTCACGGACCGGGAACTAAGGGATTTTGCTGCCAACCGCCTCGCACCCTTCAAGGTGCCCCGCAAAATCGTATTCCTGGCAGAAATACCCAAGGGTCCGACGGGCAAGCTGCAGAGGATAGGTCTCGAGAAGGTGATCTCCGAATTGTCGCCCGATCGCTGTTCCTAAGCAACCAGATACTGAAGGCTACGAGAAAGCTTAGCGGATCGTGGGGCAGGAGAATGATGCTCACCGCCTGCCCAACGAAAAGGATGTTGGCCATGGGTACGCCGTTGGCAACGCTTTTCTGGATATTTGCGAACAGAAGCGTCGTCGTGTCAGCGTGGTTGAAACCGAGCAATTTCGAAATGAGCCTGACAGCGCCCGACGCGAGCGCCAGCATCGCTGTCGCAAGAAGCACAAGGTAGAGCAGGTTCTGCATATCGATCTTGCTCCAGGCGCCGGCAACCATGCCCGCTGAAAGGGCCGAATAAACGATCAGTAGTATCGATCCACGATCGCCGACGGTCGTCACCCGCTGTTGCGTTCCAACCAAGCGCTGATAAAGGGGCGTGCCAGTTGACCGGCTGCGAAGGCACCCGCCTAAGGAGCGTCAGCATAGCGCCGCCGCAGGCGGGACGCGGGGCAGAAGCCCCCGGCGAGGCGTGCAACATGGCCTATATTTCAACGGGCAGTTGGTCAAGTCCGGCTGCCGGGAGCCACATCAAGAGACCCGATGGGAGGCAGCGGCAGGCAGGCTTGCGGCCGATACCATCAATTCGACAATGGGCAGGCGTTGAGGCTCTCTGAGGTGTGAGCGCTGTCCATTTGCTATGCACTGAAATATGGATATGCGTGCCTAGGAGAACATTCGGAGATTTGTCGTGACCCACGCACGGCTCGCGCCATGGATAGAGCTCTCAGGTTTTCCCGGTAGCTTGCAGGGACCGCGCCGGCCCTATATCTCCGCGAAGGGCCTATCGCAGGCGCTGGGCGTAAAATTGACCAATCTGGCACCCGTTCAGGTCGAAGCAGTTCTGGCCTTCGTCCGGGACCTCGAGGACGGGAGCGCGCAGATGAAAGTCGCCCGCGCCGGGAAGGACGAGAGCGTCCATTGCAAAGAATTTGCGCTTTGCAATGCTCTTCACATAACGGCAAAAAATCATCACAATACAATATTGACATTTGCGTTGCTTCGTCTGATCCGGCGGATCATTATGAGACTTCGTAGCTTTTCCCGGCTATGCCAAATGTAGTGAGCGTCGGCCTTTGTTTATGAAAACCAGCATCGATCATCTCCCACCGCCAAAGCAGCGTGAGCTGACCAGGATTGTCGAGGTCCTTCTTGAGGAGCTCGAGGACGCGCTAAAAGGCGGAACCGCCGATTTCAAGAAGCGCGGCCGCATCCTGAAGATCATCCTCTTCGGGTCCTATGCCCGCGGTGACTGGGTCGACGAGCCGCATACGAAAAAGGGGTATCGCTCCGATTTCGATCTCCTGATCGTCGTGAACAATCGAAAGCTGACCGATTTCGCCGGCTACTGGCAGGCTGCGGCCGACCGGTTGATGCGTGAGATTGATACCCCGGTGAGCTTCATCGTGCACTCACGCCGCGAGGTGAACACGGCGCTACGCGAAGGGCAGTATTTCTTTGTCGACATCCGCAGGGACGGCGTTGTCCTCTACGAGCTTGATGAGGAACCGCTGACAAATCCGATCCCTGTTAAAACCATCGACGCCCTTCGTGTCGCGGCCGAATATATGTGGAGGACCGTTTGTCTCAGGCAAGGAAGTTCGCCAAGGGTGCCACTTTCTATCGTAGCGAAAAGGACTACAAAGAGGCGGCGTTTCTCCTTCATCAATCAATCGAGCAAGCCTACGCCGGGCTGCTGCTGGTGCTGACCAACTATAGCCCCGCCTCTCACAACATAAAATTCCTGCGCAGCCTCGCTGAGGATCAGGTGCAGGAACTGGCCGAAGCATGGCCTCGTGAGCAACAGCGCTTCGTTGCGTGGTTCAACATCCTCAACGAGGCCTATGTCAAGGCGCGCTATTCGCGGCACTTCGCAATCACGGATGAAGCACTTCAATGGCTTGCAGAACGCGTCTCGGATCTCATAGATCGGATTGAATCAACCTGTCGCTCCCGAATTCAACAGTTAAGAATCGAGGCGGGGACCGCAGTGCAGAGAGCCGGGTGAGAAAGCAATTCCAGACTTCCAATTATGCGACTTTCGAGGCACAAATGGCGAACATTCGCGTTTTCGAAGCTACTGTCCCAGGCTCCGTTCCGCAGCTCCGGCGAGTGTCTATTGATGGCGAAGATGGGGCAGGTAGCGGACCAAACTTTTGGAAGCGCAATTGTGGAAGCCGCCATGGTCATGGCGGTCTACTCGGAAGTGCCAGTTAAACGGAAACTGAGTGCAAAGGACTGCGACCACGTCGGGCCATTCAGATGTTTATTTTTCGCCGGCCAACCACAGCGATGCAGGTAAGAGTTGCTCAAGGCAACACTTTGACTTTAGTGGAATAGTTACTCCCTTTGAACGCGGGTTCCAAACATCAGATTTTTGTCGACCTGTCACCCGAAGACGCCATAAATAGCTCGATCTGGGGGTTACATGCGATTCGAGTTGTCTCCTGCTTGGTTCAAAGCGCGCATCCACATTGACGACGAGCAACCGACAATAGGCGCGGGGATCGCCCGATAATGCGGTCCGTCCCGTTAACGCGCCAATTCACGACTATCCCAGAGCCTTACCAACGCGAGGGCGTGCCACTCGACGAGGTATTGCCAAGCCTTGGACAAGGTGATCGTAGCGGCTGGGATAGTCTTGTCGGTCAATACCGAGTTGTCATCCTTGCCGAAGCCGGCGCTGGCAAAACCCATGAACTTAGGGCGTCGGCCGAGCGGCTTGCTGCCGACGGCAAACCCGCGTTCTTCATTCGCATCGAGGATATTGATGAGACTTTTGGAAAAGCCTTCGAGGTTGGAACCGAGGAAGCATTCAATTCCTGGCTTGTCGGG
This sequence comes from Mesorhizobium sp. CO1-1-8, assembly GCF_020164875.1. NCBI lineage: Bacteria > Pseudomonadati > Pseudomonadota > Alphaproteobacteria > Hyphomicrobiales > Phyllobacteriaceae > Mesorhizobium > Mesorhizobium sp. CO1-1-8. The sequence continues at coordinate 157,992 of NZ_JAIUGZ010000003.1, read as the reverse complement.
CCCGGCGAGGCCTGGTTTTTCCTCGATTCCGTCGACGAGATCAGATTGTCGGAGCAGCGCGCGTTCGAGGTCGCCATACGCGCCTTCGCTGCGCGAATCCGTAACGCGCGCCATCGCGCGCACATTTACATATCGAGCCGACCCTATGCCTGGCGACCCGTCGTTGATCGTGCGCTCATCGATGAAGTTCTGCCGTTTGAGGCACAGCGCCAAGAGGACACCGGCGAGGCTAGTCAAACTGACGAAAAAGCGCTGAAGGTCGAGACCCAAAGCAAGTCCGGTGACACACAAGATCCGCCCGCCTTCCACCTCTACATCCTCGCGGCGCTCGACGAGGCCGACATTCGCCAGTTTGCTGCGTATCGAGGCGTAAAGGATGTCGATGCCTTCCTTGAGGCGCTAGAACGCGGTGGCTTGCTGCCTTTGGCGCGCTTACCCTTCGACCTTCAGGATCTGATCGCGACATGGCTCGAAACCGGTGCGTTCGCTAGTCGGCTAGCGATACTGCAAGGCGGTGTCCGTCGACAGATATCGCGTGACAGGGGCGCAGTCGGTGCGCCGGTTCTCCACTTCGAACGGGCCTCATGCGCTATCCGTCTTCTCGCGATCGCCGCAATCCTGACGGGCATTCCCAGTATCCGGCTGCCGGGATCGAGCGCTACAAAGGCGCTCGACGCCGAAGCCCTGTTGCCGACCTGGGAAAAGCCGGAAATCGAAGCGCTGCTGACGACCGGCGTATTCGGTGACCCAATCTACGGCGAAGTCCGCTTCCGACATCGTGAGGTCCGCGAGTTGTTAGCCGCCGAATGGGCGGCTTACCTGTTTGGCAGAGTGGGCGGTCGGGGGCAGTTTGATGTTCTTCTTTATCGCACTCAGTATGGCGAGGAAATCTTGCCGCCGAGACTACGACCGCTTCTTCCTTGGCTAATTCTGTTCGACAACGTAACACGCGACCGCGTCTTGGCGCCGAACCCTGAAATCGCGGTCGAAGGAGGTGATGCTGCCCTGCTGCCGCTTGCGGTCCGCCAGAAGTTGCTTGCGACGTTGATCGATCATGTGATCGCGCCGACTTCCAGCCTGCGAGGATTGGACAACAGCGCAATAGCGCGAATTGCCCAGCGCGACCTCGAAGATCAGGTGCTCGTCCTGATCGCTCGACACAGAACCAATGATGATGCGCTCTTCGTACTGGGCCGTCTTGCATGGCAGGGCGAGATGACTGGATGCGTCGATGCCTTGGCCAACATCGCGTCTGATCCGGCTCGTGGCATCTATTCCCGCCTCGTTTCGATCCGCGCAGTGGCAAGGGTCGGGACACCCGAGCAGCTGTATCGGTTGTGGCGCGAGGTCAACGCGAATGAGCAGACGTTGCCGCGCCGGCTACTTGCGGAATTCGCTATTCACGCGCCGGCGGATGCCGTCACGGTTCGACTTCTGCTCGCATCAATCGAACGGCTCGAAGCTCGGACAGAATTCGAGGTGACCGGGCTTACCCAAGGGCTCAATAGCTTCGTTGGCCGCCTTCCTCTCGATGCTCACGAACCGGACGATGGGCCACTTGGGTCACTCGTCGCCGGCCTTCAGCTGTTCCTCTCGCGCGAACCGCATATCGAACGCGGCGAATGCCGGGTGTCCAAGGAATATCGGTGGCTGATGAGCCCGGCCTTGCATGGCATTGAGCGACTCACTGTTGCAAGGTCGCCAGTCGCGCTGGCGCAACAATCGCTTTCCATACTCGCCGCGGCGCCTGCGCTACGGTTCTGGCACGCTGACGACTACCAGGATCGAAAATCCTCGGTTGGTGAGCTCATTCCGGCCTGGACGGAACTGAATGATAGCCTGTTTTGGTGGACCGTCGCCGAGTATCGCGCCGCCGAAAGGGCTACCGGCGGGGTGCTTGACGATGACTGGCCGATCAGCTGGGTAGGACATTTCTGGAGTTTCGATGCTTCGAGTTTTGCGCGAACACTAGCGTGGATCAGGCAACGCGATCTCGCCGATGACCGTCTTGTGGCACTATCACGCACATTCCGGACCTATGAACAGAATGGTCGCCCGCCTGTCTGCCTAGATCAACTTCGAGACGCTGTGGCCGGCGAAGCAGTGCTTGAGGCAGCGCTCTTGGCAAGGCTCAACCCACCGATTTCGGAAAAATCACGCAGCCACCAGGAGGAAGAGCTTAAATATCGCATCGAGCGCGAGAACCGCGAACGGACGCTAGCGAGTAACAGGGCTCGTTTCGTGGCCGAGGTCATCGCCAATCCCGACATTATTCGTGCTCCGCCCGGCGTCGGGCCCGGGAAGCTGAGCAATGGTCAATATAATCTGCTGCGGATGATCGAGGGCGACGGCATGCGCGGAAGCCGGGCCCGCGGAGCAGATTGGCAGTCTCTGATCCCAGAGCTTGGCCCCGAGGTGGCCGAGGCCTATCGCGATGCAGCTGTTGCCCAGTGGCGCGTATATAAGCCCGGCCTGCGATCAGAAGGCACCCACACCAATTCGATCCCCTATGCTCTCATATTTGCCATGGCTGGCCTCGACATCGAACTTGGCGACGAGTCGAAGCCGAAACTCGAGCTGCGCGACGCTCGCCGTGCATTTCGCTATGCCATGTGGGAGCTGAACGGTTTCCCACGCTGGTTCGAAGCACTCTACCGTGCATGGCCCGAGATCGGCCGCGCTTTCATCTGGAAGGAGGTCGAATGGGAGCTTGCGAACAGCCCCGCCGACGAGCCCCATCATTATGTCCTGAGCGACCTGGTGTACTATGGCTCATGGCTTCACACCGAAGTCGGGCCGCTGCTCTATAGCTGGCTCGAGAACCACCATCCGCCGAACCAGGACTGCCTTCGCTACTGCCGTACCATCATCGTCGGCGGTGGGGCCACGCCTTCTGAGTTGGCGGCGCTCGCTCGCCGAAAGATCGGCGATATCACGGTTCCAGAGAACCAGCGACCAACCTGGTACGCGGTGTGGGCGGACTGCGAACCGGGGCCGGCGATTGCTGCGCTCGCCGAGCTTTTGGCATCTAGCACCCTTGCAGACCCGACGCGCTTTGCGCTTGAATTCATCGTCGGGCTGCTCGGCGGCCACCGTGAAAATAGCCCCATCTTCGGGAATTTTCGCGCGCCGACCTACCTAAAGGACCTGTATCTGGTTATGCACCGCGTCGTCCCGGTCGCCGATGACATCGATCGGGCCGGTAAGGGGGTCTATTCGCCGACACTTCGTGACGACGCGCAAGATGCACGCGAGCGTCTATTCACGATGCTGACGGAAATTCCCGGCGAGTTGACTTACCGGGCGATTCTCGAGATTGCGGAGCTTCATCCCGAGCCGCGCTATTGTGATTACATACGGGCTCGCGCCTTTCAACACGCAGTCACTGATGGCGATCTGGATTCCTGGACACTCTCGCAAGTGGTCGCTCGGGTCCGACAGTTCGACGCGATGCGTTCTTCGGACCGATCAATTGGTGGGGCGGCAAATGCAGAGAATTGACCGCCCCGAGCAAGCTCCTTTGGTCCTGCTCTCTCAGGTAGCTGACGACGCGCGTCGACGGATGCGCGAGTTTTGGGCTCTCGAACGACCGCGCCGCGCCCAGACGAGCGTTCCGGCGCCAAGCATACAGGCGAATGACGAACAGCTCGTCGAGGCGGTGAGCGCGTTGACCGGCGGCCGCTGCGCCTTTTGCGAAGCAAGCGACAAGCTGCTGGTCCATCGCTTCCGCCCTGTCGGAAATGCGCTGCCGCTGGCGTCGACCAGCAACGCACATCTATACTATCTCTGGCTCGTCGATGCTTGGCAGAATCTCTATCCGATCTGCCTCGGCTGCATCCCGCCGGAGCCGCAATTTCCGGTGGTTGCCTCCCGGGCGCCTCTACCGGGGCTTCGCCAGATCGATACCTATGTCAAGAATGCCAACGGATTGTGGCCATCCTTTCCACCCAAGGAAGGCATACTGTTGCTCGATCCGTGTCGCGATCGCGAGTTCGAAAAGCATCTTTTGCCTAAGCTCGACGGCGAATTGATCGGCGAATCGAAAAAGGGCGAGACCACAGTCCTTGTCTTCAATCTGAACCGCTCTGATCGCCGCAACCAGCGTTACCACGCCTACCAAATGCTGATCGAACGGTTGATCCGGCTTATTGCTTCGCCCAGCGTGCAAAGCGACCATCCGGACTGGCAGCAGCTGTTCGACTTTCCAGCAATGGAATTCGGCGGCACCTGGTTCCTTTTGCTGCGCCGGCTCGCGCGCTGGATTGGCGGTTCAAGCGGCGTTCGTGTGCGCAGCTCGCGAACACAAATCCGCGCGTTCTTTCTCAGGATGATCAGTGAGCCCGATGCCGAGCAGCGTCTCGAATCCTCGCTCGAAGCGATCGCGCGGGAAGACAATGGCCTGCGTGCCGGTCGCTGGACGGTTGGATCAGTTTATTCGGTTCGGGCGCCGATCGCTTCTGTCCAGATCACCAATTTCAAGGCGATAGAGCAGCTCGAACTGACCTTCGCAAAATCAGTCGAGACGCCTGAGGGTTTGTCCTATCGACGGGCCCCGTCGCTTATCATCCTCGGCGAAAATGCGACCGGCAAAAGCTCGATCCTCGAGGCGATCGCGCTTGCGGTCGCCACACCGGCTGCGCGCGCAGCCCTCGACGTACTATGGCCGCGTCTGGTGCTCGATCCCTCACAACTTGGTCTGGAGCGCACTCGCGACCAAAGGCGCGCCAATGTCCAGGTCGCCCTCGCGACGGGGCAATCCGTTAGTCTGGCCATAGAACAGGGGACCGCGGTCGTGCGCAGTGAGCTCGGCAACCAGCAGGTGCCGGTGTTCGCCTATGGCGCGTTTCGACGCTTCCTCACTGCCACCAAGCGGCAGGCTCCACATAAGCATATCCGAAATCTGTTCGACGGCAGCACACTGTCCAACCCCGAGCCCTGGTTGAAATCGCTGCCGCAAGATCGCTTCAACATGGTCATTCGAACGCTGCGCGATCTTTTGTCGATCGAGGGCGATTTCGACATCATGCAGCGCGAGCGCGGCACGCGCCAACTGCGCATGGTCACTTCAATCACCGAACCGAACGGCCAGGTCCGCTATAGCCGCGCGCCGCTGCAGTCCGTTTCGTCAGGCTATCGGTCGATGCTGGCGATGCTGTGCGACATCATGCGCGGCTTGCTCGACCCACAAGTATACGAGGGCTTTGAGAGTTTCCAGACAGCTCAGGGCGTTGTGCTTATCGACGAAATCGAGGCACATCTTCATCCGCGTTGGAAGGTTCAGGTCATGACCAGCCTGCGTGCAGCACTCCCCGGGATGTCGTTCGTAGTCACCACCCATGATCCGCTCTGCCTGCGAGGCATGGGCGAAGGAGAGGTGGTCGTGCTGCAACGCGTGGCTGCCACTGACAGCACTCGCGAAACCGAGATGCCAATTGTTGTGGAAAGGATAGAGGGGCTGCCGTCCGTCGCAGATCTAAGGATCGAGCAGCTGTTGACGTCCGATTTCTTCCAACTTCTGTCCAGCGACGATGCCGCATCGGACCGTCGGCTCGCGCAAATCGGAGATCTCATCAGGGCGAAAGCTGAAGGTGAACGGCTTTCAGATAGTGACCAGCAGATCCTTCGGCAGTTCGAAACCGACATAGCTACAGCGCTCCCGGTTGGCTCAAGCGAAGTTCACCGGATTGTGCAGGAAGCGGTCGCCGAATATCTCCGACGTCGGCGCGATGCAAGTAGTTCGACGCTCAAACGATTACGCGACAAAGCCAAGAGCGAAATCCTGGCGGCGCTCGAGGCGCTCTGATCGTGCGACGCGTCAACAGATCAGCGGTCGACACTCCGAAATCGCTGCTCCCGGGTGCGGCGGGAGCGGAGGAATTGGAGGCCGCTAGAACGCATCGGGATAATCCTGATCCCCAAAAAAAAGCCTTCAAGTATCGGGTCTACAAGAGAGCCGATGTCCAAGCGGCACTCGAGGCACTGTTTCACGGCAAATGTGCGTATTGCGAAACCTCATACTCTGCATCCGCGCCTGTCGATGTCGAGCACTATCGACCCAAGGGCGCCGTTGCCGAAGATGACGCGCATGGCGGCTATTGGTGGATAGCAATGGACTGGGAGAACCTTCTTCCAAGCTGCATCGATTGCAACCGACGAAGGGGACAAAAGCTATTCGTCGTCTCGGAAAGCCTTGCTGCGTCAGCTGCAAACGCCAAACCGGTTGCTGGCCAAGCCGGGAAAAAGGACAGTTTTCCGTTGGCAGTGACTGGCGTGCGCGCCGTCTATCAGGCAACCGACTTTGCCGGCGAGCACGCTCTGTTGATCGACCCTTGCCGCGACGAACCCAAGGCCAGCCTCATGTACAGTTTCGATCCGGCGCACCCTGCAGGGCTAATCGTGCCTAAAGGTGATCCCATTCAGAAAGTGCGCGGCGCAACATCGATTCAGATCTACGGCCTTAATCGACTGAAGTTGGTTCAAGATCGGACCCGCCTTTTGAGACGGCTTGAGTTCCTTGGCGATTTCGTACTTGAACTCGCAGCCTCGATTGAGGATTTGGAGGCGCCTAAAGTTGTCGCCGCCATTGCAGGGACTCCGGCTGAAGGCGTCGCGTCGAAGCTGAGGTTGCTGCGAGACAGGACGCTGGCCGAATTAAAAGCTGCGACAGGCGATGGCGAGGCCTATTCGTCGATGGCTACCGCTTGGCTGGAACAGTTCAAAGCGCGGTTTCGAGACGCCGAATGATGGATCTGCTGCACCCACAGTGTGCAACGACGGCTCAGCGTTCGGGTAGGGCTTTCAAGCCATGGTGCCGCTGAGGTCTTGCTGCCGTCGCCGGGTCATTGAGTCCGAAATGTATGGTTTCAGGCAACCGCGAAATTGAGCTCTTTGGCAGTGATACGGCGCAAGCACGCCGTCTTGCGCTATGTCAGCTTTCGGCCGGCGTCAGCCGAGGCGGCCAGGACGAGAAAGTCGCGAGGTGGGAATTGAGGGTGAAAAGGCGACATTGTGTTTTCTGCGGCCAACCGGCAGAGAACAAAAATCGGGAGCATATCCTCCCCAAATGGCTACTCGAACTGACGGGCGACCCAAGCCGGGTCGTGACCATGGCTTTCGAACCGCAATCGGGTGAACCAATTAAGTTCGCCTGGTCCGCGCTGGTCATGCCTGCCTGCGAGGCTTGCAATACGCAATACAGCACGCTGGAAAGCGCGGTTAAGCCAATCTTGATGGCGCTGCTGGAGAGGCGGGCCGTCACATCGCGCCAATACTTCTTGCTTCTCGATTGGCTCGACAAGGTTCGTGTCTGCCTGTGGCTGAACCAGCTAATTTTGCAAAAAGCGATGGAGACCATCGATCCTCACCTGCATGTTGGCAACCGGATCGGCACGAAGGATCGCCTGCTCTACCTCTACACTCTTGATGGGCGAGCGAAGGGGCTGAATGCGTTCGGCATAGAGAGCCTGATTTTCCAGCACCACCCGAGCTGCTTTGCACTCAGGGTCAACGACATTATTTTGTTCAACGCGTCGAGCGACTATGCCTTTTCTGACGGCTGCGGCTTTTGGCATCCAGAGCACATCGACCGGTACGTGGATGGAGAACTCGCCGGGCGTGTCGGATTTCGGGGTTTTGCGATGACGCGCAAAATCGCGCATCCTATCGTGGACTACCCCCTCCTAAAGGCGGCGGTTCGCGTCATCCAGCCCATTGCTCAGCGCGGCGAGGATGGTCAGTTCTTTGGGCCGCTTCGGCAGAACGAAAGCTATCACCTCAGTCATATGTCCGACCCGTCACGTGGGGCCGGAATCCTCTTCCGGCAGCTCGCTGATAGAGTTCTTCCCATCCGCAATCTCGACAAGCCTATTGAGTTCGAGGGCGTGGATGCTGTCAACAACGGCCGCGCTGGTGATATCGTGGCGCAAGTGTATCGTTTCCAAGTCTACTTGTTGCAAAAGCGCATGGAGTTCATGGGAAGCGAACCAGCAATCGCGCACGCCAATTCGATGTCCACCATCTTGACGACGACAAATGAGATGAGAGCTGTGTTAACGGAGAGGGGACAGAGGAGCGATCGAGGACCGGATTCCGTGACGCTTGCGTTTCGCGATGCAATGGCGGCGGCCAGGCGCCCTGTTAAACCGAGAGGATGAGCAAATAAGAAGTCTACTATGCCTCGCAGGACCATGTTCTCGGAGCGGCGACTGCCGCTGATCCGCCCATCACTACTGACTGGCAAACTGTTCCTCTTAAAGCCGCCGGTACTATGAAATGGGGCGTCCAGTCGTCTTGCATTCATTGATACGAGGGGCAAACTGGGAGTGCTTGCCACTGGGGGTCCGGGACTGGCTTAACTGAAGGTAACCGAGGATTTGCTGCGCCGCCGATTGGTCATCGTTGACACACCGCTCGCCATGCGGATGGCGCGCCTCGAGACGGCGAAAGCGGGACAGCATGGCGTCGAAATTCTGACCCTGTCGCTGTTGGCTGCCAGGCTGGCGGGAGGCTTCGTGCGGCCAGCCGATCGGGCAAGTATCTATGGCGCGGTCAATGTCGGGCTTGTCGACGCTGAGCTTATAGAGCTGGATTCGGTGCGCCGCCTGCCCGGAATGGCACGAGCGGTCGTGAGATCGCTCGCGACCGCGTGGCGTGAAGCGATGCCGCTTGCCGATCTAGCGAATTCCTCGAACCGTGCGGGGGATCTTCACCGTTTGGACAGAGCTGTGCGCGCAAATTTGCCAAGCGGAATGCTCGCGCCACCAGACCTAGCGGCCGCAGCGATCGCCAACGCGGATCTCAGTGCAAGGCTCTTCGATAGCGCCGTGCTCAGGCGCGTGCTCGACATTGATCCGGTGTGGCGCCCTCTACTTACCGCTATCAGCGAGCGCCTGCCGATCAGTTGGCTAGCCATCGGCACGGCTGCTCGCCGTTGGTTCCAAGGCGGGCAGCTGGAGATCGCTTCAGGAAGCGGAGAGATTAGCGCCGCCGAAATCTGCGCTGACCCCCGTTCCGAAGCGATTGAAGCATTGCGCTGGGTGCGCTCGCTGCTGAGTTCGGGCGACGTACAGGCATCTGACGTGGCGCTGGTGGCCGCCTCACCATCGGCCTGGGACGAGTATCTGCAGGTTTTCTCCGCCGAAACCCTCAACATTCACTTCTGCCATGGGCGGCCTGCCCTCGGCACCGCGCCCGGGCAGGCTTGCGCGGCCCTCGCCGATGTTTTGTTGCACGGCCTGAGTCAGGATCGTGTGCGGCGTCTCCAACGGCTCTCGCCATACCTGCGCAAGGAACTGCCGCTGCGTTTGTTACGCGGCCTCAACCAAGACGCGGGGCTTTTTTCCGCGGCACATTGGCGCCGCGCGCTAGGAGCGGCGGGCGACGAGTCGTCGAAGAGAGCCATGGACGTGCTTGGACCGATCCTCGACCTGCTTGAGGGAGGCGTCGGCAAAGCGGCTGAGGCTGGGGAGCGTCTCCTCGCCCGCAAAAGTCTGGCGCTCTGGCGGGACGCCCTGCGTCAGGCGCCGGCTGCCGCGCTGATGATGACTTTGAAGACTCTCAGGGTCGCCGATGATTTCGAGCCGGGCAATAGCGTTGTCTGGGGGCCGGCGGTGGAACTCGCCAGCGCGCCCCGAAAATATACGAGACTGATGGGTATTAGTGCCGGCAGTTGGCCCCGCGCAGAAGCGGACGATCGCATTTTGCCGACACGCATCGCTCCATCGCGACCCGGCCGGCAATCAGTCACGTCGCTTGACCGGCAGCATTTCGAGATTCTCGTGTCTGCTGCGAGCGGCGCTTGCGTTATTTCTCGCTCTTCGCGTTCTGCCGAAGGGACGCTGCTCTCGCCGAGCCCGCTATGGCCCGCCAATATACCAGAAGCCATACAGCTGCCCCGGATCCGGATTCCGATGCATGCCGCCAACGAGGCTGATCGCCTGCTGGCGCGTCCTGCGGAGGCGCGCAGCGATCTGCGCATCGCTGCGGCGCAGCGCGCATGGACGAACTGGAGCCGGCGCGAGATCACGGCCCATGATGGGCGCCTGAGGCTACACCATCCGGTTATCGCCCGAACGTTGTCGCGACCGCACTCATCGACTTCATTGCGCCGCCTATTGCGCGATCCCCTCGCGTTCGTATGGAAATATGGCCTCGACTTACATCGGCCGCGCTGGGCTACGCGCCCGCTCGAACTTGAACCTGCTGTTGTCGGGGAACTCCCGCACCGGTCTTGTAATCCGATAGAATCACCATGTGCTGATCAGCGCGAAGATCGAGCCGATCGACCTGAACGCAACCGGCGTCGATCAAGGCTTCATCCTCTATATGACCGGGCTCCAGGTTATAGCGGTCACTCGCGCTAAAGGCCCGTGACAGCGGTGCAACTTTTGGGCTAGCCCTTGCCCCACAGATCGCGAACCGCAGCGGCAGCATCGGGACGCGAACAGAACTGGCAATCCGTCGCACGCGGCCGGCGCTGACGACGCCGTGCGAGAGGAGACCGCCACGGGTCCACCTGCCAGTAGTTGGTAGGCGCCTGACTCCTGACTCAGTTCCTGCCTGAACAGCTCGACCGCTGCCAGGGCGCCCGCCAAGTTCGACGCGAACGCAAAGGGCGTTAAGGTCTGCCAGCCCTTTGGTGTGTGCAGCGCCCGCGCACCGCACAGTTCACGAAAAAGCGTATCGAATGCCTTTCCGACGAGCGACGCCGGGTCAAAATGGGTCCGCCCCGGCTCAGACTATAGCCCGTCAGATCAGAGGGGATGAAGCCAATCCAAGCAGCCCGACAGCCGCAGGAATTCGGGGGCTGGGAAGACATGTACCGCCCGGACCAACTCTGCAGGGAGCGGCCGCTTGATGTTGTCTTCGACATCGGTCGAGTTCGGGCTGCGCGTTCCCTGGGCGATGACGTATCTTTGCCCAATGTTCATCGCCAGCCGTAGGCCGCGATCGCGACCACACCACGCGATGGGGATTTCTGCTTCAACGATAGCGGGCCGCCCGATCCCCGCGATGACCTTGCCCATTTCCGGGTGCCGGTCATGCGAATTGTAGACCGCCTCCCCACCCCAATAGCGGAGAAGATCCCCGATACCGCCCTCGCCCGCACGAGCTGGGGTGAAGAAACAGAACCACAGCATGCCAGCGCGGTATCGCTCGGCGGCCTGGTTGACTGCCTTTAGGCGCTCGCCGTGGTTCGACGAGATCAGTTCGTGCCGGATTGCCGCATCGATCCGGCGGGACACGAGATCGACGTCGAGCAGTGCCATGCCGTTGGCTCTGATGTCTTCGATCTCGTGATCGGCGAGACGCGTGCAATGCCAACCGACGACGCTGTAAGGCTCCAACGCATCGACCACCGCGTAGACAGCAGCATCGTATCGGTCACTCAACGGACCTCTCTCACGCGAGCGGAGCGCATCTCGATTGGAGGTCAGCACGTCAAGGAGATCGGAGGGCCACGCCTCGGGCCGATCGAGCTCGATCGTATGGCATCGAGCGTCACTCATTCCCGCGCGGCGCCGACGGCCATCACCCTTTCCCTCCGATGCCTGGCCTTCAGCACGGTGAGAATGGTCATGGAGGTCAGTCTAGAGACGCGTAAGAATGCATCGCACACTTCGTAGTACACGCTCTCATCCTGCTTGGGATCGGTGCCGCTGATCGCCATAGTCGCCATCTGTGTTGCCGCATCGGCCTCGGTGATCGCTGTGAACAGGTGGCGAAAGCTGAGATGAACGAAGTCGGACGTCTGCTCGTAGATCGGTTCGATCCAGGGATGATCCTCGGCGAGTTTCTTCTTGAGGAAGGCATCGGTGAGGCGCTCGGCCTTGTCGCCAGGGGCGGTGGGGCGTGACATCAGGCGGTCGAAGGTGCGTTCGCCCTTGAAGATGCGCTGAACATCCTCGTCGACGTTGCTCATCACCCTAAAGGCCGTTAATCCGCATGGCGGCATCGATTTGCGTGCGCAGGAGGACCGTTGCCGAAGGGAAGTTGCGCCCGGAAGGCGGTCGACTGCGAAAGCGTGCGCTGCGTGGCACCGAGGATGAAGAAATCCACGATGTTGACTGCACCCTTCGGAAGGATGGCATGCGCCCTCTCGACGAGCACTGTCTCCAGCTTCTCGATGGCGTTGAGCTGTTGCGTCAGCGTCATCGGCGATTGCGTACGTTCTTCGCCCGACATGTGCATTTCCTCAAGGCGATTCAGGCAATGGCTAGTTGAGCGGCTCTTGGAAAACCGCCTCGGCATCGCGTAGGCGGAGGTTCCAGAATGCGATCGCGTCGTGAATGTCCGGCATCACGAGACGGCCCTCGGCGTTCCTGAGCATCTGGGCATCCATAGTCGTCACAATCGAAACCATATCGGGCATCGAAGGGTCAGCCACAACGGCCGGGGACTCGAAGGCGTCATTGCGCAGCTCAATGCCGCCTTTGAACTGCTTGAGAAGGTCGTTACGCTTGGGTTCAATGAAACTTTCGAAGATCGGAGCCCTTTTCCACTCTTTCCACTTGGCGTCGGCCCATGTTTTGCGATCCGGGGTGTTGCAGTCGACCTTTTCGAAGACATGCCCGACCGACCTCAGAAGGGTGATGATTGCGATGTACTGCGACTGGAACACGATGATGGGCTGCATGATATTGCTCGATCGCTCGAACTGCGCGACGAGGGTCTTGATGAAGTCGAGTTGTGCGCGCGCCACCAACATGGTCACAAAGCCCTGAAAGCGGATTCGATGTCGGCGACCGGCGTGCTGTTGTCGAAACTATGGAGGACGGCGCCGGTCTGGGTGCGATCTCTGATCTCGATCTTCTCGGTCTCGTGGTGGCGAACACATAGGTGTTTCCGCCAATCTTGGCCCAGAGCATGTTGGCGGGGGTACCGGCAAAACTGCGGATTCGAATGGAATCGGGTTCGCCGCGCCAGATGATGCCGCCCAGGATGGCGAGCGCGATGCCCTTCACCTCGCCAGCATGGTGGACAGCGCGGCCCATCACACCCTCGGCATAGGTATGCAGTTCTTCGACGTCTTTGGCGGTGATGGCCAATGTGTCCTCCCGTTCGGTCAGCGTGGTCGATTAGCGCCCCGTCGACGTCAGCGTCTACTGGCGGATGAAGCGACCCGGGCGATTGCCACGGTTGTTGCAGATGTAGGTGTTGCCGGTAGTTTGGCTCGAGAGCATGACCGAGCCGCGCCAGGGCTGAAGGACCGCCGCGATAGCCGCCGTAAAATCGGACCATGACATGCCACGCGGACGCCCGATCACGAGCGAGGTCTTGTGCGGCAGGACATGCGCAGTGAGGCCCAGCCTGCGCAACATTTTCGCCGCGACGCCAATGTTGTCGCGGATGACCCGGTTGAATTCTCCGAAGTACCTCATCTCTCACTCTTCCTCTTCGTCATCAGCGGCGAACGAGATGTAAACGGACGCTAGTCCGTTGCTTGGACTGAAGCCGACAAGCACGCCCTGGCGTGTCAGGGCCTTCCTGATAGCCTTAAGTGTTGCGGGCCGGCCTTCCCGCCCTCGTTCCACATTGGAGACCGTCGCGGCGGACACGCCAGCCTCTGCGGCAAGCGCGGCTTGGTCTAGCCCGGCCAACATACGGGCTGCGGCATAGGTCCGGCCGCGGGCTTCGGCGATCGTCAGGCTAAGCGGCATCGCTTGTCTCTTCCGCCAACTTAGTGTAAATCTACTTTTATCAAATACACGATAATTTATATGAAGGCAAGCTATTTTAAATTGCGTGCATCTACCTTTGTAGGCGCCACCGTCAATGTCGGGTCGAGAGATCGCGGGGCCTTAGTCTCTTCGTCACGCGCGTGGATCTAGGCCGGGTCCACCCGACCTCAAGCGGCGACAGATTTCGTGCGCGTAGGCCGGCAAGACGTGTCGTCGCGGCCCCGATCGGCCGGGGCCGTAGACACATGATGAGCTTTATAGCCCTTGCCGTATGGAGCGCGATGTGTTCCGAGTGTTCGCCGTACCGGCCGTCCAATTCGCCCTTACGACCGTAGCGTCATGGGCTCCATGGGTCGACCAGGGTCTTCCCGCACCTCGCCTGCACTAAGCGCTGCCAAGGAGTGCGGCCAGATCGCTGATGCGGTTGTAATTGACGATCCGGCCATCGGTCGTGATCACGGGGAACCTGCTGATGACGCGATGCTCGATTCTGTCGAGCCCGAGCCTGTCTTTCAGAAGCTGTTCTCGCCGCTCCTCCTTGGCCAAGGCTCTAATGTAATAGCTCGTAAGCTTGCGATTGTACCGGACATAGAGGGCACGGTCTGACTCAACCTTGCTTAGGTCGATCCAATTATTCTTGCACTGGAGGTTGTAGATGACGTCGTGACGGGTCGCCACGACGTCGAACTCCTTGCGATTGATCCGCTTGATTTCGGTAATGGTGAAGCCGAGCCTCTCAACGTCTCGCTTCACCATGTCCTCGAAGATGAAACCGGCATGGATCTGAAAACGCCGGCGGCTCCCCAGATGGATATTCTTGAAGGCGTAGAGAAAGCGGGATAGCAGGTTGACGTTTGAAACGACGGCGTTGCCCACATCGATGAAAGGCTCGAAGGCATTAGTATTGGGCGCGTAGTCGCTGGCCGAACGGTTTACCAGCAGTCGCTCGAATTCGCCGGGAGCGCCTTGTGACGTAAGGAGCGCCTGTAGCCTGCCCTTGCCGATGGCAATGACGTAATCGTCCTGGCATCGGCGCGAGAGGCTGGTGACCACTGCGGCCATCGCCGCGAAGTCCGAGTCGTTCAATCCGAATGCCTCATAGGTCGCGCTGAGCAGCTTGACGCTGTTCCGCAGTTCCGCAGCGGAGAACACCTTCCTCGGATCGATGACCTCGAGCTCGGCCGGAGTGATCTGATCGCGGCGAAGCTCATTCATGGTCATGATCGAGGCACGTTCGGGATCCAGATATCCCGCATCGAGCGTCTGCAGCCAATGGCTTCCGAGCGCGCCCGCGTCACCGACCTCAAGGGTGAATTCGGGAAGTGCATCGATAAGGGCGAGCTGCAGATAGAGGCCGGTGATCGTGGTGCAGCTGTGCTCGACGTGGGGGAGGAGGACGTTGAGCGTGTCGAGGGCCACCAGCTTTTCTGTTCCCTGGCAGGCGCTGGGCATAAGGTAAAGCAGGGCCACGAAATGGCGACGTCGGGACTGCAGGTATTCGACCGCATTCCCGACTGTATCGAGCGTGATGCCGGGCCCAAAACTGCGTTGACCGTGCATGAGGAAGCCGGACCGGATGGCGGCCAGCTGAACCATCAGTCGACATATGCGGTCCACCGTTCCGCCATCGACATGGATAGAAAGGGCTGCCTTCACTTGCGCCCAGACCCGGGCGGGGTTTCGAAGAAGCGACTCGTCGAGCCTCACCGACAGCAGCCATCGAACGACATCGTTGTCGTCGATCGCAAACAACGGGACGTTGATGAATTCCTCGAGAGCACGAATCGCGCCGTGCCAGACGCGTGTGGCGTTGCCGGGCTCATATTTGCGCAGCACTCTCAAAAGGCCACCATTATGTGCCTCGATCTGAGCCATGATTAGTTGACGCGCCTCATCCTCTACAACGGTGCGGTTCGCGCCGGGATATTCATCGCTCATTTAGTGGTCTCACTGGACTGCATCTCCGATCCTCGAACCGCGGTGGATCCGAGCGCTGAGTCAGCCCTGTTCGGCAACTTCGGCTTCGTTTTCACAGTGAAGGTGGGGCCGGCACAGGAGCTCTGACCATTCTAGGTGACAATGGGACAGTTGCCCATTGCCGGATGGATGAGGCCGAGGGGAAGGTCGTCTAGAAGGCTATTCCGCAGTGACCCGGGTGCTACAGGATGGGCAGACCAACTTGTCGTTCTGCCTCCTGGTCCCGCTGTAGTAGGGATCGCGGATCCAAGCGGGATGTTCGTGACCGACGACGAGATCAGGAGGAATTGCCTTGGCGAGGGTGAATGTGAAATCGCGCTCAGGCACCCAATCCGGGCGATTGACCTTGATCCGAGTCCATTCTTGCAGGACCGCTCGGGCGAGTTCGTCCCGGGTACCGGAGGTCACCATGTTGAGGGGGAGATCCACCAGGACAATGGTCGGGTAGCCCCACTTCAGCAGCGCATTGTGGGCGCCGAAGCCCAGGATGCATTGCATCCATTCGCTGCCATAGAGCAGGTAGTGCCCCGCACCATTTGTCTGCGCCCGGTCGTCGAGCGCGAGATGGATCTGGCCGCGGTCGCGGTCGCGATTTTCGAACTGGGCAATCATCCGGCCGATATTCGCCCGATAAAACGCCAGCCCTTCCTCGGCGAAGACCAAGGCCCGTAGATTTGCCGCGAGCACACTCGGATCGTTAAGTCGAAGGCCGTTTTGATGGTACGACCCGGGATCTGCAGTGCGGCAGCCATGGAAAGCCCTCACTCGCGCAAACGACAATGCGTCTGAGAGGGTTGCGATAACGTCATAGACGTCGTCATCGAGCACCCGCTGGGTGAGCTTCAGCCAATCGGAATCATCCCACGCCAGATCCTTTTCGTCGAGCTTCTGCAGATGGCCGATGCCCTTCATGTTTAATCTGGGACGCAACCAAGTCGAGAGCGGCGACACATATGAGGCCGGTCGCTTCCACTCGATCAGCGTTCGTTGCCACAGCTTGCTCAAGAGCTTCTCGTTGTTAGTCCATTGTTTCGCTTCGAGCACAGAACATCCTCCGACACGGCCGGTCTTGCAACTGACAGCGGACGAGAAGCGTCGTGGTCTCCTCCGCTCTTGGGGCTACATCAAGGAAGACGTCCGTGCGGAGGGCCATTCTTCGACGCCTCCCCAGTGTGGCGGTCCAGGCAGCGGATATCGCGGGGAACTGCGCTTGCCGACCACCTTGGTTGCAGCGCATATGGGCAGGACCTACGGTCCCGGTGAGTCCGCGCTACTGCAACACCTTTCGTCACGATTTTCCGCTGGGGCAGAATGCCGAGCATAGACGACAGTATCAGCAATGTTCGCGCCTCGCGGGGCGGCCATACGTTCCACGAACGTTGGGCGGCAAGGCGTGCCCTGCAACTAATTTTTCCTAAGGACCGGCTCTTCGCAATTGCCGTTGAAGGCATTTCGTCAACCGAAACAGCGAACCCGGGTGCCGAGGCCGAAGATGTGGCGGACCTGGTCCTCTATTACGGCGAGGGAAACGATTTCGCCTCGTGCGACAGACTTGAGACCGTCCAGTTCAAGTACAAGGAGAGGGGATCCCCTGTAACGGCGTCTTACCTAAAAAAGACCATCGAAAAGTTCTGCGACACCCTAGTTGGCTACGAGAGCGAATTCTCAGGCAAAGAGGTCGACGCGAAGCTTTCGTTTTCCTTCGTCACTACGGCTGAATTCTCCGAAGGCCTGTGGGAAGCGATCGAGGTTCTGAAGGTCGGTCGGATGTCGGCAGATGGCACCGATGCTGAGCCGATCCGGTACCTGACGTCGCTATGCAAGGCTCACAAGGTGGGCGATCCGCGACGGCTGTTCTCGAAGATCGAGTTCCGCGCGGCCGAGAAGAGCCTGCCAGGACAGAGCAACGCGCTCCGCCGGACCCTGACCGATTGGTCCGGCGGAGCCGATGGGCCTGCAAGATTGCGTTTGTTTGGCCTGCAAGAACTTATCCTGAAAAAAGCCGGCCCGGCGGGGCAGAACAACAACCTTGTCCGACGCGAGGACGTTCTCGATGCCCTGGACTGCGAACCGGAGGATCTGTTCCCCGCCCATACGCGCTTCATCGATGTGGGTGCCGTGGTGGAGCGGGCGGAGCTTGGTGTCGTGGGGGAGTTGGTCCGAAATTCGACGCTGCCGATCTTTGTCCACGCCGAGGGTGGTGTTGGAAAGACCGTGTTCATCCAAGGCCTGGCGGCAAAGCTGACGGGTCAATTCGAAGTCGTCGTATTCGACTGCTTCGGCGGCGGCGCCTACCGGTCCGAAGATCAGTCGCGGCATCTGCCCAGTGTCGGCCTGGTGCAGATTGCTAATGAACTGGCTTCGCGGGGGCTGTGTGATCCGTTGTTGCCCGGCGACAGAGACCGGATCGGCCTCATCAAGGCCGCGCGCAAGCGCTTTGCTCAGGCAGCGAAAGCAGTGAGGGAGCAATCGAAGAAGAGCGGGATACTGCTTATTGTCGACGCCGCCGACAACGCGGAGCTCGAGGCAGGCAACCGAAAGCAGGACGCTTTTCCGAAACTACTGCTGTCGTCGCTCGACAACGAGCCACTTGACGGCGTGAAATTGCTTCTCACGGCACGGACGCACCGTATGCCCGATGTCGTAGGTCGGACAAAGGTCGAGCCGTTTGAGTTGGGGCCGTTCTCCGAGGCTGAGGCGCGCCAGTTTCTCAAGGACCGACTTGAGACCGTCTCCAATGTTGAATTCATAGCGGCCGTGGCACGATCGGGCCGCAACGCACGGGTCCTCGACTACCTTGTGCAAACCTGGGAGAGCAATGTGCGCGGCAATGCGCCGAAAACTCCAATTACCGTACGAGAAATTATCGCACAGCGGTGCGACAAGATCTTTGCCGACCTGAGGATCACTGGTTGGCGGGACGCCGAGGTGGTCGAGTTCTTCGCCGCACTCTCGCTTCTGCCCCCACCTATCCCATTGGAAGAGCTCGCGACCGCGCTTGGGTGGTCGAAGTCTCAGGTGAGTACGGCGGCAGGCGATTTGGTGCCGATGCTGGAACTCGTCTCGCACGGTGCCATATTTCGCGACGAGCCGACCGAATCCTATGTGCGAGAGCAATACTCTCGTGAAACGGCCGCACAACAGGCAATCGCCGAGCGGCTGCTAGGAGCGCAGAGCACATCAGCCTACGCCGCGGAGGCGCTTCCGCACTTCCTCCTCGTCATTGACGATGGCGATCGGGCCTTTGCGCTAGCGGATTCCAACCAATTCCCGACCGCAATACAATCCGATTTTGGCCGTCGGCGGCTGACGCTCGCACGACTCAATGCTGCCTTTCGACTTGCGGTGAACGCGAACGACATCGATCGCGTATTGGGACTGACTATGCGGTTGTCGCAAGTTGCCGCGGCCAATGTCCGGGGTGACCAGTTCATTCGCCGTTCGCCGGCGCTCGCGACGATGTTGGGCGACCCTGACGCCTATCGCCGGCTGTTCAATGACCGATCGGGCTGGCGTGGTGCCAGAAATGCACGGCTGACGGTCGCGCACGGTTTCGCCGGCGAAGAGGCAGAGGCGCTCATTCAACGTGAGAGCACGATCCGATGGATTAGATGGCACTGGGAACAGGCCCAAGAAGAGGGGGACAGGGATCGTCAGGCCCCTTCCGCCGCTGATCTCGCTGCGGTCTTTTTTCAATGCGTGCTCGCTGGAGAATACGGTCTCGTCGACCGCAACCTGTCACGGTGGAACAGCAGCTTCTCCCTGTCGGTATCCCGCGAGATGGTACAGTTGCTGAACCTTTACGAGCGCCGCGGCGGCGATGTTATATTGGACAACTTCATAGGGTTCGCATCGAGCAAGAAGTGCAACTCGTTTGCGCTCAGAGTCTCGCTATTGGCTAGACAGAATCGGCTGAGCGCAGCACAGGCGAAGTCGCTCACGCGAGCTGCTGCGCCCACCCCCAAACAACTGGAGGTGAAAATCAGCGAGGCGGAGGGCGAACCCGAGCGAGCGGTGGAGAACGACGCAGTCCAGGCCGCCTTGACCGCACTAATATTTGGTTCTCGCGCAGCCGCGGGACGTATCCTCGGTTCGTCGATCGTGGCGCGCCCGACAAGTTACGACTACAGGGAACGCTACGGACCCTCGAAAGCATGGGGGCCTATCCTGCGAGCCTGTGTGCGGGCGTGGTCAGGCGGCAAGCGCGTTCGTTACCACCACCTCCTGCCCTCCGAGGTAAAGGTAACGCGCCAGGCCAAGGCCATTGACAGCCAAAAGGATCTGGTTGCCTTCCTTGGTCAGTTTCGTGCGGCGCAGCCCCCAGACGCCCGGCGCGGTCCGGCCAAACAGCGTCCGAAGTTGCGTTTCACTGAGCGGGAGCGTGACGGGATCGGCGGCGGCGTCGGGCTCGTGCTCGCGCTGATAGGGCCGATCGAGGATGCGGTACTAGCGGGGACGGGTGTCTCGACCAAAAGGGTCAGTAGCTTCATCGCGATCTGGAAGGAACGGCTCCGCACCGATGTGCATCGCATGGCCGAGCGATCGACGGACTTCTTGTCCCGTACTATTGGGATTGGATGCGCCCGACTCTTGCTTAGGCATGCCGACGACGTGCTGGCTGACGATGCCCAGACACTGATCGAGCTGATTTCCAATGACCGCTTTTCCATTGGTCAAAAGACGGGAGTGCTGAGCCTCCTCGCTGAGCGTCCCAATCTACACGATATAGCCGGCCGGTTCGCGCGCCACATAGCCGAGCACATTGGCAAAGATGACAGTGTGGAGCAGCGAGGGGAATCCTACGCCGAGCTCGCCTTATCGCTGGTTCCAATGAGCGTGGGGGAAGCGCGGCATTACTACCGACAGGGTCTCGCGCAGCTCGACCAGATGGGTGGCGAAGATCACGACAGAATCTACTCGCTGCTGCACTACGCCTCCGTTCAACGGGGAGGGTTCGTTCGACCGGACCTGGCGCAGCGCATGATGAACCTGTGCCAGACCGTGGTGCACCAAGACTCTGGTAAATTTGCGTGGCCACTATTTGCGCGCGCGGCAGCGAAGTCGATTGGGCCTGCGGCGGCCCACAAACTTTTGCGATGGGACGATCAGGACGTTGCCGACTTCTCGTACGGCCTGCCGCAACTGGCCTGCTTCCTTGCCAAGAATGGCGCTCTCGACGCACGCCGGGGCGCAGTCCTTGTCTCGATCTGCAAAGATCATGGGTGGCAAGATTGGCAGATTGGCGACGGTCTTGGTGACCTCCTCGGTGTCGCCGAGCCAGGCGATCGGCGACCAATTCTGGTGACCATTCTCAACAAACTCAAGGCAGAACGGCCCTTTGGTGCCTGGCCATCACTCTGGGAGAGTATTCTAAAGGCTGGGGACCGGTTCCCCGACAGCCTCGATGAAGTAGATCGGGCGGCGCTGTTGCTTCTCAAGGCCGACGACGCACGCAAGCAGGACGAATTCAATAACCGGAACAGCTCTGGCGAGAGATCGGTCTTGGCAGTTGCGAAGGGCAAGAGCCCGGACGCTGAAGTCGATAGCTGGATCGCCCAGCTTGTCGATGCCTGCGATCCGACTTCCGCGCTCGCGATCGATGAAGCCTTAAGAAAAGTCGCGGACGACAAGTCGCTGCCCTACTATGCGAGGAAGCGCTTTCTAGATGGCCTTGTTGAGCAGTGCCCGTTTGACGACCGTTTGAGCTTTGTGCTCGCCCTTTGCGAGTGCTCTGAACTCGAGTTCGACCGCACGACCGATTTGATCGTGGCGTCCGTCGCC
Source organism: Mesorhizobium sp. CO1-1-8 (assembly GCF_020164875.1). Taxonomy (NCBI): domain Bacteria; kingdom Pseudomonadati; phylum Pseudomonadota; class Alphaproteobacteria; order Hyphomicrobiales; family Phyllobacteriaceae; genus Mesorhizobium; species Mesorhizobium sp. CO1-1-8. The sequence continues at coordinate 136,555 of NZ_JAIUGZ010000003.1, read as the reverse complement.
TTATGGGACGAAGCCGTTGCTCATCTGCGCACAAGTGCAAAGCACGTCGTCGAGAAGCTATTTGAGTACAAAGGATCGGAGCTTTTCGATCTCAGATTCTCGAATGTCACTCGCCACATCAGCACCCTTTCGGACTTCTGCAAGGACTCTGGGTTCGTCTTGGGCCAGGTCCTGCGCACCGTAGCCCGGGAGCAGCTCGAACTTGACGGCGACGAATGGCTTCAACTGGCAACCAGCCTATGCCGGGAGGCCTCCGCCAAGGCAAGTCTGGACGCACTGGAGACCCTCTTGTCCGGATCGTCAGCGCGGATGGCGGATGAGATCGGCGAGGGAGCTCGGCGAGAGGAGCTAGAGTCAGGAAACAACCAGGCAAAATTCATTGGCGGGATCATCTGGCATCTGCTGGGGGATGACGACGCCTATATCAGGTGGGCAGTGGCGAGACGCCTGGGAACGTTGGCCGATCTGGGCCTATTCGAGGAGTTCAACGTTCTTCTCGACAGCTTTGATCAAACCGAGGTTGCCGCACTGGTTTCCCCGGAAACCAGACTTTCCTTTCAGAATTCCCAGCAATGGTTCCTGATGGGTTTGGCGCGAGCGACTCTCTTCCATGCAGCGAAGCTCCGCCACCTTCGACCCAAGTTAGCGGCGCTTGCCAAGCGGCCCGACATCCATGTGGTGCATAAACTCCATATCGCCAGATGTCTGGAGCACCTTCGTGACAAAGGGGCACAGAATCTGGAACTCGATGCGCTGCGGAAGGCGGTAGACGAACCCTCACACGGCTACATCGAGAGGGATGATTGGCCCGCCGCCGTGAAGTCTAAGTCGGGATTTTCATTCGACTATGACTTTGCCAAGTCGGAGGTTTCCCGTCTGGCCAGGCTTTTCGGGTTGGCAAAGGAGGCGGTCACCGACGCTATCGCGGCAGAGATAATGAAGCGATGGCCGAAGGCGACGAGCCTGAACTATTTCCCAGGTCGCGATCGATATGGCCGGGACGATGACGAGCGGTATGAGTTCTACCGGGAGCATATCCAAAGACATGCCTTATTCAGTGCGGCTACCACCCTTGTCGCGACTTTGCCGATTGTGAAGCATAGTTGCGATGACGCAGATGATGGCTCACCTTGGGCAGACTGGCTACATCGCTACGACATCACCTTTGCGGACGGATCCTGGCTTTCGGATCGAAAGGATACAGTGCCAACCGCTGCGAAAACGAAGCTGCTCGACCGCAGGATTGGCCAGCAGGAAACGCTTAAAGACCAGGGCACCCTGCAGCAGGCTCTGGGGCTCGTTAGCGAAAGCGTTGAAGGTCTCGTTCCCATCTATGGGCGCTGGGTCTCACTAGACGGCGTGTACGTGCGCATCGTATCTGGACTATCGCCGCGCCGCGGATCCATCGGCAGATGCGCGGCGTTTTCCAAACTGAGCGACCATGAACTCTGGCTGCCAATGTTCTGGGACCAGGGCCGGTACGAGCGCCGGCGTAGCCATACAAATCCCTTTTTGCCATTTGTCTGGGCACCGGACGCCTATGGCCTTGGCATCGACGTCGGAGACGAAATCGCCGCGCAAGGCCCTGCCGGAAGGCCACGGCTTGGCATCGAACTCTCCGAACAGCTTGGGTTAAAGCTCAATTCCGATGCCCGAGAATGGTACGATAGGGATGGGTACCTCGCGCTCAGAAGTCAGGTGTGGGGCAATTGGGAGCCGGCTCCAGGGCAACGGCAGGTCGACCATCACAATGACGGTGAGATTCTGTGGGCCGCGCCCGCGTGGCTCGACCGCACGCTTTCCCTGCTCGGCAAGCGGCTCGTTTACTCAATCAAGATTTCAAAATACGGATCGACGCAGGAGTATGATGAAACAACAGGTGTCACGGCGGTGTTCGTCGGCCTCAGGACCGACGCAGCCGAACCTCGCATCTGGTACGCCAAGAAAGCCTCACGCCAAGAGAACTGAGCCCGATCTCGCAAACCAAGGCATGCTGATTCCTTCATTCGCCGAAGCTTGAACGTCCTCTAGCGATGCTCGCTGCGCAATTCTCCCCAGGCCGCGTCCCACAAGTCCTCGCTCTCGACCGCAACCACAGCGGTCGTTTTTCGATATTCGGCGAGCACCTCCGCTGCAGGTCGTCGCCGGTCCGTCACCGCATCCGCGTAACCTGTGTGTTCATGGCCGTCAGGTTCGAACCATTCCATGCGTTCGACGCTCGCCATGGGATCGCCCTTCGTCCCGCGTGAGATCCTGATGATGGCCGCGCCGCCGAAATCCATAATGTCCGCATCCATAGCGACGCGTCGCCACCGCCTAGCCATTTAACTCTCCACACCCATCTTGTTCCAGGGTGGCTGAATCATCTTGATTAGCGCAGCTTCTAGCCCAGCGGCCGTGATCACCGGCAAGCCGTTCCACTCGAGCGCAGGGGGCATCGCGATGTAGATCTCGACGACTGTGCCTGCTGTTACGTGTTCGTTGATGATCTGGTTCACGCGGGCGCTGGTTTTTTGTCCGGCCTGGCCGAGCCGGTAGTTTGACATGCGGCTGCGGATGCCAGCCCGACTCACGCCGATGTACTTGATGAGACCGTCGACCACGAACACGTAGACGCCGGCGTCGCGCGGTGCGGAGGTGTCGAGCCCGATGCCGCCTGCGCCGTCGGCCACCCACGTACCCAGACGCTCGAATCCGGCGTCCGTGAGCACGTCGATCGCGACATCGGCGCGAACCTTCGGAATCGGCTTTGACTTGGGAACAACGATGAGGTCGCGCTGGAGGCCTCCTTCGATACCAGCGTCGACGGCCACCTTGCGGACGTGTTGGTACCGGATGTTGAGGAAGTCCGCGACCTCCGTCCGCATGTAACCTTCGTGCAACAGTGCGCGGATCTTCTCGCTCTTGGTCTCCAGCCCTGCGACAACGACAGTCATTCCACGCTTCATTGGCGAAGAAGCTGCGAGATCAGCATCGATGTCAACTGCTTGCACGGAGGGCGTTGGCGGAAGCTTTTGTCAGGCATACCAAGCCGTTGCTCGCTGCTCTTTGTGCGCTCGACGAGTTTGATGGCATTCCCCAAGGCAATCGTGCAACAACCTGTTGCACAATTTCACGCTCGGGAAAGGCCTCGGCGAACGCCCTCATGTATTTCAGGTTCCGAGAGGAGAGACCCGTCATCTCCGGGAAGTCGCGGCGCAGGTCAGCAGCCAGCCGATCAATGATGCGAGCACACCCCAGCCAGGATCGCTTTGTCTGTTCAAGATGTCGCGGCCGATGCTCCAATAGAGGAGGATCAGCTCTTCGTTGACGGAGAGAGCGGCCCTGAGGCGAGCTGTGCGGATGCGCTGCTTCAACTCGGAGAGCAATGGGGCGTAGCCGTCTTTGCCTGACGCGGGAAAGATTTCGATCATGAGTCGAATTTAGCAGGATGCGCGCGGGAAAGCATAGGAAGCAATGCTGCTCTCCGCGACAACGCGCACGGCAGCGTGTCGTGGACCGCAAGCTTTTAGCCCTCCGTCGCGCTGGATGCTCGAGGCGATCTCCGGTGGAATCGTCGAGCCACCCACCGCGAAGGCGCTTCGCGCCCATCTTTACCCAACCCGATCCTCATCCCGATCGGAAAACGCGGGCATGATGTCGCCGGCCAGCAGCTTCTCCTTCGACAGCAGTCCTGCGTCTTCCAGCGCCTCGAAATCCGGCAGCTGGCGCAGCGTGTCGAGCCCGAACTGCGACAGGAAATTCTTGGTCGTCACATAGGTGTAGGGCGCGCCGGGCTGCGGCGAGCGTGGACCCGAGGCGATCAGCTCCTGGCCGCGCAGCACGCCGATCAGATCGCGGGACACCTCCTTGCCGAAGAAGGAAGAGAGCTCACCCCGGGTGATCGGCTGGAAATAGGCGATACACATCAGCACGAGCGCCTCCGACTGCGACAGTTCTTTTGCCCCCTCGCCCGCCGCCGTGCCGAAGGCGGAGCGGATGGCGTCGCCAAAAATTTTCTTGGTCCGGTGCTGCCAGCCGCCGGCGACCGCGACCAGCTCATAGGGGCGGCCGCCGAGCTCGGCGCGGATGTCGTCGATGATCAGCTCGAGATTGCAGTTCTTCCCCACCACCCGCGCCAGCACCTCGCGTGTCACCGGTTCGCTGGCGGCAAAGATCACCGCTTCGACGCGGCCCATCCATTCGCGCCAGCGCAGCTCCGCCGGCAGGTGCTCCAGTTCCGTGTCGAGCAGCACCGGTTGTTCGTTCGGCTTGCGGCGGGCGGACGCTTCGCTCATGGCTAGAGGCCAAACAGCCGAAAGCTGGCGCGCCCCGACAGCTCGCGCACGGCCTCGAGCTGTTGCAGCCGCTCGAACAGGCGCCGCGCCGCAAAACGCGACAGGTTCTTTGTCACAAGCGAGCCGGAAACGGCATCTTCATTCAGCAGCAAAAAAATCACGTCTCCGGCGCCCTTGGCGCGCAGTTTCGGCGCCACCGCCAGTAGTTTTTCGGCGCGGCGCGACAACTCAGCGGCCAGCCGGCAGGCCTCCGCCGCCGCTTGGACCAGCGCAACGCAGACCGCCCGCTCAAAATTCTTTTCGCTCGGCCGGATTCTTTTGCCGCCAACTTCAGCGCGGAAGGCTGGCGAAAAAACCTGGTTCATGAGCAGCGGAAGCGGCCGCGGCCAGCGCAGGCCCTGCGCCAGCACGACGTCGGCAAGCCACCAGGCCAAAAGCTCGGAGTCGGGCCGCGTGGCGACGACGCGGGCGGCGATCGCCGCAGCGGCGAATGGTGCATGCCGCTGGGATATCGTGAGTCTTCCGATCTCCGCGCATAGGTCGGCGACCGCGGCCTCGTCCCAATGAAGGCCAAGCTGGCCGACGATCTTTTCGAGCCGGTCGGCGCTGGCGGCGGATGGCTGCGCGGCCAGCTGCCGCCAGGCCCCGAAAATGGTGCCGGCGGGGCCGGGATCAGCGCCGGCCGGGCGCAGATGCCAGGCATCGCGCAGGGCGGCCTCGTCCTCTGGTCTGCCGGCGAGCCGCATGCTGGCGGCGGCACTGCGAAGCGCCAGCCGCTGGCGCCAGGCACCAGCCCAGGAATGCTCTGCCCGGGCAAGTGTGTCGAGCGCGGCCAAGGCGGCGCCGGCCTGGAAAGCGGCGTCACCGTCGCTCTGCGTGCCAGCGCTTGCGAGCGCCCAAGCCGGGACGGTGGGGGGCGCGGCGGAACTGGCGGTCGCGGGATCGAGGCGAATCATGGTTTGGAGGGTAAAGCGGCCGTGCGCTTTATGCCATCAATTTCGCATCAAAACGCACAGCTTGTCGGCAGCAACAAATGAATGATAATGTTGCATTATCAGTCGTTTTCGTCTTTATATGAGAAATGGCCTCCCACGTCGCTCAAACCCGCGAAAATCGTACTCGGCGCGGCTCCGCTCGACCACAGGAAACGGCGCCGCCTGTCGATCGGGAACGTGTCAACCAGAACGTGGCTGCAGGCTCGGCCGAGCCAGACGCCACGTTCGCCGACGACATGCCCGACATCATCGACGTCGTCCTGGAGATGGGCTGCGCGCCGCAAGAGCCGGCGGCGGAAGCCCCCTCCCCTGTTCCGGCCGTCGCCAATCCTCGCTTGCCGGCGCATCTCGACGCACTGGCCGATCGCGCGCGCGATTACGTCGAGGCGGCGAGCTCGGCCAATACGCGCCGCGCCTACACGTCCGACTGGAAGCAGTTTGCCAGCTGGTGCCGACGCCAGGGTTTTTCGCTCTTGCCGCCCGATCCACAAACCGTGGGGCTTTACATCACCGCGCTCGCCTCCGGCAGTGCCTTAGGCACGGCCTCTAGAGACAAAAAATCCGTATCGACGATCGAGCGCCGCCTCTCCTCGCTGACCTGGAACTATGCGCAACGCGGCCAGCCGCTCGACAGGAAGGACCGCCACATCGCCACCGTCATGGCCGGCATCCGCAACACCCACGCCGCCCCGCCCCGCCAGAAGGAGGCGGTGTTGCCCGAGGATTTGATCGCCATGCTGGAAACGCTCGACCGTGGCACCCTGCGCGGCCTGCGGGACCGGGCAATGTTGCTGCTCGGGTTCGCCGGCGGCCTGCGTCGCTCGGAGGTCGTCGGCCTCGACTGCGGCCGCGACCAGACCGAGGATTCTTCCGGCTGGATCGAAATCCTCGACAAGGGCATGCTGGTGCGGCTGCGCGGCAAGACCGGCTGGCGCGAGGTCGAAGTTGGGCGCGGCTCGTCCGATGCGAGCTGCCCGGTGGTGGCGCTGGAGACCTGGCTCAAGCTCGCGCGCATCGCCCACGGTCCGCTTTTTCGTCGGGTGACAGGGCAAGGCAAAAAAGTCGGAGCCGACCGGCTCAACGACCAGGAGGTGGCCCGCCTGGTCAAGCGCACCGCGCTGGCCGCCGGCGTGCGTGGCGATCTGCCCGAGGGCGAACGGGGCATGATGTTTGCCGGCCACTCGCTCCGCGCCGGCCTCGCCTCCTCGGCCGAGGTCGACGAACGCTATGTGCAAAAGCAGCTTGGCCATGCCTCGGCCGAAATGACCCGCAACTATCAGCGCAGACGCGATCGCTTCCGCGTCAATCTCACCAAGGCGTCCGGGTTGTAGAAAAGCCCTCCCCTCCCCCGTTTTCGGCCGCCGAATAGCGCGATTGGGGGCACAGGATTTTCTCCTTAGCGATTCAAATCGGGAAGTAAAACCCACATTCGCCTGCCCAACCGGCCCCATGATGCCTTCGACGCCATGCAGCAATCGCAGCACAAATCCGTGCAGCAGGCCTCCCGCTACTACAACGACGCCGAACGGCAGCTGGGGCGCGCGGCGCGGCTGATTGTGTGAGCATCCTGATGCGGCGATAGAGCCGCGGCTCATCGTTACCATCCCTTTTTCTTCATGCTGTCGCGCAACGCATTGCTGATCGGCAGCGCGTCGCTCGCCTCGCCCCCCTTGCCTGGTTGCGGTTCTGCCGCAGGGGGATTCTTGGCCGCCTTTTCCAGCGCGTCCATACGGCCGTTGAGCAACGCGGTGATCATCGGCCAGACGGAGAACTTCTGCGCTCGCGCCCGCTCCGTCAGATCCCGCAGATAGCCGCCGCTGCTTCGAATATGATCGGCCCGCTGCAGGATTGCCGCCAGCACGATCGCTGCCGTCTGGCTGCCCATCGCTTCCGACGCCTCCTGCCAGGCCGTCGGGCTCACCCCCATGCTTGGCCGCGCCCGGTCGGCGGCTGCGGCAAGGTCGCGCCAGGTGCGGATTTGGCCACCCCCGGCATATGGCACGATTTCCGGGCATGCGCTCAGCACCATGCCCAATGGCAACTCTCGTTTCGGCAGGTCGCGCACATTGGCGAAGCGCTCGGCGGTGCCGCCCGCTTCATGTTTTTCTCGAAAGCCCTGTCTGGTTTCACCGGTAGGATTAGAGTCTGTGTTTGAATTTTGTATGTGGCGCTCAAAATGAGACTCATTGGCGTCCGGATTCTGCGATTCAACAAACGATTCCAACGTTTGATGCACGTCGACCCAGAGGTCTTCGAGTTCGCCGGCGATCCCCTCCAACACCTGACGTGGCGCCGTTCGAGGCAGCCGGCCGACGATCGCATCGTAGCGGCCCTGAAACCCGCCCCAATTTGCCGGCACGCTCTCGTTGACGCCGGCGGCGATCATCTTGACGACATCGCGCCTGCAAATCGTCAGCCGCTCCTTGACCAGGCGAAATGCCTTGCGTTCGACCTGAACGGCGTCGGCGAGCTGCCGGAACTCTTCAGCGCGCGCCAGGATTGGCGAGAGATCGAAGCCGTAGGCCTGCTCGATCTCGCCGCCCTGCCCTTTTCGGGCAAATCTCTTTCCGTTGGGACTGTCGCGACGGATCACCAGGCCTGTCTCAACCAGGACCGCGATATGTCGCCTCAGGGTGGACGGCGGCATGCCGTTGGCGCGTCGCACCAACTGCTCATTCGACGGAAAGACGATCAGCGTCCCGTCACCAGTCAGTTCCTCCTCGCGATGGAAAGTCAGCAAAGCGTTGAGGATCGCCAGCGCGCGATCCGTCGCGCCAAGCGCTTCCTTGGCTTCCCTGATGTCCCGGAACACCTGCCATTTCGATACTTTGGCATCTTGTCCGACGTGTTTGGCCGACGCTTGGGTTGAGATCTGCCCAAGCGTCATCGGCCGCCGCCCGAAGGGCGTCGTTGCAATATGCGTCCTCATTTTCTTTCTACCTATCGCTAGGCAAAAGAACACGGCGCGCCAAAACTGGCTCCTGGACTCTTGACAGTGATTCGCAGATTTGCGATTCTCAGCTTGTCACGGCATTGAGAAGGGCTTCCGCGCGGAGACGTTCGGGGGCCTTTTTCTTTTGCGGTTAAATGCTCCTTGGTCCTCTATCTTTTCTGGAACTCGTCATAGAGCGCTTGCAGGCGCTCTCGTACGAAGGCCGCGAATTCCGGCTCAACGCGCTTGTCAAAAGCGAAGGTCGTCTTCGTTTCGCTGTCGCTGATCCTGACCAAGCGGGATCCATTCGCGGCGATCCACGCGACGGCGTCGGTTTTCTTGGCTTTGGTTTTGATAAGCTCGTAAATCGCCTGGAACCGTCCGTCGCTGGTACGGGCGGCAAAATCCGGCGCCTCGATAGCCTTCATAGCGCGTGCAAGTTTGCCCCGCTCCTCAAGCAGATCGGCGAGTTCCGACCATCTCTGGCGCCCAAACGATTCAGCCGTGCCTATCGCTTCAATGATCTCTGGCGGCAGGCGAGCAACCAGCGCAATCATCTTTGAGAGCGCAGCCTTGTCGACGCCGAGTGAGGCCATGATGATGTCGCGCGAGAAACCCTTGGCTTCCAGCTTGGTCGCGAAATAGCAGCGCTCGATATAGGAAAGGTCGCTACGGCTGTTGTTCTCCTGACCTTGGCTGACAACGAGTTGCTCGTCCGTCAGATTCCTGACGACGGCTCGGACTGTACGGCCAAGCTGTGTGACGGCACGCAGTCTTCGATGGCCGTAGGCAACCTGATAGCGGCCGCCATCGACAGGGTGCGGACGGACCAGGATAGGCACCTGTTGCCCGTGTTCCCTGATCTGCGCGACCAGACCCGCTTGCACTTCATCACTCACTCCAAGGCGGTCGATCACGATCGACTGGTCGATAAGGTCTGGATCGAGTTCGACGATCGCCTGCCCTTCCGCCAGTTTGCGCTCGATTTCCTCGGCTCTTTGTGCGCGCGAGTTGATGTTTTCGAGGGATTGCGAAATGGCACCAACCGGCCGACCGGGCTTGAGGGGCCTTTCCATACCCATCAGCGGCCTCACCAACGCCGTTCTAGGGGCCTCCGGCGCGGAATGCTCATTGGCGGCCTCCGACACTTCGAAGAGATTCTTGCGAGCCATGGCTATTTCCGTCCCCAGGTTTTGCGGAGCAGCTCCTCAATCTCTCCGTTGACAAGGGTCAGGCTCTCCAGGGCGCGGTCATAAGTCCCGCGTGTGAATTGTCCGCGGTCAACTTCGTAAAGCGTCTGCTTGGTCAGCCCGGCGTCGGAGATCGCCGTCGACTTGAGCATGGAGTTTTCTAGAACCCGATTGCCAAAGAGCGAACGCATGAACCCCGACATTTGGCTTTGCGGACCATCATTCGGCTCGAACCGGGTGACGAGATAGCGCATCCAGTCATAGTCAGTGTTGCCGCCGGCGTTCTCCACCACCGTAAGCAGGTCCGAGGTCATGAGCAGGAACTGGGACATCGACATGACGTCAAGCATCTGTGGATGCACGGTGATTAGCACTGCGGTGGCGGCACACAGGGCAGAGAGCGTCAGGAAGCCCAATTGCGGTGGGCAGTCGATGACCACGACGTCGTAGGCGCTCTCAATCTCAGCAAGGCATTCGCCAAGCCGGGCAAAGAACATCGTGCCGGGTAGCCGGCTCGCCAGCACCTTCGGCGTCTCGTGCTCGAATTCCATCAGCTCGAGATTGCCGGGAATAAGGTGGAGGTTGGGCGTATAGGTCGAGCGCACGACCTCCAGGATGCTGCGGCATTCCTCATCGTAGCGGATCGCACCGTAAACGGTTTCGTTGGCACCGACATCCAGTTCAGGTTGGTGACCGAACATCGCTGATAGACTCGCTTGCGGATCGAGATCGATGGCCAGCACCCTGTAGCCGCGCAAGGACAGATACTGGGCAAGGTGGGCAGCCGTCGTCGTCTTGGCGCTACCTCCCTTGAAATTCATGACCGAGAGGATCTGAAGCTTCTCTGCCGCCTTGCGATGGCGGATGTATTTGCCGGGCGCCTTGGAGTTCTGTTCGTCCAGAACGTGCCGAAGCCGGTCGATGTCCTCGACGGAATAAAGCCGCCGCCCATTCGCCTGGGGTTGGGGACCGTGTCCTTCCGAAACGATCTGGCGCAGGTATCCTTCGTGAATCCCGATGAAGTCGGCGGCCTCGCCCGGCGTGAACAGGCGCATGCCCTTCTGCGCGGTCGGTGGGAATATCCTTGCCTGATGCGCCTGCAGTTGCCGCGACAGTTCGGAAGCGTCCGCGGCGATCAACTCGCGCAGACTCTCACCCGTTCGACTGCTCTGGCTGACTTTTTCCAACATCCGCCCTCTCCGATCTGCGCATTTTAGCCGAACGGTGGGTTAAATGCGCTGATCAAGATGGACTGATTCTGAGGGCCGGACAAATGCTTTTTGGTTACCAAAAGGTTAACGAGCCAAGCTGCCGTGAGTCTTCTCTCTTTTGCAATCAAGGACCGGACGCGACATACAACTCGGCTCTGCTTACCCTCGCACGAATTCAGCAAGGCTCTCACCCGCCTCCGCGACCTGCTCGATGCCCGCTACCCCGTGTAGCCGCACCCGGCAGCGATGCCATTGGAGTGCCTGGCATCGCACAAGGTTGCACGTGTACAACTCTTATCCAGCTCGGGCCGGCTGCATGTCGAGCGGCGCGCCGGATCCCTCCCCTGCCCGAACACGCGCCTATCTGTAGTCCGCGGCGGTAGATCGCCTAGCACCTATCCGGCTTTCCTCGCGGCCGACCCGCAGTGGGATCCCGCGTTCAGAGCGGCGGTCGCGCCTTTCGGCGGTGGGCGACAGGCCGCCTGATTGGAAGGGCCTCCGAATGGCAGCCGCGGTTGTGTGCGTATGAGCGAGGCGCATCCAGTGCTTGATCTCGACGGCGAGGCCTGCTCGATGGGGTTTAGTCGGGTGGATACGGCGGCAGGAACTAAAGCCTGTCGCCGGCCGCCCGGAGAATCTGGCGAAGTACGGCCGATTTGTGCAAGCCGAGACTGTCCATGATGACAACGTCGCCGGTCCAAAAGGCTGCACCCGGCTGCTGCTCGACATAGCGCGGAAACAGTTCGCCATTGATCGGCCCGTCGAAGGCGCGCGGCGCGCCGGTCGCAGAGCAAGCCGAGAAAGTTCAATGCGCGCCGGCAGCTATGCGGGGCGAAGTCGCGGAGGGCTTGTCCTTTGCGCGGTAATCACGCAAGAGCGCCATGGTGCGAGAGTAGCGTTTTTGGGAGTCAGATCCTTTGCGCCGCATAAACAGCCGAATCGCTTCATTCCTCCGCGCTCCCTGTTCCTGCTCAGCCCCTGCCGCGTCAGCTGGCCTATCTGATGACTCCGCTCGAGGATGATTTCCCCGATGGGAAGCACCGGCTTGCGGTGTCAACCGGCCTCACCCGTCGCAACAGAATCGATCGCTCACCAGCACCGCCAATGACCCACCAATTCTCAACGGATCCGCCTCGGACGGAACCTGTCGCCGGCCTCGGATGCCGCTACAACACGCTCAGCATATCGGCTGAGAGTGGTCGAGCCATTCGACGCCGGCGTTCGCCCAGTCAGCCTCTTGAATCACAAATCTGTATCTCCAGGAAATCCTCCCAATTCAAATGATCGGTGAACCGCTCTGGCGCCGCGGTTGTACACGTGCAACTTCGCTGCGGGTCACCTTGGAGCGAAAGGGTCTTTCGGGAAGGGCTCGCGTCCTGGAGTCGGCATAGCCACGGCGCTTGGCGAAACCGAGTGTTCGCAAAGCCAAGTCCGCTCTCGCCGATGTCCAGCCGGGGTTCAGGGATCTCGAAGACCCGGCCAGTGACGTTCGTTAAGAAGCATCGACAAGTGCGCTGACAGCACGGCCATATAATTACGACAACGCCACCTGACACGGGTGTCGCCGCGGTCCTGAGAGGCACAGCCATCCTTCTCCTGTCAGTACCGCGACCGACGGCGCCAGCATCGTGCCGTCTTCATGCGTCTGTCGCAACGCTCCGGACTATCCGGGCAGTGGGGGAGAGGCGGTCGCAGTTGCGCACGCTCGCGTTTTCTCGCAACGGCGGACATCGGCCTGCCATATCCTCAGAGCGGCAAAGCCACGCCCGCCCACACAGAAGCCAAGAGATTCAGGTATTAACGCAGTGATAACGTTAACGGATATTAACGCAGATCGCCCCGATACGGCTGTCATTGAGACAGATGGGCAGGGGAGGTGGTAAGGCCGGCTCCCTGGGGCATCTACACCACTGGCAAGACTGTCGATTGTTTCACTTGACCAAGAGCAAAACTGGATTCTATCGACGCGACCCCCTCCAGCCTCGTCAGTTTCTGCTTGAGAAATGTCTCGTAGGCCGGAAGGTCCTTCACGACGACGCGAAGCAGATAGTCTCGCTGTCCGGTCATAAGGTAGCAGTCGACAACCTCAGACCAACGCGCCACCGCTAAGGCGAACCGGTCGAGTTCCTCCTCGCGCTGACGTTCCAGTTTGATCGACACGAAAACGCTGATCGGCAAGCCGACCTTGGCCTGATCGACAACCGCGACATACCCTTTGATGATGCCTGCAGCCTCAAGGTTGCGGACGCGGCGCGCACACGGGGAAGGGGACAGCCCGGCCCGGCGACCGAGTTCGTCCGACGTCAACCGCGCATCCTCTTGGAGCGCGACGAGCAATCTGCGATCAATTTCGTCAAGGCTGTCTTTTGGCATAGATCCTCACTTGACTCCGCGATATTAGCTCGATGAGCTACTTTACTACCAAATCTTGCGTAAAAATAGTCGCATTCGCCCTCTCTACACCTCTACCCTTTGTCCATCGCAAAGTTGGAAACGGAGGTCACGATGAACAGGCTACTGCACCTGCGGGAGATCGAAAAAAAGGTGCTGTGGCTTTCAACCTGGATGATCCATAACGCCAATCATCTGCGCTCAAGCGAGGACGGCCTCAAGGTTGGTGGCCACCAGGCGTCCTCGGCCTCTCTGGCCACCGTCATGACCGCGCTCTACTTCGCGGTCCTGCGACCGGAAGATCGCGTCGCGGTCAAGCCTCACGCCAGCCCGATCTTCCACGCCATCCAGTACATCCTCGGCAATCAGACACGAGAACAGATCGAAGCGTTTCGGGCTTACGGCGGCGCGCAGTCCTATCCCTCTCGCACCAAGGACGTCGACGACGTGGATTTTTCCACCGGATCCGTCGGGCTTGGCGTTGCGCAGACGCTCTTTTCCTCGCTTGTGCAGGACTACCTGCGGGCCAAGGAGCTGGCAAAGGACCACCCGGAGGGTCGCATGGTTGCGCTCATGGGCGATGCCGAGCTCGACGAAGGCAACATCTTCGAGGCTCTTCTGGAGGGTTGGAAGCATGGCTTGCGCAACACCTGGTGGGTGGTTGACTACAATCGCCAGAGTCTCGATGCCGTCGTCCGGGAGGGGTTGTGGGAGCGCTTCGCGACGATGTTCCGCAACTTCGGATGGGAAGTGGTCGTCCTGAAATACGGCACGCTCCTGCGGCAAGCCTTCGCCGAGCCGGCTGGTGACAAGCTGCGCGAATGGATCGATCAGTGCCCGAACCAACTCTATTCGGCGCTGACATTCCAGGGAGGCGCCGCCTGGCGCAAGCGCCTGCTGGATGACCTTGGCGATCAAGGGGCCTTCTCACGGCTTATCGACAAGCGGTCCGACGAGGAATTGACACAGCTAATGGCCAATCTGGGCGGCCACGACCTGCCGAGCCTTCTTGAGGCGTTCGAGGCTGCCCGCCGGCACGATAGGCCGGTCTGCTTCATAGCATACACCATCAAGGGGTCTGGGCTGCCGCTTGCAGGCCACAAAGACAATCATGCCGGGCTGATAACACCTGCCCAGGTCGACACCCTGCGCGAAAAAATGGGGGTGCGGGTGGGATACGAGTGGGACCCATTGGAGGGAGTGGCGTTAAGGGGAGGGGAGATCAAGGCGTTCCTCAACACAGTTCCCTTCATATCGAAGGGCGAGCGCCGCCACCACGCACCGACCGTTCCAGTGCCCGGACGCCTCGAGTTCACCCCACAGAGCTCGATGTCGACGCAACAGGGTTTTGGCCTCATCATGCACGGCATCGGCAAGCTCGACAGCGATTTCGCGCGTCGCGTCGCCACCACGTCGCCTGACGTGACCGTTTCGACCAACCTCGGGGGCTGGGTCAACCGGCGCGGACTCTTTGCCCGAAAGGAGGCCGCGGACTATTTCAGGGCGCAGCGCATACCCTCGACTTTCAACTGGGACTTCTCTCCGAAGGGACAACACATCGAGCTTGGCATCGCGGAGATGAACCTCTTCATCATGCTCTCGGCACTTGGCCTATCCCATTCGATCTTCGGGGAAAGGTTGCTGCCGGTAGGTACACTCTACGACCCCTTTATCGAGCGCGGTCTGGATGCCTTGAATTACGCCTGCTACCAGGATGCACGCTTTATCCTGGCTGCGACCCCTTCGGGAATAACGCTTGCACCCGAGGGCGGCGCGCATCAGTCGATCGCCACCCCGCTGATCGGCATGGCTCAAGATGGCCTTGCAAGCTTTGAGCCCGCCTTTGTCGATGAACTGGCGACAATCATGCGCTTCGCGTTCGATTACATGCAGCGCGGCGGGCACAGGGATCCCGACCCTGCTAACTGGTTGAGCGATGCGGCTGGCGGTGCCGTCTATCTCAGGCTGTCGACGCGCACGATCGAGCAGCCCGGACGCGAGATTGACGAGGCATTAGCCTCCGACATCGTCAATGGGGCCTACTGGCTTCGTCCTTGCGGGCCTAACGCGGAAGTGATCGTTGCCTATACGGGCGCGCTCGCGCCCGAGGCGATCGAAGCCGTCGGTCTCATGGCAGAGGATCGCCGCGACGTCGGCCTGCTTGCCGTCACGTCGGCCGATCGGCTTCACGCAGGGTGGAGCGCGGCGCAACGGGCGCGCGAGCAGGGCATCAACACCGCCCTTAGCCATATCGAACGGTTGCTGGCGAGTGCACCCGCGACCTGTCAGCTGGTGACGGTGATCGACGGCCATCCCGCGACATTGTCCTGGCTCGGCGCCGTGCATGGCCATCGAACCCGAGCCCTTGGGGTCGAGCGCTTCGGACAAAGCGGGAGCATCTCAGATCTATACCGGCATTACGGCGTCGATGCGCAAGGGATCCTGGCGGCGGTCCAGACGATGGCCGCAGGGAAGCCAATCCGACATCTCAGGCTGCGCTAGGCCTGGCCTTGCGGGCCGCGCCAGCCGGCGAGGTCCGATCGGCCGGATCGTGCGCTGTCGAACCATGGCAAGATTGACACCCGCGGCCGGCCTGCCGTCTAACCCCTGGCGGACGACAGATCCTCCAAGGCGTAGCCCCCCAACCTGACCGTACGGATCATTTCAGCGCGCGAGTACTGTCTGAAGCACCGCCGTAACCTGCTGATATGGACGTCCACTGTCCTTGGCCCGACAAAGACATTGCGCGGCCAGGCCGTCTTGATCAGTTCATCGCGGCTAAGGACCCGCTCGGGGTTCTCCAGCATATGGCGCAGCAGCTTGAACTCGATCGGGCCGAGGACGACCTCTTCGCCACTGCACCGGACGTGATGTGTATCGAGCTCCATCTCGATGACCCCGTAGCTCAGGGAAAGACCCGCATCGGATCGAGCAGGACCGCCTAGCCTGGAGCGAAGGTAGGCGAGAAGCTTTGCCGGCACCATCGGCCGCACGAAGCACTCATCGATGCCTGCTTTCAGCAGCGCGATATGCTGATCCTGGGCGTCCGGAGCTATCAGGGCGACAATTGGCAGATGCCCGGTCCGCGGATCCTGCCTTAAGCGGACACAGTTCGCCGCCATTCCGTTGCCGGAGTGGCAGTCCAGAATCCAGGCCTGCACGGTGGTCGTGCCAGCGAGATCGAGCATCTCTTCTTCGGTGCTCGCCAAAGTGCTCGTGAAACCATCGACGGCGAGTATGTGATGTAGGAAGAGGTAGACTTCAGCGTCCTGCGAACATATTGCAACGAGGGGCTTGGACGGTGTGGTCGTGGTCTCGTCAGGCAACATGACACAGTTCATCATCGGGTCCGTTCTGCTACCACCTCGTCCCGGAAGCGTTCCCGGCAGCTCCAAGCGGATGCATGCCAGGATGGCGTTTCAGAGAGTGCGTCATCCGCCCCTCAGAAGTTCCGATTCTTGCGCTCTTCGCTAGTTTATGACGGGGATTTGTTCGGGGGATAAATCGCTGAGAAACTCGCTTCCCTCGTCGCGGATATAGATGACTTCCTCGAACTGAAAGACTGCGCCATCCTTTTCCAGCTTGGGCTCCAGGTGAAGGATCATTCCCGGTCGGATCGGCTCGGGATTGTCTCTGGATATCGAGGGCGGCTCCGTCACATCCAGGCCTCCCCCATGGCCGATGCGCGAGACAAGTCCATAGGCCGGCGGCAAGCCGGCATCCCGCCACAGTCGCTCGAAGTCGCTGAACAGGTCGCCACAAGTCATGCCTGCTTTCGCGCCCGTCGCCAGCGCAATCGTGACGGCACGCGTCTTGCCATAGGCCTCGATCTCCCATGGCTCGGGTTCGCCGCCGCGCGCGATACGATTGCGATCGGCGGGATATCCGCCATAGGTAGAGCGAAAATCCGTCCAGGCGTACTGGCCTGTCTCCAGCGGTCGCATCTCGGGCGGTCGGGCGTAGTTGAATTCGCCCCGGCAGAAGGTCATCGCGATAGGATCCGCACGGTCGGCGCCGTATTGCACGATGCGGGATTGAATCTGCCGGCACAGGTCCACCTCGGTGATGCCAAGCCGCGCGCCGGCGACCGCCTCATCAAACGCAGCGTTGACGATGGCAAACGAGATACGTTTCTGTTCCGCCTCGAACGGCGACTTGATGGTTCGGGTCCGCCACAGAACTTCAGTCGCCGAGCACAACATGTCCCGGGTGCCTCTATCCCGGATGCTGTCGACGATCTCGAGGGACCCACGGCCGTACATGTCCTGACAGTAATCGATGGCTGCAATCGCCCTGGCGGCGGGGTCCGAGAGAGTGAGACGCGCGACGATCGCCTGCGCACCCTCGGCCAGATAGCCATCATAGTAGAAGATGGAGAAATCGCGCGGCCGCGATTCGAGATTGCGCGACTCGATCCTGTTGGCGACAGCGGTGACATCGTGATGGTCGATGACCAGAAACATCGGACGCGAGTGGTATCCCCATGAGAGCGTCCGGTACCCGGAAAAGTACTCGACATTCTTCTGGTCCGTCAGGACGAGAAACTCAACATTTCTCGCGCTCATCTCGTCCCGCACGGCCCTTATACGTCTTGCTTGTTCGTGCGGCGGCAGATCCGGCGGGGGCGGGGCTGGCAACATGGGTCTTCTCCTGGACATGAAGGGAAGTCGCGATCCAAATCCACGACTGAAAAGGGCTATCTCGCCGCCAGCTCGACCGTGCATGCCAAGCGATCGAACGGGGACTCGGTCACGCCAAACACCGAAAAGGCCTTGTCTGTCGTGTTGAGACGATAAAGACGGCGCAGCACCGGATAGCCGTTTGGAATCGAGAATGTCTGTTGCGCATGCTCGGAGGCGGGCGCGGCGTCTATGAGAAGCTTGGTTGCGGTGAATTCGGTCCCGTGTTCACGCAGCGCGTCGCCGACGAACTTGTCTGCGAATTCGTCGATGATGGCCTCATCGATGGAACGAGGCAGGTAGGTGGTGTCGTACATGACCGGCATGCCGTCCGCCGATATCACCTTGCGCACGCACAACATCAAGCCGGCTGGAGCTTCGAGCACGTCGAAGGCCGGGTCCACTATCTTCTCATTGGTGAGCGACTGCAGGCTGATCGAAGGGTTCAAGCCGAGCCGCAGCGCATCGGCGTGGGAGGTCAGCGAGTAGTCCAGATCTCGAATGAACCGCCGCTGCTCACGCACGAACGTGCCGAGCCCGGGGACGGAACGCAGCACGCCCGCCGGCTGTAGATCACGAAGTGCGCGCTTTACGGTTATGGAGCTGACGCCAAATTCCTCCGCGAGGACAGCGGCGGACGGGAGGACCTGGCCGGCGGCATATTCACCGGCGTTCACCCGACGCATGATTTCCTGCCTGACGTTCTGGTGCAGCACGCTCGCATTCTGTCCAGCCATCGAATCCATCCATAAAGGTATACTAGGAATACCTACCGGATCGATGAGGGAATGTCCATAGCGCGGCGTCCTTCACAAAAACCGAACGTTTCCTTAACAAAAGTTTGACATACCTGTTATACTTGGTCTACCTTTTCCCTGCCACCACAGGAGCCCGAGATGACCATCAAGCTCGCCAACGTCAAGATCGCCTTTTTCGCGACATCTGCTCTCATTGCCGCAACACTTGCTGGTCACGCGGAAACAACGCGAGAACGCATCCTGCGCGAGGGAACGGTCGTGATCGGGATCTCGAACGGCGCCCCCTGGGGCTATCGCGATGCCAGCGGTGAGCCTGTAGGCTTCCATCCGGATCTCGTCCGGGCGGCCTTTGCCCGCCTTGGCGTCAACAAGGTGGACATGGTTGTCACCGAGTTCGGTGCACTGATCCCGGCGCTGACGGCAAGCCGTTTCGACGCCATTGCCGCAGGGCTTTATATCTCGCCCGAGCGTTGTCAGCTCGTGGCCTTCAGTGATCCGGACCTCAGGCTTGCCGATGCCGCACTCGTCGTGAAAGGCAATCCCAAAAAAGTGCACAGTTATTCCGACATAGCGTCCGAGCCTGGTGTGAGGTTCGGCGTCGGACGCGGCAGCACGACGGCCAAGAACGCCTCGGCTGCCGGTGTGCCCGAGGGCCGCATGCAACTCTTTCCCGATATCCAGTCGAATGTCTCCGCGCTTTTGACGGGCAGAATAGATGTAGCTGCATTCTCAGCGCCAACAGTTGCCCGCATCCTTTCGGACACGAACATCAGCGGGCTGGAGCGGGTGATTCCCTTCCAGGGTGCGTCGCAAGAGGGTGGCGCAGAACGTCTCAGCTATTCCGCGATTGCGTTCCGCAAGGAAGACAGCGATCTTCGCGACCTCTACAATACAAAGCTTCGGGAGTTGAAGTCGGACGGCACTTTGGCGAAAATCATGGCAAAGTACGGCTTCAGTGACGATGAGAAAGTACCCGAACTCACCAGTGATCAGGTCTGCGGCGGACGCGGCTGATTATTTACCTTAGCAGTATCTAAATCAATTTGGCACGTCGCGCCGGCCTGAAACCGTCGCCACGGACCAGGGCTAGGACCTTATACGGTGAGTTTTGGGCAACTCTTCCTTGGCGTTCTTCTCGGCTTGCAGGTAACGGTGACCGTCACTGCATACGGGCTGCTGTTTGCGATACCCTTCGCCCTTGTCTTCGGCGTCGCGCAATATCTCACCTCGGGCGTGGCACGCATCATGATCACGTCGATCATTGAATTCTGGCGGAGCTCCGCCGTGATTATCCTGCTTTTCGTCTTCTACTATGCACTGCCTGTCTTCGGGATTGAGCTGTCCGCGACAGCGGTGAGTTCCCTGGTTCTGGGACTCAATACCGGAGGCTATGGCAGCCAGGCCATCCGCGCCGGGCTGCAGTCGCTAGACAAGGGCCAGCTCGAGGCCGCGTTCGCGCTCGGGCTGCGGCGACGCCACAGCATGCTACTGGTCGAGCTGCCACAGGCACTGCGGCTCATGGCTCCCACCTTCGTGAACGAGCTCATTCAACTGATCAAGGGCACGGCCCTCGTGTCGCTCGTGACCCTGTCGGATATGACGTTCCAGGCAAAGCAGTTAGCCGAGATCGAATACAATCCGGTCGGCGTCTACACCGCGCTTCTGCTCGCCTATTTCGTGGTCTGCTACCCGATTACGATTTTTGGCCGATGGCTGGAGCATCACATGGGCGGCGCAAGGAGCCTGGCCGATGAACTTTGACCCTGTCATCGCCCTGTCGGCAGTCCCCGCGATACTTGGCGTCCTCGGAACGACGGTGGAAGTCACCTTGTTAAGCTGTCTTGGGGCATGCGTCCTGGGATTCGGTTTGGAAATCACCCGCCGATCAGGGGCATCGACCGGCTATGCGGCCCGCTTCATCATCGATTTCATCCGCTCCACGCCGGCGCTTGCCTGGCTTTACTTCCTTTACTTCGTCCTGCCTCACTTCAACGTCGTGCTGGCGCCCATAGTCGTAGGCGTGCTTGGCCTCAGCATCTATTTCAGCGGCTACCTGGCAGAGGTCTTCAAGGCCGGGATCGACGCGATCCCGCATGGTCAATCGGAGGCGGCAAAGGCGCTGGGGCTGAGCCGCATCGATACGATGGCGTTCGTGCTTTTCCCGCAAATGCTGCGCAACGTGGCCGCGCCAATCGGCAACTACTTCATCTCCATCCTGAAGGCCACTCCCTATCTCGCCACCATCGCCGTGCCTGAAATGCTCGGCCGCGCCTTCGACATCGCTTCGGACACCTATCGCTACGCCGAACCGCTTGTCGTGGCCGGCGTCCTGCTCCTGCTGCTCGCCTTGGCAGCTGGTCAACTGGTGCGCCTGTTGGAGCGCAAGCTCGCTCATCCCTCCCGTCGCTGAGGCAAGAACGATGTCAAAAGCAACAACCAGCGAAATCGCATCCGGCGAGGGTGAAAGGACCTTCGCCGATGGGCAATCCAACGCCATCGAGATCGCGGGCCTCGACAAATGGTACGGCAAGTACCACGCGTTGAAGAATATCGATCTTAGCGTGGCCATGGGCAAGCGGATCGTGCTCTGTGGCCCGTCGGGTTCTGGCAAATCAACGCTCGTGCGATGCGTGGGCCAGCTTGAGACTTTTCAGGGCGGGACGGTTCGAGTCTTCGGAAAGGGGCTTGATGGCGTGCGACAAGATGGGTCGCGTGGGCGGCCCTTTGCCGGGATGGTCTTCCAGCAGTTCAATTTGTTCCCGCATCTCACCGTCCTCGGCAACTGCACCCTGGCCCTCAAGCGGGTCCTGCGGCAACCGACGGCGCCAGCGCGCGAAATCGCGATGCATTACCTGGAGAAGGTGAAAGTCCACGAGCACGCGCACAAATATCCAGCGCAACTCTCCGGGGGCCAGCAGCAGCGGGTGGCAATCGCCCGCGCATTGTGCCTTGAGCCCCGCATCATGCTGTTCGACGAACCGACATCTGCTCTCGATCCCGAGTTGGTGAAGGAGGTTCTGGACGTGATGACCGATCTCGCGAAGGGAGGAATGACGATGATATGCGTCACACACGAAACCGGCTTTGCACGGGCGATGGCCGATGAAGTCGTGCTCATGGACGAGGGCAGAATCATTGAGGTCTCGCCACCTCATATCTTCTTTGCGGCGCCGAAGCAGGAACGCACTCGCCAGTTTCTGGCAAAGGTGCTGCAATGAACGGGGAGCAAGCCGCCACGCGGGTTAAGACGCGTATCTGGACCCCCGTCGACTTCGCGGCCGACGGAAAACAGTCGGACTGCTTGAGGCTTCCGCATTCAACCGACCTTTCGGCATATGGCTGGATCCCCATCCCCTTGGTCTGCATCAAAAACGGTCCGGGACCGACGGCGTTGCTCATCGCGGGCAACCACGGTGACGAATATGAAGGCCAGATAGCGCTTTCCAATCTGGCTCGAGAAATACGGGCCGATCAGATATCGGGCCGGCTGATCATTCTCCCGGCGCTGAACTACCCTGCCGTGCAGGCCGGCCAAAGAGTGTCGCCGCTGGATGACGGCAACCTCAACCGAATGTTTCCGGGCGACCCCCTGGGCTCGCCAACGGAGATGATCGCTGACTATGTCTGCCAGGAGCTCATCCCGATGGCCGATCTCGTGGTGGACCTGCATTCGGGCGGTCGGTCCCTGGACTATGTCGCCAGCGCTCTGGTGCGGCCAGGGCGAGACGCCGAAGAACATGAAAAGCTGGTCCGTCTGTTGCGGGTCTTCGGCGCTCCGATCAGCTTCATCAGTGACGGGACGGGTGGCGGCGGAATAACAACCCTTGCCGCAGCCGCGGAGGCGAAAGGAGCGCTTGTGCTGACGACCGAGCTTGGGGGAGGGGCGACGCTGTCGCTCAGCGGTCTCTCGCTAGCGGCGTCTGGCCTGCGCCGCCTCTTGATGGATCTTCGGATAGTGAGCGACATCGACGTAGAGGCAGCATCGCCGACCCGCTTGATGACGGTCAGCGGTCACGACGCCTTCGTCTACGCCCATGAAAGAGGCGTGTTCGAACCCGCCGCCGAAGTCGGCGAGGAAGTGGCGAAAGGCCAAATCGCTGGCAGAATCCACTTTCCAGACCTGCCCACGCGCGAACCCGAGACGCTGTTGTTTGGATCGTCCGGGCTCGTAGCCTGTCGCAGGGTACCCTCCTTTACGCGGCGAGGCGACTGTCTCTTCAAGTTGATGAGGGACCTGGACCTTGCCCCCAGCCGAGCCGGGCATGCCTAGACCAGACAAGGACCTCAATCCGCGCGCGATCGGCTTGCGTTGCCTGCGTTGCAAGGCCAAGCTTGCTATCGCCGATTACCATCAGGGCTGCCCATCGTGTCACGCCGAGGGCATGCCTGCCAGCGTCGCTGTCGAATACCGCGAACTGCCGAGAACGCTTGAGCGCATCGCCGACTGGCAGGTGTACCCGGCCCATCCCACCCTGGGGGAGGGCGACACGCCGCTTGTCGCTATGGAGCCGCTGGCGGATGAAATTGGTATTCGTCGGCTCGTCGTAAAGAACGAAGGGGCCAACCCAACCGGATCCCACAAAGATCGGATGAGCCGGTTCGTGGTACAAAGGGCGTTGGCGGCAAACGCCACCATCGTGGTGGCGGCTTCGAGCGGCAACGCCGGCGTTTCGCTTGCAGCCTACGCGGCTCGTGTCGGCTTGGGCTGCGTGATCGTCACCACGCCTGACATGAATCCGAACTGGCGTCGTGCGATTGAGATGCATGGGGCGACGCTGCTGGCCGCACAAACGCCCCTGCAAAGATGGCAGGTCGTGGCCAGCCGCGTGCAGAGCCGCGAATGGTACCCTGCGACCAACTTCAGCTTGCCGGCTGTCGGCAGCAATCCCTTCGGTGTGGATGGCTACAGGTCCGTCGCCCTCGAAATGCTGCGCGATCTGGGAACAGACTGCACTGATGTGTTGGTGCCGACCTCAAGAGGCGACCTTCTGTGGGGGATCGCGCGCGGATACAAGGATTTGCAGCGCGCCGGCTTTCTCGAAAAGCTGCCACGTGTCCACGCGGTCGAGCCCTTTGCCAGGTTATCCAAGGTACTGTGCGGAGAGGATTATCGTGGGACCTTCCCAGGCGATACGGCCTTGACTTCGATCGGCGGATCCACCGTCGCATACCAGGCGCTCGAGGCGCTTGCGTCATGCGGTGGCACGGCAGTCGTGGCCGATGAGGCCGGTGCGCGCGCCGACCAGTGCCGGTTGGCGAATTGTGGGCTCTATCTGGAGCTTTCGAGCGCCGCGGCTCTGACCGGCTTACGCAAGCTGGTTTCGATAGGTGTGGTGCCGCGGGATGCGTGCGCCGTCCTCATAGGCACGTCGACCGGACTGTCGGAACATCAGTCATATACGCAACCCATACCGCTGGCGACCTGAGCGTTCGTCGGATCCCGATCAAGTCGGCATGGAAGTTCACCAACCTGGATGGCACCATCGAAGCCAGCTCACCGCGCGTCGTTGCGCTATGGACAAGGGCGAGGCGCGGACCCTTGCCAAACCCTGAATATCGTTGCCACCATCGTTTTTGATTCCAGCAGCCATCCGGCGACGGCTACGTCCTGGTCGAGAAGACGCGCTCGGATTGCAGGCAGGCAAGCAGCGGCGCGAGCTTTCCTTGCTTGAGCATGATGATTGAAGCAATGAGGGCCCCGCACTGATCCGCCGAGAGGATGCCACGTGCAAGATCATGGAGCTTGTCCTCGACAGCGGATTGGCTCATCGGGTTGTTTGCATCGCCAAGCGGGCGGGGAACACTGGCTGTGAGCTCGCGCCCGCCCCAAACCATCCTCACACGAGCTGGCGTACTGTTGGGGAAATAGCCGGCGAGATCTTCCGGGTAGCGGATATCGACCTTGTCGGCGAGCGCAATCACAGCCTGATCGGAAAGGGACTGCGGCCGCAGCGGTCGGAATGCTTCCGCGCCCTTGAGCGCGGCGAGCGCTGCGGCGAACGGTATCGAGAACTGTGCTCCCTCGAGCGACGTCGGGGCCGTCTCGTTGGGAAGCTTGCGCGCTTCGGGGAAGATGTCGATTGAAATTCCTTCGATCGGTTCGTCTTCAACCTGGCTGTCGACAAGCTGAAGAACGGCGTCGATGACCGGATGCGTATATCGGCAGGCCGCATAAGGCTTCAGGTAGGTCTCCGCAATCAGCCATCGGCTGCCAAGCTCTTCGAGGATTGCCTCAACATTGTAGACGTGTTTGCGATCGAGCATGTCGAGCGATCCGGTCATGCCATGCTCGGCCCTTTCGGTCGCAACCATCGCCGCCACGGTCGACCAGGGGCTGCTGCCCTTTACGGAACTCGCCTGGCAGTCGCCCTGAGGCAGGTTCTGCGGTGCTTCAGCTGCGGCGATTGCCATTGCGTGCGCGATCCGGTCCTCGGATAGTCTTCGAAGCCAGCTGACGGCCGCGGCTACACCGAAACCTGTCCATTGACCGCTTGCAAAGCTCATCGTGTCGGTGAAGCGCCGTGCCGCGGCTATCCGCAGCGCAACGTCATAGCCAATGGCTATCGCAGTCAGGGCATCGCTTCCACAGCGGCCAAGCCGGCCCGCTTCGGCCAGCGCCGCAGGCACAATGGCCGCTCCGGGATGACCGGCGGCGCGACAATGGCCGTCGTCGATGTCGAGAGAGCTGGCGGCGGCGCAATTGGCAAACAAGGCTCCCAGAGGATGAAGGCGTGCACCGGTGAACCAGACGGGTTCAGAACCGGCTCCGAAGCATGCGAGGGCCGAACGGCTCGAGAGTCTTGCGTTTTCCGTCGAAACGCCCGCCACGAGGGACGCGAGTGTGTCGAGAACGGCGCGTTCGGCTTTCGCTATTACGTCGGCGCTCAGATGCTCTTTCCGGGTCGCCCCAACGAAGGCGGCCAAGCGTTCTATCACAAAAGTCATGGCAATTTCCCTCCTGATATACCTAGTATACCCATGCAGTAAGAAAAGGAAAGCCTCCAGAACTCAGACGGCGATCTCCAGGACCAGCTGTTCGCCGATCGGCCCGTCAACCCTGATCCCGGTGTCGACAAATCCACAGCGAAGATATGCGGCTATGGCCTGCCGGTTGCGCGCGTTCACGGCCAGCATCAAGCGATCTATCTGATGACGGTTTTCGCGGATCCAGGCGGTTGCCAGTTCCACGGACGAGCGGCCGTATCCGAAGCCTTGGTGCATCCTTGAAATTCGCAAACTGTGGAGTGTGATGACCCCGGCCGGCGCCCACTCGGGAAGGCGTGCCCTCTCGCGAAGCACGAAGAAGCCGACGGTGAGGTTATCTTTTGCAACGATTGCGAACGGGTGTTCGTCGCCCGGAAATGCGCTCTTTTGCAGGTCATCGAATACGGTGTCGATCGTGCCAGCAAACTGCTCCTGGTCGGGATCCAGCGAAAGGCTCTTGATCGCCGCTCTGTCGGAAAGCAGGACGCGACGCAGGCTCGGCACTAACGCAGCCCTCCGGGACCTTCTTTTCCCGCAAGCTTGCGAGGCATGATCGTGCATCGGCCCGCGGAGTAAGTCTGCCTGCGCTGCATCCACAAGATTCCGCAAGTCGCCAAGCCGAACAGACAGCCGATGGCGAGGAAAGTCTGTCTCGGAGCCGCCTCGCTAAGACTTGCGATCAGGTAGACGATGATCGCGACCAGGCCGATGCCCGCCTCGATATTGCTGCGCACCCGCCCCACCATACGGTTGGAGAGGCCGCGCAGTACCATGACGTCGCCGGCCGCCCGCACCATCATGAATGACAGTCCGATAAGACCTTGCCAAACCACGGCACTGAGCAGCGATTGGGCGGTGGATAGCATTGCCGTTGCCAGCGATATCGCGACGAGGCCAACCGAAATGACGATCCTCGCTTCGATTTTGCTGAACCAGCCCGCAAAAGCGAAACTTCCAAGCAGGCCGCCGCCCGAGTACATGGCGGCAAGCCAGCCATAGAGGTTGGCCGGCAGCTTCAGATCGTAACGCGCGAAACCGGCAAGGAGCGCGTTGGAGGCATGGGCCGATGCGTAGGCAAGCATCAGCGCGCAAGCCGCAATCCTGAGCCGGGGGTCTCTGACTATCCGTGCAAGGCCAACGATAACGGCCTTCGCGTGGCGCCCCTGGCGCGTCCGTCTGATGCCCTCCTCATCGACCGCCAAGATCAAGGTGAACAGGATAGCGATCAAGGATGACATCGCGCAAAGCGAAAACCCGCCCGCGATGCCCACGATCGGCAGACACAGTCCCGCGAGAGCGGCACCAGCTATGTTTCCCACCTGCGCGTAGAAGATGCTGAAGGCCACGGTCCTGGTCAAACGGTTTGCCCCGACACGCTGGAGCAATGCCTGGCTGCTTGGATAGGAAAGCAGGGATCCGAACGAGGCCAGGCAGGCGCAGCCGTAAAGAATGAGCAGCGGAACACTCTCTGGCACCATGGTCCGCGCAGCGACCGCCAGAAGCAGGACGGCTGCGGCGTGCGTGGTTTCGCCGAGTCCGAACAAGAGGCGACGTTGGAAGCGGTCGAGATGTGGTCCGACCAACGGACCAATGGTGAGAGCCAGCACCTGCCAGCAGATCAGAACCCCGCCCACCGCCGTGGTTTTTCCGGTGATCTGGAGCGTGAACCAGGAGATCAGGACAATGAACATGCTGCGTGCGCACTGCATGAAGAGCAGCATTGCGTAAAGCACAGGGCGGCCGGGCCGACCCACGGTCAGACTCTTGGAACTGCTTTCAGTTGCCACGGCGATCCCCACTCAATGAGGTTCATCAGAAGCGAGCGGCTCGCTTGCAGGCGAGCGGAGGCGCACGGCTGATCGTTTCGCTGAGTGGTTCTGATCAGATTGAGGCATCGCCCGGCCCCACGACAGCCTCGAGCGTTCTGCGGTTCCACTCAAGGCGTGACCAGCCGGGCATCGGTCCAGCCGGCGTAGAGACGGTTACCGGTGCGTTCCGTACCGAGCTTGGCCAACCCGGGACCGATGCCAGCCATTGCGGGTCATAAACGGTCTCGACATATCGATGTCCCTCGTCCGGCATCAACGTTATCACCGTTTTTCCCGGATTGCGGTCCGCCCACCATCGCGCGACCCTGTAGGCGGCGCCACTCGTCGGCCCCATGAAGAGGCCATGCGTGCGATGTAGATCGTGTGTGGCGGCGTAAGCTTCGGCGGGCGTGAGCCAATGAATTTCATCGAATTGAGTATGGTCGACATTGGCCGGCAGGATATTGCCTCCAAGGCCGCTGAGATTGATCCTGCCGCTGGGCTGGCCGAACAGAACGCTGTTTGGCGTGTCCACGCCCACCGTGTGTAATTCAGGGAAAAGGGAGCGTAGAGTTCTGGCGATCCCACACATCGAACCGCCCGATCCAACCGGGCCGACCAGACAGTCAACCGGGCCCACACGGTCGATCAGCAGCGCGGCGACTTTTCCGTAAGAGAGCGGATTGTCGGGATTGTCGTACTGGCAGGGCCAATAGCTGCCTGGCAATTCGTCAAGGTAAGCGGCCAGGCGTTGAAGTCTGGCGCGTTGAAGGCCACCCGAGGCGGCCGGTTCCTCGACGATCGCGATCTTGGCGCCGAGCTCGATCAGCCGGCGATGGAGATGACGATCAAGCGCCCAGTCGCTCACAAGGACGAGCGGATGGCGGTACTGGAGCGCAAGCATGGCCAAGGCAAGGCCGAAGGTCCCGGATGAGGACTCGCAGATGGTGGCGCCCGGTTTCAGGTCGCCCCGCTCGGTTGCGCGCTCCAACATGAAGCGCGCCGGCAGGAGCTTCATCAGAAAGAAACTCGCGGCAAACAAGGTACCGCCCAGCGGCACGATCCGGGGATTCTCGAAATCCTCGAGTTTACGCATCTGCTCGCTCTTGGGCATGGCACTCTGATCCGGTGGTCAGTTGTGAAAGATGGTCGGTTCGAATGCCGATCGCTTCAGTATGTCGAAGGCTCGCCCGATGTTGCGCGAAACATCGACATCGCGCTTGTCGAACATCAGTCCAACCACGGTGCCACTATGGGCGACCTGCACGCCGACAGCTCCGAAGCGGGCGCCGATAGCTTCGATTTCGTCCAAGCGTGGCTTGGGAAGAAAGCGCTCGTTGATGTGCGCGCTGGCCGTCGCGGCCTTGCCGAGCAATCTTGCATCGGCCGCGTTGATGGCCGCGCGCAGCAGACTGCGAATGGGCCGGAACGCCTCGATCTCGACCGGATCGTAACGGGCAGGTTCGAATTCAAGCGTGTCGACAGTCGAACCCGGCATCGTATCGATGCTGATGACTTCGATCGGCGGCAGGGCTTTTCGGAAGGATTCCACCACGAGGCCTTCGCGGTGCGCGAAAAGAACCGCCTGGTGTTGAAACAAAGTGGAGTCGCAGGCCGTCTCGGCGCATACCGCAATATGCATCACCTGCTCGGCAGAAACCTTGATCTGCAAGCAGTCGGCGACGGCCAAAATGCTGGCGAGCACATCAGCGGTGGAAGATCCCATGCCACGGCCGATCGGGATGTTGCTTTCGAGGGACAGGGCGCCACCCATCCCCTTCGGGCCGAAGGCCGCTGCGGTGAGCTCGGCCGCACGAAGCGCTTTTTGCCGATCTGGTGGAAAAGAGATAATGCGGTTGCCTTCGTCAGGCTGGAACGACGCCCTGGCCCTCAAATCGGGACAAGGCAGCGACACCAAAGCGCGTTTGAGGGACCCGCCCGTGTCTTCAAACAGGCCCTGGACCAGTTCGCCATGATGGCCCATGGCCTCAGCACGCCCCGTGGCTGTAAACATTGCCTCTCCCTTCGCAGCGTATCATTTCGATGCGGCGAAGTTGTCAGCCAACGCTACTTACGGCAAGAAAAGTTTCGTGAATTTTATACTATAATATTGAAGTATTTATTGCACATTAGTGATGATTGTATTATCATACATATACCACTTAACAAGCGAATCGATGCTTTAACAATAAGGATCTGCTTAAACAGCGCTTTCGTAAATAGCGGTTCCGTCCCAGGTCAGGCGCTCAATCAACGGGCCCTCTGACGCAGCGCGTATCCGGCAAGCCTGACGGTGCGAATTGTGGTTTTGCGAGAGTGGCGTTTCAGGAGTTTGCGAAGTTGACTGATGTGAACGTCAACCTGCGAGTAGAAGGCGACTGGATGCTTCACAGGGGGGATTTCGCTTCTAACGCGCGACATGAGATATCGACATCGGGTCAGGTGAGTATCGCCCGAAGCGCCTCACACGTGGTGGCGCATCAGCCAGTGCTGGGCAAAACAATCTTCACCCCAAGGTACGTTCCAAACATCCCAACGGTGGCAAGAACAAAAAAAGTCACCAGCAAGATCGATAAGCGCTCATAAAGCTTTCGGGATGCCGCGGTTGGCGCACGAGCGTACATGCGCAGGGAATAGACTGTCAGCCAGGCCAGAAATAGTACAAGCCCCACCAGAATGGTGGTGCTGAGCGATATGCGGGCGGCCGGCTTAGGCGATGAAACAGGAACTTTATGAGTATTTCGCCTAGCGTTTGCCTCGCCGAAGAAGCTGAAGTTTGTGACTGTGTCGTCTGGAACCGTAACTTCAAAATTCAGTCTGTCCCGTATCCTGGTTACATCATCATTTGCTGCGCGTAATTGGTCGAGGCCTTTGATCTCCAGCTTTGGCGGGAACGGAGGTGTAGTAGGAGCAGGCTGAGGTGTGTCTGTCGTACCCTTTGCCTTGTCGATGTCACCTTCGGCTTTCTTCTCTGGCGGCTTCGGCACCTCAGGCGAAACACCATTGGCGCCAAACACGGCTCTAATATTTTGCTGGGCGCTAGCAGCCAGGTCATCGGCCGAGGTAACGGCCTCATCGAACTGATCGACCGCCCGCGCGAGCATGTAGTTTCGAGTGCCAATGTCTGCGAACTGAGATTGAATAAGCTGTCCGAAACTAAATCCTGCCAACAAGGACACCAGAGCGATGACAGATAGCATTGGCCCAAGGGAAGTTAGTAGGTCGGGCTCACGCTCCGGCTCAAGCCCGAAGTAGTCATCGATCGGCATTAGTGTCTCCTCCACTAATCTCAGCGTAACAAGTTTCTCGCCCGTGTCACTCGGATGTGTGACGATTCTCCTGTGTGCTGATCGGATGCCTGTTGGCAGGCCGTTTATGCCGGAACAGTCGGGCGTCCGGCTGGCATGGGAAAAGGGCCTGCCCAAGAGCAAAGACGATTCTGCGCGAACTTGTTGGAGATCACCGAAACGACAGCAGCAGTTCCATGCGCTGAGCGTGCGCATTGATGAGGGAGGCGGCGGCGCGGTCCGGGCTGCCGGCAGGCCTGAATGTCTCGTTTGTCGAGCGCTACGTGGGCGGTATCGAACTGTCCGAGGGTGCAGTTCAAGGCATCCGTTAATGGCCACCGTCATTCAGGGTTGGCGTTCGTCCTGGCGAGCGGGGCGATATCACGATTGAGATCACGGTCGCGGCAGCGCAGACGCTGAACAGTCTGCGCAGTGTCGATCCGGAATATCGCGCCACGATCGACCAGTTTCGACGCACGGGTGAGATGCGGGTGGATGGCGATCATTCCCATGGGCGGTTGGCTGGAAGCGGTTCACGACCCGATTGTCGACCGTACGAACTAGCTCATGCAGCATGACCGGGCGTCCTGGAATTGGCAGGATCGTACTGAGTCATCTGCTGATGTCCTAAGTCAGACCGTTTTGAGATCTCGTGCGGCGCCGCGGCGTCCGCATCGACCGGAATGTGGAGCGGCGTGGATGGATCGGTCGCGCTGCGAAGTCACTGCGGCGGGCGGCGCGACGGAAGCAGGGCGGCGCGCTGGTGGCGAATTCATCGTTGAGCGCATCATCCCCGCGTCACCTACTTGCCGGGCTCGGCGGCCGATCGTAGCGCTGGATGCGGGACCGTCGACCACCGTTTAACGTCATTCAATTTTTAGGGGCGAGCGGCGTACCGTCGCGAAGCTTCGATCGATGGCAACGAAGCGATCAAGCATCGGTACAATCAGTCTCACTGGCTTAATCGCGGCCGAACGAATTGGCGCAAAAGCGAGAGCGGCGGTGGGGCGCCGCAGCCACCTCGAAACGGTGACATTTACTGGATTGGTAGCGACGAACCAGGGTGCTGCGCCTGCGGTCCTTTCACCAGATTTGAAAGCACAGGTCGTGCGCCTACAATCCTTTGCTGTTCAAAGCCCCGCGCAGGGCGAAGACGCGGGTGACCTCGGCCATGTTTTCCGTGCCCCAGGAGCAGAGCGGCACGAGAGCCTCGGCCAGGCTGCGGCCTAACGGAGTAAGGCTGTAGTCCACCCGCGGCGGGATCTCCTTGTAGTCAGTCCGCTTCACAAGGCCGTCAGCCTCCAACTCCTTCAGTTGCTGGATCAGCATCTTGTCGCTGACGTCGCGCACGGCTCGCCGCAACTGCCCGTAGCGCGTCGGGCCGTCTTGGGCGACGAAGTACAGGATCAACGGCTTCCACTTGCCGGCGATCACCCGCAGCGTCGCGTCGAGACCGCAAGTGAAGCCGTGAAGCGTCGGGGTGCAGGTTTGGGTGGGGGGATGACATTTCCACCGGCGGCAAGGTCGAGCTATCTGCACAGCTGGAGCTAAGACCTGACGGTCCGGAAACGGCCCCAATGTCAGCCGTTCGACGCTTCATCGTGCGTGCGCGTTTCGTGCTGAAATAGTCGCATAAGGGCAATCTGGACTTCTGCGAGCCGGCCAGAACTTTTATTGGACAACAGCCTGCGCACTATCGGCGACCAACGGCCGTTCGCAATAGGAGCCTGCCCCAACGTTCGACGAAGCGCGACATCTTACCGGTGAATGGGATCCTTCCAGAGCACCTCCTCTGGCGCTTCCACGGGTTCGATATCGAGATTGACCACCACCGGCTCCTGACCCGACCGCACCAGGACGCATTCCAGCGTCTCGTCGCGGCTGGCGTTGATCTCCTGATGCGGGACGTACGGCGGCACGTAGATGAAGTCGCCAGGGCCGGCCTCCGCCACAAATTCCAGGCTCTCGCCCCATCGCATGCGCGCCTTGCCCTTCACCACATAGATGATGCTTTCCAGGTCGCCGTGATGATGCGCGCCAGTCTTGGCATTGGCGTGGATCGTCACCGTGCCGGCCCAGATCTTTTCAGCGCCTGCACGTGCCTTGCTGATGGCGGCTGCCCGGTTCATGCCAGGCGTCTGCGCCGTGTTTGGGTCGAGCGAATCTCCGGGAATGACCTTTACGCCATTCTCGCGCCAGTCGACCGGTACGTGGCTGTGGTTGTCATCGTGGCTGTGATCATGTGTCAAGATTTTGTCTCGTGCTTTCTGTCAGTCATGCTGCGGCGCGGCTGGTGATTTCGCGAACGGCCGCGACGATATCGGCCGGTTCGGTTCGTGCAAGCCAGTCGGGCCTGATATCGGCGAACCGGATAATGCCAGACTGGTCTATGGGCGTTGACGCCAACGTGAAGATTGCCTGGATGCGGCGGTTCATTCGGGACGGCTTGGTAGCGGTCGAGGAAATGCTGAACCGACTTCCGGTGGGCACGTTCTGTTACGGGCCTACACCCACGATGGCTGACATCTGCCTGGTGCCTCAGATGTATAACGCCGATCGGTGGGGCGTGAAGACATCCGACCTGTCTAGGGTCCACTCAGTCACGGCGGCCTGCGATGCGCTCCCGGCGTTCAAGGCCGCATACCCCGCAGACCCCACGTAGCGGCCGCAGTGGTTAGCTGGCATGAATGGTGGTGCTGAAAAGCTTCGGATATTTCCGCTTGCATCGAGTTGTGCCCTCGCTGTCTCGGTCACCTATGTTAGCCAACCGGTCCTGCCGTTAATCGGGATCTCGTTCGGCCAGGATGCTTCGGCGGTCGGGCTGATTATCACTCTAACCCAAGTCGGATATGCCACCGGTTTGCTTTTCCTGGTGCCCTTGGCAGATCGTATCGCGCGGCGCAAACTGATCAAGTTCCTGGTTTTCTTCAACCTGCTGAGCGCGCTTGCGTGCGCAGTCGCGAGTTCTTTCCTTGTCCTACTCGCCGCGAGCTTCTTTCTGGGTGCTTCGGCGGTCACCGCGCAGATCATCATTCCAACGGTTTCGGGTCTGACACCAGCGCCGCGACGTGGAAGGGTTATCGGAGCGCTCCTGAGCGGGATGGCCGCAGGACCACTTCTCGCCCGGATCGTGAGCGGCTTGGTCGCTTCATCAACGAGCTGGCGCGAAGTTTTTTTTCTGGCGGCGACGTTGGACACCCTGCTGTTGACTTGCATTCTGTGGGCGCTCCCCACCACAACCTCGACCAGCGATCTGAGTTGGTCTGCACTGATGCGGTCGTTGGTCCAACTGCTGCGGCAGAGCAGACCGCTTCGGGAGGCGTGCTTCTGCGGAGCCACCATGTTCGGAGTGTTCAGCGCGGTCTGGGCCAGTCTCGCATCGCTTCTCGCTCGGCCTCCCTACAATTTTCCAGTCTCGATCATCGGGCTGTTCGGCTTAATCGGGATAGTCAGCATCGTGTCTGCGCCAGTCACCGGCTCTTGGGTTGACAAGGCCGGCAGCAGGCATCTGTTGATCTCCGCCTCGGCAGTTTCTCTCTTCGCAGTTTGTGGATTGGCAATGTTTGGAACGAGCCTGTTCCCGCTTATTGCCTGTCTGGGATGCCTCGATCTCGCCAATCGGGTTTCATTGGTTGCCAACCAGGCTCGTTCGCAAGACACGGCGGGTGAGGCGCGAGCACGGGTCAATACCGTCTTCATGGCCTCATATTTCCTGGGGGGTGCGGTGGGAGCCGCTGCGGGATCGTTTGCCGTCTCCCACGCCGCATGGATGGGGTTAGGGGTGGTTGGATCGCTGCTCTCGATTTTCGCGATGGTTGTGTCAGTGCGGTCGGGGAACCGGTAGCCTGGATTAGCCCGCGAGGTTGGAACCGCACCTTCGATGGCGACTGCTTGTACCGCGTGGAAATCGCGTCAACATCCTGTCGTCCTACCGCGGCGTCGGGAGGTATGGGCGTTGGCCTCTTGCTTGAATCTCGCGTAAGGTCACTCCAAGTCTGTGATGCGTTCTCACCAGGGCAAGCTTGAGACTTCCAGTTCGTCAGTGAGGCTGTCGACCATTTGCCAGCATTTTTTCGATCTGCGGCAGCGATAAGAATTCGTCCGGCTTGTGGCCCTGCTGCATCGATCTTGGCCCGCAGACCACGGAGACGATTCCGCCGCGCGTGCTGAAAAGGCCGGCCTCCGTACAGTAATCCACCCGCGCATGGTCGTTACGCTGAACGAGGGCTTTCACGAATGTCACGGCGGGATGGGAGGTTCCGGTGGAGAGGCCGGCGACTTCCACCACCGGCTCGATCCGCACGCCGCTCTGCGGTGCGCCATCGTCACCGGCGGCGGCGACAAGATTTTCTCTGCCGGCTGGAACCTTAAGGCCGCCGCAGGGGGTGAGGCCGAAGACGCCGATCACGGCCCGGGGGGTGCCGGATTGAGCGAAATGTGGGACCTCGACAAGCCCGTCATCGCCGCCCTTAATGGCTCACCGTCGGCGGGAGGGCCGAGCTCACACTTGCCTGCGACCTCGTTGTAGCCGTCGAGAGCGCCACCTTTTCGCTGCCCGAAACGCATGTCCGCGTGGCCGCCGACGCCAGCGGCCTGCAACGCCTGCCGCGCAAGATACCGGTCAACATCGCCGCCGAGATGCTGCCCACCGGCATGGCGGAGGCCGCGCGCTTGGGCCTCGTCAACGCCGTCGTCCAGCCCGGCGAAGTCATGGAGAAGGCGCGCGCCCTTGCCCAGACGATTGCAGACGGCGCGCCGCCTTCGGTGCGCGCCATCAAGGGATGCCTGCCGGGAATGGACGGCATGACCATGAGCGAAGCCTTCGACGCGATCCACGAACGGCGGTTCCCGGTCGATGCCAGAATGCTGGTGTCCAGGATCACATCGAGGGGCCGAAGGCCTTCGCGGAAAAAACGCAAGCCGCAATGGAAGGGCCGCTGAGACAAAAGCTTCGGCGGTTCCCGCCGCCCGCGCGGCTTACCCCCCGCTCGTCTCATCGGCCGCGAGCAGGAATTTGGCGGCTCGATCGCGCATCTCCTCGGAGAGCGGCCGAGACTTCCTTCGCGACAGGTCGAAGAAGACGATTTTCGCAAGCATGGTCGCGGCCAGCGACTTACGGTCCATCCTGCGCATCTCAAGGAAGATTTCTAGCGACGATGTGCCGATGCGTTTCAAACCGCCCGTGATCTCGATGAAGGTACCGGCAGGGAGTTCATCCTTGTATTCGAGCTCGTTGCGTACATCGGCCCAACCCATGTCGGCCCATCCCTCACCGCCGGCTTGCCACCCGGTTGCTTCGTGCAAGAGCAAAAGGTTCGCATCATCGAACATCCCCATGTAGTGCCGCGTCGTGAGGTGGCCCATTATGTCGCACAGCCATGGATGCACGATCGATCTCAACAGCAGTGTCATCTATGTCTCCAGAGGATCCGTTCGGGGCCTAAGCCGCAGTCCCCATGACGCCGCGTTCGTCTGGAAGGTGCTGAACGATGAAGTCGGCAGCACTGCTTAGATCGTAGGCGACTGCCGCCTCCGCGCCTTCTGGGTCGTGGCGCTCCAAGGCCTCGATGATCGCTTCATGCTTGCGCATCGTGTCGGTGCGGTTGAAGGCATGCGGGTGGTGGTGCAGCGCCGGCCCGATTCGCATCCAGAGATTTTCGATCATCGCCAGCAGCGCTGGCAACCGCGCCTCCTCGTAGATAGTGAAGTGGAACAGGAAGTTCTGCGCCAGGTAGTCGACGTTCTGCTCAAGTTTCGGATGAGGCTTGGGCAGCTTCGCCATCGCGGAGTTTAGCTTGCGCAGGCGCGCGATCGTCTTCGGGGCGACGTCTATTGCCGCGTGCCGGGCCGCCATCCCCTCCAGCCGCTGCCTGATCTCGGTGATCTCGCGGTACTCTGCGACCGTCAGGTCGCGGAGGAAGAAGCCACTCTGCGGCCGGCTGACGAGAACCCCGTCGGCCTCCAGCCGCTTTAGCGCATCGCGCACGGGTTGGACGCTGACCGCGAGTTGTGTCGCCAATGAACGGCCGGTCAGCACCGTGCCCGGTGCAATCAGCCCGCTCATTAAACCGCGCCTGATGCTGCGGTAGACTTGGCGTTCTATTGGTTCGCTCAGACTGGTGTCAGCCGGGGCGAGGTTTGGTGCGAGTGACTGAGGCCTGCCTCGCCTGCGGGTGTTCATTTCGATCTGCATTATTCTTTCGCCGATTCCATGAATTGTGAGATATCAGATTGAGAGGCGCACAGCCATAGCCGTTAATTGCCATAGCAGATCTCAGGGTGCGCCATCGTAGCGTCTGCAGGCACTCGAAAGCCGTCGAAATTTCGGTCCAATGGTGGCGGCGTCGGCCATGTTATCGCCTCCAGCATTACCCATCGGCCACGGAGATCGTAGCCGAGGGTTTAGGAAGACAGCAAGGATGCTTCATCACGTCTTTTTATTGGTAAGATCGCGAAATCAGAAAAACGATTTCGAACGCCGGTAACCACTGGCGAAAAGACGGCGTTTTTAATAAGATACTTCAAGCGGCCAAATTTGGCGCATAATTGCATCGGGCGTACGAGTTGGGGCGTCTATCCGATGATCGATTCAGATGTATTCGACTTTGTCGAACGCTGCCGGAAGCACATCGCAACCGGGCCGCTATTGAGCGATCTTCTCGATACGGTGAGAAACCTGGGGTTCGAGCACCTGATCCTGAGCGGTGTTCCCCTCGGCGGTCAAAAGTTGGCCCCAATGGTTGAACTGAACGGCTGGCCCGCAGGCTGGTTCGAGCGTTATGTCGAGGCCGAGCATGCCGCTGTCGACGGCGTCTGCATCTATTCGGCAAAAACTTTGAAGCCATTCCTCTGGGCCGAAGTGCCGGCAAAATGGTCTGACACAGAGGCTTCCCGGCGAGTTGCAGGCGAGGCGACGGAGTTCGGCATCTTGAGCGGCTTCGCTGTGCCGATGCTTAGCGTCCATCATTGGCAATCAGTGCTGTCCTTCGCCTCTTCGCAAAAGGCGTGCAGTCTGTCGCCCCGCCAACAGGTGCAACTGGTAACGATGGCGGTCTACGCCGGCATGTCAATCCAGGCCTTGGCGCACGTCGATAGCGAGTTTGATAGCGTGCTGACAGAGCGGGAGAAGGAAGTGCTCCTGTGGGCAGCGGCCGGCAAGACCATGTCGGAGACGTCCCAAATCCTCGGCATGACCGAGCGCACGGTTAAATGGCATGCAATGCAAGCACGTGAGGCCTTTGGCGTCGGCACGACCACGCAAGCGGTCGTTGAGGCGGTGCGCAGGCGGCTAATCCACCCCTAGCCCTGTCAACTGTCCGAACGGACAGGTGACGTATTTTAGCGTGGCTGCAACTATTCTTCTGACGAAGGATAGGGGGTCGCGTGATGATAGCTGTTCATGTCGTCAATGCGCTGAATAAACACCTCTACGAAAACGAGTTTGACGAGTTTTTGCGCCGCCGGCACGACTTCTTCGTGCATCAGAAGCGCTGGCGCCCTCCAAGCCCAGACGGTCGCGAGCTGGACCAGTTCGACACGGACGCGGCGACGTACCTGCTGGGTCTCGAAGATGGTCGTGTGGTGACCTCGGCTCGATTGATCCCAACGAGCGAGCCGCATATGGTCTCGGAGGTCTTTCCTCACATGTGTGAAAGGTCGGGTGTTCCCCGACGTCCAGATTGGGCCGAGTGGACGCGCACCTTCGTCGTCCCTGAGAAGCGCTCGACCGGCTTGAGGGGGACGCTGACCCAGCTGTGCTGCGCGGTGATGGACTACGCGCTCGACGAGGGCCTGAGCGCCGTCGGTGGCGTCCAGGAAACCTACTTCATGCCTCACCACGGCGCGCTGAAGTGGCGAGCCGAGCCCCTGGGCATGGCCAGGGAACAAAACGGCGAATGGTACATCGTTGCCTACATCGAGGTGAACGAGGCCGCGCTAGCCAGCGTCCGCAAGATCCTTGGTATCGATTATTCGCTACTGGTTCGGCGCGGAACGCAGCTACCGTTCATCGAAGGAATGCCGGCACTTGAAGGCAGACGGCGCGCATGTGCCTAGCAAAAACTGACCTTAGGAGGATGAGATGAAAAAGCTTGCTCTAGCTATCTTCACAACCACGGCGTTGGCGGCGCTTACATTTGGCTCTGCAGCGCAGCAGGTGAATGTCTCAGGATGCGCAGAGAAGGGCGTTGAAAGCGGCTGTGTCGTGCTGAAAGATAAGGACAAACTCTACAACATTACACATGCCAGCCCGAAGCCAGTTCCTGGCACCTATGGCACCGTGACGGGCACTGTCAGCGGTGATGCGGATACCTGCCAGCAGGGGACCTTGCTCAAAGCCGCGGAATGGAAGCCCGACCCCGAGAAGAAATGCGATAGCCAATAGGGCTACGCACGAGCGGGATATCGGTACCCAAAACAGAGTGGTGAATCGAAAGAGTTATCCATGGCGCCCGCAGGTGACGACCGTAGTGGAAACGGTCTCAAGTCATTCTCCATCCACGCGCAGGACGAGCAATCCCACGCTACATTCACTGCGCTCGAAAAGGAGCAAGCAGCGCATCCAACCTTTGCCTTCCCGGCTGCAGCTACAGAATCTGTTGACCCTGAAACAGCAGCGAGGCGCTATCTGAACCAGGCACTAGAGAGCAAGCTGACGCCCACCTTTGTTGCCCCGACAACGGAGGACGCGGAAAGCCAATTCAAAACGATCGGAACCGATACCGTGCCCCTCACCGGCACGCGAACGGTAAAGTTCCGACAAGCCTTCCACGATATCCCGGTTTACGGGTCGCTGGTCACAGTCGAACTCGATGAAAGCAATCGATTGGTCAGCATTAACTCTGCGTTGGGCGAGCCAACAGGTGTGCAGGCATTAGCGAAAATTTCACCTGCGGAGGCGGCTAAGGCGGTCGTGAATAAGCCGCCCTTCAAGAAAGACCTTACAGGCATTGCTCCGCGACTTAATTACTATTACGTCGCTTCACGGGCCAAGTGGCACCTCGCATTCATCTTTGAAGACGTGCCAGTCGCCCTATCGGAGCGAGGTCCTAAGAAGACGGAACGGATCGCCCCGCGCTACTTCGACTACGTCGTCGATGCGAAAACGGGCCGGGTGATTGCTGAGCTTCCGCGCACGCCCAGTATGGCGTCGGAGGTCCAGAATGCGATCGATGCCCGACAAATTCAGCGCAGCATCCGGGTCGAAACAATCGGCAATCGAAGCGTGCTCAAAGACACGACGAATAACATCGAGACCTTTGACTTCCGGTTTGACGATCCAACCTTGCATGAAGCAGCTCTGCCTGGTCAGGAGGTGTCGCCGGTTTGGCCTCCTGGTGCGGTGAGTGCCCATGCAAACGCCGAGGCAGTAGCGGACTTTCTTCGCACGGTATTGATGCGAAACAACATCGACAATCAAGGCGGCCCTATGAACGCAAGCGTGAATTGCGTGGTTGCGAGCGAGAGCCGTGACGGAAGGCAATGGTTCAACGCCTATTGGAACGGCCAGCAAATGGTCTACGGTCAGGTTATGACCGGCGGCCACCTCCTCACCTTGGCCGCCGCTTTGGACATTGTGGGCCATGAGATGTTTCATGGCGTAACGGACAACACCTCGCGTCTCGAATACGCAGGGCAGTCAGGGGCGCTGAACGAATCATATTCCGACATATTCGGCATTCTCATTGCCAACCGAGGCCAGCCGGACCGACGCCAATGGGACTGGAAGCTCGGTCAAGGTTTTGCCAGCGGAGGAAGAGCATTCCGCGACATGTCAGATCCAGCTTCTCTTGGTCAGCCGGCGCATATGAATGACTTTAGAGTATCGCCGAATACGCAAAAGGGCGACTGGGGCGGTGTTCACACAAACAGTGGAATACATAACAAGGCGGCGCATCGTATAATGACTGCAGCAGACGATGCCGGTTTCGTCTTCGAGGTGAACCAAGTCGCCGGTATTTTCTACATCGCCGTTACCCAACAGCTCTCACGTACCTCACAATTTACCGACAGTCGAAGGAGTGTGCTTAGCGCAGCACGCACATTATTCAGGAATCTGCCTGCTGACCAATTGGCGCGCCGCGTATCCGCAATCGAGGCTGCGTTCGACGCTGTTGGGATCCCGTGACTGCCCAAGGCAGGCAGGCAAAACCGCGGCCGATTGGAACGAACGTCGACATCATTCTTGGGAGGAGGGAATGCTAAAAGTCTTTCATCTAGCGGCGCCTCTGTTGCTATCGTCGGCCCTGCTTCACGGCGCGGCGGTGGCTGCGCCGGCGCACAACTATTGCCAATCCTCTCCGTTGCGTTCTGACGCCGTGGATTTTCCGAGTAAGCACGCCTGGGATCTCTTCCTCATGCTTAACCATCCGGCCCTCGACCGAGCAATTGCAAGAGGGCAGCCCGACTGCACAAAGCCCATTGGCCTGCCCGGCAGCACTGCTGTTT
The DNA here is from genome assembly GCF_020164875.1 of Mesorhizobium sp. CO1-1-8. Taxonomy (NCBI): domain Bacteria; kingdom Pseudomonadati; phylum Pseudomonadota; class Alphaproteobacteria; order Hyphomicrobiales; family Phyllobacteriaceae; genus Mesorhizobium; species Mesorhizobium sp. CO1-1-8. The sequence continues at coordinate 95,597 of NZ_JAIUGZ010000003.1, read as the reverse complement.
GGGAAAGTTGGCGCAACGCAGGCAAGAATGGTGTTCCTGGCGAAGTGTTCTTGAAGGATGGCGTTGAGCCGCCCGATTGGAATGACAATTCGTTAAAAGACGAAAAACCCGGCTCTGTGCCAGCGGCGGCAGTGGACGCGATAAGTGTACTGGGAAACATGGAGGCATTCGCCTCAAGTGCGGCGGGTGTGTCGTTCCATGACCTAGCAATCATTGACAGGAAGCATCCCCAATTCTCGCCAGGAGACGGGGTCTTCGAGGGACACGGTGCATTCGGGGAGACTCGCATGAATCGAGCCACGTATGAATTCATAAGGAAGAATTGCCTGTGGAGCGCCAACGGACTCCAGCGCTATGCCAAGGCCTTTCTCGAAGGAAAGAAACTAAAGATTGAGTTTCCTCCAGACTCGATCGAGGTAAAAGCGGCTTGGATAGATTTCGAAGCGCAAAATGTTCCGAAAGACAGGTGGGACACGTACTATGTCGCCGAATACAATGGTCGAAAGTTCGGACTTGAGACGTTGCACGTACTTACAAAAGATATTCCGAATTGGTTCTGGGCTAGCTTTCACCACAAAGATCAGCTGTCAATTGGGTCCGCCGACGATCCGATTAAGCCTGGCGCTGAGACCGAAGATACGTTTGGTCGGCCGAAAATACTGGATGGCACCGTCTGGCAGAACTACGTCCTTGGTGGCACGCAGATCGAATTCGAAACCTCTCTCGGCGTGCCGACGCAACTCTCAGACGCGGTTGTGGAGAAGGGATTCGTCCGTTCGTCCTGCATAACGTGCCATGCGACGGCCACCATTTCTGCAACGGCAGGGTCAATAGAAAATGGGCAGCAAAAGGCGATATGTTTATTGACCCCAGATAGTCCCGATGTTGGGCTCGACTACAAAGCATGTCGCAAATTGATTGGCGATAGATATTTCGTTCCAAACAAAGATGAGCTCGTCACAGAGCGCGGCGCACCGCTGCCGGAGTGGTATTACGACAAGTCAAATAATCTCGCATACCTGCCGAGCGACTTTCTCTATTCGATCCCGCAACGGGCTCAGGCCGAGGCGTCATCGCCACCCGGCCGGTGCATCTGGTGAAAAAGAGAGGAAGCGTCAGGGCGGTGGTTGCCGCCCAATGAACTGAAAAGGTTGAAAGAAAGGGCAAGTCGGTGCCAATCTCGTTTACCAGGCTACAGGAATATCTGAACAAAATTGGCCCCACCGCGGGCAACGCCCCCCATGGGAAGTTCTGGAACGGAAGTTATCAAGACTTCGTCTCGGGCAACGTTCCCGGAGTTGATTGTGAAGGGGCTCAGATCCCAATCGTCAACACTGCGGATTTCGAAGCATCGGCTTTTCTGACGATCCTTGAAAGCGCCGATGGATTTTGTGACAAGCCCCAGATGCCGGCTTTTGGGCGGAAGGTGACGCAACCCGGGTACTCAATCAAACTGAGCGACGGTTCGCTGGTCACCGGCACACAAATTCTGCGTGATATTCATGAGTGGTTGGCAGCAAAGGCTCCCGAGCGGTCGGAGGATAAGTTGAGCTAGCTTACAGCCGAAGCAAGGGAGGTTTTGTCACGGCGCGGATGCGTCGGAATGTACAGAGTTGGCAACAGCAGTAGGACCAACTTTGCTGTGGTACGCGCGAAGCGTCGCTAGGCACGGTCAGGGGGAGTTCACTGGATGCGCGCTCCTGGTGCAAGTTGCAGGACCGCTGTGTCTAATATTGTATAGTCAGAGCCGAACGGGGACTGCTCACCAAGTACACAGCATGCCCGCTGCGGCTTGCACATGCTCATTCCCTTATCGACTCAAGTCAATTGCCTGCCGCTGGTAGAAGCGTGCGGGTGAAGGGGAGGGGCCGGCCGTGAGTTCTCAGTTGCCAAATGATTTCTTCACAAGTGCTTTGACCCGCTACGAATTTAGTATTAGTGTCAACTAATATTAGCGTTATAACTAGCCTGGCAAGGCTCCGCGCGGTGTGCGCGTACGGGAAATCTGAAAATGCTTCGAGGAGTCGCGATCGGGATTCTTCTTATGCTCACGGCAGTAGGCGGGGGGGGAAACATTTTACGAACTTGGACAGCGCAAGACTTCGGGGACTAAGTCTCAACCCATCGCGACGGCAGATGCCTCGCCGGACTCCTGTTACTCTGCCGCTCCGAGTTGCCCGACCATAGACGACTGCGAATCGTTGAAAGCTCCACAAAAAGAATGCCTCGAAAACCGTGACACCCGCGATTGCAATGTTTGTCTACTAATGGCTTTCGGCCAATGCATGCAACGTGGAAACGATCCCGTGTGCGAGGCACAAAGGGCTGTGCAGAACCAGCTATACTCCGTGGAACGTGCAAAGTGTCAGGCGGCCCAACAGAACGACACTGAGGCATACGAAGCGTGCAGAGCCTCTGCTACTGCAAAGAGAGCGGCATGCGAAGTGGCGAAAGCGGCAACGTGCTCATACGATCAGGTCCAGTGACGATAACTCGTAGCGGATATGCAGCCTGAACACGGTGAGCGACAAGCGCGGTGGGTGGCCGGTGCAATGACTAAAAATAACGCCAAATCCATATTCATCTTCGTTTGGATCGCGCTTTGGCTCTACCTTTCTTTGGGTATGATTCTGATATCTTTTAGCGCAATTCAATTCTTTTAGCGCAATTCAATTTCAGGAGCAGGTGATCGGGGCGCTTAGCACCGCCAGCAAGACAGTGTCGATCGCCACGATACAACTCGAGGGCCGCCACTATGCCAATAACGTTGCCATCCTGGAGAAATTGAAGAGCTCCCAGGACGAGGATGTCGGTTCGGACGGGGGTAAGGGGCCAGTTGATTTTGCTAGGCTGAGGGATCTGTCGGCCTTGTTGACCCCTGTTTTATTCTCCAAGGTAGACCCTCCTCCTGCCGCTCCGCAAATCGCTGAGGAGATAGAAAAACGCTGCGACGCAATGAGTGCGCAATCGGCTTCTAAGGATACGTGTACCGAGTTTGTAAAAATATACCGAGAAGCTTCTGGCGTTGTGCCAATGAATACCAAGCGTGACGAGATATTAAAGAGTATAGGTGCCTACCAGTTGGCTGTTGATAAATACGAATCGTCACCATCATATAGCGCATCGAAAGATCTTGATAGTTATATTAGCTTCGGGAAACTTGTTTTCCCTTGGATGCCTGAGGCGCTTCCGCTAGCGTCGCTTCCTCATCCGATGCTTGTTCTCATAGTGACGGTGTCGATGGGAGCGCTCGGAAGTTTACTGTTCATGCTGCAACTCCACCTTTCTCCCCGCGGAAGCGTGAGCCCGTACGAAAGCTCCGTATCGTGGCATTTGTTCCGGCCCCTGCAGGGAATGGCAGCCGCGCTTGCTATATTTCTGCTTGTGAAGGCGGGCCAATTGTCAGTTGGGTCGGGCGTCGGCCCGGGCGCCGGCAGCCCTAGTGAGCTAAATGTATTTGCCCTAGGCCTCTTGGGTGTCTTGTCCGGCTTGCTCGCCGACGGCGCCATGGAAAGATTGAGTTCCGCGGGCATCGAACTGCTTAGTACGCGCCGGCCGACCGAGTCCGAGGTCGATAGCAAGGACGCTCGGAAGTTCGGCGAGTCGCAAGACGAGGATCAAGAAGAAGGCGCTTCACCCGGAAATACAGCAACAGGCGAACAGCCGGCCGGCATGCGTTCCTAGCTACGTTGGCAGTCGTTAAAAGGCTCAAAATCGCGCGGCGCGGAGGCGGTGTTTTCCTACCGGCGACCGTCCGAATAAACGTCGCCCCGCACAAATCCTCTCGAGGACGCGAGGTGTCGAACGGTATCCGGGTGGGCTGGGCTTCCTGGAAGCTTTCCGGACTTCCGGCCTCGCATGCGGCGTCGTCGTGGGAGTTTTCCATCGGAGGTGCGGTAAGCCTCGAAGGCGTTGATTACAGCCGGGCCGCCGCCAGCTTCGCGGATTCGATGCGCGTGGCTTGGGACGGAGCGAACCGCTCCCGCGCCGCGGCCAGCACGGCCGCCGACGCCTTCTCCGGCGAGCCGGCGTCGAAGGGTGGGGCGGGATCGTACTCCATGCGCAACTGGATGCCCTCCGCCGTAGCACGGTCGAATAGCATTGACGCCAGCGTCAGGCCAAAATCGATGCCAGCGGTCACGCCGCCGCCGGTCACGCGATTGCGGTCGACACACACGCGCTCCTTCGACGGTATGGCGCCGAACATTTCTAGGATGTCCCGTGCGACCCAATGGCTGGTCGCGCGGTAGCCCCTTAGAAGGCCTGCCGCGCCGAGAATGAGCGAGCCTGTGCAGACGGAGGTGACGTATTTCGCGCCACTTGCCTGTTTGCGCACGAAGTCCAGAACTTCGTCGTCGAGCACCATCTTGTCCGAGCCATAACCGCCAGGAATGCAAATCACGTCGAGTTGCGGGCAATCCGCAAAGGTCGTCGTCGGCGTGAGGATGAGCTTCGTGTCGCTGACAATCGGTTCGATTTTCTTCCAGACCAAATGGACGTCGGAGATGCTGGCGAATGTGTGGGCCGGTCCCATCAAATCAAGTTGAGTGAGCGCCGGATAGCAGAGAAAACCAACCTGAAGCGGCAATGACATAATATAGTCTCCAATAAAGCCAGCAAACAATCCGCACGGCACCTCACGCCTCCACAACGACGTAAAGCCTACCTTTTCAGCCCCCGCCAATAGTGGCAGGCGTGCCATCGCATGCCCGGCCGATGGTCGAGCTTTGCAACCTTGATTTGTCTACTTGCATGATTTTGCGTCTTGCGCCCATACTCCCGAAGGATGAGACCAGCCTGAAGCCATCTCAATCAGAACGCCTTCAAAGACACATCTGCTGCCGGGCTGCCTCTCCTGTTCTTTCGCTGGAAGGGTAATCGGGTCCTTATGGCAAGTGCGAAGATCGGGCTACTGATCGGCAAGACAGGACCGCTCGCCATCTGGGCGCCATCCTGCGTCAATGCCGCGATCATCGGCGCGGCGGAAGCGAATGTCGCCGGCGGCGTGCTCGGGGCGGAGATCGACCTCGTCGTGCGCGACGCCGGCTGGGATGCGTCGACGACCGTGGACGCCGCACTCGATATGGTTGAGGTCGACGGCGCTTCCGTCATCGTCGGGCTCATCGGATCGAATTCGCGAGACCAGGTCTCGGCAGCGATCGGCAACAAGGTCCCGTTCGTCTATACGCCCACCTATGAACGGAACTCCAGACGGAGCAACGTAATTTCGCTGAGCGCTACCGACGACGTGCTGATGCGTCCGCTCCTCGGCTGGATCGAGGAGCGGTTCCAGGCGCGACGCTTCTTCCTGATAGGCAGCGACTATCGGTGGCCGCGCGAAACCATGCCGCGTTATGCGCGGATGATTTCCGAGTGGGGCAACAGCGTTCTCGGCATCCGCGCGCGGCCGATCGATGCGCCTGACGCCTGGGACAACCAGATGGCCGAAGAGTTGAAAAGATTGAAACCCGACATCCTGCTGGTTTTTCTGGTGGGAGATCAAAGCATCCCGTTCTACCGCGCGTTCTCACACGCGGGGCTAGCCGCGAAGATTCCGCGTTTCGCCATCGCCACGGATGAGACCATATTGCTCGGCCTGGGCGCAGACCAGACCGAAGGCCTTTTCGCCGGCGCGCACTACTTCGCGTCACTGAGCTCCGATTCCAATTCGCGCTTCAAGGAGCATTACTGGAACGCCTTCGGCGATACGGCAGCGGTGCCGAACACCTATGGTCAGTCGTTCTACGAAGGCGTCAGCTATTCCGTTGCTCTCATGAGGGCGGCGGGGTCGACGCAGGGAAAGGCGACGCTGGCCACCCCGGCCAGCTCGATCGAATTCCGGTCGGCCAGATTTGAAACCAGCCTGACAAATCTGACCCGCCTCCCTCCCGTCTATGTCGCCGAGGCCAACGGCCTGTCCTTCGACATCGTTGCACGCTATTAGCGGGATGAACATCGGCGGCATCCACGCGGAACATTTGCAAAAAGCGATGGCGGCGGTAGCCCTTTGTTGCAGATGACATGATTTCAGTAGATAGTTTAGCCGGGTCCGACGACGCATTTGCAGAAACTTGAAGGACACATGCATGCCCGGCACTTCCATACCTTCGAAGGTGGCACTTCTGATCGCCAGCCTGAACAAACAGCTTCAGAAGGAGATGGAAGAGCAGCTGCGCCCGACGAGAATACCGGGGGAGCAGATTCGCGTCGTCGAAGCCCTGGCGGCGCCGTCCTACAACAAAGGCTTGGAAATGTCGGCTTTGGCGCGGCTATCCGTCGTCGACCCCTCCACCCTCACCAAGGTTGTGGACCGCATGATTTCCGAGGGATTGGTCCAGCGCGCCGCCGATCCGAACGACCGGCGGCGGGTGAGGGTGCTGCTGACGCCGAAGGGGTTTGCCGTCTTCGAACAGTTGCGGCCGTTCCGTGAGCGGCAGGAAGCGGAGCTGCAGCAGATCCTCGAGCGCACGCAGGAGACCGGCGACGCAAACACGCTGATGACGATCCTCGAGCAGCTTTGCCAGCGGCAGCCAGGCCAGAAAGACGCTGGCTAGCGGACTTGCGGGCGAAAGTTTTGCCGCTGCCGCCGATTGTCGGTTGCTACATGTCGACGCTTACTCGGCCGGCTGCGATATGAGCGGAACGTAGAATTCAGCCACGGTACTCCAGCCTTCAGAACCTCGCTCCCACCGTGCCAGGTACTTGCCGCGGATCACGTTGGGCTTCCAGGTCGCTTCCCATGAGCCTTCCTCCGCCGCCGTCGTTCCGCCGACATGGATCGTCTGGGGGTTTCGGGCGGCGGTCACGAAGGCCGGATCCGAGAAGGTGCGTTTGAAGTAACTGTGGATGGCGTCACCGCCATCCATCAGTTCCCCCGAGCTTGCGAGAATTCTGGCATCCCCGCGAAACACGGAGGCAACGGTGTCGAAGTCGTGGCGAGCGATCGCCTCGTTCGACTTTGCCCGCAAGGCTCGGATGGCAGCTTCATCAAACGCCGTTTGAGCGGTCATGTTTTCTCTTCGTCGCTGAGTGGACCTGTTTCGATCAAGTCGCCGGCACGGCGGAGCCGAATTTCGCGCGAACGTCCCGAGCCGTCTGGCGTCCGTTGTTTAGAAGATAGAGGATATCGATGCCGTAGGTGAAAAAGCCGAATCCCATGCGCGCAAACTCTGGAATGGTATCGAGGGAGGTCAGGGCGATGCCCGCGACGATCCCATTTTTCTTTGCCGCCGCAACGACCGCCTCACATGCCGCCCGAAGCTTGGGATGCGGCACGCCGGGCTCGATACCCAGTGACAGGGCGAGATCGCCGGGTCCGATGAAGACTACATCGACGCCGGAGGTGGCGGCGATCGCGTCGACCGCGTCGACCGCTTCCTTGGTCTCGATCTGGACGATCACGACGGTGCTCTCGTTCGCCTTGGCCCGATAGGCGGCGTCATCCTGATAGTAGTTTGACGCACGCCAGGCGCCGGCGCCACGTGTCCCGTCAGGGGGATATTTTGCCGTTGACGCTGCGGCGGCTGCTTCTTCCGCGGAATTGACCATCGGCACCATGATGCCTTTCACGCCGGCATCCAGTGCCGCTTTGATATATTCCGGCCGATTCCACGGCACCCGGTAGACGACGGCCGTGCCATGCCTGTCGACGCCGGGAAGGATATCGATCAGCGCGCTGGTCGGGATCGGCGCATGCTCCCCATCGACGAGCAGGAAATCCATTCCAGACTGCGCCATGGTTTCCGCGACGATGGGATGCGGAATTTGAAGCCAGCTACCGAACACCGCCTGACGGGATTTGATTTTCTGAACGAATGGGGTGTCGTCGGCCATCGGCGCGAGTTCCTTCCTAAGTTGCTCGGATCGTCTTTGGGTGAGGCTATCGCACCCTTTGCCGGACTAAGCAGTCATGTCGCCGGCGCTTGGTATCCCCCCTCGGGAGGATACCTCCAACCCGGCGACGATTGCCAATATAGCCGGGAACACAGCCGGCCGAAGTTCGCACTCGTGGGCTTTGGCGCGGACGATTGGAGCCGGCCTCGCTGTCTTCTCAAGAGCGAAGCGCGCCAGCAACGCAACTCTCAGCGTCCAAATAGTATCATATGCAATATTTTCATTTGACATTATATACGGTTCCATTTTCACTGTGTGAATACGGTCGATACAGGCGGACCGATCGGGGAGGAGTCCGATGGCACTGCAGAACACATCGAACTCTCTGAGGATCGAGCAACTGGCGACGTTGCTCGCGGCCTTTGTCGACGTTCTCCTGCCCGGCGGCGACAGGTGGCCGTCGGCCAGCCAGGTGGGTGCACAGCACGCCGTCCTGATGCGCTTGTTCAGCAAGCAGGGCGAAGCAATGCTGGTTTCCATCGCCGAAATCCTGATGGCCCATAAGGCTCCATATGAAGGGTTGTCCGCCGATCAACGGATCAACGCCGTCGCGGCGTTGGAGGCCGATCAGCCGGCGGTTTTCGCATTGCTGAAGGGCATGACGAACTATGCCTACTACGAGAGCCCGGCCGTGGTCGCGGCCATCGACGCGCGCGGCATTCCCTACCGGCTGACGCCGCACCGCGACGGCTACTTTATTCCGGCCTTCGAGGCGTCGCAGACGCCAAAACATCACCGGGGACGCTTTCTCACGACGGACGACATTACGCCCGTGGATGCGTCGCACCTTGAGCTAGAACAGAAAACCACCGAGCGTTGGGGATTACGGCGATGAGCGCGACGATGGACAGTGCCTGCGATGTGCTGATCATCGGTTCTGGCGCCTCGGGTTCGCTGTCGGCACTGGTATTGGCGCAGGCCGGCCTTGACGTCCTGTGTCTCGAGCAGGGAAATTGGGTCGACACGAAGGAACGCGCCCACGAGCGGCCCGACTGGGCGTGGCAACGCCAGGACACCTGGAATCCAGACGTCAACAGCCGTAGCAACACGGACGACTATCGGGTCGATACGAACGCCAGCCATGTCCTGATGTGGAACGGCGTCGGCGGCTCCACGAATGTCTACGGCGCCATCTGGCCGCGCTATCGTCCCTCCGACTTTCGCAAGGGCGATGAGCATGGGCTGCAGCCCAACTGGCCGATCTCTTACGAGGACCTCGCCCCGTTCTACGAGCGGGTGGATCGGCTCCTGGGCGTCAGCGGACTTGCAGGCGATCCGGCGATGCCCCCGCGCGAACAGTTCCCCACCAAGCCGCTACCATTCTCCAGGTCGGCGCAAAAACTGTCGAAGGCTTTCGACAGGCTCGGCTGGCATTGGTGGCCGGCCGAAGCCGCGGTGATCTCGGAGGACTATGACGGCCGGCCCGGCTGCAACAGTTGCGGCTTGTGCTTCGGCTGCTCACGCGGTTCGATGTCGCTGTTTTCGCAATCGGTTTGGCCGAAAGCCCTTAGGGCGGGCGCCCGGCTGCAGACCAATGCGCGCGTCCTCCGGATCGAGATCGGCCGGGACGGCCGGGCCACGGGCGTGGTCTGGAAGGATCGCATCAGCGGCCGCGAAGAGCGGACGCGGGCGAACGTCATTCTCCTTGGCGCGAACGGCGTAGGCACGCCCCGCCTGCTGCTGACCTCCGACAATCTCGCGAACAGTTCGGGAATGGTTGGTCGGAACCTGCTCCACCACACCCTCGTCTCGGCGCAGATCCAGGTCGAGGAACAAGTGGACGGTCATGTCGGCCACATTGCGTCGCTGATCTCGAGGGAGTTTGCCGAGACCGATCTGTCACGTGGATTCGTCAACGGCTTCAACTTCAACTGCCTGACATCGAGCCCGTCTGCCGCGGAACTGAGCAATGGCTGGCTGGGCGGCTCGGCCGCTCCCTGGGGCAAGGGCCACCACCAATGGTTCGAGAAGAACTTCGGCCACAGCATCACGCTGCTCGCCATGGGCGACGATCTGCCGAACCCCGAAAACCGCGTCTATCTCGATGATGCGGTTACCGATGCGGACGGCATTCCGGTCACGCGCGTCAACTATGCGCCTGGCGAGAACGACCGCCGGATGATGAATTTCGGGCTGGACCGGCTTGTGGACATTGGCCGGGCGGCTAACGCCATCACCATCGAACTCAACGATTACCGGGATACGCAAGGGGTCTACCGGACGCCTGCATGGCATCTTCTCGGAACGTGCCGGATGGGAGATGACCCGGAGATGTCGGTGGTCAATCGATGGAACCAGGCGTGGGACGTCCCCAACCTGTTCATCGTGGACGGTTCGACTCTGGCAACCGGCGGCGTCGTCAATCCGACGCCGACGGTATCGGCGCTGGCGCTGCGCGCAGCGGAATATGTGCGGGACAACTATCTCGAACTAAGCCGTACGACGCGGAGTGCCGTGACCTAGCCGGGATTGCACTTCGTCCGGAGGAGCCGGACTCGGCGGAGAAAACTCGGATTATGTTTGGTCAGAGAGGTGCTTAGCAGAAAGATCATCTGTCACCTCACCGCTCGTACGAAAAAACCTTCTGCCAGATCGGCGATATAATTCCTGGTACTGGGGTATCGATAAATAACAATACCGGAGGTATTAGACTAGAATCGTACAATAGAACTCTCGAAAGTCGAGAAAATTAACTTCCACAGAAAAGCAGAACAGGGGATCACAATGACTTCGGAGCTTATTGAAAATGGGAGACTGTCCATGTCGATGAACCGGCGGATGTTTACGCTACTGGACGATCGACCTCACTGAAGCCTACCGGAAACGTGACGGAGGGACTGCCGCTGGCATTGAAAGGCATTGTGAAGCGGCACAGCCGCAGGACATCCGTATCAAGGATCTGCTCCAGCTCAGACCATGTCGGCGACTGAAAATTGTAAACCGGCACAATCAGCGCATCGACATGCTGGAAGACGAGCCGCAGCGATCCAGCGAACCGATTGCGCTCGATCGAGGTGCGCGCATACGCCACCGGGTCCAGGCTGCGGCCGGACTGAAGACCCTTTGTAATCCGATAGCCATATTCATCGGCCATGGCCGGAAATGTCTCGGCGTGAACGGCCGGGTGAGGAAATACTGCCCGATGCTGAGGAGCTGCCGATGGAGCTTCAGGTACTTCAATGCCGACAGCGGCTTGGAGATGCGCACCTTCAGCCCGCAGCCGACATGGTCTTGCAGGTTCCGCCCCACGCCTGGCAACTCATGTTCGACCTTGACGCCGATCCTGCGCAAATGTTCGGAGTCTCCGATGCCCGAGATCTGAAGAAGGAGATGCGGCGAATTGAACGCGCCGCCCGACACGATCACTTCGACATCGGCATGGATGGTCCTGGCGCTTCGACCTTGCAGATATTCCACTCCGACAGCGCAACCGTTCCTCAGCAAAATTTTCGACGCCACCGCCTTGGTGATAACGGTCAGATTGCTGCGATGCCTGATCGGCTTAAGGTAACAGCGGGACACGCTCGATCGGACACCGTCCGCAATCGTGGCATCGCATGGGCCGACACCTTCCTGATTGCCCGCGTTCAGGTCGTCGTTATAGGAATAGCCGGCCTGCTGGGCTGCCTCCATCCATGCTTTGGATATGGGACTGGAAATTCCTGCTCGCGTAGTCGACGGGACGCCTCCGCCGCCCCAGCTTTCGGCCTTTCTGAAATGAGGGAGGACGCTGTCGTAATTCCAGCCTCGGTTGCCGAGCTTCGCCCACCCGTCATAATCGGCTCGATTGCCTCGGACATAGATCATGCCGTTCACGGTGGTGGATCCTCCGACGCTTTTCGCGCGGGGGATGAACATTACCCGCCCATTCACATGCGGCTGCGGAACTGTGTGGTAGCCCCAATCCAACTGCAATGTCTGCATCAGGCGGTAGTAGCCTGCGGGCATATGAATAAACGGACTGTTGTCCCACCCGCCCGCCTCGATGAGAGTCACGCGAATGCGCGGGTCCACGGTTAAACGATTGGCGAGAACAGCGCCGGCAGCGCCGGCACCGATGATGATGTAGTCAGCCATGGTCTTCCCGCCACACCTATGCAATTCTGAGATATCAGAATACAGTGGTCCTACCGGATGTCAAAACCTGTGCCGCGATATGGAGACCCCGCCGCCGCAGGCGACCGGAACGCAGAAATCGCCATTCTGCACGAGGCGTTTGGTGGTGACTGCCGACAGCGCCCTCGGGATGAGCTATGGATCGTTCCGGCCCGATCGTGGTCGCGTCGCTTTCAGGTCAAGGCGGAGCCCCGATCGCCTGACATTTTGATTGACAATCGGCATCGCGGCTCTACGCTCTATTTCTGAAATATCAGATTTCAGCAAGCGGCTGCGAACTGTGGCGCTGTCGCCCTAAGAACGGACGACATTAGAATGATGGTGCTTCCCGGCTACAGCGCGGATGAACTGGAAAAGCAGTACAATATCCGCCTCGCAAGGCCGGACCTCGACAGCGCCGTTATCCCCGACTGGACGCGTCGCAGCGCCGAGTTTCGCGCTCGTGCCAAGGGGAGTATCGACCTGGCGTATGGCGAGCGGCCGCGGGAGCGGCTAGACTTCTTTCCGGCCGGCGACAACGACCCCGTGCTTGTCTTCTTTCACGGCGGGTACTGGCAGCGTTTCGACAAATCGGTCTTCAGCTTCATCGCTGCGCCATTCGTACAGAACGGCGTCTCCGTCGCCGTCGTCAACTATGATCTCTGTCCGTCCGTCCGCATGTCGGATATTCCGCCGCAGACGCGGCGCGCCGTGGGCTGGATCTGGCGTAACGCGGCCGAACTCGGGTTCTCGCGCGAGCGCGTGTTCGTCTCCGGAAATTCGGCGGGCGGGCACATCACGGCCATGGTCATGGCCACCCACTGGAGGGAAGAGGCCGGCGGCGGCCTGCCTGCAGACCTGGTCAAGGGCGGCATCCCGATCTCCGGCCTGTTCGAACTCGAACCGCTGCGCCATACCTCCATCAACAAGGGTCTCGGTATGGACGCCTCCGAAGCTGCGTCGCAAAGCCCGATCAACGTTCCGCCCGCAACCGACGCGCCGCAGCTCGTAGTCTGCGGCGCGGACGAGAGCGCGGAATTCCATCGTCAGTCCGACCGCTACGCCCATATCTTTACAACGCCGGCGCGCCGGATGGAACGCTACACGGTTCCAGGCCGCGACCATCTCACCGTTGCCGACGAACTGGCGGATGAATCCACTGTCCTGTTCGAAAAGGCCCTGAAACTCGTCGGATCGTGAGGCGGCGCCTGCCGTTAGTTCGGAGAAAGACCTTGCCAACACGAAACATCAACCCCGCGACCGTGCCCCCGCCGCTCGGCCTGCACAGCCAGGCCGTTCTCACATCGGGCGCGGGCCGCTTCCTCCACATCGCTGGCCAGATCGGGATGCGTCTGGACGGCAGCACCCCACGGGACTTCGCCTCACAGGCCGATGCGATCTGGCGCAACATCTGCGCGATTCTCGAGGAGGTCGGGATGAGCGCGTCCAACCTCATCAAGGTCGTCACCTATGTCACGGACGCGTCCCAAGTGGGCGAACTCAATCCCGTGCGGGTAAAGTATTTGGGCGATACGCGGCCCGCCTCGACGCTGATCGTGGTCAAGGCGCTGCTGAAGCCGGAATGGCTCATCGAGGTGGATGCTGTCGCCTTCGCCCAATAGCGGCGCTCTCGTCGGCGCGCCTACGTGAAAGGCGATGCCGCAGGAACAATAAATGACGAACGGCTCCATCATCCTCCTCTGGGAGGAGGGTGGCCCAGGGCACGGAATGTTATCCACCAGCAACATCTTCTTTCGGGCCGGCAACATCGGGAGCCAATATTTTCCCGAATGCCTGATTGCTGGCACATGTGTGCGGCAAATGCAGGGAACCCCGGAAGTCGACCGATGAACCTGCCCGTCGGCGCGCGATCGATTTCGCAACCCATCGGCCAGAGACACTCTAATCCGTTCGGGCAGTCTGCGAGGGGTATATCAATTTATGCTGGCGATCGCCGCGAAGAATGAGGCGGAGGGTTTTGCTTCGGAGCAGAAGCCCTATGCCATCCGTGTCCAGAACCTTCGCAAATCATTCGGCGCCCTGGAGGTGCTGAAAGGCGTCTCGCTGACGGCGCGCGAAGGCGACGTGGTGGCGATCATCGGCGGCTCGGGTTCGGGCAAGTCGACGCTCCTGCGCTGCATCAATTTCCTTGAGACGCCGACGAGTGGCAAGATCGTGATCGGCGAGGAGGAAATCCTCCTCGGTCCTGATGGCACGCCCGTCAACCGCCGGCAGATCGAACAGGTCCGGCAGCGGCTCGGCATGGTGTTTCAGTCGTTCAACCTGTGGAGCCACAAGACGGTGATGGAGAACCTGATCGAGGTTCCGATCCATGTCCTCGGCATGCCGAAAGCGAATGTGATCGCGCGCGCTGAGAAGCTGCTGGCGCGCGTCGGCCTGCCAGAGAAGGCGGGGACGTATCCGGCTTTCCTGTCTGGCGGTCAGCAGCAGCGCGCGGCAATCGCGCGGGCGCTGGCGATCGAGCCGCGCGCCATGCTGTTCGACGAACCGACCTCGGCGCTCGACCCCGAACTCGTCGGCGAGGTGCTGAGCGTCATCCGTGGCCTTGCGGCCGAAGGACGCACGATGGTGCTGGTGACGCACGAGATGAAATTCGCGCGCGAGGTCGCCGACCACGTCGTCTACCTGCACAACGGGCTGATCGAGGAGGAAGGTCCACCCGAGCAACTGTTCGGTACACCGAAGTCGGAGCGGCTGAAGCAGTTCTTGAAATCGGTCCTCTGACAATTCCGAATTCCACAGGGAGGGAACTATGAAAATCAAGCTGGTTGCACTCGCGTTTGCCTCGGTGCTCGCCTTCGGGTCGGGCGCCATGGCGGAACAGGTAAAGGTGGGCATGGGCGCGTTTCCCGCGCCGCCGTTTTTCGCGCCCGACGCGGCGGGCAAGTTTACGGGCTGGGAACCAGAGATCCTCGCCGCCATCTGTGCCGACCAGCAACTCGACTGCACAATTATGGGAGTGTCCTGGGACGGCCTGATCCCGGCGCTGACGTCTGGCCAGATCGACATGATCATGTCGTCTATGTCCATCACACCCAAGCGGCAGGAAGTCATCGACTTCTCCGACAAGTATTACAATTCGCCGATCTTCGTCGTGGGCGCCAAGGATGCCAAGTTCGATGCGACGCCCGAGGGACTGGCCGGGAAGACCATTGGCTTGCAGACCGCCACCATCCAGGAAGCCTACGCCAAGAAGTACTTCACCCATTCGACGGTGAAGTCCTACAAATCGTTCGACGAGGTCCTTCAGGATCTGGTGGCCGGCCGCATCGACGCGACGATGGCGGAATCGCCCTATATCGAGAAGTTCGTCGAAGAGGCGGGCGCCGCCTGCTGCGACGTCAAGGGCGCGGTCAAGCCGGACGTCGAGATCTTCGGCCCCGGCGTGGGCGCCGGGTTCCGCAAGGGCGAGACGGCACTCAAGGACAAGGTCAACCAGGGCATCAAGAATATCCGTGCCAACGGCACCTACGACAAGATCAGCACCAAGTACTTCAAGTCGTCGATCTACGGAGACTGAGGACTGCCGATGCTCGAGCCTTTCATGAACCTGTTCGCTCCTGGAGGATCGCTTGAGCTTCTGGCACTTTCCCCTCCGGGCTGGGGGGGGAACCTGCTGATGGGCCTGGCGCGGTCGCTCGAGGTGGCCGCCGGCGCCTATCTGGTGGCGCTGGTGATCGGCTTCCTTGGCGCTTACGGCAAGCTCTACGGGGGCGCGCTGCCGCGCGATTTCCTGCAGGTGTACACCACCGTGGTGCGCGCCGTGCCCGAACTGGTGCTGATCCTGATCCTCTACTACGCGGTGCCGCAGGCGGTGAACAAAGTGCTTGTGGCCTCGGGCTACGAGCGGATGGTGCTGCCGCCGCTTTTGGTCGGCACCATCGTGCTCGGAATGGTGATCGGCGCCTACATGACCGAGATCCTGCGCGGCGCGATCCAGTCGGTTCCGTTCGGCCAGCTCGACGCGGCCAAGGCATTCGGCATGTCGCCGATCCAGACCGCCTGGCGCATCACGTTTCCGCAGATGATGGCGAATGCGATCCCGGGCATGGCCAATCTCTGGCTGATCGCGACCAAGGACACCGCGCTTCTCGCCGTCATAGGCTTTGGCGAACTGACGCTGTCGACCAAACAGGCGGCCGGCGCCACCAAGGCGCACTTCACCTTCTTCGCGGCGGCGGGCGTGCTGTACCTGATCATCTCGATCTTATCGGGCCGCGTCTTCGCCCGCATGGAACGCTGGGCCCGACGCGGCCTGGCTCCGATCAGGGGATCGGGAATATGATGCTCTCCCTCCGCGCGCTGGCGCGGCCGCATCGGGTTTTGATGATCATCCTCGGCGTGGCGCTTATTTACTGGTGCGTCGTCAGCCTGCGATGGGACTGGATCCAGGAATACTGGGATTCGGGCATGATCCTCGAGGGCCTGAAGAACACGCTGTGGATCTGGGCCGTCGCGTGGAGCGTCGGGCTCTTCCTCGCCATCTGGCTGGGTCTCGCCCAGGCGGCTGGACCCTGGTATCTCGCCGTGCCGGCCAAAGCGTACTGCTCGGTCATCCGCGGCACGCCGCTGCTGCTCCAGCTCTGGGCGCTCTATTACGGGCTGGGATCGTTCTTCCCCCAGTTTCCCTGGCTGCGCAGTTCGTTCCTGTGGCCCTACCTGCGGGAGGCTTGGCCGTTCGCCGTGCTGGCGCTGACCCTGTCCTTCGCCGGTTATGAGGGCGAGGTCATGCGCGGCGCTTTCCTCGGCGTCCCGAAGGGGCAGCTCGAAGCAGCCCGTGCCTTCGGAATGCCGCGCCTCACCGCGCTCCGGCGCATCTGGTTCCCCCAGGCGTTCCAGCGAGCCCTGCCGACGGTGGGTAATGAATCGGTGCTGCTGATGAAGGGCACCGCGCTCGTCGCCACCGTGACCGTGATCGATATTTTCGCGGTCGCGGACCAGGTCCGATCCGACACCTTCATCATCTACGAGCCGTTGCTGCTGCTCGCGGCCGCCTATATGGTGCTGACGGGCATCCTCGTGCTGCTCTTCCGCTACATTGAGAGGCTCGTGCCGAACAGGGTCGCGTAGATATCCGCGGAGCCTTCGCCAAGAGGCTCCAGCCCCTCCTCCAGACCGTTTCCCTCAGAGCCGGTCACACGACCTTACCGGGATTGAGGATACCCTTCGGGTCGAGCGCGGCCTTGAGCGTCTTCATCAGCGCGATCTCTTCGGGCGTGCGAGAATAGGGCAGGTAGGCCTTCTTCTTCACGCCGATGCCATGCTCAGACGAGATCGTGCCGCCATGCTGGCGCACGAGTCGGTAGACGACTTCATCGATCGCTTTCAGCGGCGGTGTCGCGACACCCGGCATGCCCACCATGATATGCATATTGCCGTCGGCGATATGGCCGAAGAAGAAGCTGGCGCAGCCGGGAAGCTCGGCGCTGAGCGTCGACTGGCAGATGCGCACGAAGTCGTTCATCCGGTCGACCGGCAAACCGATATCGAACGACCCGAACGCGCCAATCAGCGCCTTGAACTCTGCGCCGGCGTCCCGGACATCCCAGAACGACGTCGCATCGGCGACGGATTGTGCAATGGCCGCGTCCTCGACCACCCCTGCCTCCAGCAATCCGCCGAGCCAGGCCTCGAAATGCCGCGGGTCCGAAACCGGATCGTTGCCCTGGGCTTCAAGCAGCACATAGATGCCGTGATCGCCCGCGAGTGGGCGGCGGATGCTGGGCAGCCGTCGGGTCGCCGTGTCGAAATAGTCCGGCCACATGACCTCGAACGCCGAGAGCAGGGGGCCAAGCGTCTGGCGCGCTCCCGCCAGCATGCGCAGCACCGCGTCGTAATCGGCCAAGCCGCAGACGGCGGTCATTGTCGCCGCCGGCTGCGGAAACAGGCGCAGCACGATGCGGGTGATGACGCCCAGCGTGCCCTCGCTGCCTATGAAAAGCTGCTTCAGGTCATAGCCGGCGTTATTTTTCAGCATCTTGTTGAGCGAGGTCATCAGCGTCCCGTCCGGCAGCGCCACCTCGATGCCGAGCACCATTTCCCGCGCCATGCCATAGCGGATGACCCGGTTGCCGCCGGCATTGGTCGACAGGTTGCCGCCAACGCTGCACGAGCCGCGCGCGCCGAGATCGAGAGCGCAGAACAATCCAGCTTCCGCGGCGGCCTTCTGTACCGCCTCCAGCGTGGTTCCGGCTCGCACCGTCATGGTACTGGAGACGGGATCGATCTCCTCGATTCCAACCAGCCGCTCAAGCGAGAGTGCGACGCAGCCGGCCACCGGCTGCGCGCCGCCGCACAGTCCGGTCAGGCCGCCCTGTGGGACGACGGCAACGCCGTGCGTAGCGCAGATGCGCTGCACGGCGGCCACGCCTTCGGGCATCGCGGGCCTTGCGACAGCAATCGGGCAGACCGGGTCGGGGCTGTTCCAGTCGCGTTTGTTGCGCGCGGGGATATCGTCGCCGAAGAGGATTTCATTGCCCAGTTCGGCAGCGAGAGCGGAAATAACGTCAGCAGTCATCGTTTAGCTTTTTCCAATATCGGGAAGAAATTTGAATGGACTTGGAAATATCATGCCCACGCAGTGCAGGTGCGAGCTTATTCCTTGCAGCATTTCTAACGACCGACATCCTCCTGCAGGAGGAGGGCGACCCAACGTCGTGGATGTTAAACCTTCCGGCAGGCATGAACTATGGGGGCATAGAACCACGTCGTGCCTTACTGTCTGTCAGGGGCTTTTGCAGACGTCCTGAGGCATTTCACGAACGGGCCTCGCGAAGCAATTCTGAATCCAGGGGGAAATCGTATGAAATTCAAATTGTTGATGTTTGCCGCCGCCGCGGTTGCCGCATTGGGCATTGGGTCGAGCGCGATGGCCAGATCCGTCAAGGTGGGCATCGCCGCCACGCCGATTCCGCCGTACCAGGCGCCGGATGCTTCCGGTAAGTTCACCGGCTGGGAAATCGAAATTCTCGAAGCGATCTGCCAGGATCAAAAGCTCGAGTGCGAGCTAGTTCCGACGACGTTCAGCGCGCTGATCCCGGAGCTGACCGGCGGCAAGATCGACCTGATCATGTCGGCCATGTCAATCACCGACAAGCGCCTGGAAGTCATCGATTTCTCGGACAAGTACGCCGCGACGAAGCGGTCGGTCGTGGGCCAGAAAGGCGTCGCCGTGGAAGTCACACCGGAAGGGCTTGCCGGAAAGACCATTGGCGTTCTGCAAGCCTCGACCGACGAGCGCTATGTAAAGAAGTATTTCCCCAAGGCGACCGTAAAATCCTACCCCGCGCAGGATGAAGCCAATCAGGATCTGATCGCCGGCCGCATCGACGTGACGCAATCCGACGAAGTGTTCCTGCTGAACTTCCTGAAGGGAGCGGGCGCCGAGTGCTGCGAGGTCAAGGGCAGGATTTCGCGGTCTGACGATCTCGAGATATTCGGCCCGGGCTCCGGCGTTGGTGTGCGCAAGACCGATCCGGACCTCAAGGAAATGGTCAACAAGGCGATCAAGAATATCCGAGAAAACGGGAAATACGGCGAGATCAGCAATAAGTATTTTGACTTCGATATCTATGAGTGACGTCTAATCCTCCCAGGAGATGCGGCGCAGGCATCCGCCGGGGTTTCCCCGGCGGATGTTTTTTGAGCAGGTCAGGAAATGCGGGCGCCATGCCTCATGGCAGCAGCAAGCAGCTGCGCACCTTAAATTGAAATTTCTCTACGCCTGAAACGCGGGTCGGTGATGCAGCGCGTTGGTGCAGAGGCTGAACAGCTCGTACTGCGTGGAAATGCTCAGCTTCGCATAGAGGTTCTTGCGGTGCGTCTTGACCGTGGTGGTCGAGATGTTCAGGCGCAGGCTGATGGAAAGGGTCGAATGCCCCTTCATCAACAGATCGACGATTTCCCGTTCACGCGGGCTAAGCAGCTTGAATCCCTTAGGTTCGGGAGAAGATGCGACCCGGGTCTTTTGCCAGTACCGCCGAAAGGCCGCGGTCAGGAACGGCACGACGCTGCCTATCCGGCCGACTTCCTCCGGCATGTAGCCCTTGGAACTGCGCTTCCGCGACAGGGAGATCATGGCGCAGGTGCCATCGGGCATCGCCAGTCCTACGCATAGCTCTTCGTTTCCCGCCGGCATGCCCTCGGTGACAAAACCGATTTCCTCGGTCGGCAGCACGATGATCCGGTACTTTTCCAGATCGACATCGTTTTCGTTGAAGCAGGCGATATCGCGCATCCGGTATGGACCGGTGAGCTTCCCCGACCTGTACATGCGGTAGGTGGGATTGATGATGTAGCTGTTGCTCACATAGTTTGCTATTCCCGAGCGATGCGTATGTTCCTGAAGGCTGTCGAACACGACCGTAGGGCGTGACTCACCGGCATAGAGAATCTGCCGGCATTCGTCGAATGTCAGAAGGGTGGACAGGGATTTCGCCACGCTGCACGGCAATTCCGGATCGTCGAGCGTCTCGATGATGGCCGCAGATGCTTCCGCCCATGCCACGGGAAGCTGCACCGGCAGCGCGGCCGGCAATGATGTCAAGTTGCGCGTGCTCACAAAACTCATTGGCTCTCTCCCGAGCTGGCACAGAGTATCTCTTGTTAGCCGGACGCACAAATAAAAATCAAAGCCTTGCAGACCTTGGTCCTCGACCTTGCTTGATCGCCGTATGTCCGGCCGCCATTTTGGCGATCGTAGGGCACCCTCCTTCAGGAGGATAGCGACCGCCCGGGCAAACTCGCCAAAGAAGGGCATCCGTCACGCTGGGGTGTCAACGGAGACGACCAAGACATGCACAAGCTGAGCGCCGTCGACCATCTGGACCGGCTGATTGCGTTTAACACGGTCAGCTCCCGCTCGAATACCGCGCTGATCGACTGGATCGAGGTATTTTGCCGGCAGTACTCAGCGCGCGTCCGCCGCTTCCCCAATAATGCCGGCGACAAGACCTGCCTCTTTGTCAGTCTGGGGCCTGACGCGCTGGGGGGCATCGTACTGTCGGCCCACACCGACGTGGTGCCGACGGAGGGGCAGGCTTGGCACGCCGATCCTTTCACGATGCGCCGTGACCACGGCCGGCTCATCGGCCGCGGCGCGACTGACATGAAAGGCTTCATTGCCTGCTGCCTGGCGGTGGTCCCGCACGTCTCGCGGCTGTCATTGAAGCGCCCGTTGCACCTGGCTCTCTCCTACGACGAGGAGGTCAGTTCCGACGGCGTTCAGCCGATGGCCGACTGGCTCGGCCGATCGGGGCTCGATCCTGCCCTGGCGATCATCGGTGAGCCGTCCTCCATGCAGGTCGTCACCGCCCACAAGGGTGGTCTGCTCAACCGGGTTCGCATCAAGGGCAAACCCGGCCATTCCTCGCAGCCCGATCGCCATGTGAACGCGGTCATGGTCGCCGCGCAGCTCATCGCCCACATCGAAGCGGTTCAACGGGAGCTGCGCGCCGGACCTGTCTTTTCAGGCCTTGATCCGGCCTACAGCACGACGCAGGTCAATATGGTGCACGGCGGGACGGCGCAGAACATCGTGGCGGAACATTGCGAGTTCTCATGGGAAGCACGCTTCATTCCGGGGCAGGACGACCTGGCCATGGTCGAGGCAGTGAAGGCCTTCGCGGCGCGCGAACTCGAACCGGCGATGAAGGCGATCGACAACGCCTGCGGCATCGAGTTCATCATCGAGGCGCATGTGCCGGCGCTGCGCCCGAACGCCAATGCCGATCTCGAGCGTCACCTGATGGAGCTGCTCGGACAGTCTGCTCCCAAGGCCGTGTCCTACGGGTCCGAGGCGGGGATCTTCCAGGCGGCCGGCGTTCCGGCCATCATCTGCGGTCCGGGCGATATCGCGCAGGCGCATCAGCCCGAGGAATTCATAGCGCAGTCGGACCTGGATTCCTGCGTCGATTTCCTCGTCAAGGTCGCCGGAACGCTTACTTAAGGCCTTGCAAGCCTTAGCGCCGCCTCAGAACAGCGGCAGGATCAGTTCCGCAGTGCGGCGGGCGTAGCGGCGGGCGCGCTGTTCGGCCCCTTTGGCGTCGCCCTTGTCGATCAGTTCGGCGATCTCCCGATAGCCGTTGATGCGCTCCTCGCGGCGGACGACGAGCCTGTTGCGGATCAGGTGGATCTGCAGTTTCTGCATGATCCGGGCCAGCTCATGGTTGCCGCTGATTGCGGTCAGCGTGCCGTAGAACTGGTTGCGATGCCGGACGAAGTCGTAATTGGTCTCGGAGTTGTCCGGCTTGATGAGTTTATCCAGCGCGGCCCGCAAGCTCTTCCTCGCGCCGGGCTTCTCGATATGCTCGGCCGCTTGGCGCGCCGCCAGCCCGATGACGACTTCGGTCACTGCGAGGATGTTTATCGCGTCCTCCCGGGTCAGTTTCCGGATTTGCGCGCCCTTGTACGGGTTGGTCGTAACGACTCCATCCGCCTTGAGAATCTTGATGGCTTCACGCGCCGTGCTGCGGCTGACCTTGTACTCCTCCATAAGATCCTGCTCGACGAGGCGCTGGCCCGGCACGTAGGTGACCTCGTAGATGCCGCGAACGATCGACCGGGCGAGCAGGTCCGAGGAGCTGAATTCGCTGTCGTCTTCCTTGACGCTCTCGTCTTCTGTCTTGCGGCTGCGCGGCAACGGATCAAACTCTCAAAACATCGGGACTGGCTGCTGATGATCGGGCAGCTGAGGCATGTCAACCTGCGCCGATCGCTGCGACGAGACGCAGAATGCAGGACGGTTCGGTCGATCTGGACGAGACGCTATCATCGCAGCCGCGCCCTGAGAACATCCTTCTGGAGTTTTCCATTGGCGTTTCGAGGCAGCGGGTCCGTCGATATTTCCAGTCTTTCCGGCACCTTGTAGTCCGCGATGCGGCTCGCGCAGAACGCCCTGACCTCGTCGGCCGACAGCGAGTCGCGCGCGCACTGGATAAAGGCCGCGACGCGTTCGCCAAGGATGTCATCGGGCATCCCGATGACGGCCGCATCGATGATATCGCCGTGGTCGGCCAGGGCATTTTCGACCTCCGCCGAGAAAACCTTGTAGCCGCCGCGGATGATCATGTCCTTCTTCCGGTCGAAGAGGTTGACGAACCCCTCGCCATCGATGGAGCCGAGATCGCCCGACCGCCAGTAGCCGTTGATGAAACTCGCGTCGGTCGCCTCGGGATTGTTCCAGTAGTGCGGGATGACCATCGGGCCGGAGATGAACAGTTCACCGGTTTCGCCAGCCGCCACCTCCTTCCCGTCCTCTCCCATGATGCGGATGTCGCCGCACGCCACCGACACACCGATGCTGGCCGGCTTCTCCAGCGTCCGCTTGGGCATCATGATCGTCGCGGGCGAGGTGGTCTCGGTAGCGCCATAGGCATTGGCCATCATCAGGCCGGGAAGGAGATCCTGGAATTTGCGGATCGTCGCTTCCGGCATCGGCGCGCCGCCGTAGATGGCCCACCGCCAGGAGGACAGGTCGCGCGTGCCAATGTCGGGCGTGAGCAGGCAGAGATTGTACATGGCCGGCACCAGTAGCGCGTGCTCGATCCGCTTCTCCTCAACAAGATCCAGAAAGGCCGCGGCTTTGAAATCGGGCACTAGGGTGAGGTGCCCCTGCAGATGCAGGATCGGCATCAACACGCCGGCAAAGCCCGCAATATGGCTGGCGGGAATAGCTAGAACGGCCTTGGGCCTCTCCGGCAGGTCGAGGTGGAATTTCCAGTGCAGGCTGGAATGGACCGTGCCGAGGTGGGTTATCACCCCGCCCTTTGGCTTTCCCGTGGTTCCGGAGGTGTAGAAGATGCAGTAGGGATCGTCCTCGTGCAGGTCAGGCTCGTCTGTTAGCGGCTCATGCCCGAGAAGCGCGTCGAAGCCGGTCGAGCCGGGGGAGGCGCCAGCCACGGAAACACGATGAGCCAGATCGGGCGTCGACGCGGGATCGGGCAGAACGTCCGCCAGGGAGGCTTCGTGAAAGAGCACCTTCGCGGCCGAGTCCTGGCAGATGTAGGTGATCTCGGGCGACCGCAGGCGCAGACCCATCGGAACCAAGATCGCCGCCAGCTTCGCGCAGGCCAGCGCGACGATGGCGAATTCCTTGCGGTTGGCGACGATCATGGCGACGCGGTCGCGGCGGTCGACCGAGAGATGCCGCAAGGCTCGGGCAACGCGGGCGGCCGCTTCGTCGAGCGCCCGGTAGCTCAGCGTTTCATCGCCATCGGTGATGGCCGGCTGGTCGGCAGCGTTTTGCAGCGCCGCACCAAGGAAATCCCGGACGGAGCCCGGACGGCCGGCGTAGCACCGGACAAGACGGTTGCCGAAATGAACTTCCATCCGGGTCGGGGGCTGCTGCATGCTGATCTCCGATCGTGACCGCTGATCCGGGAATGCCGGTGGGTGTGCTCACGCCGCTACGCCGCCCGATCCTGTCCGGTCGACCGCAGCGCTTGGCGGCGTGTCGACATGACGCTGTAATTCCATCCGCGCGATTTGATCCCGGTGTACCTCGTCTGGGCCGTCCGCAAGCCGGAGGAGCCGGGCCGATGCGTAGGCCATCGCCAATCCGAAATCATTGCTGGTGCCGCCGCCGCCGAACGCCTGGATCGCCCAGTCGATTACCCTGCAGGCCATGTTCGGAACCGCGACCTTGATCATCGCGATCTCGCGCCGCGCCGCCTTGTTGCCGACGGCATCGATGATGCTCGCCGTGCGCAGCGTCAGCAGACGCGCCTGTTCGATGGCGATCCGCGCCTCGGCGATCCGCTCGCGCGTGACCGATTGCTCGGAGATCCGCTTGCCGAAGGCTATCCGGCTGTCGACGCGCCTGCACATCCTTTCCAGCGTGCGCTCGGCAAGGCCGATCAGCCGCATGCAATGGTGAATGCGGCCGGGGCCGAGCCGCCCCTGGGCGATCTCGAACCCGCGCCCTTCGGCCAGGATCATGTTGCCGCACGCAACCCGAACGTTCTGAAACTTGACCTCCGACACGCGGTCGGGAACGCCCCAGTAGCCAAAGACGGGCATTGCCCGGACAACCGTGACGCCGGGCGCATCCTTGGGCACCAGGATCATTGACTGCTGCCGGTGGCGGTCGGTCGCCTCGGGGCGCGACTTGCCCATGAAAATGATGATCTTGCAGCGCGGGTCGGTGGCGCCGGTGGTGTACCACTTGTGCCCGTTGATGACGTAATGGTCGCCGTCCGCCGCGATCGAGCTGCGGATATTGGTGGCGTCGCTCGAAGCGACGTCCGGCTCGGTCATTGCAAAGCTCGACCGGATCTTGCCGTCGAGCAGGGGCTTCAGCCATTCTTCCTTCTGCGCCTCCGTGCCGTATTTGTGCAGCACCTCCATGTTGCCGGTATCGGGCGCGGAGCAGTTGAAAACCTCGGGCGCGAGGTGGGACCGGCCCATGATCTCGCAGAGCGGCGCGTAGTCGAGGTTCGACAAACGGTATTCGCCATCGGGATAAAAGAGATTCCACAGGCCTTTCTTCCTGGCGAAGGGCTTCAGCTCCTCGACAATGGGCTGGACGCCGAAGGGCCCGACCTCGTCGGTCTCGCGATAAAAACGCTCTTCGTTCGGGTAGATATGCTCATCCATGAACCGAAGCAGTCGGCCTTCCAACTCGGTCACGATATCTGATTTCTGCGGGATCATCCGGCACGTCCACTTTCAGTCCACAGCAAGCCCACGGCCAGCCTTCAAAGCCAGGATGCTAGCTGGCGGAAATCTTGAACAGCTCCCGCGACCGACCGCCGAGGATGGATGCTTTCTGGTCATCTGGGATGTCGAGTGCCAGAACCTCCTGCAGAGGGTAGGGGACGTCGAACACGCGCGGCTCGGACGAATAGAAGTTCGTGCCGAAGATCAGGCGATCCGCGCCGATCGCCTCGATGAATTCGGGCAGGTTGTGCCCGGCCGAGGTGAGCTGGCCCGTATCGAAGATGATATTCCGGTTGCGCCGCGCGATGAGCTGCATCCAACTGGAGTGATCTGGGGAACAGAACGCATCGAGCGCGATGAAGGTGACGCCGGGATGCTGGCCCGCGAGATCTTCCAGCCTCCACGGCGACTCCAGCTTGGAATCGCAGATGATATGCACCATGGCCGGCACCTCATGGCGCGCCATCTCCTCAAGGATGGGATGCATGCCGATGTGGTTGATCACGGAGCCGTCGAAGCGATGGTGCCAGACCATCGCCTTCATGCCGAGGTCCACGATGCATCGCCGCGTCTCGTCCACGCCAAGGTCGCCTTCCTTGGGGGAGACGACGCCGGCGGCGGCGACGAAGCGGCTCGGATTGCGGTCGCGATAGGTGGCGAGCGCGTCGTTGACGCGCTTCGTGTCGTCGATCCCCCGCTGGCGGGAGTATCCGGATGCGGGCAGCAGCAAAGCATGCTCGATACCCCAGAAGTCCATGAAGGCGATACGACCGGCAATGTCGGCTTCATGTCGAAGATCGAGAATGGGTGATCGACGCGGCTGACATACTTCACGTTTCGCAGACCTTCCTGGTGGCCTCGAGCGGAGATACTGGCGACGGAGTCGCCGGCCCAGATATCCCGATCCTCTCCTTTTCGAGTCGGCTTGGGAAGGGGTGTCTGTTTTTATTGCCAGACAATTTTGTGCACAAGAACCTGCCAGCAGAACGGATTTGCAGCGGACGTGCGAAACGCGGAAGCGCCGGATATTCAGACCGATTGCTTTTTACATAGACGAGATCGTCTGACAATTTCGATTGACAATAGCAATGGATCGGCACGACACTCACTTCGTCACCTGCGCGTGCTGCTGCCGCTGGCGCTGCCCGGGGTCATCGGTGCGTTGCGGATCGGCACGGGCATGTCGATCGTGGCGGTCATCGTCGGTGAAATGATCGTTTCAGTCTACGGCATCGGCAACTGGATTTCACGCCACCGGACGACCTTCGACACGCCGGACGTCTATGCCGGGATCGTCGTTGTCCTGATCTTCGCGCTGGTGATCAACTACGCGATGGTCCGGCTTGGGCGCCTGGCGACGCGGCATCGCGGTGCCACCTGAACGAACGCGCTTCCTCGCTCCCAGGACCGCGCCCGCCCGAGACGAAAAGCCGAGACGAGCTTCTCACCAGGACCTGCCCAATGCCCGACATACCTGCCCGAATGACCCACATCGAGATCGAGCGATCCGGAGGGCCGGACGTGCTCGTTGCCCGCGAGACCGGGACGCCGAAGCCTGGAAAATCAGAGGTGCTGGTCAAGGTGGCGGCGGCCGGCGTCAATCGTCCCGACGTGCTGCAACGGCTGGGGCAATATCCGATCCCGCCCGGCGCCTCCACCATCCCCGGCCTCGAGGTCGCGGGGCATGTCGTCGCGACCGGGGCGGATGTCTCCGGGATCACCGTCGGCGACGCCGTCTGCGGCCTGACCAACGGCGGTGGCTATGCGGAATACTGCGTGGTGCCGGCCGGACAGGTCCTGCCCGTCCCAGACACAATGGATCTTCTGCATGCCGCAGCGCTGCCCGAGACCTTTTTCACGGTCTGGGCCAACCTTTTCACGCCCCGGAAGCCAGACCTGGGCGCGGTCGTGCTGGTGCACGGGGGAACGAGCGGCATCGGCACGACGACGCTGATGCTCTGCCGCAGGTTCGGCATCACGGCCTTTGCGACCGCCGGAAGCGACGCGAAATGCGAGGCGCTACGGCAGCTCGGCGCGATTGCCATCAACTACCGCTCGCAATCGTTCCGAGAGGCGGTCCTGAAGCCCACCGGGGAGCGGGGCGTCGACATCATCGTCGACATCGTGGGCGCGTCCTATTTCGACGAGAACCTCGGCGCGCTGGCGCGCGACGGCAAGCTGATCCTGCTTGGGCTCATGGGAGGGCGGGTCGTCAGCAATGTCGACCTCATGAGCATCATGGCGAAGCGGCTCGTCATCACCGGGAGCACGCTGAGGGCAAGGACCGACGAGGAGAAGGCGCGCATCGCCGCTGACCTTAGACTTAACGTTTGGCCGATCCTCGCTGCGGGCCAGTGCTGGCCGATAATCGATTCGGTTTTTCCACTCCGGCAGGCTGCGTATGCCCACCGCGCTTTGGAGCATGACGGCCACGTTGGCAAGATCATGCTGGACCCGCGCTAAATTCATACAAGAAATCTATCAAACAGGCACTGCGGTCGCTGTCTCGGGATCGCATCAGGATCCGCTCTCTAGGCACCGAAGATGGTCGCCCCGCCATCGACCACGATGGTCTGTCCTGTGATATAGCTCGCGGCCGGCGAAGCGAGAAACACGGCGGTACCGGCTATTTCATCGACGGTACCCACCCGGCCAAGCGGGGTTATCCGCTCAAAATGAGCCGATTTCTCTGGATCGCTCCACAGAGCCTTGGAGAAATCCGTCTTGATGAGGCCCGGAGCGATGCAATTGACGCGAATGTTTTCAGGCCCGAATTCCATCGCCAGGTTCCTGGCTAATTGCATGTCGCCTGCCTTTGATACGTTGTATGCGCCAATGACCCTTGATCCGAAAAACCCGCCGATTGAGGAGATGATGATCACCGATCCGGTCCCGCTCCTGCGCAACATTGAAAGGGAGAAAGAGATAAGACGATTGTTCGCGACTATGTTGTTGTCGAGGGTCTTGAGAAACGTGTCGTCTGTTATGTCCGACAAGGAACCGTAATATGGATTGCTCGCCGCATTGCAAACCAGTATGTCGAGCCGACCCCACTGCCTCTCCGTCGCCGACAGCAGCGCCTTTGTTGAGATGCGATCCGAGATATTGGCCGCGATCGCTACAGCCCGGCCCTTTCCGTGCTCCTGGTTTGCCGCAACTCCCTCGCATGCTTCTGCATTTCGCGATGAGATCACCACATTTGCGCCTGCCTGCGCCATGCGTTCGGCTATCGCACGTCCTATGCCCCGAGAAGAACCGGTAATGACAGCCACCCTTCCAGATAGGCTAAAGAGTGGGTTGCGATCGTCATTGTCATTTGAGGCGCTCATCGGATACCTGCTGATTGCGCTCGTCCAAGACCGCCATTCATCCTAGAGACCACGTGCGATGCTCCAAGCAAGTTCTGACACCGGTAGAGACTTGGCACCCAGTTCGGCGGCTTCCGGGTCGGAAGCCGTCCCGTCCACCCACCGCTTTGCAATTCCTTGCAGAATTGCCGCCAATCGAAACATCGCCAGCACCAAGTAGTATTCCCATTTTGCCGGACTCTCAAAGCGAGTCTTCTCGAAGTAATCCGCCACGTACCTTGCCTCATCAGGCACGCCTTGTTGTTCCAATTGAACACCTGCAAGTCCCCGGAAGAGTGTGGGAGACAAACGCCAAATCATTACATGGTAGGCAAAGTCCGCAATTGGATCACCAAGCGTCGAAAGTTCCCAGTCAATGACGCTTACGACTTCGGGCTTCACAGGATGAACTAGCACGTTGTCCAGCCGAAAATCGCCGTGGACGAGTCGCGACGCGCTATCAGCGGGGGCATGCTCCAACAGCCACGCAACCAACCTCTCCCAAGCCGAGTTGTCCGATGTCTTGGACCGCTCATACTGTTTCGACCATCGCGCGATCTGCCGGGTGATATATCCTTCACGGCGCCCGAATTCGCCAAGCCCAATGGCATCAACGTCGACTGAATGGATGGCTGCGATGGTAGTGTTCATGGAATGAAAGATGGAGGTGCGTTCCGTTCGACTGAGCTCGTTTAGAAGCGGGTCGACGAATGTGCGGCCTGCCACGAAATCCATTACGTAGAACTCACTGCCGAAAACCGTAGGGTCGTGGCAATATGCGAGCATCGTTGGAACGGGAACACTCGTTCCAGCCAAGGCCGATTGAGCAAGAAACTCGCGGTGTACCGCGTGCGCACTCGGAAGCAATAGCCCGCGCGGTCTGCTCCGCAGCACCAGCCGCCCCGCCCCCGATTCAACCAGAAATGTTGGATTGGACTGGCCCCCTCGCAGGCGGACAATAGACATTGGTTCCACCATACCATCGACGTGCCGCGCCAGCCATCGGGCCAAAGCGGAGGGAACCTTCCTCATTGTCTCGGGACGTTCATGCATTGCGAGTCCGATGGTACCCGACGGATGCTATCGCCAGGCAACGTCCAAGGTTGGCCCGCCTATGTCAATAAAAATGTCCTCTATTATTGTCTGACATTCCAAAAAAAGGTTGGAGAAGCAGCGGCGGTGGAATACCTGGTGGAATGGATTTGCGCTCGGGGTTGCGGCGCAACTTTCAGGAGAAACGAGCGCTCGGACAGTCAAGCTCCTGTGCCGCCTTTTTTCGGGCGACCTCTTACATACGCCGGACAAGGTGCTAACGACTGTCAGAGCAAGTGTTAGACCTGCGCTCGAAGCGGTTGGCGGACGGTTGCCGAAGGTTCGATCCAAACCGACCTCAACACCAGGTCGCGGGAGCCGAGCGCAGCTACGCAGGGTGGCTCCCGTCTGACGATGATCGGCGCAGCTCCGGGGCGGCGGCGACTCGGAGGCGGGCCATCGGCCCGAGATATCAGACTACTGAGATATCAGATTGACAGCAGCCAACTCGCGACGGCTATAATTGCCTACCAGAAATAGGGCGAAAGCCGACTGATCGGGCCAGCAATATTCTACGATTAGACCGGAGTGGATTTTGGCGATCATCGTCGGATATGCGGACCGGAATTCGGTTCGACCTGGTGAAGTAGTTGCGCTGAAGGTCTCGAGCGAGGCGAGGTCGAGCTACCGGGCAGACCTCGTGCGGATCATCTCGGCGGACCCTAATCCCGATGGCCCCGGTATCCGGCTCGACGAGGTGGACTGCGACTTCGCCGGATCCTATCCGTCGCGTTTCCAGCCCTCCCGGCCCGGTTCCTGCGGGATCATTCAGCCGGCCGCGCCGATTGCGCTGCCTGCCGAGGCGACCATCTCGCTGCGCATGCAGCCTCGGCTTCTGGACGGTCGCCGGCAGGTCGCCGTGTGGCTGGACTTCGGAGCGGGGAAATCCGCTGCCGTCACAGTGGGCGAAGGGGGCCTCGCGTTGGAGTTCGGCGGGCGGATCGCAAACTTTCCGGGCTCCGTTGCCAGGCATGAGTGGTACGAACTTATCCTTGCCATCACGCCGGACCGGCTCTCCCTGTCCGCGACGGAACTCGGACGGCGTGGCGCGAACATTGGCAGCGTGGAGTTGCCGCTCCCGGGACCGCTGACCGAGCTGCATACCGTCCTGCTTGCGGCGGAGCTGTCCGGAACGGCATATGGCGGTTTCTTCAACGGGCGGCTCGAAGATCCTGCCATCCTGAAAGGCGTGGTGACAGCTCCCATCCACCTCTCTGAAGCCGATCCTCGGCTGATCGCCTGGTGGGATTTCGGGCTCGATATTCGCACTACGGTCATCAGGGATCGCGGCCCTCTCGGGATGGATGGGCGTCTGTTCAACCTGCCGACCCGCGGCGTCCGGGGTTCGTTCTGGTCCGGCGACGAGATGTGCTGGCGGCACGCGCCGCGCGACTATGCCGCCATCCATTTCCATGAGGACGACCTGTACGACTGCCTCTGGGAGATCGATTTCGACTTCGTCGTTCCTCCAACGCTCGCCAGCGGTGTCTACGGCGTGAGGCTTCGGGTGGATGGCAGCGAGGACATCGTTCCGATCTTCGTGCTGCCGCAGCGAGGGGAGGAAAACAGGATCGCGGTTCTCTTCCCGACGATCACCTATCAGGTCTATGCCAATTTCCGGCGGTCGAACTTCGATGATGCATACCGGCAGCGCCGCGAGGCGTGGGGCGCCTATGCCAACCATCCCGCCGAGAACGAGCATCTCGGCCCCTCGACATACGACCGCCACCCCGATGGCAGCGGCGTGGTCCACGCCTCTTCGCGTCGGCCGTTCATTACCATGCGTCCCGGCTATCTCGCCTATATCGACCCCCACGGGTCCGGCCTCCGCCATCTGCCAGCGGACATGCATCTGGTGAGTTGGCTTGTCGAAAAGGGCATACCGTTCGATGTGCTGACGGATCACGATCTCGACCGGGAGGGCGTCGAGCTTCTCGCGCCTTACCGGCTGGTCGTGACGACCACGCATCCGGAGTACCAGACGAAGCACACGCTCGATTCGATCGAACCTATTGCGCCGACCTTGGCAGCTTCGCCTATCTCGGCGGCAACGGGTTCTACTGGCGCGTCGCCCGCAGCGACGACATTCCCGACGTCTATGAGATCAGGCGGGCGGAGGCGGGGACCCGCACCTGGGAATCGGAGACCGGCGAATACTACAACGCGCTCGACGGCAGCTATGGCGGCCTCTGGCTTCGCAACGGCCGGCCTCCGCAGAAGACCTTCGGCGTGGGAATGGCGGCTCAGGGCGATTTCACCGGCTCGTATTATACGCGGAAGGCCGACATCCCGGAGAGCGCCGCTTGGGTGTTCGAGGGCATCGACGATACCGTTCTCGGGGATTTCGGCCTGTCGGGAGGGGGAGCTGCCGGCTTCGAGCTGGACTGCATCGACGTCAGACTCGGAACGCCGGAAACGACGGTCGTTCTGGCGTCGTCCGGGGATCACCCGTTCGACCATTATATCTGCGTGCCAGAGAAAATCTCCGACCAGGAGGCGCAGACGCAGGCCTATCAGCGGTCACAGATCAGAGCCGACCTCTGCCTCATCCCGAAACCTGACGGACGTTTCGTGTTCTCCGTCGGATCGATCACGTTCTGTGGCAGCCTGCCCCACAACAACTATAATAACAACATCTCGCGCTTGCTGGACAACGTCATGCGCCGGGTGCTCTAGCCGCGATTGAGATACGGGAACGCTTGTGCGGTCTGCCGGCCTCAAGCCTGCTAACCCGCGCCACTCTCGATGGCGCCAAAGCTGCCCTGCCGTCAACTGTTGTCCACGCGACGTGTTGGCATTGCGTCGGCGGATCAGAGATTTCCGCCGTTTTCTCCTCTCGGAGGCAATCTCTCATGTGAATTCCATCGTGCACGGAATTTTATTTTGCCTTATGGGAAAAGCGCGAAATAAAGGGTGGATACAACATGTGTCCACAGCGGTCGAAATTTAGGTCATTCCCCTTTCCACGTCTAGATTTACCGTTCGCCTGCCCGTGAGGTTTGTCCTGTTGGAGGGCGGACGAACGGGCATCGACGGATAACAAGAAAAAGGGGATCCGGCGTCGAGTGGGAGGTGCAGGTCTCGGGCATTTTGGCTCGGGGTGTCGGCTTTCTGTGCCCTGTGGAGGGCGCTCCCGTTTTTTCGCCGGCATCGCACTGCGATGAACGACGGCCCGACCCGATGAGACGCCCCGAGCGGCTTCATCGATTTCGCGCCGACGGTGTCTCCTCCGGCAGCATTACGCAACCAGAGGTGAATCCATGAAGAGACTAAGCGTGAAGGCCACAATGCATCTTCTCGCCGTGTTGCTGTCAGCTGCTGGGATGACCGGCGTGGCCGCGGCGCAGGAATGCGAAGTAAAACTGGGCGTCGTCGGCCCGATGTCGGGCAGCGCCGCCGCTTGGGGCCTGGCCGCCAAGGCCGGCGCCGAATTTGCGGCCGCGATGGTCAACAAGGATGGCGGTCTCTCCATGGGCGACCGCAAGTGCCAGGTCAAAATCTATTCCTTCGATTCCCAGTACACTGCTCCGGGCGGCGCGGCCGGCTCCAACTATCTCGCGAGCGAGGGCGTGCGCATCACCATGGGTCCGGTTGGGTCGCCTGAAGTGACTGGCTTCCGTCCGGGCGGTACGCGCAACGGCCAGGTGAGCTTCAACTCGTCCTACATGGTGGGCGCGATCGGGCCGGACAATCCGCTGGAATTCCACGCGCTGCAAGCGCCGCAGACCTGGGGTCCCGAACTCGTGAAGGCGGCCCAGGAGCAGTTCAAATTCAAGTCGATCATCGTCATCGCCCCGAACGACCAGGGCGGCACGGATGCCGGAAAGCAGCTCGCCGGCATCTACAGCAAGTCCGGCGTGGAGGCCAATTCCGAATACTACCAGCGCGCGACGACGAATTTCGGCCCGCTGGCGACACGCATCATGATCGCCAACCCCGATGCGGTGGAAATGTCCACCATGCCTCCCGGCGACGCGACGAACCTCACGCGCCAACTCCTGGAGGCTGGATATCAGGGCGTGCTCGGCGTGCTGGGCGGAGCCGGTTCCACGCCGGTGCTGCAGGGCGCCGGCGGGCCCGAGAAGCTGAAGGGCTTCTACTGGCTGGAGACCAGCCCGGTGGACCACCCGGGCATCATCAAGTTGAAGGAGGACTTCGCGGCCGTGATGAAGACGCCGGCTCCCGAGAGCCCAGTTTTCCCGGTGTTCGCGCTTGCAGCCGAGGTCGCGCTGAAGGGCGTCTCCGACGCCGCCACCGATCAGGATCCTGAAAAGATCGCCGAGGCGCTGCGCAAGCTCGCCCCGGAATCCCGCTACATGGGCAAGGCCGGGTGGCGCGGCAAGACGCTCTACGGGATCAACCAGGAGCTGACCTTTCCGGTCGGCCTCGGCATGGTGATCGACGGCAAGAAGGGCGCCGTCAAAACCGTGGAAATTCCCGCGGAGTAAGCAAGCGGGCTCCCGCACGTCCCGAAGAAGGCCGAAGCCTCCGCCGGGACCCGGTCTCCGACGCCGGCTGCGGGCGACGTCGGCCGCCGTTCAATCCACTTCGGACCCACGCATGAAGAAGGTGACCAGCGTTGGATAGTATCATTTCCTCCGGGTTGATCGGTCTCAGTATGGCAGCGCAATATGCGCTGATCAGCATCGGCTTCACGCTCGTCTTCGGCATCACGGGCGTCGTCAACTTCGCCCATGGTGGCTTCTACATATTGGGAGGCTACCTGGCCTATGCGCTGGGGCATTTCCTCGGCCTGCCCTACGTCGTCTCGGTTGTCGTCGCGATGGCCGCCACAGGGGTCATCGGCTACATCATCGAAGCATTGTTCGTCGAGAAATACGTGGCCGACCACCTGGCCACGATGCTGATCACGCTCGGTATCTATCTGATCATGACGGCAGGCGTGATTACCGTCTTCGGGCCCGAGCCTGCCGAGTTCAGCTTTCCGGTGTCCGGGTCTCTGCGCGGTCCGCACTTCTATATACCCTATGCCAACCTGATCGTTTTCGGTGTCTGTACAGTCGCCATCACTGCCGTCTACTTCCTGGTCTTCAAGACGCGCTATGGCATGGCCTTGCGCGCCATGGCCGACGACAGCCGCGTCGCTCGGGCGCAAGGCATCCAGCCGGCCAAGATGTTCCCGATGGCGTTCGCGATCGCCACCGCGTTGTCGGGAATGACTGGGGCGCTGGTCACGCCAATGCTGTCGCTCGAGCCGCATGGCGGCGAGGCCATTCTCACCAAGGCGTTCATCATCGTCATCCTGGGCGGCCTCGGTAGCGTGACTGGCGCCACCGTCGCGGCCTTCATCGTTGCGATGGTCGAGACCTATTCCAGCGTTTACCTCGGCGGCTCAAGGGGGGCGCTCGTCCTGTTCGTCCTCGTCGTGCTCATCCTGATGTTCCGCCCCCAGGGCCTGTTCGGCACAGTTGCAAGGAAGGCCTGACCCACGATGACATCCAACCGTCACCGCGACTTCACGCTGGACCGCCTGGGCGTCGCGCTTCTGTTCCTGCTTCCGCTCGTGCCGCTGGTCACGACGAGCCCGCTGCTCAGTTCTCTGACCTACCAGTCAGCGATTGGAGCCAGTGCGGCGCTAGCCGTCTACATCATGCTGCGCATGGGGCTGCTGTCGTTCACAGTTCCGGCCTTCATGGCGATCGGCGGCTACGCCGCCGCGATGGTCGCCAAGGCAGGGACGACGGAACTTGTGCCGCTGCTGATCGTCGCCTTCGCGGTTCCGGCCATCGCTGCGCTGCCGCTCGGCATGTTGGTGCTGCGCCTTCGCGGCGTCTACTTCATCTTCGTGACGTTCGTCTTCAACGAGATTCTCCAACTGGTGATCTTCGAGACGCCGACACTCACCGGCGGGTCTGATGGCATCGTCGGCGTGCCGCCGCCGACGCTGTTCGGAATAGTGCTGGGATCCCCTGCGCAGCAGGTGCTGGTGACCGTCGCGATTTCCCTAATCGCCGCTCTGATCACCCTTTGCGTGGTGCAGCGCTTCCGTCCCGAATTCAGCTCGATCGAGGAGAATGAGACGCTCGCGGAGAGCCTTGGCGTCGCGGCATGGAAATACCGCACGATCGGCTTTGTGGCCTCGGCCGGCGTGTCAGGCCTGGCCGGGTTTGCGCTGGTCAACATGCTCTACACCGCGCATCCGAGCTCGTTCGCCTCATGGTCGGTGAACAGCTACATTGCCTATGTGTTTGTCGGCGGACGCAACACCATGCTGGGCGTCGTCGTCGGCAGCCTGCTGCTGGTGACGATGACCAACTTCTTCAGCGGCTATGCGCACCTGTCGACCGCACTGTTCGGTGCCCTTCTGCTGACGGTGATGATGGCAGCGCCGGGCGGACTGGTCGGCACCGTCGTGCGGCTGTACGACGTGCGGCGGGCGCGTGACCGCCGCATTCCGGTCTCGGAGGTGCAGCCCGGTGTCTGATCTCGCGACAGAACATTCCGCAGGCAGCACCGGCGGCCGGGCACAGGGTGGAGGCAGCTTGCGAATCGACGGCGTCAGCAAGCAGTTCGGTGGGCTGAAGGTCTTCCACGACATTTCCTTCGAGGTGCCCCCGGGCGGCATTGTCGGCGTCATCGGGCCGAACGGCGCCGGAAAGACCACCCTGATCAACGTCATCTGCGGCATGCTAACGGCCTCCTCCGGACGCATCTTGCTGGGCGACCGGGAACTGAGCGGGCAGCCGTTCCACACCGTCAGCAGCCTGGGCGTGGTGCGCAGCTTCCAGCAGACGAACACGTTTCGCAGCGCCACGGTCGAGGAGAACCTGTTCCGGGCGCAGCGCTTCAGCGGCGACAAGGGCTCCGCCCTTCGGCTCGACAGACTGGTCGAGGAGTTCGGCCTTGCGCGTCATCTGAAGGAAGCCAGCGACAAGCTGCCCTATGGCCTCCAGAAGATGCTGGGCCTGATCATGGTGCTGATGGCACGCCCGCGCTTCCTGCTCCTCGACGAGCCGGCCGCCGGGCTGGAGCGCCGCGAACGCACCCAGGTCGACCGTTTCGTCGAGCATGCCCGCACTCTTCTCGGATGCGGCATCCTCATCGTCGAACATGACATGGACCTGGTACGGCGGCTGTGTCCGCACTGCCTCGTGCTGGAGTCGGGCCGCCTGCTGGCCGAGGGACCGCCGGCCGATGTTCTCTCCCGGCGCGACGTGATCGACGCCTATCTTGGCACCAGCGAGGAGTAGGGATGCTCGTCGTCGACAATCTGACCGTTCGTTACAGCGGCATCCTGGCGCTGCAGGAGGTCTCGATCGAGGTGAAAAAGGGCGAGACCGTGCTGCTTGTCGGCTCGAACGGAGCCGGCAAATCCAGCCTTATCAACACGGTCATCGGCCTGGTTCCGAGCGCTTCCGGCCGGATCGTCCTCAACGGAAAGGATATTTCGGCGGTGTCCTGTTCGGCCCGCGCGCAGCTCGGCATCGGCTACTCGCCCGAAGGCCGGCGCGTGTTCAGTTCGCTGACCGTCAGGGAGAACATCCTCTCCAGCACGCAAGGAATTCCGATATCCACGGCCCGGGAAAACCTGGCATGGATCGAGAAAACCTTTCCGCTTCTCGCAGAGCGCGCCAACCAACCCGCCAACCAGTTGAGCGGCGGCGAACAGCAGATCGTGGCGATTGCGCGTGCGGTGAGCAGGATGCCGAAGCTGCTTCTGCTGGACGAGCCTTTCCTAGGTCTGGCGCCAGTCTGGATCGGGCGCGTCAGCGAAACCATCCGCGAACTCCAGCGTCGCGGCACCACGATCCTGATGACGGAACAAATGGCGCGTCCGGCGCTGAAACTCGTCGACCGCGCATACATCATGCGCAATGGCCTCGTTCGCCGTAGCGGGACCGTTGCCGAAATCCGCGACTCCGCCCTGGCGGAAGAGTATCTGTAGGTCGAAACGTGCGCTCTTTTTCACGCGGCTGGGTCGCACGGGCGATCGGCCCGCCGGCGCTTGTCCTGGCGCCAGCGGCCGAGGCCCAGCAATCTCCTCAGCTACTGCGCTTCGTCATGGGTGCTTATCTGGTGAACTACACGCTAGCGTTCAGCAGATCCCCAACCACATTGCCGCGTTGTTCGCGAGCGGTCCGCTCGATACCACTGTGATGCTGCTCGTTCTCGTTCCTGCCCTTGTGCCCGCGGCGCGTCTGCTCGGCATCGACCTGGTTCACTTCGGACTGGTCGTCACCGTTAACATGATCATCGGGATGGTATCACCGCCCTAGGGCATTCCGCTCGGGTGGTGGGCAGTGTCTCGGGCGTGCCGATGCGGGACATCAGTCGCGATTGTCATCTGCCTCGTAATCCTCGTCTACGTCCACGAAATCACACTCTTCCTCCCGTGTCAGTTCGGCCTCGTCAATTGAGAATGCACCTGTAAGAGTGCGGAATTGCGCCGCTGATATATGAAGGCCAACGCTGCGCCATGCAGCGCTTTGAAGCGCCACCGGTGTTTCCCGCCTTGCTTGGTGTTTGGGAACTATCCCTCTCTGGGAGGATGGTTTGCCGTAAGGCCGGTGCTTAATCTGTAGGCAGTTGCCGATGGCATCCTGGCTGCCGGACTGTTTACGTGAGCCTAGGGCTGTGGAGCTTCGGAGTTTCCGGAGGCGCCTTATGTCTTTTCCTCGCTGTTCGAAATGAATGAATTGGAGGGCGTATGACGCTCGTGAAAAACTTGCGGCTTGAAGCACGCGAAGCCCCCCCTAGCGGCATCTATCCAGTCATCGACTATGGCCGGGGCAAGGCGGGCCTGATCCCGCTTTGGGCCGGTGAAGGCCATCTTGTGACGCCATCCTTCATTCGCGATGCGGCCGTACAGGGTCTGACCAACGGCGAGACGTTCTATACGTACCAGGCCGGCATACCTGACCTTCGCGAGGCGCTGGCGCGCTATCACACGCGCAACTTCGACCGCACCTTCTCTTCGGATGAATTCATCGTCACGGCCGGCGGCATGCACGCGATCATGCTGGCCCTGCAGGCCACGGCCGGTAAGGGCGATGAGGTGCTTTACCTGTCGCCCGCATGGCCGAATCTGCCTGCCGCCGCGGCGGTCGCCGGCGCGATTCCGGTTCCGGTTCCGCTGCGCGAGGGCAGCAATGGCTGGATCTGCGACATCGATGCGATCGAGGCCGCGGTCACGCCGCGGACCACGGCGCTGTTCCTCAACACGCCTTCGAACCCGACGGGCTGGGTCGCCAGTCATGATGATTTGCGGCAGATTTTGGAATTGGCGCGGCGTCACGGACTATGGATCATCGCCGACGAAATCTACTCGCTGTTTTCCTTCGAAGGTCGGCGCGCTCCATCCTTCTATGATGTGATGGATGCGGAGGATCGAGTCGTCTTCGTCAACACGTTTTCGAAGAACTGGGCGATGACGGGGTGGCGAGTCGGCTGGTTGAATGTCCATCCGTCACTTTCAAAAATATTTGAGAACCTCGTTCAGTGCTCCACGTCCGGTGTGCCGCAGTTCCTGCAGCGCGGCGCGATTGCCGCACTCGATGAAGGAGATGGTTTTCTCGCCGAGCAGATTTCCACCGCAAAAACCGCACGGGATGCGCTATGCAAGATTCTGAGCTGGGCCGAGGGGATACGGTTTTCCGTGCCGCAGGGCGCGTTTTACCTGTTCTTTTCGATCGACGGCCTGAAAGACTCGAAGGAGGCTGCCTTCGAGCTCGTAGACAAGGCCAACGTCGGTGTCGCTCCCGGCTCCGCGTTCGGCCGGGCCGGTAACGGATATCTCCGTATCTGTTTCCTGCGCGATCTGAAGCAGGTCGAAGAGGCAGCCAATCGGGTTGCAGATTGGGCCCGCGCTCGTTGACGAGATGGTCGATGCAGGCGCGAGCGTGGCAAGATGGGGAGTGCGAGAGGGCCTCACGCCTGCACTTTCTCAATAATTTCCCGAGCGATCTGATCCGCGACGAGATGGCTCGGGCGCATCTCTTTCCGCGACCGCTCCAGGACTTCCCGCGTGCGGTCGCCGATGCGGTCGATAGCGCGTTCCACGTCCTCCAAAGCGCTGCCGCCGAAATATTCCGCCGTGACCACGATGATGCCGCCGGCATTGATCACATAGTCTGGGGCATAGGTGATGCCGCGTTCGAACAGAATCTGGCCGGCGTCGTCGTTAGCGATCTGGTTGTTGGCTCCGCCCGCTACGATCCGCGCGCGCATACCCGCCGCGATGTCCTCGGTGATCGCGCCGCCGAGCGCGCAGGGCGCCAGCACGTCGGCGTCGACTAGCAGGATATCGTCCACCGACGCGCGCTCCGCGCCGAAAAGATCGCATGCCGCCTCCACACGGTCGGCGGCGATGTCCGCGACCGTGAGCCTGGCGCCGAGCGCCCGGAGCTCCCGGCAAAGATTGAAGCCGACTCCGCCGAGACCCTGCACCGCGACGTGCAGATTTTCGATGTCCGTGCGCCCGAGACCATGCCCGGCAGCGCTTTCAATTCCGACGCGCACGCCGTGCGCTGTAAAGGGCGAGGGGTCGCCGCCGACGCCGCCCAGCATCTCGAAGCCCGAGGCGTAGCTGGTGTTCTCGGCGACGACAGCCATGTCGGCTTCGCTCACGCCGACATCCTCGGCGGTGATGTAGGTTCCTCCAAGCGATTCGACCGCTTCGCCGAATGCCTGAAACACCGCCTTGCGCCGGCTCTCGGGAACCGGCCCCAAGATGACGGCTTTGCCGCCGCCCATTGGCAGGCCCGCGACCGCGTTCTTGTAGGACATTCCCCTCGAGAGCCGGAGGGCATCCGAAAGCGCCCGCTCGGGCGCATCGTAGCTCCAGAGCCTGCATCCGCCCGCCGCCGGTCCGAGCGCAGTGGAATGGATCGCGATGAAAGCACGCAGCCCCGACTGCTTATGGAAGACGCTAACGACGCGTTCGTGACCGTCGAAACCGGGATTCTGGAACATGGAGCTGAGGTTCCCCTATTGGGCCTTGAATTGGCTACGAATGCTCGGTGGACTGTTCCAATCTAGCCCTTGAAGCCCCAGAATTGGCTTTTTATTTTTGAGTGTTTTCTGCCGATTTCAGTCGAATCTTTGGTGATTGTTCGATTTTACAGATGATTGTTCCCCATTTGTAATAAGCTGAAAAATGGATTGCGGGAGAGGTAGCAACGATCAGCCAGGCGACAGTCGCGCATCCCACCGCCGGGCGGCTGCCCTGATAATTGCGTCAGCAGTAGCCGTCGAACGGGTGCCGAACGACGGACTTGTGGACCCAGTGCACGAGCGTCGTCATATCGAACACCGGCCGGCCCGTCGCCTGCTGGATCGACGCCGCGTAGGGAGGCAGGTCACTGCATTGCAGGAGGATCACGCCGATCTCCGGATGCTCCCTGACAAAGTTTTGCGCCAGGCCGACGAGTTCCTGCTCCAGTCTGCGGCTGTTGAAGTGGCCGGTGCCTTCAACGATGTTCCGGAATTCGGGCAGATCCCGCGCTTCGCACAGAACCATCCTATCGGGATCGGCAATGGAGACCTGATCGAGCACCCGGTCTGTGATGGCAGACCTCACCGCACAGATCACTCCAACCTTCCGGTTAGGTCCGATCGAGGCGGCCAGAAGGGGGACGTGCATCATGATCGACATGAATGTCGGTACGCCAAACGCGGCGGCTGCTTCCTTCTGATAGTTCGCGAAGGAGCCGCATGCGCCGACAATGGCCCGCACGCCGAGACGAACAAGTTTCTGACCTGCCTTTGCAATGCTCGGCATCACTTCGGGATTGGCCGCCGCCAGCATCTTGAAGGTCACGCCCTCGACCACCTCCGGCAGGACTGGGAAACCATAGGTCATGCCGTTGACGACGTTGCCGGGCAGCATCGGATAGTGCGAATCGATGCAGAGCACGCCGACGGAAAAGCCGCCGATCGCGCGCCCTTTGGGCACGCCATGATCCTCGTCCAGTTGATGAGAGCCATAGAGGTAACCATCCGACTTCATGTCAGTTCATCCTGCTGTCGACATCAATGGCGTCGATCCGCGCGGCGTGCCGTCCACGCTGGCGCATATTCTGTTGTATCAGAATAAGGACGGGCGGTTCGTGCTGTCAATGCCAACCCGCAATGCGACGCACCCGATATGGGAACCGATTCCGGTGCGGAATGTGATCCTTCACGACAAATCATTGCCTCCGCCGCCATTTCGAGGTCACGGACAATCGCGGCCTCGGTTGCGTTGCCGTCGCGGCGGACCAGGCCTTCGATGACCGCATCGTGCGTGGCCAGAGCCGAGGCGCGGTCTCGGATGGTCGGATTGTGGTGCAGCGCCGGCCCGGTCCGGACCCAGAGGTTTTCGATCATAGCTAGCAGGGCAGGCCGTTCCGCCTCGGCATAGATGGTGAAATGGAAGTGATAGTTTTCCTCCAGATAGTCATGCGTGCGGCCTAACCTGCCCATCTGGCGATTGCTTGCCCTCAGGGTCCGGATCGTCTCCGCCGACACGTTCGTCGCGGCGTGCCGACCGGCCAGACCTTCGAGGCGCTGCCTGATCTCCAGCAACTCGCGAAACTCCGATGCCGTCGGCACGCGCAGATGAAATCCGCTCTGCGGACGTCCCTCGAAGACGCCGTCGGCTTCCAGCCGCTTCAGCGCATCGCGCACCGGCTGCACACTCGTGCCGAACTGCTGCGCCAGCGACCGGCTGGTCAGCGTGGTTCCGGGTTCGACCATACCGCTCATCAGCCCCTGCCGCATGAGCCGGTAAACCTGCCGCTCCACGGGGTCGGGCGCCGCGAGGTCGACGGCTCCCAGCACGGGTGCGAACGCCCGGTTGCGGCCACGGCGACCTTTGGCGGAAGATTGACTATTCATCCAGACCTTATCCCAGAGCTACGAATTTCTGCAATATCAGATTGACACGCCCGACCCTGTCATGGCTATTATTGCTATATCAGAAAAAGCGGATAACCGCGAGTTGGAACAGGGAATGGGAACAGACAATCGATCGGCAGCATCGCGCGTGCTCGTCACCGCGGGTGGCGGCGGGGCAGGGCGGGGGATCGCCACGCACTTCCACGCAGCCGGCGCAAAAGTATTGGCGTGCGACGTGGATACCGCCGGGATTCGCTCGCTTGAGGCCGAGTGCCCTGGCTTGCTCGGTATTGTGGCCGATGCTGGCGATGAGGCGTCCGTGCAACGGGCTTTTGATGCTGCCGTCGGCCATATGGGCGGCGTGGACGTTCTGGTGAACAATGTCGGCATTGCCGGCCCGACCGCCGCGGCGGAGGATGTGACGCTCGACCAGTGGAACGAGTCGCTCAGGGTCAACCTGACCAGTCATTTCCTGTTTGCCCGCGCCGTCATTCCCGCGATGAAGGCGCAGGGCAGCGGCCTGATCGTCAACATCTCCTCGGGCAGCGCCAAGGTCGGCCTGCCGCTCCGCCTGCCTTACGTCGTCACTAAAGGCGCCGTCCTGTCGATGAGCATGAACCTCGCGCGCGAGCTCGGCCCCTTCGGCATTCGCGTCAACGCCATCCTGCCGGGCGCCATCAAGGGCGCGCGCGTCGACCGCGTCATCAAGGCGAAGGCCGAGGCGCTGGGGATCGATCCGGCCGACTACGAGCGCTCGCTGCTCCGCTACATCTCCATGCGCACCATGGTCGACCCCGAGGATGTCGCGGCGATGATCAGCTTCCTGGCGTCGCCGGCCGGCAGCCGCATCAGCGGGCAATCCATCGGCGTCGACGGCAACATCGAGTGGGAAGAATAAATGGCACGCAAAGTAGCGATTGTCGGAACGGGGTTGATCGGGCGCGGCTGGGCGACGGCCTTTACGCGGGGCGGCTGGGAAGTCGCGCTCTGGGACCAGGACGAGAAGGCGGCGCACCTTGCTGCAAACGCCGTAGCCGCTTCCATCAGGGACCTCGCGGCGGCGGGCCTGCTCAGCGAGCCCGATGATGCGATTGCAAGGGTAAAGGTCGCCGCCACGCTCGCGGAAGCGTTCAAAGGTGCCGACTATGCTCAGGAAAATGTCCCGGAACGCGTTGCCATCAAACACGACATGTTCCTGGCCATGGACGCGGTCGCCGAGCCGCATACGCTGATCGGTTCTTCAACCAGCAGCATCGCGGGCAGCCATTTCCTTGCGGATGTGCCGGGGAAAGCCCGCTGCATGGTCGTTCACCCCGCCAACCCGCCGCATCTCATGCGGGTGGTCGAGATTGTCCCTTCGCCCTGGCA
Organism: Mesorhizobium sp. CO1-1-8; assembly: GCF_020164875.1. Classification (NCBI taxonomy): domain Bacteria; kingdom Pseudomonadati; phylum Pseudomonadota; class Alphaproteobacteria; order Hyphomicrobiales; family Phyllobacteriaceae; genus Mesorhizobium; species Mesorhizobium sp. CO1-1-8. The sequence goes on along the minus strand of NZ_JAIUGZ010000003.1, from coordinate 51,288 downwards.
CGATGCCGCGACAGTCCACGCGATTTCCGACCTCGTCAGTTCGATCGGACAGGTTCCGGTCGTGGTTCATCAGGAGATCGTCGGCTTCGTGATGAACCGGCTGCAGACCGCCGTCATCAACGAGGCGATCGCACTGGTCCAGCGCGGCGTCGTCGATCCTGCCGGCATCGACGCGATCATGAAGCATAGCATCGGCATGCGCTGGGCGATTATGGGACCATTCGAGACCATGGACCTCAACGCGCCTAACGGCTTTCTCGACTACGCGACGCGCTATGGCGAGGTGTTCCGGCAAATGGGTGAAGATCTAACCGTCGCCGAGCCATGGCAAAGCGCCATCCTGGACCGCATTGAGCGGGTGCGTCGCGCCGAAGTTCCGCAAGACGAACTCGGCGCCCGGACACAGTGGCGCGACCGTGCGCTGATGCAAATCCTAGAACTGAAGACAACCCTGGAAACGGACAATCGGAGACAGTCTGCGTGAACAACAAGGTCATCATCACCTGCGCGGTCACGGGCGGCATCCACACGCCGACGATGTCGCCGCATCTGCCGATCACGCCCAGCGAAATCGCCGCATCAGCGATCGAGGCAGCAGAGGCGGGCGCCGCGATCATTCATCTGCATGCACGCGACCCCGAGACCGGCAAGCCGACGCAGAATCCAGACCTGTTCATGGAGTTCCTGCCGCGCATCAAGCAGTCGACCAATGCGGTGCTCAATCTCACCACAGGGGGTGGTTTGGGCATGACGCTGGTGGAACGCCTGGCTCCGGCGCATCGCGCGCAGCCGGAAGTCACCAGCCTCAACATGGGTTCGATGAATTTCTCGGTCGCGCAACTCGCCGAGAAGCAGGAGACCTGGAAGTTTGATTGGGAGAAACCGTACCTCGAAAATTCGTGGAAATCGATCTATCCCAATACTTTCGAGATGATCGAGCGGGTGATGATCGACGTCGGTCAGGCCTATGACACGCGCTTTGAGTTCGAGTGCTACGATATCGGCCATCTCTACAATCTGAAGCAGTTCGTGGATCGCCGATTAGTGAAGCCGCCCTTCTTCATCCAGGGCATCTTCGGGATTTCGGGCGGCATCGGCGCAGATCTCGACAATCTGATGTACTTCAAGCAGAAAGCCGACCAGTTGTTCGGGTCGGACTACAAGCTTTCGGCGTTTGGCATTGGCCGCGCGCAGATGTCCTTCCTTACCATGGCGGCGCTCCTGGGCGGCAACGTTCGTGTCGGCCTGGAGGATTCGCTGTTCATAGGCCGCCGCAAACTTGCCTCGTCGAACGCCGAGCAGGTCAGCAAGATCCGCCGCATCCTCGAGGAACTTGGGAAGGAAATCGCCACGCCCGAAGAGGCACGCCAAATCCTCGGCCTGAAAGGTGGCGACCGCGTAGCGTTCTAGCAGATGAAGGAAATGGCGACATGGAAGACCGCACGGGCACATCGTCGACACTGAAGCCGCGGATCGATGCGCCGCCGCCATATCGCGATCCCTCAGGCGCGGGCCGCATTTCCTCGACCCACCCGGCCCCTTGCCTCATGACGTACAGGACTGGCGATCACGATGCGGTTTGCGATTGATACTGGCGGCACGTTCACCGACCTGGTCGTCGAGGACGACGGCGGCGAATGTCATCTGTTCAAGGCGAGGACGACGCCGGCCGATCCGATTGCCGGCGTGCTCGATGCGCTCGCCGCCGCCGCCGAGGGGTTCGGCATTTCGCAGGCCGAACTCCTGTCCAGGGGCCAAGTGCTGGTTCATGGCACGACTCATGCGATCAACGCGATCATCACCGGACGTACGGCCCGCACGGCGTTGATCACGACGGCCGGGCATGGCGATGTGCTGGTGCTGCGCGAAGGTGGTCGCACCGACCCGTTCAACTTCACCGAGCCTTATCCGCAGCCTTACGTGCCACGGCGGCTGACCTTCGAGGTGCCGGAGCGCATTCGCCACGACGGCTTCGTCCTCGAACCGCTCGACGAAGCCGCGGTGATCGCGGTGATCGAGACGCTCAAGGCGCAGTTGGTCGAGGCCGTGGCGGTGTGCCTGCTATGGTCGATCGTCAATCCGGCGCATGAAGAGCGGGTCGGCGCGCTTCTCGCCCAGCATTTGCCGGGCATCCCGTTCACCCTGTCGCATCGCCTCAATCCCTCGATCCGCGAGTTCCGCAGGGCCTCATCCGCCGCCATTGATGCGTCGCTGAAGCCGATGATGGGCGACTACATGCGCAATCTAGATGTTTAGTCCCGGCATTTGCTGGAGCGGATTGAGGGTGAATCGTTCGGGCTCTTTTGTCCAGGCCCTACAGATGAACTCGTAGGGTGTGAGGCCTTTGAGGGTTTTGAGCCGCTTAGCGAAGTTGTAGGCGGTGACGAAATCGGTGAGATGGCTGCGCAGCTCGTTGTGGCTCTCGTAGTGGAAGCGCTTGACGGTCGCATCTTTGATGGTGCGGTTCATGCGCTCGACCTGCCCATTGGTCCAAGGATGCCTAGGCTTGGTGAGGCGGTGATCGATGTTGTTGCGAGCGCAGGCCGCGACGAAGGCATGGGCCCAGAAGGGTTCCTTCCGCTCGATCTTCTCCTTGATGTCGGCTGCGGTCCAACTCTCACCGCTTGGGTCGGTGAAGTGGATGCCGTTGTCCGTAAGAACAGTGTGGATCTTGTAGGGGACAGTTTTGATGAGATTCCGCAGGAACTCGGCTGCAACGCGGGTTGGAACGCGCACGTGCAATTCGGTATAGGCGAACTTCGAGGTTCGATCGATCGCCACGAGGAGATAGAGCTTGCCTTCCGCGGTGCGGACTTCGGCGATGTCGATATGGAAGTAGCCGATTGGGTAGGCCTTGAATTTGCGTTTGATGCCTTTGCCGTCCTCCACGTCCGGCAGCCGCGAGATGCCGTGGCGCTGAAGACAGCGATGAAGTGATGAGCGGGTCAGATGCGGGATCGTGGCCTGCAGGGCATAGAGACAGTCGTCGAGGGGCAGCAGCGTGTGCTTGCGAAAGGCGACGATGATTGCCTCGTCCTCAGGCGACAAGGACGTGGACTTCGGCTCCGATGGCCCGGTCTTGAGATCGGCGACGGAGCCCCGCTTCTTCCATTTGGCCACAGTCTTGGGATTGATCCCGTAGCGCTTTGAGAGCGCCCTCAGGCTCGCTTGACTATTTTGTATTGCTCGACGGATCGCCTCTGTCGTTGTGGCGCTGCCGTGAAGAACCTGATGTGGTGGACGGCCTCCGCTCCCGGCATCGCAATGTGCCAAAGTGTGGCTGTCGAAAGTCCACATGAGGGAGAGCCGTCCATGAAGAAGGTTAGCACAATCGGTCTGGATATCGCCAAGCACGTCTTTCAGGTGCACGGTGTTGACGCGGAAGGTGCAGTTGTCATCCGCCGGAAGCTGCGCCGCGACGATATCGTGTCCTTTTTCAAAAGATTGCCGCCGTGCCTCGTCGGTATCGAGGCTTGCGCGAGCGGACATCATTGGGCGCGGGTCCTAGTCAGGCTCGGCCATGAGGTTCGACTGATGCCCGCTTCTTACGTGAAGCCTTATGTTAAGCGGCAGAAGAACGATGTGACGGACGCAGAGGCGATCTGCGAAGCGGTGACGCGGCCCACGATGCGTTTCGTTCCGGTAAAGAGCGAGCAACAGCAGAGTTTGCTGATGCTGCACCGGGTGCGCGAACTTTTGATCCGTCAGCGGACCATGCTGGTAAACGCCTTGCGAGGCCACCTGGCTGAGTTTGGGATCGTCACGCGCCAGGGTATCGCCGGTGTCGGCACGCTGATTGCGCTGGTTGAGGAAGATCACGATCTCCTGCCGGCACTTGCTCGAGTAGCTCTTCTCCCTCTCATCGAACAGTTGCGAGAGGTTGACGAGAAGGTAGCTGGGCTGGATCGCCAGATCCACCGCTGGCACCGCTCGAACGAACTGAGCCGGCGACTGGAGACCATTCCTGGAATTGGCCCGATCACCGCGAGCGCGATCGCTACGACCATCACTGACGTGTCGCTGTTCAAATCCGGCAGACAGCTTGCAGCCTGGCTCGGCCTTGTCCCGCGGCAGAACTCATCAGGCGGCAAGGAGCGTCTTGGGCGGATCAGCAAGCAAGGCGATCCTTACATCCGTCGGCTTCTCATCATCGGAGCGCACGCCGTTCTTCGCTACAGTCAGAAGGCAAAAGCGACGTCGACGCAATGGGCGGCCGGCATGCTCGCGAAGAAGCCCTACAATGTCGTTGCAGTCGCGCTCGCAAACAAGATGGCCAGGATCGCCTGGGCGGTGATGACAACCGGAAAGAAATTCGACCCTGCTGCCAAGTAGAAGAACCGCCGGCGATTACAGATTGGTGAGGTGCTGATGGTGTGATGACGAACGGTCGAGCCGGGGTCGGGACAATCCGTTATGGGCCATGCGCCAACAGCTCGCGAACCTGAAAGGAACCCGATCCGCGGACTTCATCAGGGCCCGCGGCATCAACGCGCCGCAATCAGAGGCCGTATACATGCCTGCACCCGACCAACTCGTCAGAAACGCCGAAAAAGCCCTTGCCACGCGGAGGCCATCCATACATGTCCCATAGCGCATCCTTCCATTGCTTGGAAAATAATGCACCATCAAACCCTGGGATCAAACATCTAGAGCGTCGGGTGAAGGACGCGGGCTTCAACGGACGCACCCTCGTCGTCACATCGCAAGCCGGCGTCATCGATGCGGTCGATGCGGCGGAGGCGCCCATCCACATCGTCAATTCCGGCCCGTCCATGGCACCGCTTGCAGGGCGGTACTTCGCCAGGCTCGAACAGGAATTTCCGAGCGCCATCGTGGCCGATACGGGCGGAACCACTTACGACGTCAGCCTTGTGCGCCGCGGCCATATCCCGACATCGCGTGAGACGTGGATCGGACAGCCGCATCGCGGCACCATGATCGGCTTCCCTTGGGTCGACGTGAAAAGCGTCGGCGCCGGCGGCGGTTCGATCGCCTGGATCGATGCCGGCGGGCTGCTGCATGTCGGCCCGAAGAGCGCGGGCGCGGTTCCTGGTCCCGCGGCGTACGGCCGGGGAGGCGTGGAGCCGACGGTCACCGATGCCTCGCTCGCGCTCGGACACCTCGACCCGGACTACTTCCTTGGCGGCTCGATGAAACTCGACCGCGGCCTCGCCGAGACGGCGATCCGGGAGAAGATCGCGGGACCGCTTGGCCTCGATGTGGCGGCGGCGGCCGACGCGATCGTGACGATCGCCACCGAGAACATGGTGCAGGCGATCGTGGACATCACCGTGAATCAGGGCATCGATCCGCGCGAGGCCGTACTCGTGGGCGGCGGCGGCGCGGCCGGTCTCAACTCGGTGCGGATCGCACGGCGGCTCGGCTGCGGGACGCTGATCATGCCGGAGATAGGCGCGGCGCTGTCGGCCGCGGGGGCGATGATGTCCGATCTTGAAGGCCGAATACTCCGCCGCCTTCTTCGTCTCGACCGCCGCCTTCGATTTCGCCGGCGCGGCGCGCACGATCGAAGCGTTGAAGGCCCGGTGCCGCGCCTTCATCGCCGGTCCGGGCGCGGGCGCTGTTGAAAGCACGATCAGCCTGAAGGTGGATGCCCGCTATTCGACCCAGGTCTGGGAAATCGAGGTGCCGGTCCGCAATGGGGAACTGACCAGCGCCGCGGACGTCGCGGCTTTCGTGGCCGATTTCCACAGGGCTCATGAAGAACTCTTCGCCTTCTCCGATCCGGCGTCTCCCGTCGTCATCATCGGCTGGTCGGCGGAAGTGTCGTGCCGCTTCAACAAGACGGCAGGGCTGCGGTTGGCGATCGAGCGCACCGCGACGGAACGCCCGTCGCGGCAGGCCTATTTCGTCCGGACCGGCTGGACCGAGGTTCCGGTGCGGCAATTCGCGGCGCTCGCGACGGGCGAGACGCTAATGGGCCCCGCGATCGTCGAAAACTCCTTCACCACCGTCGTCGTCGATCCCGGCGCGGTCGCCACGCGCCGTGCCTCGGGAAGCCTTGTCATAGAAATAGGATCCGCCTGATGACCGCAGCAAGCGAGAACAGCGGATTGCCACAGGTCGACAGCGTCAGCCTCGCGCTGTTCAACCGCCGTTTCGAGGGCGTCGCCCGCAAGATGGCGAACACGCTGCTGCGCACCGGCCGGTCTGGCGTGCTCAACATCGCCCGCGATTTCTCGTGCTGCATCCTGACCGCCGATGCCGATCTGCTGGTGACGAATGAGGGGTTGCCGATCCACGTCCTGTCGGGGCCGGACATCATGGCCCGCACGATGGTCGCGTTTTCCCCGGTCTTGAAGCGAGGCGACGCGTTCCTCAACAACTCGCCCTACCACGGCTGCAGCCATGCCGCCGACCACACCATACTTGTACCGGTGATCGACGATGACGGACGCCACCGCTTCACCGTGCTCGCCAAGGCGCACCAGGCCGACATCGGCAACTCCATCCCGACCACCTATCACGGCTCGGCGAAGGATGTTTACGAGGAAGGAGCCCTGATCTTTCCGTCGGTCAAGGTTCAGGAGAATTTCGAGACCGACCAGGACTTCGTGCGCATGTGCCGGATGCGCATTCGCGTGCCCGACCAGTGGTGGGGCGATTTCCTCGCCATGGTAGGGGCGGCGCGCATCGGCGAACAGGAGATCATGGCGATGGCGCGCGAAGTCGGCTGGGACACGCTCACCAGCTTCGCCGCCAACTGGCTCGACTATTCCGAGCGGCGCATGGTGGAGGCGATCCGCGCATTGCCGGCCGGCACGGCACGGCGGTCCAGCACGCACGATCCTTTCCCGGGCACGCCGGAAGAGGGGATTGTCGTCAATGTGGCGGTCGAGATCGACCCTGCCGGTGCGCGCATCGGCGTCGACCTTACCGACAATATCGACTGCCTGCCGTGCGGGCTAAACCTTTCGGAATCCTGCTCCCGCACTTCGGCCATGGTCGGCATCTTCAATTCGATCGAGCACTCCGTGCCGAAGAATGCGGGATCGCTGCGCCGGATCGACCTGAAGCTGCGCGAAAATTGCGTCGTCGGCATTCCGCGTCATCCGACCTCGACCTCGGTCGCGACGACGAACGTCGCGGACCGTGTGGCGAACGCGGTGCAGGCGTCCATCGCCGAAATCGCCGAGGGCGCGGGCATGGCGGAATGCGGCGCGATCATTCCGCCGGCTGTCGGCGTCATTTCCGGCATGGACCCGAAGTCGCGCGAACCGTTCGTCAACCAGATCTTCCTCGGCATGACAGGCGGCGCGGGTTCGCCCCGCGCCGATGCGTGGATGACCATCGGGCACGTCGGCAACGCCGGACTCTGCAATCTCGACAGCGTCGAACTCGACGAGTTGCGGCAGCCGATACACGTCTATTCGCGCAAGCTGCTGCCGAACACGGAAGGGGCGGGAAAATTCCGCGGCGCGCCGTCGATCGCCGTCGAGTTCGGCCCGGTCGGTTGTGACATCGATGTCGGCTATGTGAGCGACGGCATGGTGAACGCCGCGCAGGGTGTGCGTGGAGGCGGGGTTGGCGGCGGCGCCAACCAGTTCCGCCTGCTTCCCGACGGACGGCGCGAACAGCTCGAATCCTGTGCGCAGGTGAGGATGCGCGACGGCGAGCGCCTGCTTTCGATTTCGTGCGGCGGTGGCGGTTATGGGTCACCCTCCGAACGCGACATGGACATGGTCGCGTTCGATGTCGCCGAAGGCTGGATAACGCCCGAGCGGGCGGAAGCAGTCTACCGGACAAAACTCGCGGCGGACGGCTCGCCGGATCGCGAGGCTACTCGAGCACTGCGGGCAGATGGGAATTCCTGAACAACGAAAACGGCTCATCCAGGGATAAATTGGGAGAAGATCATGAAACGCATTTTCCGATTGGCGGCTGTGACCGCTCTTATATCTCCTCTGTCGGTTGCGGCGCACGCGCAGGACGACACGGTCGTCGTCGGGTTTCCGGTCGCGCTCTCGGGCTTCATCGCGCCGTATGACGACGGCCCGCGCAAGGCGGCCCTCCTGGCGATCGACGAGATCAACGCCAAGGGTGGCCTCCTTGGCAAGAAGATCACCACCGTCGAATCCGATATCAAGTCCGATCCCGGCCAGGGCGCGACCGCTGCGACCGACGTGCTGAGCCAGGGCGCCAAGCTGATCATGGTGACCTGCGACTTCGACTTCGGTGCTCCGGCCGCCCTCGTGGCGCAGGCGCAGAACGTCATCGCCTTCTCGTCGTGCGCGGCCGACCCCAAATTCGGCGTCCAAGGGCATCGGCCCGAACGCATACACGATGTCGACCGCCACGGTCTCGCAGGGCGCTACGATCGCCGACTGGACCTTCAAGGAGGCAGGCTACAGGACCGCCTACCTCTTCATGGATACGATGGTGGAATACACGCGGTCGCTCTGCGGCTCGTTCGAGGCGAGGTTCACCGAATTGGCAGGCACGGACGCGATTGTCGGCCGCGACACCTTCCACGGCGTCAACGATACGTCGATAGCCGGCCAGGTCTCCCGGCTCAAGGCCAACGCCAAGCAGCCCGATTTCGTGATGTTCTGCGGCGCTATCAACGGCGCATCGGCGATCCGCCAGATCCGTGCCGCCGGCATCGACCTTCCGCTGGTCGCCAGCGAATCCATGGACGGCGACTATTGGCTCGGCTCCGTGCCTAACCTCTCGAACTTCTACCTCGCGACCTACGGCTCCATGTTCGGCAACGATCCCGACCCGAAGGTCAACGACTTCGCCAAGCGCTATGCGGCGAAGTTCGGCCAGCCTCCTGGCACGGCGCACGCGTTGACCGGCTATTCGGTCATAGAAGCCTGGGCGCTGGCGGTCGAAAGGGCAAAGTCCTTCGAAGCGGACGCGGTTCGCGCCGAACTCGACAAGATGAACAAGGAGATCCTCCTCATCGGCGAGACCACCTTTACCCCCGACTTGCACATCAACATCAATCGTCCGATGCTTTTCCAGAAGATCGTCAACGGGAAGCACGAGCCGATCGGACGCTTCGTGTCGGAGAAGATCCCTGAGGTGAAGTTCTGACGCTCGGACGCTTGTAGGATTTGAGACATGGGCAGCGGGACACCAAGGCTCATCGCCGAGAAGATCGGCGTTCGCTTCGGCGGTCTGGCTGCCCTGTCCGATGTCGACCTCGACCTGGGCGAGGGGGAGATCGTTGGGCTGATCGGCTCGAACGGTGCCGGCAAGAGCACACTGATCAACGTACTCTCCGGCTTTCAGCGGGCGACGGAGGGACGGGTCGCCTATGGCGACCTGCCGCTCAACCGGCTGGCGCCGCACCGGATCGCCAGGTCGGGAATCGTGCGCACCTTCCAGTCGGTGCGTCTCTTTCCAAACCTAAGCGTCGTCGACAATGTGGTGGCATCGGCCGCCGTGCTGGGCTCCGCCGCCCCGCCAGCGCGCGATCTGCTCCATCTGCTCGGGCTGTTCGATCAGGCGGCCCGGCCCGCCGGGTCGCTGTCGTACGCGCATCAGCGCCGGCTCGCCATTGCGCGTGCGCTGGCACTCAGACCGAAATTCCTGCTCCTGGACGAGCCGGCGGCCGGCATGACGCCCGAAGAGGTCGCAGACCTCGACGCCACGCTGGTGTCGCTGCGCAACCAGACGGGGTTGGGGCTGCTCCTGGTCGAGCACAACATGGCGCTGGTGATGGCCGTGTGCGAGCGGTTGGTCGTCCTCGACGGCGGGCGGGTCATCGCCCGCGGCGCCCCACAGGAGGTCAGGACCAATCCCGTGGTGCGACGTGCATTCCTCGGCAGCCTGGAGGCCGCGACATGATCATGCTGTCAGTCGCGGGACTGTCGGTGAGCTACGGGCCGATCCCGGCGCTGCGCGATATCGCCTTCGAGCTCGCCGAAGGCGAGACGCTGGCCGTCGTCGGGGCGAACGGCGCGGGCAAGTCGACGCTGACGCTGACGATCGCCGGCGTGCTGCGTCCGGGCGCCGGCACCGTCGCCTTCCAGGGCAGGTCGCTCGCCGGCCATGTCCCCGAGACCATCGCGCGGCAGGGAATCGCCCTGGTGCCCGAAGGGAGGCATATTTTCGAGGGTCTCACGGTGGAGGAGAACCTCCTTCTCGGCCTTACCGTGCAGGCTGGAAAGGTCTCGCCGGTGGAGGCTTTCGAGAGCGTCTTCGCCATGTTCCCGATCCTCAAGGAGCGGCGCTCCGGCATGGCGACGCGCCTGTCGGGTGGCGAGCAGCAGCAGCTCGCGATTGCCCGAGCCCTGCTGTCGCAACCGAAGCTCCTGATCCTGGACGAACCGTCTCTCGGTCTGGCTCCGGTGATGGTCGATAAGGTCTATGAGACCCTGAAGGATTTGAAGCGGCAGGGGGTGACCCTGCTCCTGGTCGAGCAGAACCCCGACCGCATCGGCCAGGTCGCCGACAGGGTCATGGTGCTTGCCAACGGCATCGTGCAGCTCAGCGGTCCTGCCTCGGAAGTCCTGCACGACGAGCGGCTCGGGGCCGCCTATCTGGGGAAGGGGGTGAAGGGGGCATGATCTTTGTCCTGCAAACATTGATCGACGCGATCAGCGTTGGTGCGCTCTACGCCCTGTCAGCCCTGGGGATCGGCCTGCTATTCGGCATCATGCGCCTGATCAACTTCGCCCAGAGCGAGTTTGTCACGATCGGCGTCTATGTGCTGATGATGACCGCCGGCGTCTGGTTCCCCGTCGCCGCGGTTGCCGCGATCTTGGCGGTCATCGTGCTGGCCCTGCTGGTCGAAAGGCTGGCGTTCCGGCCCGTCCGCGACGCCGATCCGGCGACGCTGCTGATCACCAGCTTCGCGGTCAGCTATTTGCTGCAATACACGCTGGTCCTCGTCTTCGGAGCGCGTCCGATCGGCTTCGATCTCCTGCCCGAGCTCGGCCAACCCTTCCTGATCGGCGACGTGCGCGTTGCGCGGCTGAACGTCGTCACCATCGTGGTCACGGCCGTGCTGCTTGCGGGAGTTGCCTTCTTCCTGCGCCGGACCAGGACCGGGATCGAGATGCGGGCCGCTGCCGTGGACTTCCGTATGGCGCGACTCCTGGGCGTTCGCGCAAACCGCGTCGTCGCCGTCGCGTTCGCGCTAAGCGGCGGTCTGGCGGCGGTCGTGGCGATCCTGTTCGTTGCGCAGACCGGAACGGTCTCGCCCGGCATGGGCCTGCAGCTGGCGCTCGTCGGCTTCGTGGCGACGGTCATCGGCGGAATGGGAAGCCTGGTCGGCGCTGTGCTTGGCGGCATGGCGGTCGGCTTCGCCACCGTGATCCTGCAGGCGGTGCTGCCGCCCGACCTGCGCGTCTTCCGCGAAGCGTTCGTCTATGCCGCGGTCATCGCCGTCCTGGTGTTCAGGCCGCAGGGGCTCTTTCGAAGCGCTCTCGCGCGGGAGCGTGTCTGATGCGAGCCCACCTCTCGACGCTGCTTCTCCTGGCTCTCGTCGTCATCGCGGTCGCTGCCGTCGGCCTGACCGGCTCGTCGGTGGTGGAGCGCGTCGCCGTCGACACGCTCATCAAACTGGTGGTCGTGATCGGCCTTTCCGTCTTCATCGGTAATTCGGGCATCCTGTCATTTGGCCATGCGAGTTTCGCGGCGATCGGCGCCTATGGCGCGGCGTGGTTCACCCTGCCGCTGGCCGCCAAGAAAATCTTCCTGCCGCATCTTCCGGCCTTCGTCCTGGCAACGCAGCTCCCGCTGCCGGGGGGCGCGGCCGTCGGCGTCGTGCTTGCGGCGCTCGCCGCGCTCGTCATCGGCGTGGTCATCATGCAGCTTTCGGGCATTGGCGCCAGCATCGCCACGCTCGCATGGCTGGCGATTGTCAACACCGTCTGTTCCAACGCCGACTCCCTGACCAAAGGAACCAGTTCGCTGGTCGGATTGCCGCTGGCGACCGGCATCGGAACGGCCACGGCCTCTGCGCTTCTCGCGCTGACCGTCGCCTATGTCTTCAAGTTTTCGCGCTATGGCCTGATGCTGCAGGCCTCACGCGAAGACGAGGTCGCGGCGCGCGCCTCCGGCATCGCAGTCCGTCCGCTGCGGCTGATGGCCTTCGTGCTGTCGGCCGCCCTGGTGGCGCTGGGCGGCATACTGCAAGGACATTTCCTCGGCATCCTCACGGTCAGCCAGTTCTACCTGGAGTTCACGTTCCTGACACTCGCGATGCTGGTGATGGGCGGTATGCGCAGCCTGTCCGGCGCGGTGGTCGGCACCATCGTGCTGGCGGTTGCCGCGGAAATCCTGCGCTTTCTCGCTGGCGGGTTCAGCGTCGGCGGTATCGTGGTGCCAGCGGCAACGGGATTGCGCGAGATCGTGCTGGCCCTGATCATGCTGGCCGTTCTTCTCATCCGCCCGCGCGGCCTCACCGGAGGACACGAAATCTCGCTGCGGTCTATCAGATTTTAAGCAGGCGCGCTGTCGAAGAACGCCGCGCCTTGACGCCGCGTTATTCGTGAGGGGAAGTAGTCTTTCCGGAGCCGACGTGGTCCGACCGGTAGGATGCCCTGACCCGGTAGTGCGCCGTGCCGGCCCTGCAATGAGCGCACCTCGCCGGGGCTGAGATGGCGAACCTTCTTGGCCGGGGAGCCGACCCACATCGTGCCTGCTTCGACCATCTTTTCGGGTCCAATGACGGCGCCATCGAGCACGGTAGCGCCGATGGTGACGGATTTGCCCTCGTCACTTCGGATGATGACCGCGTCTTGGATGTTGGTGTTTCGGTCGATCGAGATCGGACCAAAGTTGCCGCGCAGGACCGCATTGAACCAGATGGTAGAACCCATGCAGATTTCGACATGGCCGACTACCGTCGGCGCGAGGAATGTCGAGGGGGCAATCGACGGCTCGGCAGCTGCAGAAGCAGAGTGCCGTTGCCTTGCGGGTGGCTGTCACCCGGACATCATTGCGGGATGTGTCCATCCGCGCTGCTGGTTTGTTCTACAGACCGGCATCTCGTCCCTCGCGCAGTCGCTCCGCACGGCTTCTCAGATATTGCGCGAGAAGCAGCAGGCTCGTCGCCAGCACGATGATGAGCGTCGCCGCGACCGCGACGACGGGCGTGATGCTTTCGCGCAGGCCCGAGAAGATCTGGCGCGGCAAGGTTCGCTGCTCGGGGCTGCCGAGGAACAGGGACAACACCGCTTCGTCGAAGGATGTCGCAAACGCGAATAGGGCCCCCGTTGCCACGCCCGGCGCGATCAGCGGCAGCATGACGCCGAAGAACGCCTGAACCGGCGTCGCGCCGAGGCTGAGCGCCGCGCGCGTCATGTTAGGATTGAAGCCCTGGAGCGTGGCGCCGACGGTCAGCACGACAAGCGGCAGCGAGATGGCGGTGTGGCCCATCACGAGGGCCCACATGCTGCCGGCGAAGCCTAGCCGGGCATAGAGGAAGAACAGCGCGATGGCTACGATGACGACCGGGATGATCAGCGGCGAGATCAGGAGCGCCGTCGCCGTCGTGCCGATCCAGCTTTTCGAGCGCCACAGCCCGACCGCCGCGAGCGTGCCGAGGGTGGTGGCGAAAACCATAGTGCACAGCGCCACGACGAGGCTGTTGCGGAAGGACCCCATCCACACCGGATTGTTGAAGAACTCCGCGTACCAGCGCATAGATACGCCGGGCAGCGGATAGACGAAGAAGTCGCCGCTGCTGAACGACAGCGGCACGACCAAGAGGATCGGCAGGAGCAGAAAGCCCAGCATGAGCACGAGGATGGTGTTGAACAGCCAATCCGTCGGCCTGGCCGCGTTGAAGCGTGGGGTCATGCCGCAACCCTCGTAATGCCGAACACCCGGTAGATCACGGCGAACAGCGCAATTGTCATGATGAAGAGCCAGGCGCCCAGGGCCGAGGCGAGGCCCCAGTTGACGCTCATGTTGGTGAAGAATGCCACGAAGTAGCTGACCATCTGGTGCTCGGGTCCGCCAAGCAGCTCCGGCGTGATGAAGAAGCCGAGGGACAACGTGGACACCAGGACGATACCGGCGCCGATGCCGGGAAATGTCAGCGGCAGATAGACCGACCAGAACGCACGCCACGGAGACGCACCCAGCGAGCGGGAGGCCCGCACGTATGAGGGCGGAATGGATTGCATGACGCTGGCGATCGGCAAGATCATCAGAGGCAGGAGCAGGTGCACCATCGCCAGCCCGACGGCGAACCAGGTGCGGATGAACTGCAGGGGTTCGTCCACGATGCCGGAGCCGGTAAGCGCCGCGTTGAGCACGCCGTTTTTCTGCAGGATGAGGATCCAGGCGAGCGTGCGCACCAGAAGGGACGTCCACAGGGAAATCAGCACGATGAACAGGGCCGCGCGCCCAAGGCGAGGCCGGATCCGGACAAGGCTATAGGCGGTGACGTAGCCAAGAACGACGCAGGCGGCTGTAACGCCGATGCTGGCGAGGAATGTCCTCAGGAAGACGCGCTGGTAAATCGCGGTGTCTTCGTCCACCCGGCCGATCGAGCCATCCGGCTTGCGCTGCAGGTCGATGGCGGAAAGAACGAAAAGCGGAGTCCAGCGGGAGGATTCCTGCCGCAGAATCTGCCAGATGACCGGCTCGGCCCACCGTTCGTCGATGGTCGCCAGCCTTTGCGCCGCCGTGCCCTCGGGATGGGCGGCAAGACCGTTGGCGGTCTTCTGGACGAGCGAGCGGTATCCCGCCTGATGATAGTTGAGAGTCCGCGCCAGGATCGCCAGCGCGGGCGTGCCGCGCAGGGCGGTCAGGTCGTCGACCAGCGCCTGCTGAACCGCGTCCGGCGGCATCGCTTCGGCACCGCTCCAGACGTTCATCGCCTGGGTTGTCCGCGGGATGTTGTCGACGAGATCGGAATTGTCGACCGCCCGGTACATGAAGAACAGCAGCGGCCCGATGAAGGCCACGAAAAGGAAAACCAGAGCCGGCGCCGTGAGGCACAACGCCTTGAATTCCCGGATGCGCTCCTGCCGGCGCAGGTGGCGCCCCAGATCATCCTGCCGCGAACCGGGAGGGTCCGGATCCCGCGCGATGCGCGCGGAATCCTTCGTGTCGACGGCGATTGTCAGGTGAGCTGCCATTACTTGCTGGCCCAGGCGTTGAAGCGTTCCGTGAGCGTGTCGAGGTTGTCGCGCCAGAACGCGGGATCGCTGGCGAGGCTATACGCAACGCGGTCCGGCGTGTTCGGCATGTAGGTGAGGTACTTCGGCTCGAGCAGCGCGAACGCCTTGGTGTTCGCCGAGGCGTAGTCGACGTGGCGCATGAACTCGGCCTGCGGCTCCGGCGTCGTCGCCCAGGCGATGAAGTCCATCGCCTGCTTGGCTTTCGGCGACCCCTTCAGGATCACCCAATTGGTGTTGCCGAGCACATAGCCGGCATCCCAGATGAATTCGAGCTTCTGGCCCTGGGTCTTGTTGGCGTCGGCGACGCGGCCGTTATAGGCGGCCGCGATGTCGAACTCGCCCGCGATCAGATCCTGAACCAGCTCGGTTCCCGACGACCACCAGACGAGCTGGTCCTTGATCTCGTCGAGCTTGGCGAACGCCTTGTCCTGGCCTTCCTTGGTCGCGAGAACCTTGTAGACCTCTTCCTTCGGCACGCCGGCGCCGAGCAGCGCGATCTCAAGGGTGAAGGTCGCCGACTTGCGCATTCCGCGCTTGCCCGGGAATTTCTTCACGTCGAAGAATTCAGCCCACGTCTTGGGACCGTTGGCCATCTTGGCGCCGTTGTAGGTCAGCCCGATCGTGCCGATCTCCGAGGCTACGCTGCAATCGCCATAGGTGCCAGGCGCCAGGTCGGCGACCGGAATGCGCGTCAGGTCCAGCTTCTCGTACAGTCCTTCCTCGCAGCCAGCGAACGCTTCGGCATCCTCCACCTCGGCGATTTCCCACTGATGGGACTTTGCCTCGACCTGTGCGCGGATCTTCGCGATCTCGCCGTTGAAGGTATCGTCGATGATCTTGATGCCGGTCGCCTTCTCGTAAGGATCCCAATAGGCGGCTCGGTTGGCTTCGCTGAGCACGCCGCCCCAGCTTGCGACCCGGAGTTCCTCCGCGGACGCGGCGGCGGTGCCGAGCACCAACGCGCCCAACACAGGCAGAAGTTTTTTACCGTATATACGCATTCTCTTCACCTCCACGGACGTTCGGTTCCAGGCCGCTTCCATGGTCCGTCACACGGAGGGCGGAAGGTCATGTGGTCGACTGGCATGTGCGCCGTCATTTCCATTTCCACGCGCTTGCGGCCGCGGCCTTGCGCTGTCGCTATTTCCCGGCCTGGCCAGGCAACGCGCGCACCGCGTCGACGCCGATGGCCAAACCGATCTTCTGTCCGATGTGGAAATGTGGCCGGTCGGAACCGGAGGACACCTTCACCAGAACGGTGTCGACGCCGAATGCGCTGCACCGGATGCGTAACTGATCACCCGTGTAGAATGCCTCGAGCACCTCGGCCGGGGCAGCGCCAGGCTCATCTGGAGAGCAGGCGCGGATTGCCTCCGGCCGTATGGCGACATGCGCCGGATCGCCCGCCTTCAGCGCAGCGGCCGGACGGCCGGAGAAGACCTGCCCCGACCCCAGCCGGAGCTGGCACGTCTCGGCATCCGTCGTGAGAACGGTCGCGGGGATAAGATTGTTGTCGCCGAGGAAGCCGGCGACGAACGCCGTGTCGGGGCGCTCATAGAGGTCGCGCGGCGAGCCGAGCTGCTCGATGCGTCCCTGATGGAAGAGCGCCACCCGGTCGGAGAGGGTCAGCGCCTCTCCCTGATCGTGCGTGACGTAGATGATGGTGACGCCCAGTCGCCTGTGGAGCTGCTTGATCTCGACCTGGAGCTGTTCGCGAAGCTGGCGGTCGAGGGCGCCCAGCGGTTCATCCATCAGGATGAGGCGCGGCTGGAAGATCAGCGCGCGCGCGACGGCCACGCGCTGCTTCTGGCCGCCGGACAGCGCGGTCGGACGCCGCTGGCCGAAGCCTTTCAGGTTGACCATGTCGAGCGCCTGCTCCACCTGCGTCTTGATCTCGGCGCGGCTCCTGCGGCGCAGGCGGAGGGGATAGGCGAGGTTTTCCGCGACGCTCATGTGCGGGAACAGCGCGTAGTCCTGGAACACCATGCCGATGTCGCGGCGATGCGGCGGTACGCGGGTGAGCGACTGGCCGGCAAGGGTGATTTCACCGGAAGTCGGCTCCTCGAAGCCGGCCAGCATCATCAGGGTCGTGGTCTTGCCTGAGCCGGATGGGCCAAGCAGGCTGAGGAACTCGCCCTCGCGGACGAAAAGGTCGAGCTTGTCGACGACCGCGGTATGTCCGTCATACGTCTTGGTGACATTGTCGAAGCGGACCAGATCCGGGCTGGGCTTCTGCGTTTCCTGATAGGCGGAAACGTCCCTGATCACGATCATGATCCACCTCCCGCAGGGAGGCTCGAGCCGGTCGAAGCCGCACGGCGCGGGCGTATCGGCAGGGTCGATCGTGTGGTTGAAGTGGCAGCGACGCCGGCGACGCTTCCGGCTGCAGACAGATGGGCATTTTTTTGCATTTTGATGTCCACGTTCCCGATGCGCCTTGCTAGCCTGTTTTTGCTATATCAGTAAATAGAATCCATTTCTTCAGGGTCGCGCAGGTGTCGGGGTGTCGCTGATAGAGGAGCGACATGCCGCCACCGTGTTCCAACTACGGGAAGACGATTGCCGGCGAAAACTGTTCATACATTGTGGACCCCATTGTATAGTTGGCTTTCGATTTGCAATTAGCTCGTTGCGCTCTTCGATGCGAGAGCGATCAGAAATAATCCTGACTCTTGCCAAAAGCCGAAAGGCCTTATTTTTTCAGACAAAAATACCACTTTTTTCCGCTTGCGCTCTCCTCCCAGAGGAGGAAGCGGCGCTTTTGTGCTTTGGCCGGTTGTGCCGCGCGTTTACGGCACAACCTCGGGAGCGCTGCCGCTAGCCGGCGATCAGCAGCTCGCGCGGCACGCTGGACAGGATTTCCGCGCCGGTAGCGGTCACTAAGACGTTGTCGATGTGGCGGGCGCCCAGGCAAAGATCGGCTGCGAAAATCGGAGGCTCGATCGTGATGAGCATGCCGGCCTCGAGATCGACCGGTTCATACGGATACTGATCAAAGACAAAGCCGTATTCGGCGAAGTTGGGTGGAAATCCGACGCCGAGCCCATAGCCTGATGCGTGGAGCCGCCCATATTCCCAGCCCGAGTCGAGCATCACCTTGCGCGCTGCCTGATGGGGGACCGCGCTGGAGACGCCCGGCCGCACGGCGGCGATCGCAGCGTCGCAGGCCTCCAGCGTCTTGTCATGGATTTCCCGCATCTTGGCCGTCGGCTTGCCGAGGCAGAGATTGCGCCCCATCGAGACCGTGTAGCGGTGGTATGCCGCGGCGAATTCGACATGCATGAAATCCCCGGCGCGCAGAACGCGCTCCGTCGGCAACGGATGCGGGAGGGCGGTGCGATCGCCGGTGCCGATGTTGATCGGGCTGGGCGGCACGTCGCTGCCCAGCGACAGCATCGTGTGATAGACCGCCGCCGCGACCTGATGCTCGGTATTTCCGGGGACTGCCGCTTCCACGCAAGCATACATGCCGGCATCCAGCCATTTGGTGGCTGTGCGCATCATGGCGATCTCGGCCGGCGATTTGACCTTCTTGATCTCGGGGATGAGCTTCGTCGCGTCGACAACATGACGGCCGGCGAAGATGCGCTGCAGTTCGCCGTAGTCCCGGTAGGTAAGGAAGCTGGCCGGATACTCGCAGCCGAGCCGCGCGCCGTCGAGTTTCAGCGAGGCGAGCACATTGGCGAATACCTCCATCTGCTCCACGGGGAGGTTTCCGGAGAAGCCGTGGACTTCTCCAATAAGCGGCTGCTGTTCGTACTCGATGACCTCGGCCACGCGGCAGATCGCTGGCAGGGCCTTGTCGTCCAGGCTGAAGAAGACGCACTGGAATTCCTGGTAGGCCTTGCCGCGATATCCGGTCAGGTAGTGGATCGAACGGGGATCAATCACGATCAAAACGTCGATCCCGCTCTTCGTCATCGCCGCGCGAACCCGGCGGTGACGTGTCGCGTACTCCTCGTCGCTGAAGTCCGGCGCATTCCAGCGCTCGCCCGCACCCAGGATGGTCTTCATCTTCGAACTCCTCTCCGGATCAGGCTGGCGCTCGGGTCTCGATCCGTTCGAGAGCGCAGCACATGTCATCAACGCGTCGGCGGCCAGTGCCGGGTTCCAACAAACCTTCCGAGGATCCCGTTCAGTGACAATCAGTCATGCCCACCGATGACTGTCGCGCCGGAGCGGACAGGCAGACCCTCGGGATCCGGCATCGCCGTGATCACCAGCGATATTGTTGAGGGATCAGCTACCAGCAGAGGCTTCTGGCCACACTCCCCCCGAAGGAGGATAGCGGAAAACGGCGCTCTCGGCGACATCTGCACCGCTGGAAAGACCGAGATTGGGAGAGATCCGCTCTCCGGAGAGACAAACGCCACCCTCGAACCGGTGAGGGTGACGTCCGCTCGCGGTTCTTACCGGCTAGCCCAGGAGTTGAAGCGCTCGGTGAGCGTGTCGAGGTTGTCGCGCCAGACTGCGACGTCGGTCGGAATGCCGTGTTCAGCGCGTTCCGGCGTGTTGGGCATGTAGGTGAGATATTGGGGCTCAAGCAAAGCAAAGGCTTCCTTGTTGGCCGAAGCATAGTCGATATGGCGCATGAATTCGGCCTGCGGCTTCGGAGCGGTCGCCCAGGCGATGAAGTCCATCGCCGCCTTTGCGTTTGGCGAACCTTTGAGGATCACCCAGAAGTTGTTCCCAAGCAGGTAGCCGGCGTCCCACACGAATTCAAGCTTCTGGCCCTGGGTCTTGTTGGCGGCCGCGACGCGTGCGTTATAGGCAACGCCGATATCATATTCACCAGCCAGGAAGCCCTGGATCTGTTCGGTTCCCGATGACCACCACACGATCTGGTCCTTGATCTCGTCGAGCTTGGCGAACGCCTTTTCCTGTCCCTCCTTGGTTGCGAGGGTTTTGTAGACATCCTCCTTCGGCACGCCGGCACCCAGCAGAGCGAGTTCAAGCGTAAAAGTCGCCGACTTACGCATTCCGCGCTTGCCCGGGAATTTCTGCAGGTCGAAAAATTCAGCCCATGTCTTCGGGCCGTTTTCGACCTTGGCCTTGTTGTAGGCGAGTCCGATTCCGGCGCCCAGGGAGACCACGCCACAATCATTGTAGGTGTGGGGCAGGAGGTTAGCGACTGGAAGACGCGACATATCCAGCTTCTCGTACAAACCCTCCTCGCAACCGGTGAGGGTTTCGGCATCTTCCATCTCGGCGATGTCCCACTGGTAGGAACCCGACTCCACCTGCGCGCGCGCCTTGGCGATCTCGCCGTTGAACGTGTCGTCGACGATCTTCGTGCCGGTGGCCTTTTCGTAGGGGTCCCAATAGGCAGCGCGGTTCGCCTCGTTCACGACTCCGCCCCAGCTTGCGATCCGCAATTCATCTCCGGACGCGGCCGCGCTGAATGCCACGAGCGTTGCCGCCGCCAAGGGCAGAACTATTTTCCGATACATATCCATTCTCCTCACCCCGCGGACCCTGGTCTGCTGTCGTGCCGTGGGTCCGTAGTACGGTCGACATCTCTGCGCTAAAAATCAGCCGTTCGATCCTGACCTTCGAATTTCCCTTCTGGACGCCATGTTCGCTGGCTTATTTGTGCTATATCAATATTGATCATATATCATGGGTTCGGTGTCAATCTGCTATTTGGGCCATGACGAGGGCGGGACGGGCATGGACAACACCATTGCGGAAAAACGACAAAGGGGCAGACCAAAGTCGCTGGCGCCGAAACTGTCGGCGGTCGACAGCCGTCTATCAGAACCGGTCGAGCGGCAGGTCTATCGGAGCATCCGGCACGGACTGATGAGCGGCCTGATCGCGCCGGGCAGGGCCCTCTCTGGCCGTTCGCCTGCCCTGCGGCTGCGTGTGAGCGTCCGGCCGGTCCGCGATGCGCTGAAGCGGCTCGATGCTGACGGTATCCTGGATGGCAGGCCCCAGAGCAGCTTTTCCCTGGGCGGCATGACCGCATCCGAATATCGCGAGATCACCAAGGATGAAATTGGCACGACGACCTGCAGGACTGTCTGGCGGAAAACTACCGCTTTCATTTCACGACATATCGCGAGGCGGAGATGAAGACGCTGTGGCCGATCATCGAGAACCTGTGTGTACGGATCGGCCCCGTTCCCAACTGCCACCCGCATGACTACAACAGCACCGAGACACGCAAACACGCGGCGAATATCGATGCGCTGGAGCGCAATGACGAGGACGCTCCAGCAACTGCGGTCCGGAACGAACCGAACAATGCCGCGAACCGGATCGTCGCCAACCTTCCCAATGGCCAGAGCGTCGTGGTTAGATTCTGCCGAAGAATTGTTGGTTTTGCTCCGCAAGCCAACGAGTGGTTTTCCGCCGGCGGGCGCCCGCTGCGTCGGGCGGCTTGCTCGATAAACTACATCAGGACTGCGCCGCCCTCTAAGATCATCACGCCATCGAGCAGATAGAACTGTTTCAATCTAACCATGAAACGCTCTGGTCCTATGGGCGGCGGCGTGAGGATGCATCGGGAGAATGCTTTGCCCACAATGAGACTTCCACCGCTTTCCGCGCTCCGCGTGTTTCACGAGGTTGGAAAGTGCACCAGCATGCGGCGCGCTGCCGCCGAACTCAACGTTACCCATACGGCCGTGGTGCGTCATATGCGGGAACTGGAGTCGTGGTTCGGCACCAAGCTCGTCGAAACAACGCCTGGCGGGACGGTGCTGAACGCGCAGGGGCGACGCCTGCATGACCTGACGCAGCAGGGTTTCGAACTCATTGCGCAGGCGACGGCAGAAATCCGTCCGCCCGGGCAGTCCAGCGAACTACGGATATGGGCGGCGCCCGGCTTCGCGACCTTCTGGATTTTGCCCCGGCTCAGCCAGTTGCAGAGAGAGATGCCGCGCGTCGCGATCTCGCTGCTGCCGACGGAACAGACGCCTTCCTTCGGCAAGGGCGAGGCGGACGTCGAAGTCCGCTACGGTCCGCGCGCCGACGAAAACCTGATCAGCATCGAGATCGTCCGGCCGCGCGTCCAAGTGCTCGCGTCCGCGAACTGGATCGCGGCCCATCCCGAGGTTCAAACCGCTGCCGATCTCGCCAAGGTGCCGCTGGTGCACGAGCGGCTGCACGACGACTGGCGGTTCTGGTTCGAACAGGCCGGCGTCCCGGTTGGGACGCTGAGCGGTCCGCGCGTGGGTGTGCTTCCAGCCGTTCTGGAGGCCGTGCGCCGGGACCAAGGGCCGGGGCTGTTCCCCGAACCGTTCATCGACGAGCACATATTGCGCGGCAATTTGCGGCCGGCCGTGCCCGAAGCGCCACGGCTTCGACCCTACGTCATGGTCGTGCATCGTGATCGCATCGACGACCCTGCCATCAGGGCATTTCAGCGCTGGTTGAAGTCGACCCTGCAGGATTTCTGACCGCACGAAGAGCAGTTCGGGAGCCGCTCCGGTGGAAACAAGTAATTTCCACCGTGGTCGAGAGTTGGACCTTCCGCTAAAAGCCCCGGTTGGTAGTTTCCTTTCGAACAGGAGAGGGACATGGCCGAGGAAGAAGGTACGCCGAAGAAAGCGCTTGGCGTGCGCGTCCATGAGGCCAGGACTCCCGCCCGGATATCAGGCGCCTTCTCCGCGGCGAAGAGCACATGGGTGGAAATCCCGGACCCGGATGGTCCGCCGGCCGCCTGGGTCTATTCCGACGAACGCAGCTATGCCGATGGCGAGACGGTCTGCCTGTGCATTTCCGCAACTGTGGCGAAGGTCGATGTGCGCATCTACCGTGACGGCGCCAATCCCGTGACCGTGATGCAGTGGAAGGCGCTGAATGTCGCCTTCCAGTCGATCCCGCCACGCGTGTTCGAAGTGGGATGCAGCTGGAGCGAGACGGTTGCGTTTCCGCTCTCCGATGCCTTCCTTCCCGGTGCCTACATCGTTGAGATCACCCGCGCCGGCGTGAGCGCCGCGGAGCAGATCCCTCTCGCCCACCACATCTTTTTCGTGAGGGCACGCCAGGCCGACCCCTCGGCAATCGTGCTCATCGCCACCACGTCGACGTGGACGGCCTATAACGACTGGGGCGGCTCCAGCCACTATAGGGGTGTGAACGACGAATATCCGCAGGGTGCGTCGCCCCGGCTGGCGATCCGCCGACCCTGGGCACGGGGGCAGGTCTTCATTCCCCCCGGCGTGCCGCGGTTCACGGCCGTGGACCGCCCGACACGGCCGGAGCCCGCGAAATATCCGAGTCTCGATTGGGCGTCCGCCAACGGCTATACGCGGTATTACGCTGCGGCCGGATGGCCCAGCTACGAACTGCCGTTCCTGAAGTGGGCGGAAAGCGCCGGCTACACAGTGCATGTGATCGCGCAGGACGACCTGCATCGGCATCCGGACTGCCTCGACGGCTACCAGTGCGCGGTCATCGTCGGGCATGACGAATACTGGTCGCGACCGATGCGCGAGACCGTCCACCGATTCGTGGAAGGAGGCGGCCATGTGGCGCGCTTCGCCGGGAACTACATGTGGCAGATCCGGTTCGAAGACGATCAGACCCAGGTCTGCTACAAGTTTACCGCCCGCGACCTCGACCCCATCGGCGCCGGGCAGAAAGAACTGATGACCGGCGCGTGGGAAGACGTGCAGGTCGGCTTGCCCGGCGCCAGGACGTTCGGCGTCAATGCGATGCGCGGCCAGTATGCTGGGTTCGGCGGGATGGCGCCGCGTGCCGGGCGTGGCTTCCAGGTGTTCCGTCCCGACCATTGGGCCTTCGAGGGCACCGGCCTCGGATACTCCGACACGTTCGGCGACGAAGCGGGAATCTTCGGCTTCGAGGTCGACGGCCTGGAGTACACGTTCCGCGACGGCTTGCCGGAGCCGACGGGCAAGGACGGGGCTCCGGAAGGGCTCGAGATCATCGCGATGAACTGGGCCACGCAGATCGAGAAGGGCCTGCCCGAGCACGCCTATTCATATTTCATGGCCGATGGCGACGCGCGCTTCGCGGCTGCGACGCTGGATGGGGCGGACACCAAGGATGCGGTGGCCCGGCGCGGCCGCGGTTGTGGCGTGATGGTTTCGTTCGAGATGGGTGCCGGGACGGTTGTATGTGCCGGCTCCTGCGAGTGGGTGAGGGGGCTCGCTCTTGAGGATTTCTACACCGTTCGCGTCACCCAGAACATTCTCGATCGCTTTCTGGGGTCGAGCGAAATCAAGGCCGAGGGCTGAGACCATGGGTTCGCCACTTCCCGTCGAAGCCCAATACGAGCAGAAGACGAAGGCCTCCGCATCCTTCGAAAGCAGTGGCCGCGAGGCACTTCCGATCGTCAGTTCACGCGGCATCGCGTTCCATCCGCCCTATCCCCTGCTTGTGGAGCGGGCGCAGGGCGCTTTCCTGTGGGACGCCGATGGCAATGAGTATGTCGACCTGTCCTCCAACATGTATGTGTTCGTGCATGGAAATGCCTATGCGCCGATCACGGAGGCGGTGATCCGGCAGTTGCACCAGGGCTCAGCGTGGTCCGCGAACAACCGGTCGCTGGTGACGCTCGCCGATCTGCTTCGGCAGCGCATGCCGTCGCTTGAAAAGATCGCATTCCAGAATTCCGGCACCGAGGCGTTTTCCCTTGCGTGGAACATTGCGCGGGCCGCCACCGGCAAGAGCAAGTTCATGATGGCGGCGGGCGGCTATCATGGGACGCTCTATGAAGCGTCGCTGGGCTCGAAGGGCATCGCCGGGCCCAGTCATCTCGTGGGTGTCTACAACGACGCCGAGTCCTTCGAGAGGACAATTGCGGAGAATGCGGACGCGCTGTGCGCGGTCTTCATCGAACCCGTGCTTGGCGCGGGCGGGCTGGCCGCGGCGTCCGACGACTTTCTCCGGAGGGTCCGGGACGCATGCACCCGGCACGGCGTCGTGTTGGTTTTCGATGAGGTTGTCAGCTTCCGGTTGTCCGAGGGCGGCGCCCAGGCGTCGATGCGGGTCAAACCCGATCTGACGATGCTGGGGAAAGTCATCGGAGGCGGTTTCCCGATCGGGGCGGTCGGTGGAGACTCGCGGCTGCTGTCCCTTGCGGATCCCGTAAACCCGAAGGTCTTCATTTCCGGCACCTTTACCGGCAACCCGATTGCCACGACCGCTGGCTACGTGGCGGTGAACCATCTTACCCAATCGGCCATCGACCACATCGGAAGCGTGGCGGAGGAGATCGAAACGCGTTTCGGTGAGAGCGCCAAGCGTCTGGGCATCCGCTTGTGGATCCGGCGCGTCGGTTCGCTGCTGAGCTGGTTCTTCCATAATCCGGGGGATGGCGCGGTGCTGGGCGGCCAACGGCCCGACGTGGATATCCTGCACCTTTATCATCTGGCTTTGCTCAATCGCGGCCTGTTCGCCATTCCGCGTGGAGCAATGACGGTTTCAACCGCGATGACACCGGAGATCGTGGCCCGGATTTGCGAGCAGATGGAACTGTCCCTCAAGGACATCCTGCCTCGCTATGAGGAGACGAATTAGGAAGGATCCCAGATACGCGTTGACGCCCTCCCAAGCACGTCGACGCGGCCCCTGCCGGACATTGCCGACCGCAGCCAATGGCAGGGGCCTCCCATTATTCCGCTGAGCAATGAAGACGCGGGCGATGGCAAGGAAGCGCCGATCTGCGGCGCGAACGGTCGGCGATACTGGCTTGGCGACGTCCGAAGATGCGGCGAAGTGCTGACGCATGGACGTGGCGGAACCAAAGCCTGCCTGGTAGGCGATCCCCTCGAGCGAGAGGTCCGTTGTTCCAGCAGTCGCTGCATTAGCTCGATGCGTTGCGCGACGAGCCAGTCGCCGAAACTAGTGCCGACGGATTTCTGGAACCGCCTGGTGAAGGTTCGCCGGGTCAGTCCGGCAGCCTCCGCCACGCAATCAAGCGTCTCCACAACCAACATCCAAAACAAATGCCAAATGAAACCGCAGGCAGTCTGAAGCCCCTGCGTTACAAGGGTCGTTTTGGATGCCGATCACCCCTGAAACAGGGTCCTTATTCCACGCCGAACACAGTGCCGGAAGACCATGGAAACGAGATCCTCAAGGAACCGAACGAGGTCGCTCGCCCAAATAAACACAGCTTGCCCTTGGTGTCCTGGAACAATTGCCGAGGACGGTTCCCGGTGAGCGCAATCGCCACAATTTCGGGAATCGCGCGCTCCAATCTCATCGACCCCGCCGCCGTTCGAATCGTCCTGCCCGGACCCTATCGCAAGGATACCAATTCGTTTTGTAGTGAATTGGCATAGAGGCTGAAGAGCTCGCATTGGGTGGAGATGTTTAATTTGAAATATAGATTCTTCCGATGAGTTTTAACCGTGGTTACTGAAATGTTCAGGCGCAGACTGATGGAAAGCGTTGAGTGTCCCTTGATCAGGAGTTGCGCAATTTCACGTTCGCGCGGACTAAGCAACCCGAATTCGGATGGGTATATCGTCTCGCGTTGCCTAGACTTCTGCCAGTAACGCCTAAAGGCTGAGGTCAGGAATGCTGCCACCGCGCTGATCCGACAGACCTCGTCCGACGAGAATCCCTGCATGCTGCGCTGCCGAGTTAGGTAGATCATGGCGCATACGCCGCCGGGTAGATTCAGCCCGACGCAAAGCTCTTCGTTTCCAGCTGGCATGCCTTCTGTAAGATAGCCAATTTCCTCCGTGGCAACCGCCGATACCCGATATTTGTTGAGATCAATTTCAGGCGCTTTGAAGTGTGCGATATCCCTTAGCCGGTGGACACCCGACAACTTGCCCGCGCGATACATTCGATAGGTGGGATTGATTGCGTAACTGCTGCTGAGGTAGTTAGCCATTCCTGATTGATATGTGTTTTCCTGTAGGCTGTCGAACACCACGAGCGGTGGCGCATCGCCAGAGTAAACGATCTGCCGGCATTCCTCGAACGAAATAAGGGTGGAAAGTGAATTTGCCAAGCTTAGAGGCAAGTTGGAATCATCGAGCATCTCAATGATGTTCACACACGAATCGGCCCATGACGCCGGAAGAGCCAGTGGTCCAGGCACCTTTCCATACGCTGCCGTGCAACTCATGCGTTTCCTCCCAATTGAAACTATCTTATCGCCTCTTAGCCAGTTACACAAACAGAAGCGGCAGCCCTGCTGACGTAATGGTCATCCTCTGTTGAATGCTTGCTAGTGGCCGGCCGAAGCTCCAGGCGCTTCAGACGGTGAAAAAGTCAGCGGTCTGACTATCCGGGTAGTTTAGCAGAACCTTGAGTGCCCCGCAGCCTCGCTTCGCGAATCCGGCTTATCAGTTGAGGATGTTCATCAAGAAATTGCGCGGAGGCGCTACGCACAGCGCGACCGATCTCATGTGTGACTGACGATGTGACTGTGAAGCCGTGCCGTTGGAGAACAATTGGCACCTGTACCTGCCAACCTGCAGAATGCGAGCTGGCTGGCCCCTGGCCACTTGAAGGCCGTGTGCCCTCCTCCTCGGGGGGGATGTCTTGCGTCCAGGTAAAGCTTTTAATGGTCGTCGGGAACCACTTGCAAAAATAATGACGACGCCTTTTCGGCTTATCGCCTGGGAGAATAGCATGCCTTTACCCTTAGATCTGTCGGCCGACGAGATGGCGCTACCGCAAATTCCCGACCTGCGATCCATCTTGGTAATCAACATGTCTAGGAGCTTTCGATGACCGCTGAACCATACTCCGCAATGTCGGATATTTCATCGCGCAAAAAATCTAGAAGTGTGATTGCGGCGACTACGATCGGCACATACGTCGAGTGGTACGATTTTTACCTATACGGCGCGTCTTCCGCCCTCGTTTTCAATAAGCTGTTTTTTCCGCAATTCGATTCGTTCGTTGGAACGATTCTGAGTCTGTTGACATTTGCCAGTGGTTTTCTCGCGCGCCCGATCGGCGGGTATGTCTGCGGATATTTCGGTGACCGATTTGGCCGCAAGAATACCTTGATGGCCACCATGGTCGTGATGGGCATGGCAACATTCCTCATGGGCCTCGTGCCTACATATGCAATGATCGGCGCTTGGGGTGCGATCATTCTCGTCGTGCTCAGGTTGATCCAAGGCTTTGCATCGGGAGGCGAATGGAGCGGAGCGCTCGTAATGGTAGCGGAAGCCGTGCCGGACAGTCGTCGCGGCATGTTTGGCGGTTTGCTGAGTGCCACCACCCAAGCTGCGTTCGTTTCCGGTGCGGCGATCCTCGCATTCATGAACTACTTGCTCGACGATGCCGATTTCCTGTCTTGGGGCTGGCGGGTCCCATTTCTGCTGAGCTTCCTGACCATTATCATCGGCGTATATATCCGTATGCGCGTTCCTGAAAGCGAGGAATTCGAGGCCGTGAAGAAGTCGGGAGATATCTCGGCCAATCCTTTGGCGGAGGTCGTAAGCTCGCCACGAAACATCCTGGCGGTAATGGCGATCCGCATCAGCGAAAATACGTATTACTACGTCGTCAGCATCTTCGCGTTGACCTACGGCGTCACCCACGGCATCGAGCGGTCCGTGGTCCTCAACGCCGTTACGCTCGGCGCTTTGCTGGCGGTCGTCTTCGGTTTCTTGGTTGGTGCGCTAACCGACATCGTCGGCGGTCGTCCAATGATGATCATTGGGCAGTTCTTCCAACTCGCTTGGATATTTCCGTACTACCTGATGTTCAATACTGGAAATCCAACCTACATCACTATCGCGACTGTCATAGCTATCGTCACGCTCGTGGGCATGATTGATGCCCCTCAGGCGAAGTTCGTTCCTCCGCTATTTCCAGCGCGGCTCCGTTATAGCGGTGTTGCGGCGGGGCGTGAAACTGCCGCAATAATCGGCGGTCTCACCCCTGCGATCGCGACCGCACTAGTGGCTGCAAATGGCGGCAGTCCTTGGATGCTATGTACGGTTCTTGTCTTCTGCACGCTGCTTGGACTGGGCGGCGTCCTGCTGGCTAAGCCTATGTCGGTTGCGACAGCGCGGTCATAATTTCTTCCCTTTGCGCTCCGCCTGTTTGTTTGGCGGAGCGCTTATGCTTTCCTTGTTGTGAGGTTTTGCACGCCGAGCGACAATCAAAACTTTCAGAGAATGCCGATGTTCGTCCTGAACCCATTGCCGCCGCAAATCGAACCAGATCTGATTGAATTGCTCGCTCAGGCACAGCCGGCTACTCTGGGACATTTCCTTGAATTTGGGTTCGTGGATCCAGGAGTGCGGGCTCTTTGGCAAGTCCCGAGGATTGCGGGCACAGCAGTAACTTGCCGTTGCTCGGGGCTGGACGGCACGATCATTCGATACGCGCTCGGCCAAATTCGGGCGGGTGATGTACTGGTGATTGATCGTGTAGGGGACCACCGAGCTGCATTGATAGGCGGAAGCGTTGCTTTCGCTGCGCGCAAACTGGGTGTCGCAGGTATCATTATCGATGGAACCGCAACTGATATTTCAGAAATACGCGATTACCAGATGCCAATTTGGGGGCGAGGCCTGTCATCTTTGACCACCAAACGCTTGCTTCAAAACGGAGAATTCTGCGTTCCCGTCGTGTGCGGTGGCATATCGATATCTCCTGGAGACGCCATCCTCGCCGACGAGAATGGAATCGTCGTGCTTGGACCATCTCAAGTCCGAGACTCTGCAGAGCGAGCAATCGCGATGCAGGAGCTGGAAGTGCCGCTTCTCGAAGCTTTGGCTAAGGGCATTCGGTTGCCGGACTTTGAGGGTACAAGCGGGTTGATGCGCGAAATCGTGGCGACCCAGTCGACGGCGAACCGCCCCTGAAAGACCAATGCTTACGTGCGTCCGCCTTGGGTACAGGCTTTCACTTCCTCGAGGAGGTCTTAGTTTCAGATCAGAATCTCAAATGCCTACTGGAGATCACGTTCAAATTTTTTGTGCACCGCTTCGGCTTACATTCTTGGAAGAAAGTATGCCTTCCATTCGCAAAATTTCCGCCATCGCTATTGGTGCAGCGTTGCTTCGACGTTGGAGTCGGCGCACTTTCAGGACCAGAATGTTTGCAGAGATTGTGTGGAGGTTCGCGCCAGCAGCCGAATTCGCTGGCCAAGCGTAACGCCGAGGCGATTCGGTTGTTCGGTCGCGGCAATTCTTCGACCCGATACCCGTGGCGTCGACGCGCTGGCCTTCGCCGCCACCCGGCGCTGGATGCTACCTAGCCTGCGAAGGACCACTAGTAAATGACTGACAAAACCACATCGCTGAAAGACAAGCTGCAATCCGACACGCCCATATTTGGTATCGCCCTATATTTGGGCTCAGTCGCGGCGATCGAAATAGCAGGCAACTGGGGGCTCGACTTTGCCTTCATAGATTCCGAACATACAACCTCAAATATCGATCAGCACGTTGAAAAGCTTGTCATGGCAAGTCTCATCGGCGGAATCGCGCCTATCGTACGCGTGCGTGGGACTATCGGGTGGGAGATCCGCAAATCGCTCGAGTTCGGCGCGGCCGGCGTCATGATTCCCCAGGTCCACACTGCCAGTCAGATGCAGGCTATCGTCCAGGCGGGCCGTTTCCCGCCGTTGGGCCGCCGCGGCGCCGATGGCTCGGTTCGTGCGGCGGGCTATGGAGGCCCTGGCTTCGATTGGTCGAGCTATATTGAGAAATCCAATTCGGAAGCTCTGATCATTCCAATGGCAGAAAGCTACGAATTCTTCGACAATATCGATGAGATTCTGGCTGTCGAAGGGATCGATATCGTCAGTTTCGGTCCCCTCGATTATGCTTTGTCCAGACAGATTTCCACAGCGTCTCCGATGACGAATCCAGAGATCGTCAATCGGCTCGAAGAACTCGTCCAAAAGTGCCATGCCCGGGGCATCAAGGTCATGGCGCCCTGCGTCCCTCCGGATGGCGAGGCTGTAGCAAGGCTCATGAAAACCGGCGTCGACATGATCATCCTCGGCACGGACGTCATGTTCCTCAACCAAGGATGCCAACGGATGATCGATATCGCAAAGGCCGCGCTTGGCTAAAAGCCAGTTTCTTCCGCCAAACGAATACGAAGAGCTGGCTGATTGGCAGGGTCGAATGCCCTTGATCCGCAGTCGCATTCTCTCCCGGTCGCCGGGTGACGCCACCAACGGAGCTAGGACAGCTGTTCCGAAGATATCATCGGCATCGCGAAAAAGCGGTCCGACGTGAAACGCCGCATGGCCGCCTGGCGTCTGACAGCTAGCTTAGGCTTTGCATCATCGATGCTCAAAAATCCTATGCTATCCGTTTTTGCGGTTTAGCCACCATCGTAGTCCGGGCTCACGCTCCCGTCAGCGGAGACATCGCGCGCATCCTACTCGGGGAGGATGGCGCACTCATACAACCTGCGAGCAAATTAACTAGTTCAACTCGATGCCAGCCATATCGCTGTCGCGGTTGGATCTATCGGCCGCTGGAAAAATCCATCGACGAAGATAATGGACTGCAGCGGGCTTGCCGGAAGGTCGTCCGAAACGGCTCAACAGTTCATTCCCAAAGCCGAGTGCAAAGTCGGCGTTGGACCTTCGATTGAAGGCTGGTTGCAAACAAAGGGAACGAATTATGACTGTATTGGCGAATGGGATATCGGATCTTCCACTGATTGCTCAAAGTGTCGGGAATTATATTGGCGGTAGCTGGGAAAACGGTGAGACCGAGAGTTTCATTTCGAGGAATCCGGCCAATGGTCAGGTCTTGGCCGAGCTTCCTAAGAGCAGCCGCGCTACAGCGCAGCGCGCAATAGCAGCGGCCACGGCCGCGCAGCGCGACTGGGCGCGCATGTCGGCGTGGGAGCGTGCGGCAATCTGTGCGAAGCTTGGCGACGCGGTCGAGGCCAACAAGGACAGCCTTGCGCGGCTTTTGTCGATGGAACAAGGCAAGCCTCTTGCAGAAGCACAGTTCGAAGTCGGCATTGCCGCGCACGGCTTTCACATGGCGGGCGAGCAAGTGCGCTACATGACAGGCGAGATTCTGACCGGCGCGACGCCGGGCCGCCAGATTTTATCGGTGCGGGTGCCGCGCGGGGTGTATGCGGTAATCACGCCATGGAACTATCCGGTGAACATCCCAACGGAATATCTGGCTCCTGGCATTGCGACGGGCAACACGGTCGTGTGGGTTCCGGCCCCCTCGACAGCACTGGTTGCGGTCGCTCTGATGCGGGTCTTGGCGGATGCGGGTCTTCCCGACGGTGTCATCAATCTGGTGCTGGGCGAAGGGGCCACAATCGGCGATGAGATCGTCTCGAATCCCGGCACGCATGCGATCGGCTTCACGGGGTCGACGCGAACGGGCCGGTCGATCGCGGAGCGCGGTGCCGGCAAGCCGATGGTTCTCGAATTGGGCGGCAACGGTCCCTTCATCGTACGCCGCGACGCCGACCTTGAGAAGGCGGCGCTCTCGGCCGCGATCGGAGCGTTCTCCAACAGCGGTCAGATCTGCGCGGCGACCGGCCGGGTGCTGGCGGATGCGGCGGTTGCCGACGAACTGGCGGAAAGGATCGCTGTGATCGCGAAGAGTCACAATCCCGGCGACCCACTGCATCAAGGATCGACCATGGGCCCGCTGAACAATGCAGGAGTCGCACAGAAAGTGCGCGAACATGTAGACGAAGCGATCGCAGCTGGTGCGAAATGCCTGACGGGCGGGCAGGCGTTGCCGGAACTGGGCAGCGACCTGTTCTATGCGCCAACGGTGCTGACCAATGTGACGCCGCAGATGCGGATAGCCCGCGAGGAAACGTTCGGACCCGTGGTTCCGGTAATCGCACTCGACGGCGACGACGAACTGATGAAGGTCGCCGCCGACACCGAGTACGGACTTTCCATGACGGTGTTTTCGCGCGACATCGAGCGGGCCATGGCGATGGCGGGCGAGCTGAAAGCCGGTTTCATCAACATCAACGAGATGACACCGTTCTGGGAAACCCACATGCCCTTCGGCGGAAGCTCCGGAACCAAAAGCGGGCTGGGGCGCATCGGCGGGAAATACGCCATTGAGGCGATGACCGAAATCAAGTCGATCTCGATCCCTGTCCCCCTCTATGGCAAGGCTTGAGCCGCATAGAAAGCCGGCCAGTCCATAGCGATCGTTCGATTGGCCGGCTCCATCCTGGGCCTTGCATTGGCGAGTGGCGTCGGACGGTCGCGTACCGCACCCTATCCGACCTCGCCAGTGAGCCGGTCGTAACAGATAAGGGCCCGGCCCGGGCCGTACGGCTTCAGATGTACAAATCATTTGCGGAGCTTGGACAATTGTCGGACGGCCGATTCGATCTGGTGATTAGAAACGGAAGGATATTGGATCCCGAGAGCGGACGGGACGAAGTCACCGATATCGGTATCGCCTCGGGCGTTATCACGAAAATAGGTGCCTTTGCCAACCCTCCAAAAGGCAAGGTGATCGACGCCTCCGGTAAAGTGGTCTGCCCGGGTTTCATAGATATTCACGCACATGGTCAATCCGTGGCAGCGGACCGGATGCAGGCTTTTGACGGCGTTACAACTTCGCTTGAACTTGAGGTCGGGATTCTGCCGGTCGCACCATGGTACGACCTGCAGGAAAAAACAGGGCGCGTCTTGAATTTCGGCGCTTCTGCCGGGTGGATATTTGCCCGTAAACAGGTCATGGCCGGCATCATTCCGGACGCGCATAAGCACTCCATGGAGATGATGGGAGAAGGATCAGACAATCGCGGCGGATGGTCGAGCGACATAGCAACGCCGGATGACCTGTCTGAAATCCTTTCCATCGTCGAAAAGGGGTTGCAGGAAGGCGCCATAGGTATTGGCATCCCGCATGGTTATGCGCCGGGCGCGGGCGTCAAGGAAATGACACGGCTCTGCGAGATGGCGGCAAGAGCCGGAACGCCGACCTTTACGCACATTCCGTTCATGTCGAACACAGACCCGCAGAGTTCTGAAGAGGCGTATATCCGCATTATCGGCTATGCGGCTGCGACCAGAGCTCACATGCATATCTGTCATCTGAATTCCACGTCGTTGCACGACATCAGGCGCTGCCGCGAGCTCCTTCAAAATGCCCAGGCCGCTGGCCTGCCGATTACCGTCGAAGCCTATCCCTACGGCACCGGCTCTACGGTCCTCTCCGCTTCCTTTTTTTCGGCCCCTGACTTCAGCGAGAGAACCGGCTCGACCTACGACAGTATCGAATTGATCCATAACCGGCATCATATGAAGAACCGCGCAGATCTGCTTTCGTCCATTCAGGTCGATCCGGCAGCCTTGGTAGTCTGGCACTTTCTTGACCCTGAGGGAAACGAGAGCCATCAGGAACTGCTCGACCTGTCGGTCTTGTATCCCGGCGGTTCGATCGCTTCCGATGCAATGCCGTGGGTCGAACCTGACGGAACCATTTATCGCGGCGAGGAATGGCCTCTACCGAGGAGACTATCGTCGCATCCGAGGTCCGCTGGAACTTTTACAAAGTTTATCGGCGAGTATCAGAGACTGCGCGAGAAAATCGGTTTGATGGAGGCTATCGCGAAGTCCACGATCCTGCCCAGCCGCATACTCGAAAAATGCCTGCCGCAGATGGCCCGCAAAGCGCGCCTCGCAGAGGGATGCGACGCCGATGTGCTGGTATTCGATCCAGACATCGTGGCGAGCCGGGCAAGTTTCTCCGATATGACCGCGCATGCCATTGGGATGGAGGCAGTAATCGTGGCAGGCACGCCGGTCATCCTTGGCGGCAATCTCGACATGCAGGCAAGACCCGGCCGCGCCTTGAGATGCGGAGGAAGGTTCGATGGATGAAGGACGGCAACACAATCCGGTCCCGGTCCTGCTCGTCACCGGCGTCTTGGGCGCCGGCAAAACCACGCTGATCAACAGTATCCTGCAAGCCGATCACGGCCGTGTTCTGGCTGCGGTGGTCAATGATTTCGGCTCCGTCGATATTGATGCCGCTATTCTGTCTGCGACCGGCCAGCCGATCTACGGTTTGACGAACGGTTGCATCTGCTGTTCTCTCCAAGGAGATTTGCTGCGTACGCTGCGATCGATACTTTCGCTCCATAATCCGCCCGACGGAATCGTGATTGAAGCCAGTGGTATCTCCTTTCCCAGCGGGATCATCGAAGCGCTTTTCGATCCGGTGTTGTGCGAAGCCGTTAGGCTCGATGCGGTGGTGGCAGTCGTTGATGCCGAAGAATACGACCCGGCTGACGACCTCTGGAAAGCACAGCTTCGCGCCGCCGACTTCGTCGTCTTGTCCAAGACGGCCACTGTAGAATCGCGCGACGTGGCGTCGCTTCGTGCAGTTCTGTCGGCGTTGCACAAAAACCTGGTCTTCGACTCGACGGGGGATCGCGCTTTGCCAATCGATCTTTTCTTCGGTGGCGGCTTCGCCCGTGAGAGAAGCCTCGATCGCATATCAGCGCCGCATGTCGCAGATGAGCGGTTCGTCCGTTTGGAGTGGTCCTGTTTAACTCCTGTTTCACTGCCGCGCTTCCAATCTGCGATACAGGTCCTCGCGCCGCAATTGGCGCGCGCGAAAGGCTTTCTGTCCGTCGAAGGAAAGCAGGGGCAAGGATATTTATTCCAGCTCGTCGGACAGCGTGCCAGTATGGTGCCAGCCGCCAAGCCTTTCATCGGCACGCAACTTGTCCTGATTGGTCCAACGGAACTCTTTGACATACAACAAGCGAAGTCCGTCCTCACTCGGCTAGAAAGCGGCGACGATTTTTCTGCGGAAGTCGGATGACCCGGCATTGAAATCAATCAGCCGCCGGTCACATTCGGACCATCAACACAGCACGATTGTTAGGAGCGCGCATGGCGCAGATTGTCGTCCTTGGGGCAGGCATGGTTGGCGTCTGTACAGCTCTGGCACTGCAGGAGCATGGACACGAGTGCATAGTCGTCGACTGGTCGCCCCCGGGCTCCGAAACCAGCTACGGCAATGCTGGGATCATCCAGGCCGAGGCGGTCGAACCCTATTCGCTGCCCACGAACCCCCTGACATTGCTGCGCATGGCATTGGGCTGGAGAAACGCGGTCGATCTGCGCTGGACTTCGCTGGCAAGCCAGAGTCCGGAACTTTATTCCTACTGGCGCTCCTCATCACCGGCTTTCCTGCGAAGAGTCACCCCCCTCTGGCACCAACTTGTTCTGGAGGCTGTGCCGCGTCACAGCGCCTTGATCGAGGCCTCAGGAGCAGGAAACCTGATCCGCCGGGACGGCTATTGGGAGGTTCACACCACCGAAGCCGGACTGAGTGTTGCAATAAACGATGCGGAACGGCGAAAACGACAATACGGAGTTGAATTCGAAGTCGCCGATTCCCGGGCCCTCGCGCGCGCCGAACCCGGTCTTCGAGCCACGCTGGCGGGAGCAATACACTGGACCGCGCCATGGACGTGCCTCGCTCCCGGAGAACTTGTGGCCACCTACGCCAAGCTGTTCGAAAAGAGGGGCGGCAGGTTCGTGACCGGCGACGCATTCTCGCTCAAACAGGCAGGGAAAGGGTGGCAAGTCGCTGGCGAAAGCGCTGAACTCGTTGTCGTCGCTCTCGGACCGTGGTCGCCCGATTTGCTCAAGACCTTCGGCTACCACGTACCGATGGTACGCAAACGTGGATATCATCGCCATTATACAGGCGATCATGGCCTTAGCCGCCCGATGCTGCTGGCCGATCATTCGGTGGTGTTGTCGCCGATGCTCGCCGGTCTGCGAATCGCAACGGCGGCAGACTTGTCCGCAGGCGCGCCTCAGGCCAATCCACCCCAGTTGGCGCGGGGCGAGACCGTGGCAAGGTCATTGTTGCATTTGGGCGAACCCGTAGAGGCGGCGCCATGGTCGGGAACGCGGCCGTTTCTACCTTGCATGCTGCCGCTGGTGCGGCAAGCCGACCGTCATCCAGGCCTATGGCTTCACTTCGGTCACGGACACCAGGGCTTCACACTAGGCCCGGTAACTGCCGACAGGCTGGCTCGGGCGATCAGCGGTGACACGATTGCCGTCGAAGGTCTCGATCGCGGGGTCCGTTGACGCTAGTGGATTTGACGCTGATCCGACGAACGTTCCCGCACAGGCATTGGAGCAGCACCGTTCCGATATCTTGAAGCGGTGGCGCGACCGGTTCGACGGTGAACTCGACCTCAACCCGGCGATGCTCGTCTTCATCGATGAGACGGGGCTGTCGACCAAGATGTCTCGCCTGCGTGGAAGGGCGCTACGGGCGAACGCTGCCGAGCCGGTGTGCCTCACGGCCACTGGAAGACCACCACCTTCACTGGCGCGTTGCGACTGACCGGCATGACTGCGCCCTTCGTCTACGACGGCGCCATGACCGGCAACGTGTTTCGCACCTATGTCGAACAAGTTCTGGTCCCGACTTTGTCGCCGAGCGACGTCGTCGTCATAGACATTTTGCCTGTTCATAAGACGGCGGCGGGTGCTCGAGAGGCGATCGAGTGACGCGATGCTAAGTGTTCTTGAAATCGGGTTTTTTCTTTTCCAGGAAGGCAGCCATCCCTGCCTTTTGATCGTCCAGCGCGAACATGGAGTGGAACAAACGCCGCTCGAAGCGCAATCCTTCGGTGAGCGTCGTCTCATAGGCGCGGTTGACGGCTTCTTTGGCCATCATGACAGCAGGCAGCGAGAAATCCGCGATCCTCGCAGCCGCCTTCAGCGCCTCCTCCAGAAGGTCGGCGGCCGGCACCACCCGCGAGACGAGACCGCAGCGCTCGGCTTCCGCCGCATCCATCATCCGGCCGGTCAGAATCATGTCCATCGCCTTGGATTTGCCGACAAACCGGGTCAGCCGCTGCGATCCGCCCATGCCGGGCATCACGCCGAGCGTGATCTCCGGCTGTCCGAATTTGGCGCTATCGGCGGCGATGATGAAGTCGCACATCATCGCCAGTTCGCAACCGCCGCCCAATGCGTAGCCCGAAACGGCCGCCAAAATCGGCTTGCGGGTGCAGGCGAAGTCATCCCAGCCCGAAAAAAGATCGCCGAGATAGACGTCCATGTACGATTTGCACTGCATCTCCTTGATGTCGGCGCCGGCGGCGAAAGCCTTTTGCGAGCCGGTAAGGACTATGGCGGCGACGGCCGTGTCGGCATCGAATGCCTTCACGGCCGAAAGCAGTTCGGTCAGAACCTCGGAGTTCAGCGCGTTGAGCACCTGCGGACGGTTCAGGGTGATCAGCCCGACCTTGCCTCGCGTCTCGACCAGGATCGTCGTGTACGTCATCAGCCCTGCGCCTCCCGGAAGAACTTGATGATGGCAGAGAAATCGTCGTCGCCATGGCCGAGCTTGTCGAATAGGCCGTAGAGTTGGGCTGCCTGCGCGCCGAGCGGCGTGGTCGCGCCTGCGGCAAGGGCGGCTTCCTGCGCGAGCCTCAAATCCTTCAGCATCAGTGCGGCGGCGAAGCCCGGTTTGTAATCGTTGTTGGCCGGCGAGGTCGGCACCGGTCCCGGCACGGGGCAGTATGTCGTGAGCGACCAGCACTGGCCGGACGAGGTCGACGCGACGTCGAACAGCGCCTGATGCGACAGGCCGAGTTTCTCGGCCAGCACGAAGGCTTCACCGACGCCCGCCATGGTGATGCCGAGGATCATGTTGTTGCAGATCTTGGCGGCCTGTCCGGAGCCGCCATCGCCGCAATGGACGATGCGCTTGCCCATCTTCTGAAGGATCGCCTCGCCGCGGTCGAAAGCCTCCTTCGCGCCGCCGGCCATGAAGGTCAGCGTGCCGGCAGCCGCGCCGCCCGTACCACCGGACACCGGCGCGTCGAGCGATATCGAGCCGGCCTTGGCGGCGAGTGCATGCGCCCGGCGTGCGCTTTCGACATCGATGGTCGAGCAGTCGATCAGCAGCGTGCCGGCTTCGACCAGGCCGGTGATCTCGGTCCAGACCGATATGACGTGCTTGCCGGCCGGTAGCATGGTGACCACGGCGCTGGCGCCGGTGAGGGCGTCGGCCACCGTCTTCCTGACCGCCACGCCGTTACCGCTGGCCGTGTCACGCGATGCGGCTGCGAGGTCGAAGCCCTGGACATTGTATCCGGCCTTGACAAGATTGGCTGCCATCGGGCTGCCCATATTGCCCAAACCGATGAATGCGATAGTGTCCGTCACATATTCCTCCCTGAGTGCTATGCGGCAAAGAGCGGCGTTAAGGATGGTTCCAGATACGCGTCGACCATGTCATCGGTGACAGCGGCAAGGCTGTCCGGCGACCAGTTCGGGGAGCGGTCCTTGTCGATGACAGCTGCTCTTATGCCTTCGTAGAAATCCCTCGTGGACAGGATTTTCCCGGCGGCGGCAAACTCGCGCTCAAGGCAGGCTTTGAGCGTGGAACTGGTGCGGCCGAGCCTCAGCAAACGCAAGGTGAGCTTGAGACTGAGCGGCGACTTGGTAAGCAGCACGCTGCGGGTTCCATGCGCAAACGCGCTGTCTTCGGCGTCCAGCGCGGCAACGATCGCTTCGAGGCTGTCATGAGCGAACAGGCGGTCGATTGCAGCGCGGTTCGAGGCGGCAGGCGGCGACGGCTGCGAGAAGCGTTGCAATGCCGTATCGATCTCTTCCTGCCCGCTGCCGCTCGGCAAGGCCGAGAGCGCGTCGACGAGAGCGGCAAGTTCGGCGCTCGGCACGAAGACATCCGCAAGCCCGGCCTCGATCGCGTCCGCTGCTCCGATCTGCTCTCCGGTCAAGCCGAGATAGGTTCCGAAGTCGCCCGGCCCTCGCGACAGCAGCCACGTTGCGCCGATGTCCGGAAAATATCCGATCCCGGTTTCGGGTAGGGCGAGGCGCGTTCGCTCCGTCACGATGCGATGGCTGCCATGCGCGGAAACGCCGACTCCTCCACCCATGACGATGCCGTCGATGATGGCGATGTAGGGTTTTGGGAAACGGCTGATGGTGGCGTTGAGAACGAACTCCTCCCGCCAGAACGTCACGGCAAGATCGGTGCCGGCGCGGCCGCTTTCGTAGATGGCGCGGATATCGCCGCCGGCGCACAGGCCACGGTCGCCTTCGCCGCTGACCAGCACTGCGGCCACGGCCGGATCTTGCGCGAAGTTGTCCAGCGCCTTCCGCATGCGGCGCACCATGTCCAGCGTCAGGCTGTTCAACGCCTTCGGCCGGTTCAGCCGCAGCCGGCCGATCGAGCCGACGCGTTCGACGATCAATTGCGGCTCTACCGCCGCGATTTCTGA
Organism: Mesorhizobium sp. CO1-1-8; assembly: GCF_020164875.1. Lineage (NCBI taxonomy): Bacteria > Pseudomonadati > Pseudomonadota > Alphaproteobacteria > Hyphomicrobiales > Phyllobacteriaceae > Mesorhizobium > Mesorhizobium sp. CO1-1-8. The sequence goes on along the minus strand of NZ_JAIUGZ010000003.1, from coordinate 11,017 downwards.
CGTACCCATTACTGCTCCACCGTCAATTCTTGCCGATGACCGAACGGGCTATGATCAACCGCATGACCTCGTTGGTGCCTTCGAGGATCTGGTGAACCCGCAGGTCGCGGACGATCTTCTCAACGCCGTATTCGGCGAGGTAGCCGTAGCCGCCATGCAGTTGCAGCGCCTGGTTGGCGACTTCGAAGCAACGGTCGGTGACCAACCGCTTGGCCATGGCGCAAAGTTTGGTTGCATCGGCGGTCTTTGCCTCCAGCGCCGAGGCGGCGCGCCACAGGAACGTGCGCGCGGCCTCCAGATCGGTGGCCATGTCGGCGAGCCGGAACTGCAGCGCTTGGAAATCGGTGAGTGCCCGGCCGAAGGCGCGCCGCTCCCGCATGTAGGACAGTGCCTTGTCGAACGCCGCCTGCGCGCCGCCGAGCGAGGCTGCCGCAATGTTCAGCCGGCCACCGTCGAGCCCGGCCATGGCGATCCTGAAACCGTCACCCTCGGCGCCCAGCCGGTTCGCCACTGGTACGCGCGCGCCATCGAGGATGAGCGCCCGCGTCGGCTGCGCGTTCCAGCCCATCTTGTACTCGTTGGCGCCGAACGACATGCCGGGTGTGTCGGCCGGGATCACCAGCGTGGAAATGCCTTTGGGGCCGTCTTCGCCCGTGCGCACCATGACGATGTAAAAGCCGGCCGCGCCCGCTCCCGAAATGAACTGTTTCGCTCCGGTCACGACATAGTGGTCGCCGTCGCGCACCGCGCGCATCTTCAACACCGCGGCGTCGGAGCCAGAGCCAGGCTCGGTCAGGCAATAACTGCCAAGCGTCTCCATAGAGACCATGTCTGGCAGCCATTGCTGCCGCTGCTCGTCATTGCCGAAGCGGTCTATCATCCAGGCGCACATGTTGTGGATCGACACATAGGCGGCGATGGACGGACAGCCCGTGGCCAGCGCCTCGATCGTCAGCACCGACTCGATGCGGCCGAGGCCTGTGCCGCCGACATCGTCGCGCACATAGATGCCGCCCATGCCGAGCGTGCCGGCCTTGCGCAATACGTCGACAGGAAAGTGCTTGTTGCGATCCCACTCGATCGCCAGCGGGGCAATTTCATCGGCGGCAAAGGTCCGCGCCATATCAACGATGGCTTCCTGCTCATCGCTCAGACTGAAATCCATGAATCCTCCCACGGGCAAGGGCCAGGGTTGCACGAAATCACGCACCACGATACGGGTGGTTTTCCGCGATCGTTGTGCAGGAATTCACATGGAGGACGCGTTTGACTGGGATTTGCTGCGGTCTTTCCTGGCCGTCGCGCGAGCCGGTAAGCTGACCGCGGCCGCGCGCAGGCTGAAGATAGACCACTCGACGCTTAGCCGGCGCATTTCCGCGCTCGAGGCGTCGCTCGACACAAAACTCTTCAACCGGCAGCTTTCGGGCTATACGCTTACCCTGCAGGGAGAGAAGCTGCTCGCCCGGACCGAGGAGATGGAGAGCAGCGTCGTTGGCATCCAGAACGATGTTGCGCCTGAGAACACGCAGGTGTCCGGGGTGGTGCGGATCGGCTCGCCCGACGGCTTCGGTACATCGTTCCTGGCGCCCCGCATCGGCGAGTTGGCGGGCCTGCACCCGAACCTCGATATCGAGCTGGTGGCGATGCCGAGAAGCTTCAGTTTGTCGAAGCGAGAGGCCGACATCGCGATCGGCCTCTCCCAGCCGTCCTATGGGCGGCTCTACGCCCGCAAGCTGACCGATTACGAACTCGGCATCTACACCGCCCGCGATATCGGCACCATCCGCGCGGATGTCGGAAAGGTCGAGGACCTTTCTCGCCACCCTTTCATCAGCTATATCGACGACCTGATCTTTGCCCCCGAACTGGATTATATCCCGTCGATCTCCAAAGCCATTGCGCCACGTCTGCGCAGTTCTAGCCTGATCGCGCAACTGGAGGCCGCGGCAGCCGGCGCCTGTATTGCCGTGCTGCCCTGTTTCCTAGCCCACCTGGACAGCCGGCTCATCCGTCTGCTGCCTGACGACGTACGGCTCACCCGCACCTTCTGGATGATCGTGCATTCCGACATGCGCGATCTGGCCAGGATAAGGGCGACGATGGAATTCATCGCCGAACGCGTGCATCGCGTCAGAAATCTGTTCCTGCCGTCTGGGTAACCCTGGTCCGTGATACAGCCGCGCCAATCCAGGCAGTTTGCCGATGCGGAGATTCCGTCCTGTTTCGCGACAATGCTCTTATCTTCCCCGCGCGGACGGGGTTCGAGCAGTTCGCCTCGCCAGGCACGTCGCGTCAAACACGATTCATGGGTCGCGCTTCGGCTTTTTGGTGATGCTTTGCCTTGGCCGGAATCGCTGCACGCTTTTGCTCGCGCATGCATTGGCGTTGGCGCGATGCCGTCAAACGCATATCAGCAGATAGTGGCTTCGATAGAAAGATCGCGCCGGGAGGGATTACATGCAGGCCGCTCAGGGCCGCTGGACGGCGCTCGCCTGTGCTGGCGGCCGGCTCCTGATTCAACCCTCCCTCGAACCGTTGCCGCAGGATCGCAGCGGGGAGACTTGCACCCATGCGCATGCCATGAAGGGCGCCCTTTGCTCAAGGGCGCCCTTCGCATCGTCCGGTCCGGGGAGTACGGACCAAAGCACTCCGGAGGAACCGTCGATTGATCGCCGGATATCCCGCCGGCCAATGCTGGCTCCGGGGGATATGTCAGCGCCCGCAGCGAACCACGGGCGCTGTGAGCCGGTTGCTTAGAACGAGCGCTGGAAGCGCAGCACGCCACCGATGCCATCGGTAGCAGCCGCGTGCCAATTGCTGGACGCCTTGTTGAAATAATCGGCTTCGGCAATGACCTTGAAGCCTTTGACGATTTCATAGGAGACGTTTGCCGCGACAGCGAACGTCTTGCCAGCGTCATAAGACAGCTGGGCGTTGAGCGATGTCTTCGGCGACAGCGTGTAGGTGCCACCACCCCAGACCGCCCAGCTGCCCTGCCAGTTCTTGTAAAAGTTGACGCCTTTGTTCGGGTCGGAGAAGTCGGCCTTGTTGCCATAGCCGGCCATCAGGAACAGCGATAGGGCATCGGATGCCTTAACGTCGATACGGGCCTTGCCGGTGAAGGCTTCGTAGTTGCTGTCGTAGCCGACGACGCCGCTGATCGAACCCCAGGACTGGGCATACTTCAGGCCACCGGCGACGTGTGGAACGTAGCTGTCGATGGTGTTGGCGCCAGCACCTTCTTCGAACGAGACGACGGCCGAGAGACCATTGCCGGCGTCGAAATAATAGCTGATCAGGTTCGTGTCGAGCGCGCCGTAAGGCACGATGGTGTCGTCGATGACGTTGGCGGCATAGCCTAGGAAGCTTGAGAACGTCGAATCGTCCCTTCCGACGCGCAGGCCACCGAGCTGGATCCAGGCGAAGTTCAGCGTGACGGCCGAGTTGACAGCCTGCCAGCCGTCCGGATTGGCCGCAACGGCATAGTCGCCTTTCGCGTTGCCGAAGTTGAAGCGAGTCTCGGTGTAGGTCTTGAGAGTGCCGAGCTCGGTCTCCTGGCCGGTCCAAGTCTTCAGGTTAAAGCGGGCGCGCTTCCAAAAGGTGTCGTTACGGTCGCCGGGGTTCAGATGATCCGGAGCATTCAGGACGCCTTCGCGGTCGCCGACGCCGATGTCGTAGCGGACATAGCCCCCGATGCGCAGGCAGGTTTCGGTGCCGGGAATGTAGAAGTAGCCGGCGCCGTAGACGTCGCAGATCTTGACGTATTCGGCGGGTTCCGGCTCGGCGACGACGCCGGCGTCGGCAGCGCGTGCACCGGAAACTGCGACGAGAGCCGCAGCGGAGCCGACAAGAAGGCTCTTGATGTTCATTTTGATCTCCACTCAAAAGATAAAAAAGAGGGTCAGGTTTATCCTGGCTGAAAGACAGCATCCCCCCAGTCCCCACATACGAAAAAGACGCGCGTCGCGCTGCTCTCTCGTAGCTTTACTGCTACCCGCAATTCAAAATTGTTCAAGATAATGACTTCTGTATCGAGCGTAAAACTCTCGATCTTTCTCACCATATGGAATGTAAGTTGCGATAATGTCACAAAAGGTCAAACATAAGTTGGACTAACAGCGCAAATTATACACACTATACAAACCGTACAATTTGCACAAACGTTTAGGGAAACGGCATCGTTTCTACATAGCCCCGCCGAGCTATGCGAAGACAGCTTGTTGGTATCCGACAAATTGGTGCTGCCGCCCGCCCTAAGCGGGTGCATGGATTTGCGGTCGATCTTGTCAGTTCGGCTTGATCGAGGAGAAATCTAGTGCGGCCAAGATGACGTCTTCAGTCAGATCATGCCGGAGCATCTCCACGGGAACACGGCCGCCGAGCAGAGCCGAAGGGCGGGTCAGCCAGTCCCAGGCCAATCTTGGGTTGGGGATGAAAGAAAGCACCTGACGTATTCCCGGCGCCGGTCTGCCGTCGATGAACTGGTCGAGCGGGAACACATGCTTGCGTGCGCCTTTCCGCAAGGCGATCACGTCATTGTGCCGTTGCCACCAATGTAGGGTCGATCGCGGTATGCCGAAGTGTCTTTCCAGATATGTCGGCCCCGCAACCTGCCCCGCCCAGTCCTCGATTCGCACGGAACCGAGTTGCTGATCCTGCGCTTTTGGAACCGTGCACCGGTGTTCGTACTCCGCTTGCGCCACAGAAAGAGCCGCGGCGGACGAGCCGGCATCGAACTGGCGGGTCCGGGTTGCGAGCCGATGGACAAATTCGGAGGCCAGTTCCGACAAGTCGTAATGGATCGCCTGCTGGCGCGTAGCCAAGGGCAGATCAGCGGCCACAAGATTGCAGGTCGCCATGCGCGAGGGGGCTGAACTGTGTGCTTTAATGATCTCATCGCACTGGCTGAGAATGCGCCCGACTTCCTTGGCAACCAGATTCGAGAGCTCATCTTGGCGCGCGTCATTTCCAAAACTGAATGATTTAGTCATGTGTGGCACCCCCTGCCGCGCATAAGCCCGTTTTGATTTCCTTGTGCGATCGAACTACAATCCACGCCATGTCTGGACACGAGAGACGCGGGGCTTGGTGGCTAAAACGATGGGCGGTGCGAGCGCCACATCGCGGTCGACCAAACGCTGACCCACATTTCGGGTGCTAGGGGCGCACCGATTGTCCTCCTGGCCATCGCCAAGCACTGACCATCAGTGATCCTTTTCACGTCGTTGTGATGGTATGCTTGGAGCTTCGAAATTGGCTTTTTATCTTTGGGCCTTTTCCGTGTAAAACCAGCAGGATCTTTCTTGGTCTCGTCGTTGGTCGAGCGATTGTTCTGTAGAGGTTTTTGTTGGCAAAGCGGATGTGGACCGTATCAGGGGTGCGAACGGCGATCTGATATCCGGGGGTTGCGCGAACACGTGGCCGACGAAGCGCGTCAGCGATGGCGCGCCATCGAAGAGCTCTCCACTACTGGCGATGACCCGCGCATCCTGTCGAAGGACATTGACCACAGTGCGGAAGGTCACGACTCTATCAATATTCTATTCTCCAGGAAGGATCGAATGAACGCGCTTCAGGCAGCGCAGCGTGAAACTCGACCGCGAATGGCGGATGCCCGGAACCTTGTAAAGCTTCTTGCGCAGAAACTCTTCATAGCCCGCTGTCCCGTCGACGGCCACTTTCAGCAGATAGTCGTACTCGCCCGTGGTGAGATAGACCTCCAGAATTTCCGGCATCGATGCCATTGCCTGGCCGAATTTTTCGAGTATTTCGTCGTCGTGGCGATCTAGGGTCACCTCTATGATGACAGTTTCCGCCGCACCCAGAAGGCGCTGGTCGAGAATCGCGACATATTGGGTAATGAAGCCGTCGCTTTCGAGCCGCCTGATCCGTTGCCAACACGGACTGGGCGAAAGACCGACGCTTTCCGCAATCTGGTTATTGGACAGGCGGGCGTTTTTCAGCAGCAGTTTTAGGATCTTGCGATCGATGGCGTCGAGGGGTTTCATGCGGGTCCAAAAGTGTGTCGCGTTGAAAGCCTTAATGCCGAAAGGATCGTCTGCAGTCCAGCCCAGACGAAGAAAAATTAGAAAGCACATTTCGCTGACGTGGGCATATCCTTCTAAGGGAGAGGTGAGGGATGCTTTTTGCCCAATTTCAATCGAGCGACCCGTTCGATCACGTAGCGCGTATGCTGGGTCAGTTGGAACGGATGGGCTTTTCACTCGAGTCCATGTCCGTGCAACCCAGCAATCGCGGGCTGTCGGAAATCAGGGTGGTTTTCGAGCCAGCTGGGCTTCTCTCGCCGGACACCTTCGCTGACCGGATCGCCCAGTTGCGGGGCGTTCATGCTTTCCAGCAGGGTCAGATCCAAATCTGATGACGAAACCAATACCAAGGCAAGGCGCCGGCGGTGCGGAGTCTTGGCGGAATTCCGAGGGGTCCATGGCCGCGCAAACGACGCATCTTTCACTCACCGTTCCCGAACCTTCCGTCCGGCCGGGTGATATGCCTGATTTTTCGGGGATGCAGGTTCCGGAGGCGGGATCGGTGCGGAGGCCGCCTGTCGACGAGCGCCCGGAGAACATGCGCGATCTCGCATTCACCATCGTTCGCGTCCTCGACGATACCGGTGACGCGACGGGACCTTGGACGCCTGACTTGTCCGTCGCGGAGTTGCAGGCAGGCCTACGCCACATGATGAAACTGCGCGTGTACGATGCCCGCATGTTGATCGCGCAACGCCAGGGCAAGACCTCGTTCTATATGCAGCATTTGGGCGAGGAGGCGATAAGCTGCGCCTTTCGCGGCGCCTTGCTGCCTGGCGACATGAACTTCCCGACCTACCGGCAGGCAGGACTGCTCATCGCCAGCGGCTATCCGATGGTGTCGATGATGTGCCAAGTCTACTCAAACGACGGCGACAGCGCCCGTGGCAGGCAATTGCCGGTGTTCTACTCGTCGAAGGAACACGGTTTCTTCTCGATCTCCGGCAACCTCGCCACTCAGTATATCCAGGCGGTGGGATGGGCTATGGCCTCGGCGATCAGCGGCGATACGCAAATTGCTGCCGCCTGGATCGGCGATGGGTCGACCGCGGAAAGCGACTTCCACGCGGCGCTGGTGTTCGCATCGACCTATAAAGCGCCGGTGGTGCTCAACATAGTCAACAACCAGTGGGCGATCTCCACCTTCCAGGGCATAGCGCGCGGCGACGCGCAGACGCTCGCCGCGCGCGGCCTCGGCTTCAACATCCCGTCGCTTCGGGTCGACGGCAACGACTATTTGGCTGTTCGCGCCGCTGCGGATTGGGCTGCGGAACGGGCCCGAAGGAACCTCGGTCCGACACTCGTCGAATACGTCACCTACAGGTCGGGCGGCCACAGCACCTCGGATGATCCGTCCGCATACCGTCCCCGCGACGAAGGCAGCGCCTGGCCCCTCGGCGACCCCGTCATGCGGCTGAAAACACATCTGGTGCGCCTCGGAGCGTGGTCCGAGGAACGGCACGTACAGGCTGAGGCCGAGTTTCTTGAGGAAGTGATCGCCGCGCAAAAGGAAGCCGAGGCCATCGGCACTCTCCACACCGGCCGGCGCCCGTCGGTCCGGGATATATTCGAAGACGTCTATGCTGTTATGCCGCCCCACCTGCGGCGGCAGCGGCAGCAGGCAGGGGTCTAGACCATGCCGCGCATGACGATGATCGAGGCAATCCGCAGCGCCATGGATGTCATGATGGAGCGCGACAAAACCGTTGTCGTCTTCGGCCAGGACGTCGGCTATTTCGGCGGCGTCTTCCGCTGCACCCAAGGGCTCCAGGCGAAATATGGCAAAGCGCGCTGCTTCGATGCGCCGATCAGCGAGCTCGGCATCGTGGGCGCCGGCATCGGCATGGCCGCCTATGGGCTGAAGCCTTGTCTCGAAATCCAGTTCGCCGACTATATGTACCCCGCCTTCGACCAGATCGTCTCGGAGGCCGCGCGGCTGCGCTATCGCTCCGCTGGCGAGTTCACTTGCCCGATCGTCGTCCGGATGCCGACCGGTGGCGGAATTTTCGGTGCTCAGACGCATAGCCAGAGCCCGGAAGCGCTGTTCACCCACGTTTCAGGCCTCAAGGTCGTCGTTCCCTCCAATCCGCACGACGCCAAGGGATTGCTGATTGCTGCCATCGAGGATCCCGATCCGGTGATCTTCCTTGAGCCGAAGCGCCTATATAACGGCCCCTTCGACGGCCATCACGACCGGCCGGTGACGCCGTGGTCGAAGCATGAACTCGGGGAGGTCGCCGACGGCCATTACACGGCGCCGCTCGGCAAGGCCGTTGTGCGCAGGTCCGGCGGCGCGGTTACGATCCTAACCTACGGCACGATGGTTCATGTCGCGCAGGCCGCCGCCGAGGAGACCGGTGTCGACGCTGAAGTGATCGATCTGCGCACGCTATTGCCGCTCGACCTCGACGCCATCATGGAATCGGTGAAGAAGACCGGGCGCTGCGTGGTGGTGCATGAGGCGACTCTCACCTCCGGCTTCGGCGCGGAACTGGCAGCGCTGGTTCAGCAGCACTGCTTCTACCATCTCGAGGCTCCGGTCGCCCGCGTCGCGGGATGGGACACGCCCTACCCGCATGCGCAGGAGTGGGACTATTTTCCCGGCCCCGCTCGCGTCGGCCAGGCCCTGCTCGAAACAATGGGAGCCTGAGATGGGCGAACACGTCATCAAGCTGCCCGATGTCGGCGAAGGCGTCGCCGAGGCCGAGCTGGTCGAGTGGCACGTCAAGATCGGCGACATCGTGCGCGAGGACACCGTGCTCGCCGCCGTGATGACCGACAAGGCGACGGTTGAAATCCCGTCGCCCGTCGACGGCGAAATCCTGTGGCTGGGCGCCGAGATCGGCGACACGGTGGCGATCGGTTCGCCCATCGTACGGCTGAAGGTGGTGGGCGAGGGCAATGCAAAGCCGCAGGGCGGCGAGACGGAAGCGGCGGCCACCGAGCCTCCGGCAAAGCTCCCGACGCCAAAGCCCGAGACCGCCGCGCCGCCGGCGCCGAAGCCGCCACCAAAGGCTGACGAGCCGAAGGCGAAGCCGGCGCCAACATCCGTCGTTTCGAAAGGCACGGCACGGCCGTCCGTCTCCGGCGCGCCACGCCCCGAAGGTGAAAAGCCGCTGGCCTCGCCGGCGGTCCGGCTGCGGGCCAAGGAGGCTGGTATCGATCTGAGGCAAGTTGCGGGAACCGGTCCGGCCGGCCGCATCGGCCATGAGGATATCGAGGCGTTCCTGGCACGCGGACCGCAGGCGGCCCGGACATCCGGCCTGGCCCGCAACGATACGATTGAGGACATCAAGGTGGTCGGGTTGCGGCGCAAGATCGCCGAGAAGATGACGCTGTCCAAATCGCGCATCCCGCACATCACCTATGTCGAGGAGATCGACGTCACCGCGCTGGAGGAATTGCGCGCCGCGCTCAACAAGGAAAAGCGGCCGGGCGTGGAGCGGCCGAAGCTGACGCTGCTGCCGTTCCTGATGCGAGCGATGGTCAAGGCGATAGCGGACCAGCCCAATCTCAATTCGCTGTTCGACGACGAGGCCGGCATCATCCACCAGCATGGCGGCATCCATATCGGCATCGCCGCGCAGACGCCGTCGGGGCTGGTGGTACCTGTCGTCAAGCATGCCGAGGCGCGCGACATCTGGGAGTGCGGCGCCGAAATCATCAGGCTGGCCGAAGCGGCCAAGTCCGGCACGGCGACGCGCGACGAACTGTCCGGCTCGACCATCACCATCACCTCGCTCGGCGCCATGGGCGGCGTGGCGACGACACCGGTCATCAACCATCCGGAAGTGGCGATCATCGGCGTCAACAAGATGATGGTGCGGCCGGTGTGGGACGGCACCCAGTTCATCCCGCGCAAGATGATGAACCTGTCGTCGGGCTTCGACCATCGCGTCATCGACGGCTGGGACGCGGCGGTGTTCGTGCAGCGGATAAAGGCGCTGCTCGAAACGCCGGCGCTGATCTTGTTGGAGTCTTGATGCGATGAAGGAAATCTCCTGCAAACTGCTCATCATCGGTGCCGGCCCAGGCGGCTATGTCTGCGCCATCCGCGCCGGGCAGCTCGGTATCGACACCGTTATCGTCGAGGCGAGCAAGCCCGGAGGCACCTGCCTTACCGTCGGCTGCATTCCCTCCAAGGCCTTCATCCATGCCGCAGAGGAATTCGAGAAAGTCAGCCATTTCGCCGCCGGCGGAGCGCCGCTCGGCATTACCGTGTCGGAACCGAAGCTCGATCTCCAACGCACCGTGAAGTGGAAGGACAGCATCGTCGACAGGCTCACCAGCGGCGTTGCTGGCCTCCTGAAGAAGGCGGGCGTCAAGACCGTTCAGGGCCGGGCCAAGTTTCGCAACGGCAAGACCGTCGAGGTCGAGACTGAAACTGGCCCGCAGGTCATTCGCGCTGAGACGATCGTTATCGCCACCGGCTCCGTGCCGGTCGAGCTTCCGTTTCTGCCGTTTGGCGGCTCTATCATATCCTCCACCGAGGCGCTTTCGCTCGACCAGGTGCCGCGGCAGTTCGCCGTCGTCGGAGGTGGCTATATCGGGCTGGAACTCGGCATCGCCTTTGCCAAACTGGGCTCCAAGGTGGCGGTGGTAGAGGCGTTGCCCCGCATCTTGCCGCTATACGACGAAGAATTGTCGAAGCCGGTCGCCAGAAAACTCAAGGCGCTCGGCGTCGAGGTCTTCACCAGCGCGAAGGCAAAGGGCCTCGATACCAAAGCCGATGCCTTGCTATTCGAAACTGCCGACGGTGCGGAGATGCACCTGCCGGCCGACAAGGTGCTGGTGACGGTCGGCCGCAAGCCGCTCACCGAGGGCTGGGGACTTGAAGAGCTTTCGCTCGATATGGCGGGCAAATTCCTCCGCATCGACGACCAGTGCCGCACTTCGATGCGCGGCATCTTCGCCATCGGCGACGTCACCGGCGAGCCGATGCTGGCGCACCGGGCGATGGCGCAGGGCGA
>NZ_JAIUGZ010000029.1:0-58103 GCF_020164875.1 Mesorhizobium sp. CO1-1-8 | reverse complement strand
ACCGACGGCGACGGCGACACTGCAACCAACAGCACGTCCATCGACCTTGGCGGCAACATCCGCTTTGCCGATGACGGTCCGGCCTTCACCCTTGTCAATGATGGCAATGGCGATGGCATTGTCAGCCTGTCGGCGCTCAATCCGGCAACCGCTACCACCTACACCGGCCAGTATGCAGAGTGGCAATATGGGGCGGACGGGTTTGGCAGTGTTACGGCGACGGGCCCAAATGTAGAAGTTGCCTCCACGTCGTCATCCCAGATCGTGCTAAACCTGAAGGAGGGAGGCGACGTCGTTGCCAAGCTGACGCTGAATGCCGATGGTACCGACTCGCTGGAAGTGCTGCATCGCGCAGGTGATATCGTCTTTAGCCCAATCGCGGCAACTTCAGCGACAGCCGGAGGGCCAACGGGTTCTCTGCTCGTGAATTTGGGCGCGACCGCCGACTTCAACATTGTTGTAACCGGCGATGACGGCGTCGCCCCCACCGGCCAAAGTGGCGATACGGTTAACACCAGTAACCAAGGTTGGGCTGTCAAGGGAGGCGCTGGCCAGTCAAATGACCCAGGTGAATCCATAAAATTCGCATTCGTCAATGATATTAACAATACGACTCCCCACGGCATCGACGATTTCAAGTTCACGACCGAGGGCTACACGGGCGGCATGTCGACGGCCAAAATCACCGTCCTGGTTTATACCGATGCTACGCATTACGATCAGGTGACACTTAGCGTGACAGAAGGCCAAGTTATCCAGATCAGCAACCTTGACTGGTCGGCCGCGGCGGGCACAGGCGATTATGTTTCCGGCGATGCTATCTACGGTGTGAAAGTCATCAGCGGCAGCACCAATACTGGCGGGTTCCGTCTGAATGGTGTCGAGGTCGGCGCCGCGTCTGAAAACCCACCGGCAGATCTCGACTTCAACGGCATTAAAGTAACGATCACCGATCACGACGGCGATACCGCTTCGCAAACCTTCAATGTCCATATTGATGGCACAACGGGCAATCAGCTGACAGTTGAAGCTATCGCTGGGACTTCCGGAAATGACATTCTGGCTGGCACTGCTATCGGCGAGACTCTGGTCGGCGGTGCCGGCAACGACACGATCTGTGGCGCCGGCGGCAACGACGTCCTGATTGGCGGCCTCGGTGTTGATCAATTCCGGCTCGCGACCAATACCGGAACGGACACTGTTAAGGACTTCACCTCGGGCACCGACAAGATCGGCCTGCTTGACACGAATTCGACTGGAGGCGGCAGCGTCAATTTCGCCAACACGATCGGGACTTCCGCCGGTACCGCCCTCAATGCAAGCGACTTCTTAATCCGGGCCTCGATCTCCGCTCTCGCGGCCGGCGACTCGACGCACGTCGTTAGAATCGACGCGGGGCAGACGTCGGCGCAAATAACGGCGACACTGGCGGCCGCAGCCAACACCTATGTACTTGTCTTCAACTCGACCACCGGGCACGGCGAACTCTGGTTCGATACGAATTGGAGCGACGCCGCTGGTCGCACCCAGGTGGCAACCTTCGACAACATCACCACGCTGGGGCAGCTTACCACGCTTACCAGCGCGGATTTCGTCGTCTATAACAGCGCTACCGATCCCATCATCCTCGACCTGAACCATGATGGGTTCGCTTTCTCCGATCTCAGCCATGGCGTCCAGTTCGACATCAATGGCGATGGAGTAAAGGATCAGGTTGCCTGGAACACATCCCATGATGGCATGTTGGCGGTCGACCTCAACCATGATGGCAAGATCGACGATGGCACCGAACTGTTCACGCCGAACTTCGGCGGTGGCAACTTCGCCAGCGGCGCGGCGGCATTGGCTTCGCTGGACAGCAACCATGACGGTGTCATCGACCACAACGATACCGCCTTCGACAGCCTGCTGATCTGGAAAGACGCCAATGCCAATGGCACCAGTGAAGCCGGAGAATTGTCACACCTCGCTGACAACGGTATCGTCTCCATCAGCACAGCGGCTACTCCGACTGTTGGCGAAATCGACGGACAGACCGTGACAGGCAACGGAACCTTCCACATGGCCGACGGCACGACGGGCAACTATGTCGAGGTCGAACTCGACACCTCACTTGTTGCACCGGCAGAGCAGACCGCCGGCAGCACGGGCGCCGACACCTTCAAGCTCGACAACCTCGACATCAAGGATCTCATCACCGACTACCACGGCACCGGGCCTGGTGGTGAGGGCGACAAGATCGACCTGAGCGCGCTGTTCGACACGGCGCCGGGGGGGGACATCAATGACTATGTGCACTACGACGCAGAAACGAAGACACTGAGCGTCGATACCACTGGTTCGGGCAACCAGGCCAATTTCGTCGACGTCGCCGCGCTGCAGAACGCGCCTGCCGCAGGCACGATCACGATACTTTATGACGACACGACCCATACACAACACACGGTAACGATCTAACGCCATAGCGCGTGGCCACGCGACTATGTTATACATCGCTAATATTTAGGGGAGCTCAAAATGAAACGTTCTGCAAGACTGCTGGTTTCCGCTGCGACGCTGTTGCTGGCAGTCGGGTCGACGGGGTATGCCGCCGACATCATCGAAGGTCCGACGGGCGACTATTGCCGCACCGTCGGCACGTCCAACCTGGTGCTGAACGACAACATCGTCGATCTCAAGGAGCAGGTGGTGAAGCTGATGGACGAGTCGGTCGCCGCCGCCAACAGCTCGGAGTGGATCAACTCGTCCCGGCCCGTCTTCGTCTGGGCGTCGGAAGCCAAGGTCGCCTGTGGCATGGCTTACGGCTACCTCAAGACGAACTACAAGGACGAAGACACCCTCAACAAATGCGAGTGTTTTCACGATCGCATGGTCGAGTACATGCACTGACCGGATAGGCGAACGCACGCCTGTTGGCCATCATGACCGACGGATCACTCCTGAGGGCGATCGCTGGAGCGATCGCGCTGGTCGGCTTTGTCCAAACCGTCACGCTGGCCCGCGCCAACTGGCTGGAACGACCGTCCTTGAAACGACAGCTTTCGCCCGGCCTGAAGCAACCAGTGCGCTGTGATCCGGCCACGGAGTGGACCCGGCAGGCTTTCAAGGCATTTGCGAGTTGCCAGGCATTGATCTATGGCCTGGAGCCGCTGCTGGCGCATGCCGTGATGGAGATCGAAAGCGGCTTCGATCCCGGCGTGCAAGGCGCCGACGGCGAAGTCGGCCTGATGCAGGTGATGCCGGCGACGGCCAGAATGCTCCGCTTTCGAGGCTCCCTGGACGATCTGAGCGCGCCGGCGGCCAACATCGCGCTTGGGGTCAAATATCTTGCACAGGCCAACAGGCTCGCCGCGGGCGATCTGTGCACCACCGTCATGAAATATCGCGCCGGACATAATGAAAGCCGGTTCTCGGCCCTTTCGGTTCGCTACTGCCAGCGTGCACGGGCAATCCTGACAAGGGAAGGGATTGAAGTGACCGGGCCGTTGCCGGTGGCGACATTTGGCTTTTCCGCATTTTTGCCAGGAGGGGAGGGCGGAGTCCCTGCCCAGGGAAAGGGCGTTTGCGTGCGCCGCCTGTTCGTGCCGGGGCCACGATACATGAAATGCGCCGACTATCGGACTGCCGGGCAAGCAAGGCAGATCAGGGCGCTCAGAGGCAGGCTTTTCGGCGGCTAAAAGAACTACAGACGGCACTGCAAGTCCGCCGTAACATGCGTTGAAGACCAGACCGGGAATATCCGGCGGCACATAGGGGTGGAGCATTCATGGAAGCTGGCCGACAGGTCCACTGTCCGCGGACATGGGCAATCGCCTTGGCGCTCGCCGCGATCTTGTCGGGCTGCCAGTCGAAGGGTGGCGTGTCCGAAGTGCTCGATCCGGCGGCGGTTGCCGAGCCTGCCGGGCAGAATGGCGCCGCCGGTGGCGGTCCCGTCCAGGCGACCCAGTCGCTGGGCACCGGGTCGACCAAAGTCACGATGCTGCTGCCACTATCCGCCCCTGGAACGGCCGGGGAAAACGGCAGGAAGATGCTCGATGCGACCAAGCTGGCGATGACGGATATCGGCAACGGATTGCTGACGCTGACGGTAGAGGACACCAAGGGCGACAGCGCGCAGGCCAGCAAAATGGCGGTAACGGCCATTACGACGGGATCTAAAGTCGTCATAGGCCCGACCGAGCTGCCGGCAGCCCAGCATATTGCCACGCTTTCGGGATCGAAGCGGCCACCGGTTCTGGCGCTTGCCGACAATTTCGCCGGCGGCGCCGGGGTCTATGCCGTGCTTCTTGGCGAAGCGGACAGTGCCGCCGCGGGCGCCGCGGGACTGGCGGCGAAAGGGAGCAAGAAGTTCGTACTGCTTGTCGCGGATGGCCCAAACGCCGGCGCCATGGAGAAGCGGGTCGCAAACAGCCTCAGCATCTACGGCGCGGCGCTCGCGGTCACTCTCCGATATTCTGCCGGCGACGGTGCTGCGAAGGCGGTCGACGAAATGGGCTCACTCGTGGACGCCCCCGACGCCGTCATTGTCGCCAGCGGCAATGGCAGTCCGTCGCCCATCCTTGCCGCCCTCAGATCGAAGGGCATTCCGGGAAAGACTATCTCCGTCGTCGGAACGAACCGTTGGCTGGAGCACCCCATGGATCCGCTCTTCGAGGGGGCGTTTATCGCCACGCTCGATCCAAGTGAAACCGGGCCGATCGCCGACCGCTTCAGGACGACATACAACTATCCGGCTGACGTCAATGTGGCCTATGCCTATGATATGGTTGCCCTGACGGCAGGGATTGCCAGCGCGGTCGGGCCTGATGGCTTCAGCGAAAAGGTTCTCGAAAATCCAAACGGGTTTCGTGGGTCGACAGGCCTGTTCCGGTTTCGGGCTGACGGGTCCAGCGAACGATCGATGCCGTTCTATCGGATTGAAAAAGGTGCTCTCAAGCTGGTTGCCAAATCGACGTCGGGTTTCTGACCGGCGCAAATCCCTGAGATCCTGTTCAAGCTGATGGGCAGTCCGGACCGCAGCCGTTTGGCGATCACGTTCGGAAGCCTGCTGCTTCTGGCCGGGATACTGCTGATCATTCAAGGCGGGGCGTTGCTTTCGGTCGATCGGCCTGTCCGTGCCCCGTCGCTGGATGCTGACGATACGCAGCCAATCCGGCCGGTTGCCCCGGTTGCCGGCGCACAAGGCCTGGAGCCGACGCGCAAGGTTGCTCAAGACCTGATCGCTCCGCCACGGCTTGATCCCGCTGAGATCGAACGGGCCGAGCCCCGTCCGCCACTCAGCGAGCTCGGTCTCGCCGTGCCCCCGAAAACGCCAATGCCTGGGGACTGGCGGGAGGTCTTGCTCTACCGCCCGGTTGCCACATCGTCGGCGATGTTCGAATCCATGGGCCGCAAGGTGACCATCAGCGGCGTGCGAAGCATCGATCTCGACAGCTCCTGCTCGTTTCATGACGTCACCTGGCCTTGCGGCCTGCGCGCACGCGCCGTTTTCAATTCCTGGCTGAGGGGACGCGCGCTGCACTGTTTCGTACCTCCGGACGTCGAGCGTTTTGCCGTCGCCGCCCCGTGCAGGCTGGGCAAGCAGGATGTTGGCGCCTGGCTTGTCTCCAACGGCTGGGCAACGGCGCTGCCGAGCGGCATCTACGACAAGGCGGAGGCGACAGCCCGAAAGGCTGAGATGGGCATATTCGGCCCGGCACAATAGCCTGCCATTCAATCCCTTATTAACCGCCACGGGCGCAGCTTTGCGTCTTGTCTTTTATGCATGTCCTTTCCCAAAGCCGAGGTCATGCGTCTGGAGCAAGCCAATTTCGTCCGCAGCCTTGATGGGGTCATCGCGCAATCGATTAAATTGCAAAGTTCCTTGAAACTGAAATTGCAACACACCGGCCTTATACCAGTCCATCCACAGGAGATCGGCCAGTGACAAAGACTATGGCGAGCAGCACCGACCAGGCATGGAAAGACGTCGCTTTGCTGACCTTTCTGGGAACCACTGCAATCCTGGGCGTTTCCGTCGGCCTCAATTATCTGCTCCTGTTCTCCGAGGCGCTGACGCCATTTGGGCGCAGCATGATCACGGCAATCCTGTTGCCTGTTGTTCTTGGTGTTCCGCTTTTTCTGTTCGTTGGATTGAAACAGATCGAGCTTCGTCGCTATCGCCGGGAGCTCGACAAGTCGGCAACCTTCGACACCACGACCGGCTGCCTGAACGGAGCGGTCTTCACGTCGATGGTCGAGAGAAGAACAGCAAGGCCGTCGGTGCCGGGGCCTAAATCGGGCGCCTTCCTGGTCATCCATTCGGAACATCTACGGTCCATCAACCTGCGCTTTGGTCTTGAATGGGGCGATCAAGCCTTGCGGCTCATAGCCTCAACCATACAATCGTCGGTGCGCGCGGAGGATCTGGTTGGACGCATGGGGACGTCGATGTTCGGAGTTTTCCTCGCCGGCGCGACCGAAGCAGAAGCCAGGGAAATCGGCGAGCGTATAAGGGCGCGCATCGCGCAAGTCTATTTCGCGCCAAAAGGGACCGAGGATGCCCTGACCGTCAAGGTCGGCGGCGTGGTGTTCGAGAACCAGGTGGAGTTCGCGGACATGTTCCGGTCCGCCGAGCAGCGCATGGCCGGCGTCCAGGACGGAGCCGCGTTTGAGCTGACGCATCTCCATAGCTGACAGTCACTGGGAACCAGAGCCATTCGGAACCCAGGGGAATTGTGGGACGCGGCCGCCGTCACGCTGCCGACGGGGTAACCTGTGAAGACGCCGCCCACGTTTCGGCGATGGCGACGATCGTCGCGTTGATTGGTCCGCTCGGGATCGCCGGCATCACCGAGGCATCGACGACAAAGGCATTGTCGAAGCCGTTCAGCCGCAAGTCAGGATCGACGACGGCTTCGGCGTCACGACCCATCCGGCACGTGCCGGCCGGATGGTGATGGGTGGAAGCAGCCTTGGCGATAAAAGCATCGAGTTCGGCATCGGACTGAACCGGTGCACCTGGCAGGATCTCCGTATCGCGCCACTCGTCCAGAGCCGCATGATGGCCGACCATGCGCGCCCGCTTCAACGCCATCCTGAATGTCGTGCGGTCGTGTTCGGTTTCGAGATAATGCGGGTCGATGACCGGCGCATCGTTGCGGCCCGGGCCGCTCGGTGTGATGCGCCCGCGGCTTGTCGGATGGGTGACGCCGCACAGGATGGTAAAGGCCGAGCCATAGGGCGGGGCATTCAGGCCCTCGGCCGCCGACGGAGCGACGACGCAGGCGAGCACGATATCGGGACTTCCCATGGAGCGGGTCGGGTCGTCGCTGTGCAGATACATCAGCGATTCGGAGTGCTGGAGGCGGGAAGGCGGCACCGGCTTCTTCGTGGTGTAGACATTTCCGAGAGCCAGCAGATGATCCTGCAGGTTGCGGCCGATATCGCCGCGATCGGCAAGGCAACGTATCCCCGCCTGCTTCAAAGTATCGGGACAGCCAATGCCCGACCGCATGAGGATGAGCGGCGTGGACACGGCGCCGGCGCAAAGAACGATCCGGTCGGCGGAGAGCGTTCCGGTCTCACCCTCGCACACCACTCTCACGCCCGTGATCTTGTGGCCGTCCAGCACCAGATGCTCGACCTCGTGGCCGGTGAGCAAGGTCAGGTTCGGCCGCGCCATGACCCGCGGCGGCAGATAGGCGTCGGCGACACTCAGGCGCTTGCCGTCGCGTATGTTGAGTGAATTGGGACTGGTGCCGACCAGTTCGCCGCTGTTGTGGTCGGTCAGGGCGGGAGCGCCCATGGCGCGCCCGGCGGCGATATAGGCACGCACGACCGGACTGACCTCGGCGTCCGGCAGATAGACGTCCAGCGGGCCGCTCTTGCCGCGTGTCGGCCCGTCGAAGGCAGTGAAGGCTTCGCTGCGGATGAAGCCCGGCAACAATCCCCGATAGGACCAGCGCTCGCCGCCGGCTTGCGCCCAGGGCTCGAAATCATCGGCATGGCCGCGCACATAGGCCATTGCATGGAGGCAGCTCGAGCCGCCGACGATCCTGCCGCGCGGCCATTCGTGGACGCGGTTGGCGGTGAAGGGCTGGGGCACGGTCCGGTAGCTCCAGTCGTAGGCGCGGCCCTGGAGCATCGTCCATTTCAGCGGATCGGCGATGTCGGGATCGGCCGGCATCGCCCCGGCCTCGATGAGGCCGACCTGGCACGACCGTTCTTCACTGAGCCGGCTGGCAACAACCGAGCCGGCGGATCCCGCGCCGATCACCAGCACGTCGAAATGACGTTTCAATTTGAAATTCCCCGCACAGGCTCGACGTCGGAGGTGATACGATCAGGCGGCAAAGGCGCCGGCATTCGACCGTTCCATGATCTGTCTCTGCACGGACAAAAGGTGCGCGCGCATTGCGGCCTCTGCCGCTTCGGGATCGCGCTGCGAGATCGCTTCGGCGATCAGGCGATGCTCGCCGTCGCGGTGGGCGATCCGCTTGGGGCAGGTGGGTGCCGCGGTGCGCGCAACCTTCACCCGCGCATCGACACCGACCTGGCGCAGCATCTTGTAGAATTCCGCGGCGAGGTGGTTCCGGGCCGCGGCAACGATCGCGAGATGGAAAGCGAAGTCGACCTCACCCGACGGGGCGTTCTCCGGCGTGGTTGCCGCGTCGAGGATCCGCGCCGTCTCGAAAGAGGAGGCGCGCAGCGACGCCAGTCGGGCAAGGCCCGGCTCCATGATCAGACGCAATTCCAGGACCTCGATCGGATTGGTTACCCTGACCAGTTCCTCGCCATATCTTGGAAGGGCGGTTGGCGCCCGCCTGGCACGCGCCGGTTTGAGGTCGCCCGAAAGGCGCAGCACTTCAAGCGCCTTGCGAAGCTGATGGCGCTTGACGCTCAGATGTTCCGCAAGATCGCGCTCGGACGGAAGCTTGCCGCCGCCCTGCTGCAACTGGCGGACCGCGGCGATGATGTCGTCGAGATCCGATGGTCCGACCTGCGGCTCGAATGCGCTCAAAACCAAATCTCCTGTCCGATCGGCAGACCGCCGACTCAACGTCCCGACATCATATTGTGACACGAAAACCTGTTCGACGGCACTCAACCAATTCAACCAATCTACAACTGTACGCAATGGTTGACAACACCAGTTGCGCGATGGTTGACTGGTCACGTCGACGGTTGCCATCGCGGCGGACCGTCTTTCTCCCGAGGATCACGCATGCCGGCTGGCGAAACCTTTGACTACGTCATTGTCGGCGCGGGATCGGCCGGCTGCGTGCTGGCGAACCGGCTGAGCGAAGACCCTGCCGTGTCGGTGCTTCTGCTGGAGGCGGGGGATTGGGACCGCGATCCGATGATCCACATCCCGCTCGGTTGGGGCAAGATACTGACCGAGCGCCGCCACGACTGGATGTATTTCTGCGAGCCCGAGGCCAATGTCGGCGGCCGCAAGGTCGAATGCGCGCGCGGCAAGGTCATCGGCGGCTCTTCCTCCACCAACGCCATGGCTTATGTGCGTGGCAATCGCGGCGACTACGATCGCTGGGCGGCAAGTGGCCTGACGGACTGGTCGTTCGACAAGGTGCTGCCCTACTTCAAGAAGCAGGAGCGCTGGGAAGGAGGCGAAAGCCGGTATCGCGGCGGCAGCGGGCCGCTGAACACCCAGTTCTGCCGCTACAAGGACGAACTGATCGATGCCTTCGCCACGGCCAGCCGTGATGCCGGATATCCGCAGACCGACGACTATAACGGCGCCATACAGGAAGGCTTCGGCCGCCTGCAGATGACAATTGCGAACGGCCGCCGCTGCTCGACCGCGACCGCCTATCTGCGGCCGGCCATGCGCCGCGGCAACGTCAAGGTGCTGACCGGCGCGATGGCGACGAAGATCCTGCTCAGGGATGGCCGCGCAACGGGCATTGCCTACACCAGAGGCGGGGCGAGCCATGAAGTTCTGGCGCGGCGCGAAGTCCTGCTTGCCGGCGGCGTCATCAACACGCCGCAGCTGATGATGCTGTCAGGCATAGGCGATGGCGGCGAGCTCGCGGCGCATGGCATCGAGACGAAGGTCGATCGTGCGCAGGTCGGCAAGAATTTGCAGGACCATGTTTCGGTCATCCTGATGTATCGGCGCAAACAGCCGGGACCGTTTCTCAAGATGATGCGGGCCGATCGTATCGGGCTGGATTTCGTCAAGACCTATCTCACCGGAAAGGGCTTTTCGGGAGATGTGCCTGGCGGCGTCGTGGCATTCCTGA
The DNA here is from genome assembly GCF_020164875.1 of Mesorhizobium sp. CO1-1-8. NCBI lineage: Bacteria > Pseudomonadati > Pseudomonadota > Alphaproteobacteria > Hyphomicrobiales > Phyllobacteriaceae > Mesorhizobium > Mesorhizobium sp. CO1-1-8. The sequence goes on along the minus strand of NZ_JAIUGZ010000029.1, from coordinate 47,859 downwards.
AAAGCGATGCAAGCCGGCCGTTGCCGGACGTCCAGCTGCTTTTCACCGCTGCGCCGCTCGGGGCATGGCCTTACATGTCGCCGTTCAAGGCGCCGTTCGCCGACGGTTTTGCGACCCGTATCGTTGCCGTGCAGCCGGAGAGCCGCGGCAGCGTCAAGCTGGCGTCGAGCGATCCGGTCGCCGCTCCACTGATCCATCAGAACTTCCTGTCCTCGCAGCGCGACTGGCAGTCGCTTCGCGCCGGCTTTCGTGTCGCGCGCAACCTTGCCAGCCAGCCGTCCATGGCCCCGTTCGTCGGCGCGGAATTCTTCCCCGGCCCGAAATGCGAGAGCGACGAAGAGATCGACGAGCATATCCGCAAGACGTCGATCACCGTGCATCATCCGGCCGGCACATGCCGCATGGGTGTCGATGCAGGGTCGGTGGTCGATCCGGAATTGCGGGTGCGCGGCGTTGCCGGACTTCGTGTCGTGGACGCCTCCATGATGCCGGATCTCGTCTGCGGCAACATCAATGCGGCGGTCATCATGATCGCCGAAAAGGCCGTGGATCTGATCCGCAGCCGCGCTCAACAGAGTGTGGCGGCCTGATAGTGGCGGCCGGAATGCAACCAAAATCTTTTGGTTGAGAGTAAAACCTACGTTGGTTGGACTGCCGTGTGAGCCCGCACGGCCGTGAAGGATAGGCTTCACTCTGCCTTCTTGGTGGTGTTTTGGGTGTGATTTGGCCATTTTCTGCCTATTTCTGAGCATTTGCCTGTTGAAAATGCACCTCAACCAAAAACTTATAAAATTCGCAGTTTGGGTATTGTCGAGCAAAACCAATGCGAATACGGTTGGGCTGGTTAGAAGTATTTCTTCGTGACGAGAGGTGTCCGATATGTCCCTGGCGCAACCAGCTAACGATGTGCTCACCAACAAGAAGGCAGCACTCAAGGGCCTTTATGACGCCCTCTACGCAAAGAACATGTTTCCGTTCTGGGCCACGTCTGAAGGCGTAGACCATGACGAGATCAAGCAGCTGATGGCGACCTCGAAGGCCGTTCCCTTCGTGTGGTCCTATTCGGACATCGAGCCGCTGCTGCAGCGCGCCGCCGAACTGGTGACCATGGACGACAGCGAACGCCGTTCGCTGATCCTGGTCAATCCTGGCCTTGCGCCGAAGCGTGCATCGGTCAGCACCATGTACACCGCCTACCGCCTGAACGATCCCGACGAGATCATGCCGCCGCACAAGCACTCGCCGAGCGCCATCCGCTTCGGCCTGACCGGCAAGGGCAATTTCACCGGCGTCGAGGGCGAAGACGTGGTCTTCGGCCCGGGCGACATGGTGCTAACGCCCAACGACGCCTGGCACAATCATGGCACCGTCGGCGGCGAGCAGGCGGTCAACCTGTCGGTGCTCGACCTGCCGCTGGTCGAAACGCTGCATGCCGTCCATTTCGACCACAAATACACCGAGATGGTCGATGGCAAGGAAGTCGAGAAGAAGGTGCAGACCGCCCGCTATCCGAGCGACTACTCACAGCGCATCTACGGCGAGGGCGGCCTGATGCCGCGTTTCGTCGACCACAAGCGTGGCGGCGGCCTGTCGTCGCCGATGTATGTCTACCGCTGGGAGAAGATGGAAGCGGTCCTCGATGCCCACAAGGACTGGGATGGCGACCCCCATGAAGGCATCGTCATCGACTATGTCGATCCGACGACCGGCGGACCCGTCTTCCACACCATCAATTTCTATGTGCAGATGCTGCGCCCCGGCGAGAAGACCTTGCCGCAGCGCGAGACCGCCAGCCTGCTCTTGGCGCCGTTCCGCGGCAACGGCCATTCGATCATCGACGGCAAACGTTATGACTGGAACCAGTTCGACACCATCGCCATACCCGGCGGTTCCTGGGTCGAGCATGTCAACGGCTCGTCGAGCGAGCCGGTGATCTTCTTCGGCGCCACCGATGCGCCGACGCAGAAGGCGCTGCTCCTCTACAAGCGCTGGGGCCGCAACCAGGCCGGCGATCTTCTCCGCCTCGTCTAGTTTCCGGTCCTTCGGCAAGCACTGTCCCGCCGCGATTGGCGGCGGGACATCGAAATGACGTTTCAGCAGCAAGGGGCGTATGCATTTGGTTTCGGCGTTCAACACCAAGCAGATCGGCCATGTCGACTGCCCAGGCGGCGGCCAGGTCTGGGTCGACGGCAACATCCTCTATATCGGCCACATGCGGCCGCCGAGCGGCACGACGCTGGTCGACATTTCCGACCCGCGCAATCCGCGCAAGATAGCCACGATCGATGTTCCGCCGGGCTGGCACTCGCACAAGGTGCGCGCCAAGGACGGGCTGATGATCATCAACCACGAGCGCTTTGGTGATGCCGGCCCGGCCGATTTCGGCGGCGGACTGGCGCTTTACGACACAACCAAGCCGGCGCAGCCCAAGCTCATCTCGAAATGGATAACCGGCGGCAAGGGCGTCCACCGCTACGACTATGACGGCCGTTACGTCTACATCTCGCCGACCGCCGACGGTTATGTCGGCAACATCGTGATGATCCTCGACCTGATCGATCCCGCGAAGCCGGTCGAGGTAGGCCGCTGGTGGATACCCGGCCAGTGGACCGGGGGCGGCGAAGAATACCCGTGGCATGACTATGTCACGCCGCGTTGCCACCATCCGCTGCGTATGGGTGACAGGCTCTATGTCAGCTACTGGCATCACGGCCTGTTCATCCTGGACATTTCGGACATCACCAAGCCAAAGCTGGTCTCGCACGTCAATTCGAGCCCGAGCTTTCCGCATCCCACCCACACCTGCCTGCCGATCCCACAGCCGCTCAAGGGCCGCAACATCATGGTGGTGGCGGACGAGGATGTTGCCAAACTGCGACCTTCACCGCCGGCCTTCACCTGGATCTACGACATCACCGACGAGACTAACCCGTTGCCGATCTCGACCTTCCAGGTGCCTGGCCTCGACCCGGATGGCGCGCCGCAACCGCCGATGACCGGCTGCCACCAGCCCTCCGAGCGGTTTAATGGAACCGTCATTCCCTTTGCGTGGTTCGCGCAGGGGCTGCGCCTCGTCGACATCGCCGATCCGTTCGCGCCAAAGGAAGTCGGCCATTTCATGCCCGACGCGCCGGAGGGGGCGGAGCGTTCCTCGTCCAACGACGTGACCATCGATGACCGCGGCATCGTCTACCTGATTGATCGCATCCGCGGCGTCGACATCATCGAAACCAGCGTTCTCTAGGGGGGTATGTTGAGCGACAGCACGCGAAAATCCGCCAGCCACTACGCCATCGGCAACAAGAACCCGAACCTGCCGTTTCATCCGGCGGTCCGTGCTGGCGATTTCATCTTCGTCTCGGGCCAGGTGCCGAAGGACGAGAACAACAACATGATCAGCGGCACGATCGAGGAAGAGACGCTGGCGACGCTGAAGACCATCGCGCGCGTCATCGCGCATGAAGGCGCGACGCTGTCGGATGTTGTACGGATCACCACCTATCTCGAGGATACGCGCGATTTCGGCCGCTACAACAAGGCGTTTCTCGAAGGGATCGGCGACGCCGTTCTGGCACGCACGACCGTCGAGGCGAAAGCGGTCATCAACACCAAGATCGAAATGGACGCCATCGTCTACAAGCCGCTCCCGGCGAGCAAGTAGGCCTTGGACACAATCGAGGAGACAACATGTACAAGCTGTTAGGCCGCCAGACATCAGGCAACGTCCAGAAGGTCCTCTTCATGCTCGAAGAGCTGGGCGCATCCTACAAGCGCGAAGATTATGGCCGCCAGTTCGAGAACACGCAGACGGCGGAATACAAGGCGCTCAACCCGACCTCCAAGGTGCCGACGCTGGTCGACGGCGACACCGTGATCTGGGAGTCCAACACCATCCTGCGCTATCTCGCGGCATTTGGCGGCGAACAGTTGAACGGCGCCACGCCGGCGGAAAAGACCGAGGTCGAGCGCTGGATGGACTTCCTGCTGGCGGCGGTCAATCCGGGCTACCTGGCGGCCTTCAAAGGCGCCAAGCTCACACCCGAGGAACAGACCGCCGAATACAAGGAACAAGTGAAGGACCTTGTCGCGCAACTCAAGATCGTCGACGGCCACCTGACCGGCAAGGACTTCCTGGCGCTCGGCAAGCTGACGCTTGCAGACATTGCCTGCGCGCCGATCCTGAAGCGCTGCGTCGACTTCAAGATCGACCGGCCGTCGATGCCCAATCTGGAGCGCTGGGTGGCCGCGATCGCCGCCCGGCCTGCCTTCAAGGCGGCAACCACTGCTGCTCCAGCAAAGGCGGCATGATGATCAAGCGCGCCGCTCTCATCGGACTGGGAACGATGGGTCCAGGCATCGCCGCGCGGCTTTCGCGCGGCGGGCTCGATGTCACGGCGTATGATGTCTCGCAGGCGTCAGTCGAGCGTGCCCGCGGCATGCTTGATCTCGCTGGCGGCGTGCTCGACCGTCTCGATATCAAGGCGCCCGGGACAGGCGCAGGCAGCGTGCGTTTCGTCGAGACGATCGCCGAGGCCGTCGATGGCGCCGAACTGGTGATCGAGAATGTGCCCGAGAATATCGACATCAAGGCGCAGACCTATCGTGATATCGATCCGCTGATCGGCCCGTCGGTCATCGTCGCTTCCGACACGTCAGGCATCCCGATCACCAAGCTGCAGGCGCATATCTCGCATCCCCAGCGGATGGTCGGCATGCACTGGTCGAACCCGCCGCACATCATCCCGATGATCGAGGTGATCGGCGGCGAAAAGACCGCGCCTGAAACCGTGGCTGTTATCCGCGATCTGATCCGCTCGATCGGCCTGCTGCCGGTGGTGGTGAAGAAGGACGTGCCGGGCTTCGTCGAGAACCGCGTGCTCTATGCGCTGCTGCGCGAGGCGGTTGATCTTGTCGAGCGCGGCGTCATCGAGCCGGAAGACCTCGACACCTGCGTGTCGTGGGGCATCGGCTACAAGATTGCCGTCATCGGCCCGATGGCGCTGCTCGATATGGCGGGGCTGGACATCTACAAGTCCGTCTCGTCCTTCCTGAACGCCGATCTCTCCAACCGCGACGATGTCGCGCCGATGGTGCTGGAGAAGACGGCTGCCTCGAAGTTCGGCATCAAGTCGGGCGAGGGCATGTTTGCCTATACGCCCGAGCAGACAAAGGCGCTGCAAGGTGAACGGGCGCGCAAGCTCGTTGCGGTGCGGCGCATCCTGGAAGGCCGGGAGTAGCCAATGTCACATGGTGCGCACAGGGCAGGCCGGTTTGAGGAGTTCCACCGGTCGGCTGTTTGTGTGAAGGGCGCCTTCGCCATCAAGATGGTGCGGGTGCGGCAGAAAACAGCGCGCGGGGCGACAAACCATGCGCATTGAAACCATCCGAGCCGCCGGCGACAAGCCGGCCCATATCCGCCATGACGATTTGATCTCCGCCAAAGGCGTTTCGGTGGTCATCGCCCGGCAGTTGATCCTCAGGAATATCGATCTCTCGGTGCCGAAGGGGTCGTTTGTCTCCCTTATCGGTCCTTCCGGCTGTGGCAAGAGCACCTTGCTCAAGGTGCTGGCCGGGCTGGTGCAGCCGACCCAGGGCAGCGTCTCGATCGCCGGGCTCGCGCCGGTCGAGGCGGCGCGCAAGCGCATGATCGGCCTTGTCTTTCAAGATGCCAACCTGCTCCCCTGGAAAAACGCCGTCGACAATGCCTCGATGCTGCTCGGCATCGCCGACAAGTCGCTGTCGCGCTCGGATCTGCGGGCGCGCGGGCAGGAGATGCTGGAACTGGTGGGGCTGGGCGATAGCGCCCACAAGCGGCCAAACGAGCTGTCGGGCGGCATGCGGCAGCGGGTCGCCATTGCACGGGCTCTGGCGCTCGATCCGGCGGTGCTGCTGATGGACGAACCCTTCGGCGCGCTCGATGCCATCACCCGCGATTCGATGGGCCAGTCGCTGCTGGAGATTTGGCAGCGGACCGGCAAGACGATCGTGCTTGTCACCCATTCCATCGACGAGGCCATCCATCTGTCGCGCCATGTTCACGTGCTGGGGATCAAGCCAGGGCGGATCACCGAGAGCCTCGACATTGCGCTGCCTTATCCGCGCGACCTGTCGGTCACCGAGGATCCGGAGTTCGTCAGGCTGGTGGTCCAGTTGCGAACGATGCTGCGCTCCAGTCATCAGCCGGGAGGCGCGTCTTGAGCGACCAACCCATCACGGACCTTTCCGAGCCGCGCCTCGCCTCCAGCTGGAGTGCGGCGACCGGCAGCTGGCTTCCGGCGGTCATCCTGCTGCTGGTGACGATCGTGGTGTGGGAAGCCGCCGTGCGGATCTTTGCCATATCCGCCTTCATCATTCCCGCCCCGTCCGAGATCGCGAAGTCGCTGGTGGCGCAATGGGGCACGCTGATGCAAGCGACGCTGGTGACGGCGGGCGAGATCCTGTTCGGCTTCCTGGTCTCGGTCTTGGTCGGCATTGCCATTGCGCTGATTATCGTGCGCTTCGATTGGTTGGGACGCGCGCTGTATCCACTGGTGGTGCTGTTCCAGAACGTGCCGAAAGTCGCACTCGCGCCGATCTTCATCCTCTGGTTCGGCTACGGGCTGGCGCCCAAGATCGGCCTGATCCTGGTCATCGCCTTCTTCCCGGTGACACTGTCGATGCTGGCGGGCATGCAATCGGTCGACCGTTCGCTGCTGTCGCTGATGAATTCGGTCGGTGCCAGCCCGACGCAGATCCTGTTCAGGATCCGCGTCCCGCACTCGCTGCCGAACCTGATGGCCGGAACCAAGATCGCCGCCACGTTGAGCGTGATCGGCGCTATCGTCGGTGAGTTCGCCGGGGCGTCGGACGGTCTCGGCTACGTCATTCAGTTCGCTTCGACCCAGCTCGACACGGCTCTGGTCTTTGGAGCGCTGCTGCTCGTTTCCGTGCTTGGCATCGCCTTCTATTACGCAGCCGAAATTCTCGAACGCATCGTGGTGCCGTGGGCGCCGAAATTCAGCCAGTCCTAGGTCCGCTCGATCAACCAAATTCATAAAGGGAACAAAAAATGCTGAGACGCTCACTTATCAAGGCCGTTACCTTCGCGGCGTTTGTCGCAGCACTCGGCTTTTCCAGCGCGGCTCTGGCGGCCGACAAAGTCAACGTCCAGCTCGATTGGGTGGTGCGCGGCAATCACGCCATGTTCTTCGTCGGCAAGGAAAAGGGCTTCTTCGCCAAGAACGACATCGATGTGGCCGAGATCCGCAAGGGATCCGGCTCGCCGGACGCGATGCGGCTGGTGGGCAATGAGAACGCGGATTTCGGGTTCGGCGATCTTCCCACGCTCGCCGTCGCACGGTCGCAGAATGTCCCGGTCGTGGCGCTGGCGGCCGTCAATCAGCAGTCACCGCTGGGGATCATTTCGCTGGCCAAGACGCTGAAACTCACCAAGCCGTCCGACCTCAAGGGACTGACCATCGGCATTCATCCGGCCGGCTCCACCTACATCTTCTTCAAGGGCTTCCTGGCCGCCAATGGCCTGACCGAAAAGGACATGACGCTGAACAGCGTCTCGCCTCCCTATGAAAGCTATCTGCTGCTTGGCCGGGTTCAGACGGTCGTCGGCTATATCGATGCAGAGGTTCCCGAACTGGAGGCCAAGGCGGGAGGCCCCGGCTCGCTCAGCATCATGATGGGGGCGGACCATGGGTGGAAAGCCTATGGCTCGGGCCTGTTCACCTCGCAGGCGATGATCAAGGACAAGCCGGACGTCGTGCGCCGCTTCGTCAAGGCCTACAGGGAGGCGTTCGACTATGTCGTGGCTCATCCGGAAGAGGCTGCCGAGATCACGGCCAAGGCAGCGCCCGGCTATGCGGACAAGAAGGACGTGCTGCTGGCGCAGATCAACGCCGACATCGCCTCGACGTTCAGCAGCCCCGACACCAAGGAACACGGTCTCGGCTGGATGACGAAGACGCAGTGGGAGGAGACCCTAAAGACGCTGACGGACCAGGGCGTGCTCAAGGCGGCTCTGTCGGCGGACGACGTCTTCACCGACGCATTCCTGGCAAAAGAATAAGAGGGCGAGCGGTGTTCGAACGGAAAGATCGATGAGCGCCTACCGGCAGACCAGGCTGTCCTGCGCCATGGCGCAGGACACATCACGCTCGCCTTTCGCCGCATCGGTGCGGTCGAGCGTGACCTGCACGCGGGTGACATATGCGCGACCCGACAGGCCGCACCAAAGCCGCTCGACCGGCAGGTTCTCGCGCTTGTCGTTGAGGATCGTGAACGTGCCGGTCTTCGCATCGAACCAGAGTTCGATGCGAGCGCTTTTGCCAGGTTCGACCGTTGCGATCCCGGCTGAATACCAGTGGGCGAAGTCGGCGTTGCAAGACAGGCCTTCCCGGCCCGCATTCGAAATCGTCAACGGAACCATGTCGAGCCCGTCAGTGCCGGTGCGGACGGTGACATGGTGCAACTCAACCGCGTTGGCGAAGGACGATAACGCCAGCATCACCGGAAGGGCATAACGGATCTTCACTTTGCCTGAGCTCCATATGTAATTTTCCTAGGCAGTCTATCTCGCTTTCGCGCAATAACAATAAGAATATTGATTGGTAAAACAACGGAGAGGGTAACATGTTAAAGCTACTTAAGAGCAGTGTAAGTGCAGTTATATTGACCGGTGTCTTGATGAGCGGCGCGCTTGCCGGCGAGGTCAAGTCGATCGCCATCCTGACGCCCGAAGAAGGCACGGACTATGGCTGGAACCAGCAAGGCATCGACGCCGCCAAGGCGGCGGGCAAGGCCGCCGGCGTCGAAGTGGTCGTGGCCCAGGGCCTCGGCTATGGCGACGTTCGTCCGACCCTGCGGGAACTTGCCTCCGACGGCGCCAGCCTGCTGATCGCGCATGCCAGCGGTTACAACACCTCGGCTCCCGAAATCGCCAAGGAATTGAAAGTTCCGGTGGCGATCGTCGACACGCCAGCCGGCCTGGAGAAGGGCCTTGTCGCCGACTACACGCTGAGCGGCCACGAGGGTGCCTATCTCGCCGGCCGTCTCGCCGCCAAGGTGTCGCGTTCCAAGTCGGTCGGCATCGTCGTCTCGGGCGAGCCGCCATCATGGAATTCGCAGTCGGCGGCGTTCGCACAAGGCGTGAAGGCGGAAAACCCGGACGTCAAGATCACCTATGCGGTGATCGGCCCTGCCGCCTACAGCGACGCGGCCGGCGGCAAGCGCGTCACCGAAAGCGTGATCGCATCGGGTGCCGACATCATCTTCGGCCAAGGCAACGGTTCGAGCTTCGGCATGCTGCAGGCGGTCGAGACGACCAAGGCAGCCGATGGCGGCAAGGTCTATTTCATCGACGTCATCGGCGACAAGTCGCCGATCGACAAGGGCTTCCTGCTGTCGTCGGTGGTGTGGAACATCGAGCCGGTCTATGCGGCAATGATTGCCGACCTGAAGGCCGACACGTTCGGCACCAAACATTATACGATCGGCCTCAAGGACGACTCGGTGAAGCTGCTGAAGACCGCTGCGATCCCGGACAATGTCTGGACCGAAATCCAGGCGCTGCGCGAAGATGTCATTTCCGGCAAGATCAAGGTCGAGCCGGTCTATGACGCGGCCGCCGTAAGGGCACTGATGACCAGCGTCGCCCAGTAAGGCGATCACGGTCAGCTGCCGGAGGGGTGATCCGTTCACCCCTCCGGACGATTCCCGTTTTTTTGGTGCTGGGCTTTCATGAGCGTTTTTTCTTCATCGTCCGTTGCCGGGCGCGACATCGTCGCGCTTGAAGGCGTGACCAAACGGTTCCCCGGCATCGTTGCCAATGACAGCGTCGACCTGTCGATCCGCCCGGGCGAAGTGCATGTGCTGCTGGGCGAGAACGGTGCTGGAAAATCGACATTGATCGGCATGCTGTCCGGCCTGCAGCAGCCGGACGAAGGACGCATACTGGTCGACGGCAAACCGACCCCTATCACCTCGCCGCGCCATGCGCTGGCACTCGGCATTGGCACCGTGTTCCAGCACATGATGCTGGTGCCGACGTTGACGGTGGCGGAGAACCTCCTGCTTGGCGGGCCGTGGTGGCAGCGCCCCAGGACCGAGGAACTGGCGGCGCGCGTCGCCGAGATCACGGGCACGCTCGGCATCACCGTCAAGCTTCAAGCCAAGGTATCGGAGTTGTCGCTCGGCGAGCAGCAGCAGGTCGAGATCCTGCGCGCGATGCTGCGCAACAGCCGGCTGCTCATCCTCGACGAGTCCACCTCCATGCTGACGCCGAGAGGCATAGACGAACTGGGGGCACTGATGCGCCGCCTCGTCGAGCAGGGTCTGGCGATCGTCTTCATCACCCACAAGCTCAAGGAGGCGGCGGCCTTCGGCGACCGCATCTCGGTGCTGAAGCTCGGCCGCAAGGTCGGCGAGATCCCGCCCGAGCGGTTTCGCACGCTGGGCGAACAGGAGATCGTCTCGGAGATCGTGGAATTGATGTTCGGCAAGCAGAAGGATGATCCGGAAGCCGTCGAGCGTCCGGTCCGCATGGCCCGAGCAGAAGCGGCCCCGCTGCTTCAGGTCGCGGATCTGACGGTCGCACCGACGGACAATGCGCCGGGCCTGGCGTCGATCTCCTTCGACATCCGCCCGGGTGAGATTCTGGGCATAGCCGGCATCGACGGCAACGGCCAGAAGCAGCTGGCCGAAGCGCTGGCCGGCCAGCGCACAGCCACCAGCGGCTCGGTGCGGCTGGACGGCGCCGCCATCGAGGCGCTGAGCGTCGGCGAGCGCCGCCGGCGCGGCCTTCGCTACCTGACCGACGACCGGCTGGGCGAGGGCACTGTCGGCACCTTCCCGGTCTCGATCAACTTCTTCCTCAAGCAGGTCGGCGCGGCCCCGTTCTGGCGCAACGGCGTCGAGCAGCGCGCGGAGATCGACAAGCGCGCCGGCCAGCTCGTGCGCGAATACGACGTGCGTACGCCGAGCCTGAAGACGCCTGTCGCGCGGCTGTCCGGCGGCAACATCCAGAAGGTGCTTCTGGCACGGGAACTGGCCGAGGGCGCCAAGGTGGTGATCTTCAACAAGCCGACCTATGGGCTCGATCTCGCCAACACATTGGCGTCGCGCCAGCGCATTCGCGACACGGCGGCGCGTGGCCTTGCCGTGCTGCTGATCTCCACCGACCTCGAGGAATTGCTTGGTATGTGCGACCGCATCGCCGTCATCGCCGACGGCGCTTTGGTCGGCACCGTCGAGAACGTAGACGACGCCCGCACAAAGGTCGGTCGCCTGATGATCGGACTTGCCGCATGAGCATCGATACCGCACCCACGGTCAGTGCTACCGCACTCGATGCCACGAGCGGGGCGACGACGCGCCGCGACATCGCGCACCGGATGGTGATGACGCTCGGCCCGATCTTCATCGCGCTGGTCATAGCCGGCTGCATCCTGCTTGCCGTCGGCGTCGACCCGCTCGCCTATTATGGCTTCGTGCTGGAGAAAGGACTGTTCTCGCCGCTCGGCATCCAGCAGACGTTGACGCGTATGGCGCCGCTGCTGTTTCTTGCCGCTGGCCTGATCGTCGCCTTTCGCGCCGGCATGTGGAATCTGGGCGGCGACGGGCAGTTCCTGCTTGGCGCGGTGACGGCGGCTGCCGGCGCTCCCGTGTTCGTGCAGATCATGCCAGCCTGGCTGGCGCTGGTCTGCTCGTTCCTCGTGGCCATGGTGGTGGCGATGATCTGGTCGCTGGTGCCGGCCCTGCTGCGGGCCTATCAGGGCGTCAACGAGATCATCACCACGCTGATGATGACGTTCCTCGGCACCTCGCTCGCCAATGTGCTGGTCAAGCTGGCGTTTCGCGACCCAAGCACGACCGTGCCGCAGACGCGCACGCTGCCGGTGGAAGACCGGCTGCCGCGCCTGTTCGAAACGACCATCACCAGTGGCCTGCTGCTTGGGCTGGCGGCGATCGTCATCGTGCATCTGGTGATGACGCGTACGGCGTTCGGGCTGAAGCTGAGGATCGTCGGCGCCAATCCACGCGCGGCGGTTCACTCGGGGCTCGGCGTCCCAGGCCTGACCGTCGCCGTCTTCGCCATTTCGGCCGGGCTGGCCGGGCTGGCCGGCGCCGTCGACATCATCGGCGTCCAGGGCAATGTCCGCGCCGACTGGAATCCCGCCTATGGGCTTGCCGTGATACCCGCCGTGTTTCTCGCCCGCATGAACGGCTTTGCGGCCATCGGTTTCGTGTTCCTGCTCTCGGTGCTTTCGATCGGCGGCGAGAGCGCTGCGCGCCGGCTCGGCGTACCCAACCATTTCACGCTGGTGCTGGTTTCCATCGTGCTGATCGTGCTCGCGCTCGCCGAATATTTCGATCACCGATACAACCAGTCGCGGAGGGCCTAGGGCATGACCGGGCTGTTCAGCGAAGTCTTTCTCAGCGCGCTGCTGTTCGGCGCCGTCACCGCGGCGATCCCGCTGCTGCTGGCCGGGCTCGGCGAGCAGATTTCCGAGAAGGCGGGCGTGCTCAATATCGGCATCGAAGGCATGATGCTGGCCGGCGCGTATCTCGGCTTTGTCGGTGCTTTCTATTCCGGATCGCTGTGGCTGGGCTTTCTCACCGGTGCGGCCGGGGGTGCCGCGGTGGCGCTTGTCATGGCGCTGCTTTGCGTGCGCATCGGGCTGAATCAGATCGTCATCGGCATCGCGCTGACTTTGGGACTGGAAGGCCTGACGGCACTGCTCCACCATTTCCAGTTCTCGCGCAGCTACCCGCGCCTGCCCGCGTCGGATGCGACTGTCATTCCGCTGCTTTCGGACATCCCGGTCATCGGGCCTGCATTGTTCAAGCATCATCTGATCGTCTATCTGGCGGTCGCGCTGGTTTTCGGCATGGGCTACATCTACCGGCGGACGCAGCTGGGTCTCAATTTGCAAGCAGCAGGCGACAAGCCGGCCGCGCTCGATGTCGCCGGCATCGATGTCGTGCGGACCCGTACCATCGCCGTGCTGACGACCGGAGCGCTGGCCGGGCTCGGCGGCGCCTATCTCGCCAATGTCGGCGCCGGCCTGTTCATTCCGTTCATCACCAATGGCGCGGGCTTTCTCGGCATCGTGCTGGCCATGCTGGCGCGCGGCCGTCCGATCTGGGTGCTGTTCGGCGCGTTGCTGTTCGGCGTCTGCCTGTCGCTGACGACGGCCATGCAGGTGGCCGGCATCAACATACCGACCGACATCATCCAGATGCTGCCGTTCCTGGCGGTGATGATCATGCTGGTGCTGTTCGGCCGGCGCGCCAGCCTGCCGGCAGCACTCGGCATTCCATACGAGCGCGGCGCGCGCTGAGCACAATTCATGCGCGGACGGGACCCGCGCCAATAAAGGAGGCAAGAATGTCGGATACCAAAGTCTACCTGCTCGACGGCGGCTCGCTCGTTCTCGACGGCTATCATGTGTTCTGGAATCGCGGCCCTGGAGGCGAAGTGCGCTTCCCCGTCTATTCGATCCTGATCGAACATGCCGAGGGCCGGTTCCTCATCGACACCGGCTACGACTACGACCACGTGATGAAGGTGCTGCCGTTCGAAAAGCCGATCCAGGAAAAGCACCAGACCATCCCCGGCGCCCTGGCGCTGCTCGGCCTCGAACCGAAGGACATCGACGTCGTCGTCAATTCGCATTTCCACTTCGATCATTGCGGCGGCAACAAGTATTTTCCGCATGCCAAGAAGATCTGCCACCGGACCGAGGTGCCGCAGGCGTGCAATCCGGAGCCTTTCGAACATCTCGGCTATTCCGATCTGAGCTTTTCGGCGGAGGCTGCCGAAGCGCGTGGCGCGACCGGGCAATTGCTTGCGGGAACGACACGGGCGAATTCGACCTTCGAAGGCATCGATGGCGACGTCGAACTTGCCAAGGGCGTCCGGCTGATCTCGACGCCCGGTCATTCGATCGGCCATTACAGCCTGCTGGTCGAGTTCCCCAAGCGCAAGCCGATCATGTTCACGATCGATGCAGCCTATACGCAGAAGAGCCTTGAAACGCTGTGCCAGGCGGCCTTCCATATCGATCCGGTGGCGGGTGTCAATTCGATGCGCAAGGTGAAGAAACTCGCCGAAGACCATGGCGCCGAGCTGATGTACTCGCACGACATGGACAACTTCAAGACCTACAGGACCGGCACGCAATTCTACGGCTGACCGCCGCCAATCGGGAGACAAGACCATGCGCTATCTCGAACACGCCGATCCGGTCATCACCCTGACCGCTGGGCCGGTGAATGCCTATGCCGAAGTGTTGCGCGGTCTCGGGCGCACGGTGCTCTACGACTACGACCCGGCGTTCCAGCTCTTCTATGAGGGTGTGGTCGACAAGGCGCAAAAGGCGATGCGGCTGTCGAACAAGCCGGTCATCCTGCATGGCGAGCCGGTGCTGGGCCTGGAGGCCGCCGCGGCCTCGCTGATCACTCCGGACGATGTCGTGCTCAACCTTGCCTCCGGCGTTTACGGCAAGGGGTTCGGCTATTGGGCGAAGCGCTATTCGCCACGTCTGCTCGAGATCGAGGTGCCCTATAACGAGGCGATCGATCCGCAGGCGGTCGAGGCAATGCTGAAGGCGCATCCGGAGATCACCGTCGTTTCCGTCTGCCACCACGACACGCCGTCCGGCACCATCAATCCGATCGACGCCATCGGTGCGCTGGTTTCAGCGCATGGCGGCTACCTCATCGTCGATGCCGTCTCGTCCTTTGGCGGCATGAAGACGCATCCCGAGGATTGCAAGGCCGATATCTATGTCACCGGCCCGAACAAATGCCTGGGCGCACCTCCCGGCCTGACGATGATGGGCGTCAGCGAGCGGGCCTGGGCCAAGATGAAGGCAAATCCCCTGGCGCCGCGCGCGTCGATGCTGAGCATCGTCGACTGGGAGAATGCGTGGTCGCGAGACAAGCCGTTCCCGTTCACGCCGTCGGTCTCGGAAATCAACGGGCTCGATGTCGCGCTCGACCTCTATCTCAATGAAGGGCCGGAGGCAGTGTGGGCGCGCCACGCGCTCACCGCCAAGGCCATGCGCGCGGGCGTCGCCGCGATGGGCCTGTCGATCTGGGCTGTCAGCGACAAGATCGCGTCGCCGACCACGACCGCCGTGCGCACGCCCGACGGCGTCGACGAGAAGGCGCTTCGCCAAGCCGCGCGCGCCCGCTACGGCGTGGTGTTTTCGTCTGGCCGCGGCGAAACATTGGGGAAGCTGACACGCATCGGCCACATGGGTCCGACCGCCCAGCCGATCTATGCGATCGCGGCGCTGACGGCACTTGGCGGCGCCATGAACGCGGCCGGCCAGAAACTGGCGATCGGCAAGGGCATCGATGCGGCGCTGGCCGTGATCGACGCCGACGCCTGAACAGACATCACCACGGATTGAGGGAGCATTTTCATGACTGAACGGCTTGCGGGAAAGACGGCCCTGGTTACAGGCGCCGCGCAGGGTATCGGCAAGGCGATCGCAGCGCGGCTTGCCGCCGACGGGGCAACCGTCATCGTCAGCGACATCAATGCCGAAGGCGCCAGGGCGGCGGCCGCGGCGATAGGCGGGAAGGCGCGGGCGATCGCGGCCGACATTTCCGACCCGGCATCGGTCAAGGCACTGTTCGCCGAAATCCAGGCCCTGACCGGGGGCATCGACATCCTGGTCAACAATGCCAGCATCGTACCGTTCGTCGCCTGGGACGATGTCGATCTCGACCATTGGCGCAAGATCATCGACGTCAATCTGACCGGCACCTTCATCGTCAGCCGTGCCGGCACGGACCAGATGCGTGCGGCGGGGAAGGCCGGACGGGTGATCAGCATCGCATCCAACACCTTCTTTGCCGGCACGCCGAACATGGCGGCCTATGTCGCGGCCAAGGGCGGCGTCATCGGCTTCACCAGGGCGCTCGCCACGGAACTCGGCAAATACAACATAACCGCCAACGCGGTGACGCCCGGCCTGATCGAGAGCGACGGCGTCAAGGCTAGCCCGCACAACGAGGCGTTCGGCTTCGTCGAGATGCTTCAGGCGATGAAAGGCAAGGGGCAGCCCGAACATATCGCCGATGTGGTCTCGTTCCTGGCCTCCGACGATGCGCGCTGGATCACCGGCCAGACGCTCAATGTTGACGCCGGGATGGTGCGCCACTAGCCAAAAGCGCATCCCAAAAACTGTTGCGCATTTCCGGGCGACCTGCATCGGGGCCGCAGCAGCGGACGGGCGCGGCCAATCAAGGAAAAATCATAGTGGACTTCGGATTCGACACGTCGGCTTTCGACGGGCTGACGATTGCAATGCTGGTCGCTGGCTTGGCCATGACCGGAATGGCGTCCGGCGTGCTCGCCGGTCTGCTGGGGGTCGGCGGCGGCATCGTCATCGTCCCGGTGCTGTTCTGGGTGCTTAGCCTGTTCCACTTTTCGCCTGCTGTGATCAGCCATCTGGCTGTCGCGACATCGCTTGCGATCATCATCCCCACCTCGATCTCGTCGATGCGGTCGCACAACAGGCGCGGCAATGTCGATCGGCCTCTGCTCAACCTGTGGGGACCGGCGATTTTCGCCAGTGCCCTGATCGGCGGCATCATGTCGAAATTCATCCCGGGCGCCGGCTTGCGGCTGGTCTTCGGTGTCGTCGGCCTGCTGGTGGCCGTCAACATGGCGCTGCCGAAGCACCTCGTGATCTCCGATCACCTGCCGCAAAGCGGCTGGATCAACCGTGCTATCGCCTCGGTCATCGGCTTTGTCTCTTCGCTCATGGGAATCGGCGGCGGCACGCTCTCGGTGCCGACGCTTTCTAGCTTTTCCTTTCCGGTCCACCGGGCCGTCGGCACATCATCGGCGCTTGGCCTGCTTATCGCGCTTCCGGCGGTGGCCGGCTTCGTCTGGTCGGGTCTCGAGATTGCCGGCAGGCCTCCGCTCAGCCTGGGTTACGTCAGCCTGCCGGCCGTTGCCATCATAGCGCCCGTGAGCTTTCTGTTCGCACCTCTGGGCGCAAGGCTCGCCCACGCGCTCAACCCGCGCTATCTGAAACTTGCCTTTGCGTTTTTCCTGGCGATCACGGCCGGGCGAATGTTGCTTTCCTGAATTTCGTTGGGCGGCCTACGGCTATTTTTCCCGCATGGCCCGGCGGAAGTTCTGCGTGATCGGCTCGGCGAGATAAGCGAGCACGGTGCGAGCCCCCGTCCGGATCATCGTCTCGCTCGACATGCCGGGCAGCAGCTTGCGGCCCTCCAGCTTGGCGAGTTCGCTCTTGTCGATCAGGACCGTCGCGGCGAAATACGGTGCGCCGCTTCGTTCCTCAACCATGCGGTCAGCCGACACGATCTCCACGATGCCCTCGAGCGGCGGCAGGTTGTAGCGGGCGAAGGCCGGGAAGCTGACGCGCGCGGGCTGTCCGGGCGCGATCGTCTCGACATCCTCCGGTTTGACCATAGCCTCGACCACGAGTTGTTGTCCGAGCGGTACGATCGTCATCAATGTCTCACCGGGTTTCACGACACCGCCCGCCGTATGGACCTTCAGGTCCATGACGATGCCGTCAACGGGCGCGACGACGTTGGTACGGCTAAGCACGTCCCTGGCGGCACGCTCCTGCTGTCCGAGGTCAAACAACTCCGCCTCGACCTTGCTCAACTCGTCGACGGCCTCGTTCAGACGCACTGTGTCGAGGTTCAGGATCTGCATGTCGATCTCGGCCATGGCGCTTCTGGCACGAGCGATTGCGGCAATGTTGGTAGCACGCTCGCCCTCGATCTCTTGCTGTTGTCGTCTGAGCAACAGGTTCCGCTCGCGGGTGGTCAGCCCCTTCTTGAGCAGGCTCTCGAGGTCTTTAGTTTCACCCTCGATCGCCTCGATCTGTTTGTCCTTGGTGAGGATAAGCACTTCCAGCCCCGTTATCTCCTCCTCGGTCTGGTGACGGCGCTGGCCGAGAATTTCCTGCTCGTCCGTCAAGTTGTGGTGCTTCGCAGCGAACACATCACGCTGCGAGGCAACCGCGTCCTTCGCGGCATTGGCGGGGTTTGCGAGCAACGCCGGATCAAACTCGATCTCGGTCTTGCCGTCACGCTCGGCCCTGAGACGCGCGGCCAGCGCCTCACGCGTTGCTATCCGGTTCTGGATCAGGTCGAGCTGCGCCTTTGCCTGCGTGTCGTCGAGCCGGACGAGGATCTTGCCGGCCTTGACGATATCCCCGTTGGCGGCGTTCAACGCCGCGATGATGCCGCCCTCCAGGTGCTGGATGAGCTTGCGGTCGCCCGCGACCTTGATCACGCCCGGCGCCACCGCGGCGCTGTCCAACGGCGCCAACGCCGCCCAGCCCCCGGCCACGCCGAAGAACAGGAACATGATCGCGAAGCCGGTGCAGGTCACGCCGGTGAGACGCAGCGGCACCGGTTCCAGCAGCGAGGGTGGCTGGACGGGGAACGGCACGACGTTCAATTCCGCGGAGCGGCTCATGCTTCCTTGACCTCTTCGATTTCTTTGACTTCCTTGACCACTTCGAGGCTTGGCAACTGGGCTACCTTCGGCATCTGGGTCACCTTGCGGGCCCGGTTGGCGAGTTCGTTGAACACGGCGTCGCGCGGTCCGAACAGGTCTTGTGCGCCGTGATTAAGCACCAACACCTTGTCAACTTTTTCCAAAATGCTTGGTCGGTGCGAGATCAAGATCAGGGTCGTCCCTGCCGCCTTGAGCCCCCCGATGACTGTAGCCAGTGCTTGCTCTCCGTCGTGGTCGAGATTCGAGTTAGGCTCGTCGAGGATTAGGAATGCCGGGTCGCCATAGAGGGCTCGAGCCAGTCCGATGCGCTGGCGTTGCCCGCCGGACAGCGCCGCACCACCGTCACCGATCTCGGTGGCGTAGCCCTTCGGCAACCCCTTGATCAGTTCGTGGACTCCCGCCAACTGCGCGGCCTTGATTACGTTGTTGAAAACCGAAGGGTTGAGCGACGCAAAACGGGCGATATTCTCGGAGACGGTGCCGGCGAAGAGTTCGATGTCCTGTGGCAAATAGCCGACGTGTCGACCCCTGTCCTCGGCCGCCCATTCGACAACGCTCATGCCGTCAAGTAACGCGCGCCCTCCGGATGGGCGCCAAGCGCCGACCAATACTCGCGCCAGGCTCGTCTTGCCGGCCGCGCTCGGGCCGACCAATGCCATCGCTTCACCGGGCATGAGTTGAAAGCTGATTCCACGCAAGACCGGTTCGCCGCCCTGCCTGGCGAGCATAATGTTCTCAGCCTCAAACCTACCCTTGGGGCGCGGCAACGGCAGAGCCGGTGTGGCCTCCGGTCGCTGACCGGCCATTGCGGCGAGACGCCTATAAGCAGCCCGTGCCCCGATCGTCGCCTTCCACGTACCGATCGCTTGCTCGACCGGGGCCAATGCGCGGCCCATCAGGATCGAGGCGGCGATCATGATGCCGGGCGAAGCCTCGTTCTTCAACACCAGGTAGGCGCCGACGCCGAGCACGGCCATCTGCAGGGCCAGCCGGAAAGAGCGCGCGAGAGCCGAGATGACGCTGGATCGGTTGCTGGCGCTCGATTGCGCATTATTTGCCTCGTCCTGCTGCGCCTTCCAGCTCTCGAGCAGGGGATTCAACATGCCCATGGCCTGGACGACCTCAGCGTTGCGGATCGTTTGCTCGGCCTGCATGTACGCCCGCGTCTGCGCGATTGCGGCTTCCGTCATTGGCTTACGGGTCAGGTACTCGGTGAGCAACGCCAACGCGAACAGCACGACCCCGCCGCAGGTTGCCAGCCAACCCAACCAGGGGTGCATGAGGAAGATAGCGCCCAGGAAAATCGGTGCCCAAGGCGCGTCGAGGATCGGGTAGATGCTCGGGCTGGTAAAAAAATTCCGCACTTGGTCGAGGTCGCGCAGCGCGCGACCGTTGATCTGGCCGGGCGCCGAGGCTGCGTATTCAACCGATGCCGTCAGGAGAACCGGTGCCAATCGCGCGTTCAGCCACGTCCCGACTTTAGCCAGAAGACGCGCGCGCACGACCTCCAACCCCGCCATTGTCGCGAGCGCCGTCGCCGCCATCAATGACAGCATCACCAGCGTCTCCAGGCTGTGACTGCCCAAAACGCGGTGGTAGACCTGGAGCATGTAGAACGCGCCGGTCAACATCAGTATGTTGATGCCGGCGCTGAACCAGATGAGCGGTTTGATGGCGCGCTTGGCCTCTTTGATCACCGCCTGCAGGGCAGAGGGTCGTGGGGATTTCATCATGATGTATCTGCCTGTGTGCGGGGTCGTGCCTTTGCCTGAGCCGGTTTTGCGCAGGGCGCGAGATTATGGAGACGGGAGGCGGCGTGAGTCGCCTCCCGTTGGTGCAATGCTAAGCAATGACATCAACATGCAGGCTCTGGATGCCCGTCGTGTCGCCGTCGCCGTCCTGGATGTTGACTCCGAAGTCCAGGTGCGCGCCGATCTGCCCGGAAGTCGTCTGGATGAAGCCGATATCCGTGATCTTGAGAACGTCGTTATCCGTGGATCCCCACGATTGCAGCGGGCCGGTCACCGGGCTGTTACCCTCCACCGCGACGGTGTTCGGGTTGTCGGTCGCCTTGGTCAGGTTGATACCGGATCCCGTCAGCCCGTTGCTGGATTGCATGATCTGCATACCCTGGATTGAGAAGTTCTCACCGAGAGCGGCGTTGTTGTAGTCACCCTTCTCGATGATCACGAGACCGTCGTTATTGTCGAGCGAGAACTCCGTGCTGTATGGGGACGGCACTGTGTTCCCCTTGAAGAAGTCCGCGTTGTCCACGATGAGCGACCGCGTCGTGTGGACGTCGTCGGCGGTAGATGCCGTGCCCTTGTCGTCGATCAGGTCGAGAACCACGATGAGGTTCTCGGCGTTCCCGATGCCGTCGAACTTGATGGCGATAGCGTCCACCTTGTCCGTCGGCACGATCTTCTCGGTGCCACCACCGGGCGCGCCGGGGTTGACGTCGCCCAGAATGTTCTCGTTGAAGAACCGGAGGGTGAGTAGTTCGCCCTTCTGGATCGTGTCACCGGCCACGCCGTTGGTCGACTGGGTGGCGGAGACCCAATCCTCGAAAGCGCTGGCAACGAACTGACCGTTGTTGAACGTGGTGTCCCCGGCGATCGGGTTGCCGTCGCCCGTCCCGTTAAACCCGAAGGGGCTGCCGTTGGGGTTCGAGTTCGCCGTGAACTGCACGTAGAACCCGTCGTGGTCAGCGGGTGTGTTGGGGTTGGCGTCCAACTGCGTCACCACGAGTTCGGGGTGACCGGTGTTGCCGGGGGGTGCCTTCGCCGTCAACTCCGAGGAATGGAAGACGTTGAAGCTGAACCCGTCGATCGCGTCGGTCAAGGCGAGGGAGTACGTTCCCGCCGTCTTGTCGAAGGTCAGAGTGCCACCTGCCGTCGCGTCCTGCACTCCGGCCGTGATCGGGTCCTTGTCGTAATGGAACGAGAAGGAGAATTGTGCGGATGTAGCGGTTTCCGAAACGAGTGCCGTTTGGACGTTGGTGATAGCCGGGGTCTGCGCGTTGTCGACCGTGCCGGTCAGGGACAACCGTTGGACACCTGCACCTGCGTCGAGGTCGGC
Organism: Mesorhizobium sp. CO1-1-8; assembly: GCF_020164875.1. Taxonomy (NCBI): domain Bacteria; kingdom Pseudomonadati; phylum Pseudomonadota; class Alphaproteobacteria; order Hyphomicrobiales; family Phyllobacteriaceae; genus Mesorhizobium; species Mesorhizobium sp. CO1-1-8. Next base: position 26,267 of record NZ_JAIUGZ010000029.1, on the reverse strand, counting down.
GAAATCTGAGCCACCACCCGTGTAGAACGCTGCCAAGTGGCCGTCCGCCCCGATATTGAACGAGAAGTTACCAGTAGCCGTACCACCGGTCGCGGCGATAGTCTCGCCCTGAGCCCCGGCGGCGCCGGGATCGCCATCGAACCCTTGGATACCGCCGGCGACGCCATCTTGGTCGACGATCGACGGGCCGTCATCCTTGACCTGAAGCAGGTTGCCGATGCTGAGAACGGCCGACTTGTGATCGCCGTCACCGTCGGTAACAGTCCCCGTAAGAAGAACGCTGTTGACGGCACCCAAGGTGAGGGTGTCATCCGCGTTGTTGGGGTCGGGGTGTCTGATCGACCGTACCTGATCGAGTGTCACGACGCCGGCAGCGGTCACGCTGACCGAGAACACCAGCAGGTTGCTGGTGGCCGTGCGGCCCTCGATGACGCCGGCGTTGGCCGACAGGTTGATCGCCTGACCGGACTCGGAGTCAAGAACATTGATCCCGCCTGCGCCGACGCTGAGGGCGAAGGTGACACCACCTGCACCTGCGCCGTCCGCGCCGAACAGGGCAGCGAAGTTGGGTGCATAATCGCCGGTATTATTGGTGCCCAGCAACGACTCGTCATCCAGAATGGTCGGCGCCGTGCCGGTCGTGTGGATTGACGGGATGTCGTCGTGGAAGACGAGGTTCTGGCCGATGTTGAGGTCAGCCTTGGCAGTATCGCCGTCGCCGTCGGTGATGGTCGCCGTCAGGACGATGAGGTTATCCGCCGACAGCGTCACGGACTCATCATCCGCGTTCGGGTTGGGATGAACAACCGCTTGCAACTGATCGAGCGTCACGACGCCAGCGGCAGTAGTCGTGACCGTGAACACCAATGTACCGCTGGCATTAACAGTACGACCCTCGATGACGCCGTTGTTGTTGAACAGGAGGACCGCCTCACCGGTTGCTGTGAGATCCAAACCCGAATCCGTACCGTTTCCCCCTGTGATACTCAGAGTGTGAACGGTCGAAGCCTCGCCGTCGGTGCCGCCGTTCTTGGTGAACTGGGTCGAGAAGTCAGCGAAGGGGTTTGTGCCCAGCGTCGTCTCGTCCACGATCAGGTTCACGTTATCGGTCGCCTGGCTGATTGTCGGGCCGTCGTCGTCAACATTGATGGCGCCACCGACGGACTCATCCGTGTGCGACAACGCGCGGACTTTCAGGATGTCGCTGAAGTCCACTCGGTCATCCGGGCTGAGATTGTCTGGGTGGGCGATTGGCGCGAAAGTGACCATCTGCACCGTCCCCAACGTATTGTCACTGTTGGGTATGATGTAGAAAGCGGCGACGACGTCACCGCTGGTATCGGTCGCCAACACAGATTTGCCGTCCGCCGACGTGGTGAGGAAGATGTCCTCGCCGCCCACGGTGTTCAACCCGGAATCCACGTGTGACAGAGGGGCGAATATCAGGCTGTCGACGACTTCGTCGGTTCCCGCCGTCACGTGGATGAGATCGGCCTGACTTGCCGCCTCAGCGGAGTCGGCGAACGCCAGCTGCCCTGAGGTCAAGCCGAGAGTGTTCAGATAGGTCACAAAGGCGGGGTTGAGGTTAGCGCTGACCAGCAAACCGCCGGAGACGCTTACGGCGACATCATCGCCATCTGGGTCGCCGGTAGCGGTGTTTTGTACACCGGCAGTCTGGTCGTTAACCAACTCGCCAACGATATTAATGGTAGCCATAACGTTCGTCCTTTCCGGGATGGTTGACCAATTGTTCACACTCGGACTCACGCTCACGCGGGTCCACGTTCACTGTTTGTTTTTGGAAAGCCCCTCTTCCCCTTGGGTCCGCCCCGAACCCTAGCCCGTGGGCGTCATGGCGTGCCGACTTCGGCCCACCATCCCTCAATGTGCCGCCGAGGCAGAGGGCGCGTCCATTCCCGGTTGGATAGTATTGGGGTCAATGTCCGCACCTGATCGAACGATATATATCCTTCGATAGATCAGGCTGGCGGCGCTGGGAGAGCCCGCGATGCCGTCAGGCGGCTTTCCGGCCGTTGCCGTGCGTACAATGTCCGTGCGAGGGGAGTGGGGCGGTCAGAGCAGGCCGGTTCGGCCCGTTCCTGGACGCTCGGCGCCTTTGCCATGCGCCATCCAGGCCAGTTCCGCCCGGCCGCCGAGGTGCAGCTTCTCGTAGACGTGGTGCAGGTGCATCTTCACCGTGCCTTCGGATACGTGCAGCCGCTGGGCGATGGCCTTGTTGCGCAACCCGCGCGAGACGAGGTTGGCAATTTCGGTCTCCCGTCCGGTCAGTCTGGACATCGGTTGAGGCTGCGTTTCCGGCATCAGCAGCTGCTGGACGATCTTGTTGTCGATCCATTTCTTGCCCGTCGCCACCGCGCTCACGCATTCGACGAGATAGCGGTGGCTGATGCCGTCCAGCAGCAGACCGTCGCTGTCGAGCGCCTGTATTTCCTTGATGTCGATCCTGCCGGCTGGCTGGACGATGAAGATGATGCCGAGAGTGATGCTACAGGCCTTGAGGCGGGAAGAAAGACCTGATGTCTGCGGATCCGCCATATCCAGACCGACGATAACGATGTCAGGCCGATGGCGCTCCACATGAGGTACCACGTCGACAGGACGGCGGCACTGGGCGACAACATCGTGTCCAGCCTTCTGCAACACCCACTCCAGACCGGCGAGATACACCCCCCGCGGGTCGGCGACAACCAAAGTCGACATACCAACACCGTCCGAAAAAACGCACCGAACTTGGTTAAGCACCCGTTAAAATCAGGAAACCAGAGCCTAGATCGATTGTCAAGGAATAGCTAATATACATATTGCTATAATAGCAATCCGAGGCTGCCAGGCGGCCCGGCGAGCGCCTCGCACCGCAACAGGCCGGCTGACGATTCCGATTCCTGCAGAGGCGATGCTGGACTTGATTGAAATGTCAGCGTTTCGATCGCGCGAGGATCCGCTGCATATTCAGAAACGCGAGAGGCAGCTGATCACAGCGGCCTTGCCGGCGCCAGGAAGCGCGACATGAGCAAACAACCAAAGCCCTGGTTCCGGAAGGAACTGTCGGAGATTTAGCATGAGTTCCCGGACAACCGATTTGAGATATCAACCATGGGCAACGCATGTTGCCTTCTGCGGGTTCTGTATCACCGCCATTCCTCGCAGTTCAGAGCCCGAGGGTTTGGCCCGCTTCAATCTGAAGGAAATGTGCCGACGAATTCCGGAACACAGCGTCCTGGAACGCGGCGACGGCAGAGCCATGGGTGACGTCGACCAGCACGGTCGCCGCAGCTTCAACTTTGTTGGCCGCTTCGTTGACCTTGTCGAATCGCATCATCATTCGATCATGGAGCATCGAAAGCCGGGCCGCGTGGTAAAGTACGCTGCGTTTGTGATAATCCGAGTCCAAGGGTTCGAACAGCATTGTCATTTAGGGCTATCGATCTGGTTTGGCGGTCTCGACCAGACGCCGAATCCTGCCGGACCGTTCGATGTTTTGGGCCACTATCTTTTCCGCGCGTTCAATCGCGAGCTCCGCCCGTTCGAAGCGCTGCTTGGCATTGGCGACATCGGACGCAATCCCAATTCCGTGGGGTTTGATGGTGTTCATCATGAGTTTGTAACCCACGGAAGGCGGAATCGTTCCTTGACCGGCCAAGTAGCGCTGTCGGCCGACGTGGGGGATTCTCTTGACGATGGCAGCACCCTCGACCATCGGCAAGCCAGGCACGTGGGCAAGCAGCATGCCTAGCGCCGTCCAACGAAGCCTAGGCCAACACGAGGTCGAGCATTATCTCCGGTTGCCTAGCCTTCAACACACGGTCTCTATTTCGCTCATCGAAAAGGGATTCAGGTCGCATCCATGTCGCATGGACCTGCCCATAGTTGCAGGAAACCCTTGGAAATCAACGGTAGTCATTTGCAACATGGTGCGACTTGAGAATGGGAAAGAAGGCGCGCCGGATGTCGCCTAAATGTCTAATTTTATTTGAAGAAATTTGGTAGCGGGAGAGGGACTTGAACCCCCGACCCCAGGATTATGATTCCCGTGCTCTAACCAACTGAGCTACCCCGCCAGGGCGGCGAAAGGCCCGAAATCCGCCTCAAATCGAAAGGCATGTCGGGGGCGTTCGCCAAGGTCGCGCGGATATAAGGTTGGGAGGGTGAGCCTGTCAAGCTTCGAAGCAACCGGCTTGCCGGCTTATCGTCATTATCGAAAAGCTTTGCCGTGCGGACATTTGGTTGCCGGCGCCGGGGTTGAGTTCGAAGGGTCACGTCGCTATGTCTCGGCCACGAGTTTTTAGAGTTTGAAACAGATGAAGCCGCGCATAGCAGTCCTCGGTTGCGGATACTGGGGCAGCAACCACATCCGCACTCTCAAGGCGCTCGGCGCGCTGCACGCGGTCTCCGATACCAACCGGGCCCGCGCAGAAGGCTTCGCCAGTGAGCAGGACTGCCTGGCGATCGAGCCGGACCAGCTGTTCGTCCGCGACGATATCGACGCCATCGTCATGGCACTGCCGCCGCAATTCCATGCCGACCTTGCCGTGCGTGCCGTCGAGAGCGGCAAGGACGTGCTGGTGGAAAAGCCGATCGCGCTGACGGTGGCGGATGCCGAGCGTGCGGTGCAGGCGGCCAAGGACAATGGCCGCGTCTTCATGGTCGGCCATGTGCTGCGGTTCCATCCGGCGTTCGAGACGCTGAAAGGGCTGATCGACAAGGGCGAACTCGGCGAAGTCCGCTACATCCACTCGCATCGGCTCGGCCTCGGCAAGTTCCACACGGAGAACGACGCGCTGTGGGACCTGGCGCCGCACGATTTGTCGATGATCCTGGCGATCACCGGCACAGAGCCGATCGAGGTGCGCGGCGAGGGGGCCGCCTTGCTCGACAATCTCAGCGACTTCGCGCATCTGCACATGCGCTTTCCCAACGGCCTGCGTAGTCATCTCTTCACCTCGCGTCTCAATCCCTATCGCGAGCGGCGGCTGACCGTGGTCGGCACCAAGGCGATGGCGGTGTTCGACGATGTCGAGCCATGGGAACGCAAGCTAGCCGTCTACCGCCACGCGGTGTGGCAGGACAGCGGCCAATGGGCCTTCACCACCAATGAGCCGTCCTATGTCGCGGTTGCCCAAGGTATGCCGCTGACACGCGAGCTGGAGCACTTCATCCAGTGCATCGAGACGCGTGCCGAACCGCGTACCAGCGGCGAGGAAGCGATCAGAGTGCTGCGCATCCTGACCGCCGGCACGGTCACCCACACCAAGTCGAATTCCTGAAGCGCGGATCTATTCGGCGGGAATCTTATTCGGCAGGAATCTTATTCGGCAGGAATCTTATTCCGCAGGAATCTGGGCCGGCCTGGCGGCAAGCCGGGTCAGCATGGCCTCGGCCTCGGCGCCACGCTCCGAACGCTCGATGAAGCCGCCGCCGAACACGCGGGCTTCGTTGCCGTCATCGGAGTAGAGCACGCAGGCCTGGCCCGGCGCGATGCCGGACTCGCCGTCGACCAGTTCCACCCATGTGGCACCAGCACGATGATGCAGCACGGCCGGACGCGGCGGCCGCGTCGAGCGGACCTTGGCGAACAGCTCCAGGCCGCCTGCAGGGACGTCTGTGAGCGATCCGTCGCCCAGCCAGTTCATATTGCGCAGATAGATCTTGTGCGTCTCCAGCGCCTCGCGCGGGCCAACCACGACGCGAGCGCGGTCGGCATCGAGATGGACGACGTAAAGCGGCTCGCCGGAAGCGATGCCGATGCCGCGGCGCTGGCCGATCGTGTAGCGCAGGATGCCCTCATGGCGGCCGAGAACGCGCCCGTCGATGTGGACGATGTCGCCCGGATTGGCTGCGGTTGGCTTCAGCTTGGCGATGATGTCGGAATACCTGCCCTGCGGCACGAAGCATATGTCCTGGCTGTCCTGCTTGGCGGCAACCGCCAGCCCCATCTCCTCGGCGATGGCGCGAACCTGAGGCTTCGACAGGCCGCCGAGGGGAAAGCGCAGATAATTGATCTGCGCCTGCGTGGTGGCGAACAGGAAATAGCTCTGGTCACGGTCGGCGTCGACCGGACGGTAGAGAGCGCGGTGGGCGCCATTGGCGCCGGAACGGATGTAGTGGCCGGTGGCCAGCGCGTCGGCGCCGAGCTCCTTGGCGGTCGCCAAGAGGTCGGCGAACTTCACCGTCTGATTGCAGGAAACGCACGGGATCGGCGTCTCGCCGGCGACGTAGCTCTCGGCGAAGGGATCTATGACCGCCTTGCGGAAGCGCTCCTCGTAGTCGAGCACATAATGCGGGATGCCGAGCGTCTCGGAGACACGGCGGGCATCGTCGATGTCCTGCCCGGCGCAGCATGAGCCGGCCCGGTGCGTCGCCGCGCCGTGGTCGTAGAGCTGCAAGGTGACGCCGACGACGTCGTAGCCCTCGCGTTTCAGCAGGCCGGCGACGACCGAGGAATCGACACCGCCCGACATGGCGACGACGATGCGGGTGTTTTCGGGACGTCCGGGAAGATCGAGACTGTTCATGATGCTTTCGTTCTGCGCGGCGCCTCAATGCCAATGTCGAGAATATAGTTCAAGCTTTACCGGCGCGCCAGCGTGCAGGGCGATTCACCGATCGCGGCCGATCTTCGCCAAGGGATGCATTTTCCCCGGCAAATCAGGGTTTGCGGGCAGATGTTTCAAATGCCGGCGAAAAGACTAACGCGGCGTTCATGATCCTTACCTAGTCATTAGGGTCTGCTTAGGCAATTTTTAAAGCTGTGGCGGTAACGTGGCGGGGATTGGGTCTTTGAGTTTTTTGTAGAGAGTACGATGACCGATCTGGTTAGACCGAGAGTCAAATATGTTATCGGGCCTGACGGCAGCCCTCTTACGATTGCCGATCTGCCGCCGACCAATACACGTCGCTGGGTTATCCGGCGTAAGGCGGAAGTGGTTGCGGCTGTGCGGGGCGGGCTTTTGAGCCTGGACGAGGCATGCCAACGCTACAAGCTCACCACCGAGGAATTCCTGTCCTGGCAGGCGTCGATCGACGAATATGGCCTTGCCGGGCTGCGCACGACGCGCATCCAGCAATACCGGCACTAACCATTGCGAATTTAGACGAAGGGCGCGGCTAACTCCGCGCCCTTCGTGTTTTCCAAAACGCTTTTCGTTTCTGGAAGCGAGCCTTCTGGCGCTCAGACGGTCAGTGCAACCTTGCCAATCGGCTTGGTGGCGAGGAAGGCGTGAGCCGCCCCCGCCTGGTCCAGCGGGAAGCTCTTCGCCACATGGACGGCGAGCTTGTTGGCATCGATCAACCGAGCCAGTTCCAGCAGGCCCTCCCTGTCGGGCACGACGGACATACGCTCGACCCGGATATCGCGCGCACTGGCCTGCGCCCTGGTGTCGTTGCTGACATCGAGCAATGACACCAGTGCGCCGCCACGCTTGAGCACCTTCAGCGAGCGTTGGGCGTGGTCGCCGCCCATTGGATCCAGTCAGAATCTGGCGGGGCTGCTTACCCAGATCAGGTCATGGGCGGAGCAGAATGCGCCGGATATCAAGGATGCCCGTGCAAGGGCAATTGCGGGGAATGAAGGGGATTGGGCCGCGTAGGGCGGTTTTCATTTTTCTTGGCGTATTCCCGCCGGGGTCGCAAGCCACGGCAATGCGCCAGCCTGATGGCAAGCGTTGACGCCGCCAACGGCAGGGTTTTAGCCGATCATGGCGCTGCGGCCGCCGACTTCGGTTTCGCGGATCTTCGTGTCGCGCGATTCCAGCATTTCCGCCTTGGAAAGCTCCGCTTCAGCTTCGCCGAGTAATGATTCGGCGGCGCTTCGCTGCTGGGCGAGGTCGCTTTGGGAGTTCCTGAGGTTGTCGCGGCGCAGGCGAGCCGCCTTGGCGAAGGTTGGATAGGCGAAATGGTTGATGTCGGTGATGCCAGCCTTCTTTTCCTCGGCGGTGATCTGAAGCTCCAGCTCGACGGCCATGCGTTCGAACTCGGCGATCATCATGTCGAGCTGCAGCAGCTGCCGCCGCTTCTCATTCACCTGAAACTGTTTCAGCCGAACGAGGTTTTCACGTGACTTCATGATTCGGTACTCCCGGAAACGCACACCCGCACTTATCGTCCAAACCACCTGGAAACGCCCAGGCCGCACCCGTGTCCACCGGCTTTCCCCGAACTATGGGAAACAAAACCCTAAAGTTTTTTGCCGGCGGTAACCATTCGTTTACGGGCATTGTTAATCATACGGGTCAGGACTTAAGGCCGGGTAAAAATTCCGGCCACCGATGCGGAAGCGACGTCGATGAGTCCCTGGAGTCGCTTAGTCCAGGTTGTTAATGTGTTGCATTAGGAATTTGGTTCTGAGATTCGTTATTAGATTCAAGAGGGTGTAGAAAGAGGTTAAAAAATCTGGTACCGTCATGGACGGGAAATTAGGATTTGTTAACCATTCAATGGCAGCCTCTGCACAAGGCAACCACTGCTCCGGGTCCGGACGGGTCGTGAAATGGTCCGGCAGCAGAAAAGGGGAATGAAATGCGTGTTCTGCTGATAGAAGATGACAGTGCAACCGCACAAAGCATCGAACTGATGCTGAAATCGGAAAGTTTCAACGTCTACACGACCGATCTCGGTGAAGAGGGCGTCGATCTAGGCAAGCTCTATGACTACGATATCATTCTTCTCGATCTCAACCTGCCTGACATGTCGGGCTACGAGGTCTTGAGAACGCTTCGCCTTTCCAAGGTCAAAACACCCATTCTCATCCTCTCCGGCATGGCCGGCATCGAGGACAAGGTGCGCGGCCTCGGCTTCGGCGCGGACGACTACATGACCAAGCCGTTCCACAAGGATGAGCTGGTTGCCCGCATTCATGCCATCGTGCGGCGTTCCAAGGGCCACGCCCAGTCGGTCATCACCACCGGGGACCTGGTGGTCAACCTCGATGCCAAGACAGTTGAAGTCGGCGGCCAGCGTGTGCACCTGACCGGCAAGGAATACCAGATGCTGGAGTTGCTTTCGCTGCGCAAAGGCACCACCCTGACCAAGGAAATGTTCCTCAACCACCTCTATGGCGGCATGGACGAGCCTGAGCTGAAAATCATCGACGTCTTCATCTGCAAGCTCCGCAAAAAGCTCGATGCGGCATCGGGCGGTCAGAACTACATCGAAACGGTCTGGGGGCGCGGCTATGTGCTGCGCGAACCGGAAGACATTCGCGTCAGCGCCTGAGCGACGAATCGTTCGAACTTTTCAATGAAAAACCCGGCTTCGGCCGGGTTTTTGCATGATGGGCTGGAACAGTCTGTTTTGGGGCTTCCGAGCAGGAAACCGTCACGCACTTTTTCTGGAATTGCTCAAAGATGCCGAATCAGGTGCGCTCTTCAAGGTGCGAAAGCGCTCGAGCAGCTGCGGACGGTTGAACGGCTTCAAGAGATAGCCCTGGGCGCCGGCTCGCTTGGCCCGCATGATCGAAGCAATATCGAGCTCGACCAGCGAAATCAGGATTTGCGGCCTTATCGGGCTCTCCATGGCGCGGACGCGACGGATGAGATCGACCGCCGGTACGTCGGGCAAGGCGCCATCGACGACGATGATGTCGGGCATGTCGGCGGCGCACATCTCCAGCGCGTCAAGTCCGCTGGCGGCCTCGATGACAATCATTCCGGAGCCGCCCAGGATGCGTTTTGCAACCTTCCTGATGACGCTTGAATCGTCGACGAACATGCAGCGTTTCATTTCCGGGTCCTCTTTGCCTTCTGGCAGTCCGGTAGCGTCGGGGCATCCAGGACGCACCATAGGCTAATCTGGTAAAGAAGCCGAAAAGGCGTTAGGTAAAATTTTTACAAAGATGGGCAGCTGCCTGCTTTTATTCACGAATGCTTTGGCGATGCCTGGACGATCAGGCGCATCTCAAGTCGATGAGCTGGAATTGCAGATTTCAATGTAGAAATACTTCGCTTTATCGGCCGCGCAATCAGGCCGCCGAAAGCACGATTTCTTCCGGCGTCGCGTGGATCGATATCGTCATGCCGGCTTCGCGCGCCAGAAGCAGCGTGTAATAGGGCTGCACGGAATGCGCGTCGATCGGTTCCTCCGGCTTGTGTCCGGAATGCAGTTCGAGGAACTTCGGCGGCACACGCAGCATCGGGCCAGCCGCCGCAAGCGCGAATCGCGGCTCGGTCTCGAGATTTTCCAGCGTCACCGAAAGCTTGCCGCCGCGCGGAATGGCGGCATTGGCGACGAGGATCAGGTTGAGCAGCAGCTTGACCTTGTTCTTGGGCAGCAACGCGCGGGCCCCGTTCCAGGTCAGTTCCGGCTTTTCGTTCTTGAGGAAGGCGATGGCGACCGCTTCGGCATCGCCGGTATCGATCAACATGCCGGCCGAGCCGGCGGCACCGAAGGCGATGCGAGCGAACTGCAGGCGGGCCGATGCGTTGCGGGCGCTCTGACGGATCAGCTTCATGGCGTCCTCATCGGCGCCGCCTTCATCGAGCAATTCGAGCCCGTTGTTGATCGCGCCGACCGGCGAGATGATATCGTGGCAGACCCGGCTGCACAAAAGCGCTGCCAGATCGGGCGCGGAAAGGGTGAACAGATCGGCCATCGGCGAAAAATCCCTGCAAAATCTCACAACTCATGGCCGGGCGATCGATCGTCACCTGCCACACGAATCACGCACTCTCTCCTCGGGCTTTCTGAATACACAGCGCCCGTGCGTGCAGCAACAAATCCAGATTGTGGTTATGGCAAATGGCGTGTTCACGCAGGCCGCCGACCCCACTTGAGCGGCCCCAAACAGCCTTCGAACCGCCATGTTCATGTGTGAGCTTAATGGTTGAAAAAGGATTACGGCATAGTTTGCCCCTAACAGTTACCCTTAACGGCCGGCTAAAAGAGCCGTACGGGGTGCGAGGCGTCGGCGAAGGTGCTCCCTGACGGAGATTGGAAGCATGTTTTCCCGATACTACGACCGGAGCTTTCTCCGTGTCTTCTCAATGGCGGTCACGCTCCTGGGCGTTCTCGTCTTCTCGACTTCAGCCCTGCGGGCCCAGGAATACACCGCTCAGGAGATTGTCGATTCCGGTCACAAATTTTTTGGTGCGACATCGGGCGGACTCGCCACGGTGATTGAGAAGATTTTTGCCTCCTACGGCCTGCCCAACGGCTATCTGCTCGGCGAAGAGGGCTCGGGCGCGCTGATCGGCGGCCTGACCTATGGCGAAGGCACGCTCTACACCAAGAATGCCGGCGATCACAAAGTGTTCTGGCAAGGTCCGTCGCTCGGCTGGGATTTTGGCGGCGAGGGTTCGCGGGTGATGATGCTGGTCTACAATCTCGACGATGTGGGCAGCCTCTACAACCGCTATGGCGGCGTCGCCGGTTCGGCCTATGTGGTGGCGGGCGTCGGCTTCAACGTGCTGAAGAACAACAACGTGCTCTTGGTGCCGATTCGCACCGGCGTCGGTGCCCGGCTCGGCGTCAATCTCGGCTATCTGAAGCTTACCGAGCGGGCCACGTGGAATCCGTTCTAAGCTGAAGTCCTTGGCTGTCGTTGCCCAAAACCGGGACCGCTTTTGGTTCGACATGCATTAAACTCGTAGCGTTGCGGCAAACCCTTGCCGCAACGCTGGATTTCCGCCATGTCAACGTGGCACAGTCAAAGCGCTCTATGCGCTTTTGGTTTATCTTGTTGCATGTCGTTGTTCCAAAACCAGTTCCCACTTCGGCGACATGCATTAGTTTGATGCTTACCGGCCACAACGGGTAGTCACTTGGTCCAGTCGGTCCTGTTCTTCGTTCTCGGCTTTCTCTGCGCTGGCTTTCTGGCGCTCATGGTGGCTCCAGCCATATGGCGTCGTGCGGTCGCGCTTACACGCAAACGCGTCGAATCCTCGATCCCCCTGACACAGGCCGAAATCCAGGCGGACAAGGATCGCATCCGCGCCGAATACGCGATGACGACGCGCCGCCTGGAAATCAGCGTCAAGGCGTTGCGTGAAAAGGCGGCCGAACAACTGGTTGAGATCAATCGCGGTCGCGAGGCCATGAAGGGCCTGGCGGTCGAGCGGACGGACAAGAACCAGGCGCTGACCGAGCTGGGCGCGAAGAACGAAGCGCTGCGTCAACGAGAGGGCGAGTTGCAGCAGCTTTCGGAGCGTCTGAAGGAAACCGAACGCAAGCTGGAAAAGCGCGCCCTTGAGCTGGAAAAGCTGGAGCGCATGTATGACGACGCCAGTTTTTCCTCGAGCAGCCGGCAGATCGAGCTCGTGGCGCGAGAGTCTGAAATGCAGAAACTCGCCAGTGACATTGCGATGCTGCGCGGCCAGCGCAAGGAAGCCGACAGGCGCGGCCAGGAAATCGCGGCCGAAAGCAAGGCCGCGCGGGACGCCCTGAAAGCCGAGAAGAAAAAAACCGCCGAACTCGACAAGAAGGTCGAACGGCTGCTGGCCACACTTGCCGATCGCGAGGACAAACTCGACCGCCGCGAAAAGGAACTGGAACGCATGCGCGAAAGATCGAAATCCGAGGACAGCGCGCCAGCCTTGCGACTGGTCGGCAAGGGCGGCGATGTCGCCAAGAGCGATAATTTCGACAAGGCAATCGCCAAGCTCGACAGCGACCGTGAGCAGCTCGAGGCGAGGCTGACGGCGCTGGCGCGCGAGAACAAGCGGCTGAAGGCGGATCTCACCGCACTGGCAGCGTCCAAGGCCACGGACAGCAGCTCCGCCTTGCGCGAGCAGATGAACGAACTGGCGGCGGAGGTCGTCCATCTGACGGCCAAGCTCGAGGGGCCTGGTTCGCCAATCGCCAAGGCATTGGCGGTACCGTCGGACGCACGCTCCGGCAATGGTGACCGCAGTCTTGCCGACCGCGTGCGCGCGCTGCAGAAGGCTGACGCGACGAGCTGAGATCAGGCCTCTTTTGCCGAAAAATGATGCAGCGCGATGGCTGAAGCCGCGGCGACATTCAGGCTGTCGAAGCCTTCCGCCATGGTGATCCGCACGTTGTGCAGGCTTGCGAGCAGGTTGCCCGGCAAGCCTTCGCCTTCGGTGCCGAGATAGAGCGCCAGGCGCTCGCTGCGCTGCGCATCGCGGATGTCGGTCTTCCCGCGTGGCGACAGCGCGAATTGTTCGAAGCCACGTCGGGCGAGCACCGTTGTGAAGCCGGCGGTGTCGGTGAACGATGCGAAAGGGATCTTGAGCGCGGCGCCGACCGAAACGCGAATCGCCTTGCGATAGAGCGGATCGCAGCATGTCGCATCCAGCAGAACCGCGTCAGCGCCAAAGGCGGCGGCGTTGCGGAAGATCGAGCCCACATTGTCATGGTTGGCGATGCCGACGAGCACTACGACCATCGCACGGGGCGGCAAGCCATCGAGCAAGGCTTCGGCCGGCTGCGGCTCTCCCTTGCGGCCCATGGCCAGGATGCCGCGATGCATGTGAAATCCGGCGATAGCGTCCATCACGGCGCTGGTGGCGACATAGACCGGGAGGTCGGCGGGCGCCTTGCTCAGGATGTTGTCGAGACCTGCCAGCCGGTTTTCCAGAACCAGGACCGATTCGGCGGCAAAGCGCCCGGTCGAGAGCAGCAGGTCGAGCACCACCTTGCCTTCGGCGACGAAACGGCCTTGCCGGCCGGCGAGGTCACGCTCGCGAATGTCGAGATAGGCAGCGACGCGCCGATCTTGCGGGTCGTCGATGCGAATGGGATCCATGCATTCCTCGCGACCGTCGCATCGGACCGAAAATCCGGCCTGCTTCCCGGCGCTCACCTTGTTTGGAAAGCACGATGCGACAATTCGGGACAATCAGCCAGCTTTGTGCGCCCCGGATGGGCGCATGTCGCTCTGAAATCGCCGGCGAGGGGGCTACAAGACGATCAGGTTCCGGCACGGCGCAAACGGTGCGCCATCTGGGACAGGTCATCCTTGCCGCTGCCGAAAATGCCGTCCAGCATGACAAGCAATTCGCGCACGGCGTCGGATTTGCAGGAGTAGTAAATCATCTGCCGGTCGCGGCGGGTGTCGACAAGGTCGAGGGCCCGCAACTTGGCCAGGTGCTGGGACAGGGCGGATTGGCTGAGCATCACCTTTTCGGCGATGGCTCCAACCGACATTTCACCTTCGGCGAGGTAGCTCATGATCAACAGTCGCTTCTCATTGCCCATCAGCATGAGAAACTCTGCCGCCGATTCGGCGTTCACGATTAGCTTTGTCGAGACCATCGATCCCCCATGCTTCTTGTTCATCCCGACGCCATGGGGGCAATGGCGTCTGATTCCATAAATTCGCTTATCGATCGGCGCTGGCGATTCAGCGTCACCAAAAGGTAGAGCATTTCACTTAAATCTCAAGTGTTGCTTTTGATCCAGCATAATTAAGTCTCAGTCCTGCTGTCGACAATGGCTCGGCCGGCCTTGACCATATCGACCAGAACGTGCCGCAATCCGCCTGCCGCCGCCAAAGGTTGTGGGTAAAAGGCCCGGCAAACATCGTCGCCCGACACCAGATCCATGCCATCGGCATCGAACCCGGCAACACGCCAGCCGTTTCCGGATACTTTCGCGAAATGCTGTGCGTAAACGGCGATGGCGTCGAGATGGTCGGCGTTCATGTGGTCGATGGCCGATTGTTCGCGCGCCGCGAGTTCCTCGACGATCGGTCCGCTGGTGAGCAGATCCGATTGATCGAGCTGATAGGCCTTGCCGAAGCCGCCGTTGAGGCTGGCGCGTTGCGGACCGAGGCGAAAGATCGAAAAGTCCCCGAGACCGGCGTAAAGCTTCGCCTTGGGATTGTGATTGAGATAGCGGCGCTCGGCGCGCGCGTGTTCGCCTGATCCGCGCTCAAGCCGTGCCGCCTGGCAGACCAGTGTCAGGCGCGGGTGTGCCAGCGGGTCGCCCTTGCCCGGTTCGCCGAGCAATAGGGAACAGCGCGGATCGGCAAGCAACGCGCCGGTGTGCGCCGAAAGCATCGACACCAGGATCAGCGGCGCGCCGTCGATGTCGGTGGCCACACCAACTCTGCTGGCCAGAGGCGAGCCGGTTTGCGGTTCGACCACCGCCAGCGCGCCAAAGCGCGCGCTGCGCAGAAGCGCCTTCGCCAGCCGGATCGCTTCGTCGTCCGTCTCGCGGATCACCTTCTTCTTCGGCTCGTCCAACGCATCACCACAGTAAGTTGATTTTTCCTCTCTAGTTATCGGTCAGCAAGCCGGATTTGACAAGGTCGTCAATCTCCGCTCTCGCAAAGCCGAAACGCGCCAGCATTGCCGACGGCAACAGATCTCTGCTGTCGGGCATTGTGGCCGGTGCCGGCTGCGAATTCGCGAAACGCGGCGCGGGGGCGGGGCGCTCAAATGCATCTGTCGTCACAGAGGCGTTGCGTGCCCGATTGTGCGGGTGGTGCTTCGCCTCTTGCAGCGACAGAACGGGTGCAACGCAGGCATCGGTTTGCGCGAACAGCCGGTCCCAGTCGTCGCGTGGTTTCTGCCGGATCCGATCGGCAATGGCGGCGCGCATCGGCGGCCACAGGGCCTTGTCGTACTGGCCGGATGCAAAGCGCTCGTCGAGCGGCAGCAGCCTGGCGAATTCGGCGAAGAATTTCGGCTCGAGGCAGCCGATGGCGATATGCCGCCCGTCCGACGTCTCATAGGTGTCGTAGAACGGGGCGCCAGAATCGAGCAGGTTCGCGCCGCGCTTGTCGTTCCACAAGCCGGCCGCCATCAAGGCGTGCAGGGGCACCGCCAGCATCGAGGCACCGTCGACCGTCGCGGCGTCGATGACTTCACCCTTGCCCGTGCGCGAACGTTGGAACAGGGCGGCCAGCACGCCAGCAATCAGCATCATAGCGCCACCGCCATAGTCGGCGACAAGGTTGAGCGGCGGGACGGGACGGCCGTCGGCATGGCCGATGGCGTGCAGCACGCCGCTATAAGCGAGATAGGTGATGTCGTGGCCGGCGCGGCCGGCGAGCGGGCCGTCTTGGCCGAAGCCGGTCATACGGCCGTAGATCAGCGCCGGATTCCGCGCCAGCACCGCTTCCGGGCCGAGGCCGAGCCGCTCCATGACGCCCGGGCGAAAGCCTTCGAGCAGCATGTCCGCCTTTTCGGCAAGGCGCAGCAACAGATCGGTGCCTTCACGGCGCTTCAGGTCGAGGCGCAGGAGGGCGCGGCCATGGCGGTCGATGTTGTACTCATCCGGCAGCGACAGGAGCTGGCTCGTCCCCGCCCGTTCGATGCGCAACACTTCGGCGCCCATCTCCGACAGCATCAGGCCGGCCAGCGGCACGGGGCCGAGCCCGGCCATCTCGATCACCTTCAGCCCGGCCAGCGGACCGGTTTTAGCGGCAGCGGACAGGCCGGCGCTCATGACCTTCTATTTCGGCGCCATGCGAATGGCGCCGTCGAGGCGAATGGTCTCGCCGTTCAGCATCTGGTTCTCGACGATGTGCAGGGCGAGAGCGGCATATTCGGACGGTTCGCCCAGGCGCGACGGGAAGGGCACGGCGGCGCCCAGCGAATCCTGTACCTCTTGCGGCATGCCGGCCATCATCGGTGTCTTGAAGATGCCGGGAGCGATGGTGCAGACGCGGATGCCGGAACGGGCAAGGTCGCGCGCCACCGGCAGTGTCATGCCGACGACGCCGCCCTTGGACGCCGCATAGGCGGCCTGGCCGATCTGGCCATCATAGGCGGCAACCGAAGCGGTGTTGACGATGACGCCGCGCTCGCCGCCCTGCAGCGGCTCGAGCTTCGACGCGCGCTCGGCGACGAGGCGGATCATGTTGAACGTGCCGATCAGATTGACCTCGACCACCTTGCGGTACTGATCGAGGGGATGGGGCCCATCCTTGCCGATGGTCTTCACGCCGATGGCGATGCCGGCGCAATTGACCAGGATCCGCGGCTCGCCAAGGTTGGCGGCGACGTCGGCGAGTGCAGCGGTCCCGCTGTCGGCGCTGCTGACGTCGCATTGGACGGCAATACCACCGATCTCGGCCGCGACCTTGGCCGCGCGATCAATACCGACATCGAAGATGGCGACGCGGGCGCCCTTGGCGGCCAGCGCGCGCGCCGTTGCCTCGCCAAGGCCGGAGCCGCCGCCGGTGACGATCGCGATCTGGCCGTTCGGGTTCATGGCGTCATCCTTTGATCTCAGGAACAGTGGGACGGATCAGGCGCCAGATCGAAGGGAAAGGTCAAGCCATCGCCGCGGTAGGATCGGCCACCCTGGCCTGATCGGCGTGGCAGACCTCGCCCAAGAGCCTGGCTACCGCGCCCGGCGCGATCTCGTGCGACAGCAGCCGGTCGAGATCGACGGGGCGCGGCATCGAAATCTGGCCGCGCGGAATCCGCTTGAAACCGAGCGGCCCATAATAGGGCTCGTCACCGACCAGCATGACGGCAGGTGCGCCGGCCCGGGCGGCGGCCTCCAGCGCGATTGCCACCAGCCGGCGGCCGATGCCGAGATTCTTAAAGGCCGGCCGCACCGCGAGCGGCCCGAGCATCAATGCGCGGCCGGCACCGGCGGCGATACGGGTCATGCGCACCGAGGCAACGACAAGGTCGCCGTCGACGGCGACAAAGGACAGCGAGCGTTCATGCCCTCCGGCTTCACGAATCTTGTAAGCAGCCAGCACAAAGCGGCCGGGCCCGAAGGCTTCGTCATTGATGGCTTCGATCTCGGGGTCGTGCGCCGGGGCTTCCGGCAGGTATTTCACGTCGGCAAGGCTCATGGTCTTTGCGGTCCGGTACAAGGAGGAAAGGTTGCTGCAAACGGCAGCATTCGCCAGTCAGCGCTTCATCAAGCGCGGGCGCCCTTTCGTCGTCGGTCAAACCGGATCAAAGCAAAGTCGAACATGCGGATTGTCCGCTAGCATCAATTTCCCGCCGCTGCAATCGGCCGTTTCTGTCCGTCATTTCTGCCAAGTGACGGTCTGTTCAGCACCTGACGTCTTCGACAGGGCAGCCTTGCGCCTACATCAAGCAACAGAACGCAAGGAGATTTGGATGGGATTGCTGGTCGAAGGAAGATGGCAGGACCGCTGGTACGATACAGCGGACAATGGTGGCAGGTTCGTGCGGACGCAGTCGCAATGGCGCGACTGGATCACCGTTGACGGGGCGCCTGCCGAAGGCCGGACGCGCGGTTTCAAGGCCGAGCCCGGCCGCTATCATCTCTATGTCTCGCTTGCCTGTCCGTGGCCCACCGGACGTTGATCTTTCGCGCGCTGAAGAAGCTGGAAGGCGTCCTATCGGTGTCGGTGGTGCATCATTTCATGGGCGCCAACGGCTGGACGTTCGTGGCTGAGGACGGCGCCACGGGCGATACGCTCTACGGCCTCGACTTCCTGCACCAGATCTATGCCAAGGCCGATCCCGACTATTCGGGCAGGGTGACGGTGCCGGTGCTGTGGGACAAAAAGGAGCAGACCATCGTCTCCAATGAGTCTTCCGAAATCATCCGCATGCTGAATTCAGCCTTCGACGAATGGGGCGACGCAAGCCTCGATTTCTATCCGAAGGCGTTGCGCGGCGAGATCGACCGCATCAATGCGCTGGTCTATCCCGCCATCAACAACGGCGTCTATCGCGCCGGCTTCGCCACCACGCAACGCGCCTATGAAGAGGCGTTCGGTGAATTGTTCACAGCGCTGGATGCGCTGGAGGAGCGGCTGTCGAAGCAGCGCTATCTGGTCGGCAGCCGTATCACCGAGGCCGACTGGCGGCTGTTCACCACGCTGGTGCGCTTCGATCCGGTGTATGTCGGCCATTTCAAATGCAATCTGCGCCGCATCGCCGACTACCCGAACCTGTCCAACTATCTGCGCGATCTCTACCAGGTGCCTGATGTGGCCGGGACGGTGAACCTGCATCATATCAAGGCACATTATTACGGCAGCCACCAGACGATCAATCCGACGCGGATCGTGCCTGTCGGGCCGGATCTGGATTATGCCGCACGGCATGACCGGGCGCGCTTCGAGAAAGCAGCAGCCTGATCACCAGTAGGGCGAGGGTTGCTCGCCGTCAAAAACCTCGGCGATCCGGCGCAGCGTCGCCGGCGTCGTGCCCGCGGGCAAGCCGTCGAGCGGGAAGAAGCCGGCTTCGGCGATCTCGTGGTCCGGCAGCTTCGGCGCCGTCTGGCTGAAATGCTCGGCCAAATAAAAGCCGACATGGTCGCGGCGGCTGGAGCGGCGGTTGAAATGCATCGATTTGAGCACCGGCGGAGCGGTGAGAGCGATGTTGCCTTCCTCGGCCAGTTCACGGGCCAGTGCCTCGTTCATCGTCTCGCCGACTTCAACGCCGCCGCCGGGAAGCTGCCAGCCCGGGACATAGGTATGGCGAATAAGGAAGACGGATCTGGACGCCCTGTCGTGGATCAAGCCGCGCACGCCAAGCGTCATCGGCCTCCGCAGCACGAAATAGAGATGGAACAGCCTGGCCCTCAAACCTGGCCAGCCGGTCTGGCGGAAGGCATCTCCAGGGCTCGTCATTGATAGCGAAACCGTGGGTGGAAAGCCGCGCGCGGGTCGCCTATGAAGGTTGTATGTTCAGGCTCGCGCATATTTCCGATGTCCATCTGGGGCCGCTCCCCGATGTATCTTATCGCGATCTCGCCTCCAAGCGCGTGCTCGGCTATGTCAACTGGCAGCGCAACCGCCGCCGCCATATGCATGATGCGGTCATTGACACGATCGTCGCCGATATCAAGGCGAACACGCCTGACCACCTCGCCGTCACCGGCGACCTGGTCAATCTGGCGCTCGACGGCGAGATCGAGATGGCCAGGCACTGGCTGGAGACGCTGGGACCGCCGCATGATGTTTCGGTCGTTCCGGGCAATCACGACGCCTATGTGCCAGGCGCCTTCGACAAGGTCTGCCGGTCCTGGGCCGCGTGGATGAGCGGCGACGGCGTCAACACGCCGGTCGACCGCAACGCATTCCCCTACCTGCGTGTACGCGGCAATGTCGCGCTGATCGGCGTCTCGACGGCACGCGCCACGGCACCCTTCATGGCCAATGGTTTCTTCATGGAAGGCCAGGCGGATAGGCTTGGCAAAATCCTCCAGAACACCGCCGGACAGGGACTGTTCCGTGCCATCATGATCCACCATCCGCCGGTGCGCGGCGCGGTCCCGCAGCACAAGCGGCTGTTCGGCATCGCCCGCTTCAACAAGATCATTCGCCGCCACGGCGCCGACCTTGTGCTGCACGGCCATTCGCATCTGCCGTCGCTGTTCTTCATCGGCGGTCGAGGCGTCAGGATCCCGGCGGTCGGTGTCGCTGCCGCCGGCCAGGCGCCGGGCGGCAAGCACCCGGCGGCGCAGTATAATCTGTTCGACATCGACGGTGAAAAGGGAAATTGGCGAATCCGGCTGACACGGCGCGGCCTGACCGGGCCGTCCATACCGCCATCCGATCTGCAGACGGTGGAGCTTGGCACCGAGGCCGCTATGGCCGCAAATTGACAACCATGGCCACGATGCGGTCCCAGAACAGGACGACCGACACCACAAGGCCGACCAGTGCGCCGGCAGCGACCAGGCCAAGCCCGGACAGAAGGGCCGACCAGCGTTTGCCGCGCTCCGTCGCGTGCAGCGGCGGCTCGGCTTCTGGCACATACGCACGTTTCAGGCCGGCGACGGCGGGTTCGACGCCGCCTTCCAGCATCCTCTGACGCTCGACGATGCGCTCGGCGACATAGCGCGTCACGGAATCGGCAACCGGTTTCATCTCGGTGGATTCGGCAAGCACCACCCGGCCGATGCGAGTGTCCTTGAGAAAGCGATAGGTGCGGCGGTCGCGGCCCATGGCGACATGGCTGATGGCGTCGATCCACAGGCGCGGCTGCAAGCCGGACGAGATGACAAAGTCGAAATTGTCCATGTCGGCCGGAACATCGGCAAAAACCGGCGCCAGCTCGGCGGCAAGCAAATCGAGACGCATGCGATGCGCTTCGCGCATGTCGACGACGACGTCGTCGCGATCGGCGAAGGCATTTTTGACGTCACGGATGGCGTCGGACAGTTTCTTCGACTGGTCGATGGTCTTCTCGCCTGCTTCCTTCATCGGCGTCTGCCTCGTGGGTTTGGTTAACACCGGGTTAACACAGCCGCCGGCAAAATGCACTGGCGAGATCGACGGCATAGGGTGCTCAGGAGGGTTATCGTGCGCGAAAAAAGGTCAGCTGGCTGCTGCCGCGAATTTCTGGCGATGCGGCCTGGCGCGGCGGTTGATGTTGCGGCGAATGATCTCGGCAACGAGGTCGGGGGCTTCCTCCGCCAGCATATGGCCGGCCTCCAGCACGTGGTGCACGTGAAAATGCGCCGGCAGGTCATCCGCCTGGGTAAAGGGCAGCACCGCATCGTTGGTTCCCCATGCCACCATCACCGGCATGTTCAGCCCGTCAAGGCGATTGTGCGGGATGACGCCTTGCCGATCGTCCACGGTCATTGCGGCTGCGATCTCTACGAGCTTTTCGAGTTGGCCGGGTCGCCTGCGCATTTCCCAAAGGATGTCCACGGTATGTTCGAGCGGTAGGGCTGAAGGTCCCGACATGACGGCGAGGCAGGAGCGGATCTCGGACCGATCCGCGGCTTCGGCATAGCGGCGCAACAGCGCTCCATTGATTTCGGGGCCAAGGCCGCCCGGCGCCAGAAGCGTCAGCGAGGCTATCTTTTCGGGCTCGGCCAGCGCCATCAGCGCCGCCACGGCACCGCCCATCGAGTGGCCCACGAGATGAACGCGCTTCAGGCGACGCTCCGAGAGATCGGCCAGAACGGCCTTGGCCGCCACCCTGGCCGGACCGGCGGCAGGAAAATCGAGCGACATCCCATGCCCGGGCAGATCATAGGCCAGCGTATGCGTGGAAGGCGTCAGGGCGGAAATCACCTCGCGCCATACATCGTGGCAGCCGCCGAAACCGTGCAGCAGGACGATGGCCTTCGAGCCAACACCCTCTTCGGCGGCAAAAAGTGATGCGGTCATGAAGCTGATTTTTTGTTATTGCAGAATGCGCGACACCAATCGTGGCTGAATTGCGCCTAGTCCAACGTGATGACCAGTAAAATTTTCGCGATTTGTACGATTGTGTACAGAACTTGGCGACCAATCGGCATCGGCGATCGGAGCGCAGGAAATCCATCGGGGCGTGGCGCAGCCAGTGCGCGGACGTCGATGGTGTCAGCTTTGGCTGCCGAGCCCGGCAGCGCGGAGTGCCTGGACCAGACGGTCGGTCAGGTCGGCCGGATATTTCCGCTCGACGAAAGTCGCCCGCGGATCGGCGGCAAATTTGGGGAACTCGGTGGTCAGCTGTTTCAGCAGAGTGCTCACCAGATGATCCTGTCCGGCAGCCTTGGCGCCGACCAGCCGTGCCGCCAGATAGTGTGATTTCGTTGCCGTCGTTCTCAGTGCCATGCTGGCCGCGACTGCCTTGTTCATGTCGCCGAGCATGAGTTCACCGGCGAACAGCCCATAATCCCACCATGTCGGGTGCCCGCTGAAGGTCTCCGCCGCATGATCGAGGATCGGCGTTCCCTCGGCATATCGTCCGGCGAAGATCAGCCCGTAGCCGTAAGCGGCGGCCATGCCGAGATCGTAGGGGTTGAGTTCATAGGCCTTGCGCATCCAGCGGATCGCTTCGTCCGTATTGCCCAGGCGCGAACTGACATAGCCGTAGGAGCGATGCGCATAAGGGCTGGTCGGACCCATCTGCACGCCGCGATGGGCAAACTCGACGGCTGTTTCAATCGTCGCATTGGGCGGATAGGCGTAATGATCGGACACCGCCTCGAGATGCAGGGAGGCAAGTTCCGAATAGACGAGCGACGACTTGGTTCCACCATTAGCCAGCTTCTCGAGGCAACGATAGGCTGCCTCATGGGTCCTGGCGTTCTGGTCGAGATAATATTTGCCGTTGAGCAGCAGGCATTGCGTCAGACCGTTTGGTGTGCCGGTCTGCTCGATATAGTTGTAGATGGTGCCGGAGGCGGGGAGTGCCGAGCTCAGCATGTCGGCGATACGGTCTTCGACCGCGGCGGGTGCGCTGTCGGCGGGGGTGAGATTGCGCGATAGAAGCACCCGTCCGGACGCCATGCTTTGCAGTTCGATCGTGATATCGCCCGCGTCCGGTCCAGGCAGGACGTCGAATATGAAGCTCGCAGCGTCGTCGGCCGGACCGCTGGCGGCGTCGCGGCCGATGAAGTCGATCGTATCGAAGCCACTCAGGCCGGCGCGCAGCGATGCGGCGACACGGCTGGCGTCGGGGCCGTCAGCCTTGAGTCCGATATAGACTTGCGGCAGGGCGTCAGCCCTTGCCGACGATGTGATGCTTGCGGTTGCGCCAGCGGTCTCCGGCATTGCCGAGATGTCGCCGCCTGCCAGCAAGGCAGTGCTGCCCTGGCGAAGGATCAGTACGCCCAGCATGGCGATGACCAAGGCGATCGCCATCCAGAAAAAGCGGAGATGGCGCGCCACCGAGGGGGCAGGCGAAGACGGTACGGAAGCCAGAGACGTCGCGTCCAGCATGCCCGTGCCGGCTTCGTTTGACCGATCGGCGGATGCGGCGCCGTCCAGCCTGAGTTCGGGAACAGCCTCGGCAATATCCGGCAGGCGGATCGCGTTCAATTCATAGGCAGGAACATAGCCGCCGCGCGGAATGGCGATGCGGACCGGCTCGGCAATTCCCTCATTGGCAAAATAATGTTGCAGAAGCTCGCGCAGCCTGCCTGCCTGCACCCGCACCACGGCATCGGTGGACGGATCGAAATCGCCGTCCTTGCCGAAAACATCCATGGCAATGGAAAAGCCCTTGAGCCTGTCGGCTTCGCCGGCCTGTTCACGTTCGACAAGATAACGCAGCAGCTTGCGCGCGCGTTCGGATCGGCCGAACGTTTGGCTGGCAAGCAGTCGCTCCAGTGTCTCGCGCACTGCGGGGGCGGCAGGCGTGGCATGCTGCAAGTGTCGATCCTCTCGAAGTCGGCACAGGTTGAGGCGTGATCATATAGCTCCCGCCCCCCCACACAAGTGTACACCCCATTATGCGATCACGTACCCACTGGATAATCCCGCGGTGGTTAATGGCCCGAAAGATCGGAACCGATCACGAGACTGAGCCGGTTCCGATCTTTGTTCCCGGCGGGCGTCAGCCGGCTTTTTTACCGACGATACGGTTGGCGGCGGACATCACCGCTTCCAGTGAGGCAGCGACGATGTTGGTGTTGATGCCAGCGCCGAACAACTTGCCCTGGGGATACTCCATCTCGACATAGGAAATGGCCGAGGCGTTCGAGCCGCGCTGCATAGAGTGCTCGGAATAGTCGAGCACCGACATCTCGACACCGACATGGCGCGACAGCGCATTGACGAAGCCATCGATTGGGCCGGTACCCGTGCCTGTAATCGTCACTTCCTTGCCGTTGTCGAGGATGACCGCCTCGACGACGCGCCGGCCCTTGATCTCGGTGCTGGGATAGGTGTGGTGATCGAGGAATTTCAGCCGCGCGCCGGGCTGGTCGACATAGGTCTCGAGAAAACGCTCGTAGATGCGCCTGGCCGGCACTTCCTTGCCCTCGGCATCGGTGATCGCCTGGATTTCCTGGCTGAACTCGATCTGCAGATTGCGCGGCAGGTTGAGGCCGTAATCGGCCTGCAGCACATAGGCGATGCCGCCCTTGCCGGACTGCGAATTGATGCGGATGATGGCTTCGTAGCTGCGTCCGACATCGGCCGGGTCGATCGGCAGATAGGGCACTTCCCACAGGCTCGTATTGGCCTTCTTCAGCGCCTTCATGCCCTTGTTGATGGCATCCTGGTGCGAACCGGAAAAGGCGGTGTAGACGAGTTCGCCGACATAGGGGTGGCGCTCGGGGATCTTCAATTGGTTCGAATATTCGTAGACGTCCTTCATCCGGTTGATGTCGGAGCAGTCGATCAACGGATCGACACCTTGCGTGTACATGTTCAGCGCCAGCGTGACGATGTCGACATTGCCGGTGCGCTCGCCATTGCCGAACAGCGTGCCTTCGACACGGTCGGCGCCGGCCATCAGGCCGAGTTCGGTGGTGGCGATGCCGGTGCCGCGGTCGTTGTGCGGATGCAGCGAAACCAGCAGGTTCTCCCGGTTGTCGAGGTTACGGCACATCCACTCGATACGGTCGGCATATATATTGGGGGTCGACATCTCGACCGTCGACGGCAGGTTGATGATCAGCTTGTTGTCCGCCGTCGGCCTGACGATCTCGGTGACGGCGTTGCAGATCTCCAGCGCCACTTCCAGCTCGGTGCCAGTAAAGCTTTCCGGCGAATACTCGAAACGAAAACCTCCGCCGGCCTTGGCCGCCATGTCGGTGATCATCTTGGCGGCGTCGGTGGCGATCCGCTTGATGCCGCCGACGTCCTTTTCGAAGACGACGCGGCGCTGCAATTCGCTGGTCGAATTGTAGAAATGGACGATCGGGTTGGTGGCGCCCTTCAGCGCCTCGAAGGTGCGGGTGATCAGCTCCGGCCGGCACTGAACCAGCACCTGCAGCGAGACATCGGCGGGTACGTTGCCTTCCTCGATGCACCAGCGGGCAAAGTCGAAATCGGTCTGCGATGCCGACGGGAAGCCGATCTCGATCTCCTTGAAGCCCATGTCGAGCAGCAGGCCGAACATGCGTGCCTTGCGCTCATGACCCATCGGGTCGATCAGCGCCTGGTTGCCGTCGCGCAGGTCGACCGAGCACCAGATCGGCGCCTTGTCGATCACCTTCGACGGCCAGGTCCGGTCGGTGAGGCCGACGGTCGGATAGGGCTGATATTTGCGGGCCGCGTCGGGCATCCCTTTAGCCAAATCCGTGTCGGCTACCGCGGCATCGGAGCGGATTTCTTCTCGTGCGTTCATCGTCGTTTCTCCCGGCGGCTCATGGATCCACCTTCGGTGGATTGATGGCGAGCGGCGCCTTTACCAGAATTTCGTTCGCTTGATGTGATTGCCAAGGAGCATGCGCTTGCGCGGCGGTTCGACCGCCGGGCGCTCCTTCAGCGAACCCGGCGATCGCCGATAAGGCCGAGAAGAAGCACGGTCGAAGCCAGCGCGCGCACGGTCTCGCCGGAAAAACCGGTCGGACGGGAAGCGTTGGTGGCGCGCGTGTTCATGGCGGTTCTCTTACAGGAGCGGCTTGTGAGAGGCAAGTGGGGCCGCATGGCGGGTGTCGTAAGCACACGAGTTGTCCGGATTAGGTAGCACGTGAGTTGTCCGGTTTGATCTTCAGCGAACGGAGGCTGG
>NZ_JAIUGZ010000028.1:0-61431 GCF_020164875.1 Mesorhizobium sp. CO1-1-8 | reverse complement strand
GCTCTGAGCTGCGAGGAAGGACGCAAGCGTTTCGGCCGCTATGAGGGCCGCCTAATGTGGTTCCGCAACACGCGCCCGTTGGCAGGGCTCTCGCGCGTGCCCAGATTTTACGATAAAAGTTCCGCTCAGAAGTTTACCACGTTTCGGCAGCACTCTCGCTCATGAGCGCTCTTTGCCCCACGACAACTAACCCGGGTCGCCCCCACCTCAGGTATGCAGGCTCTCGCGTTCGAAAGGTTCGCCATATCTGTTGGTGGTGCTTTCGCTCGCCGCGAACCACCTCCCAGTCGGGGAGGAGTGAAACGCGCCGGGGCCGCAGCGACCGGATGCTTCCCGTCGCGAGCTTTCCTCGGCTGGCATTTGGTCGGACGCTGCCTAGGTTTGTTGATCCTCGAAAACTCCCTGCTAGGCTCGATCCGCTGGCCGTCTTCGAGGTAAAAGCCATTTTCTCGGCAGTGACTCTCCACCCGTGCCGTGGATCCGTGCCGGGCCGGTGCAGTCGCACCCTGCTCTTGGCGGTGGGCAGGCAACCTCCGGCATGTCCGGGGGGAACGCGCCAGAGGCCAAAGCGTGTTTGGGACGTCGAACGCGGGCACGTTGGCCTCAATGCTCAACCAGCATAGTGGTTAATGAGCGAGCGAATCCTTACGCCTTGAGAGTGGCTGCAACATTTCGGAATTTATCCCTCGCCCGAGTCAGTTCATGCTTGACATTTATGTTCCCTTTTTGTTCACTACTGCATTGCCGTAGGGGCCGAGCGCTAGGCTCGTGCCGATCATCGCAGCCCCATAAAGACGCGGGATGGGAACGATGTACTTCGATGCCGAGGCAAAGCCGAGCTGCACTCTGAAGCCGTGAAGCTTATCACCTGCTACGATAGCCCGCTTGAGACCGTAAAGGCGCTGACCTATTACGAGCTAGAGACTCATACACTCGCCATAGCCCCACAGGCATCCGGGGATAATTTCCATTGGCTACGATGATACGCCCCTGCCGTGAGATGACTGACGTGGAGATTGCGAAGTGTTCCACTCCCGCCCTACGGCTCGGTTAGCGCGGTTGGACGAAACTATCCTCTGAGGAAGCTTGTCCTGACGAACTCGCGGCGTTCCACACGGCAGGGCAAGGGAGGACGAAGTTGCCCAAAAACGGCCGGATGCGACTGGTATTACGTCCCTCGCGCGACCTCGGCAGGGTGAATCGTTCCCCGCGTGACAGGAGTGCTTTTGAGCCATGCATGACTTTATCGCTTTCATTCAAAGCAACTCTGCGCTGGTGGCGGCTAACCCGCTGGCCTTTGCTACGTCTGCCGTATTGTTCGGCGGCGGCGGATTTGCCGTTGGGCGCTATTTCCTTGCGGAGCGCATTGCCAATCTGGAAAGCCGGATTGCGAGGCGCGACGAGGAGATCACCGACCTGACGGCCAGGCAGAAAGCACCGGAGCCGGAAAACCCTGTGCCTCTATTCGAGATGACAGAAATTCTTCCCCCTGCGCCGCTCAACTTCAACCGGCTGTTGGTCCAGCGGAAAGACACCCTCCACGTCAAATAATTTACCAACAGAAAGCACCCAGGCTGATCGTAGTCACGGCCTTCGACCGTCACGAGACCGGCGACCTCCAACCCGTCGACCGGCAGAGCAGCCGACTGGACAGAGCGATACGTGCTGCGAGGAAACTGGTGGGCAAGCATGCTGGCGTCATTGCGCGGTCGTGCGAGACTAAACCCTTCCGTGGGTGAATATGGCGAGCCGACGAGTCTGTTTGTGGGTGGCGGCGTGCCGGACATGGAATATCGTTCGCTTAGCTTGGGAGATCAAACATGCATGAGGACATGGTTGGCAGCTACTTCGAATGCGTTCCCGTGATTGATGGGGTTGGCATCTCGTCGGCGAGTACGGCAATGCAAACGCGCATTGCGGAATCCCATCTCGTGTGGATTGCCGGACAACGAAAAGATCCCGACAAGAATTGCCAACCCCTACTCCACGATCTTCCAATATGAGTCCTTGCGGATCACCTTTCCATCGCGAAACGTGTAGAAGTCACAACCTTGAACTTCCTTTTTTACGCCCTCGCGGGTTGTTCCGGTGAGGGTCCATTTCGACATGCCGGTGTTGGCAGCATCGTCCGCAAAGTGCTGCCCATTGCCGTAATGCACATCGGGCAAACCCTCAAAGCGTGTCGCAAGCGCGTCTCTTACGCTGCGCTTGCCCTCGCAGCGCGTTCCCCAAGGCTCGGCCCCCCTTGGCATCTCCAGAACGCAGTCCTCAGCAAAGAACGCCATAATGCGATCGAGATCGTGCGCGTTGAAGGCCTTACATAGCTCCTGTAATGTGGCTCGAATGTCCATTCGCGAACGCCTCCTCGAAGTCGAAGTAGGTCACTGGCGGCGGATCCGGTCAAGTGTCCAGCGAGACTCCCTGGCCATCACCGCGATAGAGCGCGGCTTCCGCTCCTCACCCCTTCTTGGCGAACGCCCAGACCATCAGCGGGTATTCGTCGTCGTTACTGAGATCCCGCCGCAGTCCGTAGGCGCGAACGGGGCCACCAATATGGGCCCTGGCGCAGGCCTTGTTGCCCCAGCCGTGAACCTTGACGTTGGCTTCGGGGAAGCCGCCCTCGAGCATCAGCTGTTTGAGGCCGGCAGGCGTCCATCTGTTGTAGTCGTGCGGTTTGGCGTGCACGCGAAACAGGAAGGGCGTCGCCACCATCGCCCAACCACCGGGTCGGGTCATGGCGTGGATGTTTTCCACCGCCGCCTGCGGCCGGCGCACATGTTCCAGCACCTGATCGGCGATGACGATGGAATATTGCTCGTCGGTGCGATCCCTGCAGATGTCGAAAGCGGGGAAATCGACCGAGCGGTAATTGGGGCACATCGCCCGCCAATAGCGGTTCCAGCCGGGCGAAATCTCGATCACGTCGGAGGATTTACGGTTGCTGGCTTCGAGAAAGAGGGTGAACGCCTCGATCTGGCGGATGCGCAGCCAGTTGCGGGAATCGTAGCCAAGCAGCCGCTTGGCTGCCTGTGTGCCCCGATTTTTCAGGGTGCCGGCAAGGCTCTCAGTCATAATGACCTCCAGAACCCCGCCGCCCTTGCTGGTAGCACTATGTTATGGGCAAAAAATGACAACGTAGCGCCGCCTCCGGCGGCGCGATCACAAAAATGTACGACCAGGGCTACTCCGCACAGGGAGCTTCCGTTCCCATTTCCCACTTAGGACAGTGGATGAGCAGACTACCCTCTGCTCAATAATCGCCGTTGTAGTACCTGTCGTCGCACGGTGCCGTGTAGATGCGGCCGCGGCGGTCTTGGTAGCGGCACATCTGTTCGCCGCGCCGTTGCGGTGTAGTGGCCGAGCCGACGACGGCGCCGAGCAGGGCGCCGCCGGCAGCGCCGATGAGCGTGCTTTCGGTGTTGCCACCGATGGCCTGACCGACGAGGGCGCCGCCAGCGCCGCCGATCAGAGCGCCAGTTCCGGCACGTTGCTGGCCTTCGGTCTGCGCGCACCCTGCCAATGCTGCGGTCATCAGCACGGCGGCTATGACTTTGTGCAAGTTCATGTGAAGTCTCCCTTAAAGGCCTGATATCCCTATAGCTTGCCACGTGCGGCCGCAATGCGGCGGAACGGGGGCACGAGCCCTCACGATAAAAGACATGGTTTCTCGGGCGTTGATAGAAACCCTGCCTGTCCGTTTGGGTCCTCCAGTTCCATGCCAACAAGGCTTCATTCGATACAAAGTGTCGGTCAATGTGTAACGGAATTGAAGCCTCATGCCGCTAGGGTTGCCGGCTCAAGCGGACGTTCAATGTGCCTTTAGGCCTGAATGATGGAACAGGCGCACACAGCCCCTCGACCTGCTGTAGACGCACAACGCGTGCGCGCGGCTCAGTACGTGCGAATGTCCACAGACCTCCAGAGTTTCTCGATCGACAATCAGAAGGATGCAATTCGTGAATTCGCGGCTGCGATGAACTACGACATCGTAGCCACATATGAGGACGCGGGTCGCAGCGGCTTGAGCCTTGAAGGTCGCGCCGGCTTGCAAAGGCTGTTGGCGGACGTGGAGGCGAAGATAGCGGATTTCGAAATCGTCATCGTCTACGACGTGAGTCGCTGGGGGCGATTCCAGAACCCCGATGAGAGTGCGTCGTACGAGTACCGGTGCCGTGCTGCCGGCGTGCGGATTGAATACTGTGGAGAACAGTTTGCAAACGATGGCAGCATCGGGTCAGACCTGCTCAAGGCGATAAAGCGCAGCATGGCTGCAGAGCACAGTCGAGTGTTGTCGGTCAAGGTGTTTGCCGGCCAGTGCAGGCTCATTCGAATGGGATACCGGCAAGGAGGGTCGTCCGGCCTGGGTCTGAGGCGCCAGCTTATCGACCAGCATGGGCGCACAAAGACCATGCTCGCTCTCAAAGAGCAGAAGAGCCTCCAGACGGATCGGGTGATCCTCGTGCCTGGACCAGCTGATGAAATCACGACGGTGCGCTGGATCTATAATGAATACGTGAAGGCTGGCCGGACCGAGCTCCAGATTGCGCGGTCGTTGAATGCCAAGGGCGTGGTCACCGATCTCAATCGATCGTGGAAACGCCACTCCATTCATCAGATACTCAGCAACGAAAAATATGTGGGCAACAATGTCTGGAACCGACAGTCTTTCAAGCTCAAGCAAAGGAAGGTGACCAATGACACTGCCCAATTGGTGCGCGCTGATGGCGTCTTTGAACCCATTGTAGACCGCAGACTTTTCGAACGGGCTCAAGTCATAGCCGACGCCCGCTCATCTAAGATGAGCAACGGTCAGATGTTGGTTGTGCTCGCCGAACTTCTGAAGAGGCGCGGCACCCTTTCGGGCCCGATGATTGACGCGGCGGCTGACTGTCCGCCAAGCAGCCGCTACAGGAAAAAATTCGGCAGTCTGCTGCGAGCCTACAAGCTCGTTGGACACGATCCGTCCCAGAACTATCGTTTTCTTGATATCAGAAGGCGGCTTCGGGAGATCTTGGAAGAAATCGTCCAAACGATAGTCGCGACCATTGAGCGGGCGGGCGGGTCTGCGGTGCGTCAGAGCGGTCTCGGCGTGCTTCGCGTCAACGAGGAATTCACCGTATCCATTGCGATGGGCCGCTGTCGCAACACGCCGTACGGCTATCCTCATTGGGTGGCCTCTGCGGAGCGAGGCCCCACTGCGGACCTGAAGGTAGCCATTCGCATGAGCCCGGATAACCAGACGATCCTCGATTACTTGATTGCGCCAGCAAATGAGATTGGCGGAAAGCCCTTAAACCACGCCTTGAACAAAAGACTGGAATTCAACACTTTCTTCTTCAAATCGCTGGATCCGCTGTTCGCCTTGGCTGAACGCGATGCCGTCGCGGTCGCCCGCTGATGGTCACCGCCAAAAGACCAATCTTGCTCCTACGCCTCGACGAGATCAAGATTACCAACCCGCGTGCGCGAGGCAAAAAGTCCTTCCAGGAGATCGTCGACAGCATCAAGAGCGTCGGCCTGAAGCGCCCCATAACAGTGACCAAGAGAGATGTCTACGAAAGCGCTTTCACGCACGACCTGGTGTGTGGTCAGGGGCGGATCGAGGCCTTCAGGCTGCTTGGCCAGACCGAGATTCCCGCGTTTGTGATAGAGGCAACCAAGACCGAGGCGCTGGTCAAAGGGTTGGTGGAAAATTGTGCTCGCCGGTATCACACCGCTTATGACCTTCTTCGCGACATCGGGCGGCTGAAAGAAAACAACTATTCGGACGCCGACATCGCAGCAAAGATCGGTCTTTCGACCGAATATGTCAGAGGGGTTGCACGCCTGCTGTCGCAAGGCGAACAGCGGCTTCTGCGGGCAGTCGACTCAGGCCAGATTCCGCTGTCGGTAGCAGTCGATATTTCCACCGCCGACGAGCCCGGGATCCAGGCCGTTCTTCAGCTTGCCTATCAAAAAAACCAGCTGCGTGGTCATAAGCTTGTGATAGCGCGCCGCTTGATTGAGAACCGCCGCAGGCGCGGAAAAGGCCTGGGAACGTTACTGCCAGAACGCACGAAAAATCCTTCAGCGTCAGCGCTGATCAAGGCTTTCAAAGCGGACACTGACAGGAAACGCATTCTGGTCCGGAAAGCGGATGCAACGCGAAACCGCCTGCTGTTTGTCACCCACGCCTTGCGGCAGCTCTTGGCAGAAGAGGCATTCCAGGACCTTCTTGCGGCGGAAGGACTGGACACCCTTCCACGAAACCTGGCGGCCCGGATCAGCAGGGTTGAGCCCGCATGACCACAAAGCGTCCTACCCTTCCGGACGTAAAATCCGCTTTTGAGCGCGATACAATCTGCCTTCGGCTTGAAGACATCCAGCCGCTTCACCTGATCGCCGAAAGCGCCAGGGAAACCCCAAAATACCAACAGGTCAGGTCGTCCGTTCGCGAGATCGGACTGGTGGAACTGCCCGTTGTGGCAAGGGACAAGGATACGCCGGGAAAGTACCTCTTGGTCGACGGCCACATGCGCATCGAGATCTTGCACGAGATGGGCGCCACTGAGGTTGATTGTCTGGTCGCCAATGATGACGAGGCATTCACCTACAACAAACGGGTAAGCCGGCTCGCCACCATCCAGGAACACTTCATGATCCTGAAGGCCATCGACAGCGGCGTCCCTGAAGAGACCATCGCCAGGACCCTGAATGTCAATATTGCCCAAATCAGGCTTAAAAAGCATCTGCTGAAAGGGATATGCCCGGAAGCGATCGACATGCTCAAGGACCGCTTCGTTCCGACCAACACGTTTATCGAACTGCGAAAGCTGGCAGCCGTCCGTCAGATCGAGGCGGCGCAACTAATGATTGCCATGAACAAGTTCTCGATCAACTACGCAAAATCCCTGGTGGGCGCGACCTCGCCCTCCCAGCTTGCCGATACGTCGCAGCCGAAAAAGCTAGCCGGACTGAGCGATGCGCAGATCGCTTTGATGGAGAACGAATCAGCCAAACTCGATAAGGAATACCGGCTTGTCGAGGAGAGCTACGGATCTGACCACCTGGATCTGGTGGTGGCCACTGGATATCTCAGCCGGCTGCTGGAGAACGCGCGTGTTGTTCGATATCTCGCGCAGAGTTTCCCGGAAATCCTTTCTGAATTTCAGAAAATGACCACTTCTGTCCAAACGCCTGTCTGATTTCTGCGAAGAGGGCATTCCCACTGACAACATCAGCAATCCGCCCGATATGGATGACGCCTGCTTGCCGCTGGTTTTCCAAGTGGTCTTGGCAAGTGCCTCAACTTGGGGCGCGCGGCCTGATAACCGGGCGCGCCGTTCGACGGCACCTACTTGCCGCCCGTACGGCGTTTCAATCGAGGATGCCGGCCTTTCGCAGATTCACCAGGAGTCTGGCAGGGGCATCATTGTAGCTGATGGACCACTGCTCGGCCATGCTCAGCGAGCACAAGGCCGCTATTTTGGCAATCCATCGGCTGGCGCGCTGCGGGCCGAGGCGCAAACCTGCAGAGGATGTCGTAGGCGTTCAAAGTCGTGCTGAGCTGATGGCTTGCCCTGGGCACTGTAGACGACGTGTTCGGGAGCACCCTGGCCAGCGTAATCTGCACAAAGGAGGCACGAACGGCGCTCGGAGGCAACATCCTGAACTTTGAAAACGGATGGGTTGGATTTCCCTCTCGGCCTACTGGCACTCAGTCATCCGGGGGCTCTACCTGCTGGTCGTGGTGCTGCTACAGGCGCGGCTGACCGGAAGGCGCGGCAGCTGGCCCGGAACAAGAAGTGGCGTATGAGCGCCGCAAGGTCCAATCGCCAATTGCCGTTTGTGGTATCTGATCGTTTGCCGAAGAAACCAAGCGGATTCTCCTCCTCGATACGCAAGTCGCAGAAAGCTGGTCCCGGGTTCCACACGAGCGTCCGGAAAATGCTGCGGCACCAGTAGTCGTTGCGCCGCATTACCCGCCACCCAACTTAGCAGCCTTGTGCCTTCAGGGACCGGACCATGCGCACGACAACAGGGTCATATGGTTTCTTTTCGGACTTCCTGTAATTCATCGTGAAAAGAGCGGCGCGGTCGCCGCAGACCATGATTGCGCGGACATAGCGAATCTCGCCATTCTTGACTCCCGAGTAGCTGGCCCACCTGGGGGCTATGCGTCGATAGGTCAGTCGCCAACCGGCCCTTTCGTCCTCGATCATGCGATGCTCAATCTCGGCGCGAAAACTGGCTTTGCCCAATTGTGCGCCCCAAACGACTAGGAACGCTTCTCTCGGCCCCTGAAAAGCCGCTCCCTGATCCGAATGCTGGCTCAGCACGAAACCCGGAGGAATATCGAATGTAAAGCCAAGCTGCCGGACGCCGAAGGGCTGCCATGCTTCGGCCTGAAGCAACGTGCTGCAAAAGAGACAAACTGTAAGGCCCAGCAAGAAGCGTCGCATCCCTCTGATTTAGCGTCCGCTAACATGGCGTCCAGACGGACATCGTCCGTGACGTAAAAAATTCCGCTCAAAGCCAAGCTGACCTGCGCGGGGATCGAGGAAGAGGCGAGTCGTACAACCCTAAATTCGTAATCCGAAATTCCTGCCCCGTCCCGCCACATCGGCCAGATCGCTGATGGGACAGGCGGGTAATCCCTAGCTAAACTGTGACCCCTGCCCGCTGCCGAGAGGTGGCGGGCGTCTTTGAATTGACGGGCGCCAAGCCTCCACGCAACGGTCCGCTTGTTAGGGCAGCACCCACCCCCCAATATGCCTGCCCTTTCAGGAGCCCGCTACCGTGATGGTGGCGGGCTTTGGGGCGCCACCCGCTCCGCCAAACAAATTGGCGTTGAACCATTTAGCACTCTGGGTTTAAGGCACGTGCAAAGCGGCGAGCGTAGGCAACTCGAAGTTGCTGATACATGCTGATGAGGCATCTGATTTCCTCACGTGGTAGGAAGCCCACATCGGCTGTTGATCTTCCGCCATTTGCGCAATGGAGAGGTCTCGCTAAATGCCATTGGCGACAATTTGCAAATTCGGCAGTCGTCGCTTTCAACGCATCTCCGCAAGTTGCGAAGGCTCCGTTTGGTTTGGACCCGCCGGGATAGCCAACGGGTTTACTACCGGCCCGGACGTGGCGCCCATCCACAATCGGCAGATTGTGGTGCTCCGCCCGGATGATTGGGTGGCATGGATTCACCTCACGAAACCCGAGCTGGAGCTGTTGAATGGCCTGCCGGCCGGCTCGTTGGCGGTAGAAACCGTGCGACAAGGAAGCGAGTAGCACAGATGCCCGTGCGTTTTGCGCGAACCCGGAAGATTCGTGGCTGCATCGCTGCGGCTATTGTGACTCCTCGAGATCGCGGCTCTCGCCAAAGCATCAGCACCTCGTTGTCACTGATTGCCGAGTGGCCACTTCAGCCATCAGCGACGCTTGGCTCGTCGGTGCGCACGAAAGGTATCGAGCGTGAAATACGTGCCCGCCTGCCATGGGCGGTGAGGAGGTACATCAAAGCCGAGACTGGTCGCATGACATTGCGGATGCGCGAAGACGATGCCGAAGAGTTCGAGGCCGCCTCGAACAAGATCGCCAAGATGCTGGAAACCATCGAAGTACTCCCGGTCCTGCCGCGCGAGGCCGAGGACATCCTCGCGATCTCTTCGCGTGAGCGTCACAAGTGGCTGAAAGACGGACGGCTGCAAAGCATTGGCACCCGCACCGTGAAGATGCGCGGTCGATCCAAGGCCGTCACCTTCCACGTGTTCGATCCCAAGCACATCGAGGACATCCTTGATCGTGATCTGCCAAGCCTTTGGCGCGAAGAGGACGCGCAGCAAGTTACAGAGAACAGGCGACGCGGTGCCGGCAAGGCTGCCCTGACGCGGGCGGGAAAGGGTAGCGAGAAGGTTCGCGGTGCCGGGAATAATTCCAGAGATGACGCTCCCGGGCCTAAGTTGAAGGGCTGGGACGCGTTCGACGACGAGGGCCTGCTCCGTTAGATCGTCTTGAAAGAGCGAACCGTTCGGAAAAGACAGGGTGTCGGCTTACTCGGAAGGCCGGCTTCGCAAGCAAGCTGCCGGCAATATCAATCCTGGTTTTGATCGCCAGAGACCCGACATTTTCCACACCACCAGGGTCTTTACCGCCAGTTTTCCGAGCGGCCGCGCGATGTTGTCCGCTGTCACTTTCCTTAGGCTTGGAGCTTTGCTGGCCAAGGCAAATCCTGATCGCCGGGTGAAAGGGTATTTCGTTGCCCTGGCCGTGTTCCTGACCATCATGGTCGGAATGAGCCGGATATATCTCGGCGTTCACTACCCCACAGATGTACTTGCGGGATGGTGCGTCGGATCAGCTTGGGCAATCTTTTGCTGGTCGGGGGCCCTTTGTATCGAACAGCGGCGCGGGTCCTGATCCGCCCCTGGACTTGCTGTCGCACGACCTTGTATTCGTGCAAGATCACCAACTCCGCGACACGAGACCGCTATCCCGCGGCCGGCCATTTGCGAGATTGGGCGAAGGATTCTAAAGCCTTAGCGCCCATCGGGCGGCCGAGCGCGTAGCCCTGCAGCAGGTCGCAGCCGAGCTCTTTCAAGATGCGCGCATGCTCCATCGTCTCGACGCCCTCGGCAACCACTTCGATGCCGAGCGATTTGCCGATCTCGATGATGGATGACACCAGGCGCCGTTGCGGCAGCGAGCCGGTGATGGGTGTGATCAGTTGGCGATCAATCTTCAGTCGGCGCGGCTGAAGCTTGAGCAAACTGACGATCGAGGCGTAGCCGGTGCCGAAATCGTCTATCTCAATGTCGATGCCGAGGTCCTTGATGTGCTCGATGTTCCAGGCGACGAGGTCGTCATTCTCATCGAGGAAGATGGACTCGACCAGTTCGAAGGAGACCATCCCTTCGCGGATGTTGAGCTTGCGAAGACCATCGATCAGGTCCTTGTCCTCGAGCCGGCGTGCCGAGACGTTGACCGAAACGCGTGGAATGTTGAGGTGCTGAAGCTGCCAGCACTCAAAGTCAGCCAGCGCCGCTTTGAGGACCGTTCGGTCGATCAGGGCGACAACGTTCAGTTCCTCCGCGACCTTCAGGAAGACGTCGGGCGTCAGGATGCCGCGCGTCGGGTGCTGCCAGCGGGCCAAGGCCTCCACGCCGACGATTTCCAATGTGCCGGCGTCAAACTGCGGCTGGTAGAAGACGATGAATTCGTTGCGCTCGAGGCCGCCCAGGATCTCGTCGGCGGTCCGCTTGGTTTCCACGATTTCGCTTTGCAGCTCCTCGTTGAAGAACTCGTAGCGGTTCCGGCCTGAGCTCTTTGCCCGGTAGAGGGCGAGATCGGCGTTGACCAGCAGCTGCCTTGCGTCGAGCCCCTCGCCCGTATTCGCCGCAACGCCGATGCTGACGCCGAACCGGCACTGGTGGCCACGAAAATTGACGGGTTGCCGCATCTCTTCGATGATGCGGTCGGCTAGTGCGGCGAGCTCGGGATCGTCGCGCCCGCCGCAAATGACCACGAACTCGTCGCCGCCAATGCGCGCGACGAAGTCGGCGGCTCCGGCATTTGCCTTGATGACCTTCGAGGCATGCATCAACATGGCGTCGCCGGCCGCATGCCCCAGCGTGTCGTTGATCTGCTTGAAGCGGTCAAGGTCCAAATGCAGGAGCGCGGTTCGTTCTCCTCGACGCGCGCTCGTCGCCAGCATTTCGTCGAGATAGCGGCGGTTCGGCAGCCCGGTGAGCGAGTCGTGCAGCGCCACATGTTCGATGCGCCCCTTGGCCACTTCAAGCTCAGCGTTCCTCAGTTCGGACAGCTGTCTTTCTCGTACGAGGTTTTCGTTGAGCACGACGTCGCTCGTGACGTCCCATTCAGCGCCGATCATCTTGGGCGTGTCGTTGCGGCCCTGGAAATAGGTCGCACGCGCGCGCACATGCCGGATCTCACCATTCGGGTGGACAATCCGGTACTGCGAGGAATAGGGGCCCTTTACCGCCGCCGCGGCATCGAAATCCTGCTGCGCCCGTTCGATGTCGTGCGGATGAATCGCTGAGGCCCAGTCATCATAGCCGCGTGGCTTCCGGTCAGCCGGCCTGCCGTAGATTTCGTTGACGCGGTCGTCCCACACCAGCTCGTTGGTGGCGATGTTGTGCTCCCAGACACCGATTCCCGACGCATCCAGCGCGAGCTCCAGGCGACCGGACAATCGCCTGAGCTCGGCGAAGTTTTTCTGCCTTTCGCCGAACAGCCGCCCCGCAACGAGAATGGGCAGAACGACGAGCGCACCGGCCAATGCCATGATGGCCCGCAAGGCCCAGGGATTCTTCGCTGATGCGGCCCAGCCACCTCTGGGGATGGCGGCGATCTGCCAGGAACCGGAGGGCAGATGCACCTCTGCGGTCACCGGGTCGGCACGCGTGACGCGCTCGCCACCAAAGAAGCGATCACCCGTCCCGCCAAGGCCGTCCTTGCCGGTCAGGGCGATTTCGATGTCGAGATCGGCGTCAAAAAGGCCGCTTGCCTTGTAGAGGCGCTCAACGTCAACAACGACGGAGACGATGCCCCAGAAGCGCTCGCCACCCCCCGCCGTCTTTACGAAGACCGGAAAGCGGCCGATGAAGCCTTGGCCGCCCTGCGCCAGGTCGACTGGACCGGCCAGCACGGGCACCCGCAGGTCGCGCGCCCGGAGCGCGGCGGTGCGTTGGGCATTGTTCTTGCGGTAATCGAGGCCGATGGCCTTCTCGTTGCCAGGCATTGGATACATCAGCGAGATAACGAGGTCCGGCGCGCCGGCGATGTTGCGCAGCTGAGATTCCTGCTCGAACAGGTTGCTGGCCAGGGCCGCAAACCTCTGTTGCCCCATATAGGGTTCGGTCACGATCGCCGAAACCAGACCCCGCGTAAGCTGGAGATTGCCGTTGATGTTGCCTTCCAGCTTGGCCCTTATGATGTTAACCTTGGCCGAGACGTCGGCGCGCGCCAATTGGTCTGAAACGATCCTGTTTTCCCGGTCCGCCAACACGGCGCAGATCACAAGCACCACAAAAGCGATCGCCGCCGGCAGGTTCGCTGAAGACAAAACGGAGTGTCTCAACCGGCTGAGACTGGATGCGGTGTTGGCCAATTGACCCAAATACCTTTCTCGGGCAATACCCCTGGGCCGAGCCTAGCCGAAAGTACTTAAATTTGGTTTTCCACCAAGCCCGGTAATTTAGCATTAGGTGGCGCTCTCAAGGAGTTCAGGAGTCGAGCTTGGCGTCCGCAGACAGCGGCACCCTTGGAGCAGCGCTCCGCGACGAGCATTCCCCAACCGCGCGAACGAGCCAGACGAGGCGCTTTCTGGGTGCATTGATGGCGGAATGGCAATTTTCTGGCGCGGCCGGCAGCTTGGGAGCGGGTCGTCGGCCCCCGGCGCGCTCACTTCCGATATCGCGCCATGATTGCGCTCAGCCAGCTGAACAGGCTGATTTCCTCCAGTCGCCCATCTAGTTCCTGAATGGCGGTGCGCAGCGTGATCTCCACCAGATCATCTGCAGCCTCAACGGATTGCGCTCGATAGGAGCGGGCGACAAATCTGAGCACTGCTATCAGGCGTGGATCTGTTACGTCGCAACATTCATCTGCCGCAAAATGGGCAATCTTTCGGATATTGCTTTGTTCGGCATGAATGATGCGGTCAAGCTACTCGAACTTACCCTCGGTGAGGAGAAAGAGACCGACGAAGTTTGACGCAGCTACCTAACTAGGCAGGAGCTAGACCAAAGCCATTGGTAAATATCGAATTACAACCTGCTCCTGGCGGAACCGCCGCTCCAGTTCCAAACGCCGCCTTCGCCAATCGTGCAGATCGACTTCTTCAGTCATGACCTCGAAGATGACAATCTCGTCTGCGCCATCCCGCCACACGCCTTCCGCGGGCGCCCGCAAATAGGCGGTGACTCCGTCGAAGCGAAGCGCGAGTTCCTCCTTTACCCGGTCGAACTCTTCCTTGGCGAAGGGCTTTCCCTCGTTGTCGGCGCGAGGAAGCAGTATCTGGATGAGATGCATGTTTACCCCTAACCTCGCAATGCGTGGTCTGAGACCTGCGGCTTGGACCACGCAGGCAAGCTCCCTTTTTCATCTCTGGCCTATCGCCGATGATCCTCCTTCGCGTCGACGGGGATCTGGTAGGTCGATGAATTGGCTCATCACGAGCTGGAACAGCCGTCCAGCCCCCTGCGAGCATTGCGCAAGTCCTACCTCGTTGCTCCTGGCGGGTATCAGGAAGCACGACGACTGCTCGGAGCCAACACCGCCTTCAAGCCATCGCCTGTGGCCCCTCGCTTCAGACGTCGGGCAGGCCGAGGTACAAACCTGTCGACTTAACGCCGGTCCTGGTCTCCTCCGCGATGGAAAAAGGATTGGAGTTCCTGCATGTCGACGCTTTCATCGCCGTCCTCGTCGACAGCGTTGAAGATCCGCCCGATGAAATCCTGAACCTCCGTCCGCGACAGCGTACCATCACCGTCGGTGTCCATGATGGCGAACATGATTCTCATTTTGGCACCCTGCATCATATCGGCTCCGGCCCTGCGGCCATGCCTCATAGGTGCCACATCACGATCGCCCGTTCCGTCGTCTTGAAGCGTTGGGCCGCTATGTCGCCAATCCGGCCCGGGGTCTCGGTCCTTTATTGATCTCTCCTGCAGCATCTCATCCATCATCTCGCGCATCATTTGGCGCATGGCTTGCTGGTTCTGTCCGGCTTCGCCGGCGGTGCGATCCTGGGCTGGTGGCGGAGGTTTGGGAGCATCCCCCGATTGAGCAAAGACTGACGAGGCGAGCATGGCGAACGCGGCGGCCAAAACCGCAGTTCTGACAGGTCGTGTCATTGGGTTCTCCTTTGTGATTGCCACGCCGACCACCCGGCGTATCGACCCAACCAGCAGCTCGGTTCATGGTTCCTGAGCTTGGACGAAAACGGGCACATCTCCGATCATGCGAGCAAAACCCTGCTGTCTTTGTCGCAATTTTTGAACCTTACAGTCACTTATCCGCTGCGCAGATTTCCCGGGGAGCGACAAAGATCGGCCTGCGTTCCCTTCGCCGAACGGCTCGAACCACATTCGGTGCGTAGATCCCGGTCCGACCCCGGAGTCCGGCTAAAAGGATCCAGTCCAAGTCGCGGCAGTGGCATCGTCTCGGGCCGCGACCGCTCTCTTGCCCCCTGGCGATAGAGACGTGCGGAGCGGGCAACGAAGATGACGCTACGGTCCAGCAACCTGACGGCCGAGATGGGCACGAAGCAGTTGGATGTTGCGATTGTTAGCCTTATAGTACACGTCGAAGATCGATCCGAGGATGGGCACACTTCCCAAGACAGTATCAAACAGCACGTTGGCCAACATCCGAGCAACCAACAGGTTTCCAGCGCCGCATTTGCGGGCTCGCAGGACAATGTAGGCCGAAACCAACCCGGTTGCTGTGTCGCCCAGCACGGGCACCAGGCCTACCAGCGCATCCAATCCGAACCGAATGGACGTTCCCGGGATGCGCCAGCGCGAATCAAGCAGTACTGACAAGATGTCGAGCTCGGCAATTGCTTTGGCAGTCTGGCAATCCGCAATAGGCTTTTCGCGTGTCTCTGCATTTCCGACTGGCTTTGCTCGCTCGATCCAATCTCCTCGGTTTCGCACTGCCCTTTCCAGTCCGCTTCCATCACCTGGACTTAACTTTGTTTCGGCCGGGAAGGCACGTCGTCGAGCAGGTTGGGCTGGTCTGAGGCATTTGTTTGCTGGTCTGCTGGAAGGGTACCGTCTGGGGTCATCTGGTTAACCGCATCGGGCAGGTCCCTGGTTATCCTTGCAATCAGCTCCTCGCGCGAGAGGCCGGTCTGGCTGGAAAGGGCCTCGAGCGTCTGCGCGTCAATGGCTGTTTCCACCTCGTGCGGCTCGATTGGCTGGTTCGGCCCAGTGCCAACCCAAGAGTCCACCTTGGAGCCGGCGCCTGCATTTCGAAAGCGATCGAGAATATCGCCGAGTGCGGTGCCGGATACGCTCTTCGAGACCTGCTCCAATATCCCACCCTGGGGATTGTTGGGGCCGCGCTCTGCCGCTCCGCGGATCACCTCTGCGATCTTGTCGCGGTTTTGATACGCCAGGACCCCCAGCATAGCGATCGCAAGTCTTCCTAGATTGGCCACTCTTTCCTCCTGTGGTTTCGAACATGGAGAAGGTCTCGGCCTGCCGAAAGTTCCGCGATTGGCCGGTAATATCAGGGTGGAGTTGGGAAGCGCGGTCGTTCCTATCCCACACGTATCGCGCTTGCCCGCGGGAGACCGAGGGTTCGGAACGGTAGACAATCGATCTGGTGTTTAAAGGTTCAGCTTTGCCCGTAGTGCATCTATGCGCTTGGAGGCCTCAGCCTTGCTGAGGTTGTCCGCAAAGCTTTGCTGATCCTGTGCCTGCTCACAGAGCGTTTTCAGATAAGACGCCTGCGACGGGGTCATCGGGTCGTCACCACTCACCCACTCGTCGGGATCTCTCTCGACGTTTGCATCGGTTTTTGCGCGCAAGTCTTCCATTGCAATCTCCTGTCGTAGCAGTGAGGAATGCGCTTGATCTCCTTTTGTTCCTCCTGATGTTGGCTTTGGCGCGGTGGAGCGTAGCCGGGCATTGCAATCGCTGCATGGTAATCGATCGAGCCGGGCGACAGCCTCTGTGCTGGGACGTGTCGCGAAGCGCCTGGTCACGCATCGCATGATGGCAGGCCTCAGACCCGTCGGTTTTAAATGAAGGGTCGCCGGAGAAGCAGGGCTCCGCGGCGTCCGTGCTTGTCGATTTCCGACCGCCTCCTATTTCACTCTTGAGCTTAATCCACGCTGCACGAGGTCCAATCTAGGTTGGCGTCGACGCACTGCGAGGCTTCCAATCTGATGTGACGCGGAAAGCAGTACGGCGCCGGCACCCCCCACGCACGAGTTTGATTGGATGCCGGCGGAACTGAACGCAAGCGACAGTGTTGGGTGGGGCCGTGCAACTGCTTCGAAACAAGTAAGGAAAATCTTTGCAGGGCTCCCCAGAGAATCCGAAGAGCCTGGTTGCCACTCCCGCCTCGAGTGGCTTCGAGCAATCATGGGCGCGGTCATGCTTAGACCACGCCTCAAGTTTCGACGGCAAGGTCGCTCCCGATTCCGGCTCCCGCTCCCCACCCGGCCAACGCCAACCATTAGTGGGTTCCCTCCAGCCTCGTGCTGACGATCAAACTATCTACGCGTTCTTGCACGTTTTCTCCGGAACTCGCCGCCCAAGCGAAATTGACGCGCGGCCGGTGCTGGAATGTCGAGGTTTCATGAACGCCAAGTGCAGTGCGACCGATCGCGAGTTTAGGGCGTCCGATCCAGCTACCAAGCACAGCGCGTTAGACCGCTCCATGCCAGGTTTGGGGCGATGAAGGCCCTCGTAGCGGGCGCAACTGGTCTGATTGGCACTGCGCTATGCGCGCGGCTCAACCAGGAAGGCCACGAGATCTATCGGATCGTTCGCCCTGGCCGATCGCACCCTTGGGCAGGCAGCCGGGAGATAGTTTTGGATGTCGCGCGAGCTTTAGATCCGGCAGACTGGCAGCCGCATCTGTTAGGGATGGACGCCGTCGTCAACTGCGTCGGCGTGCTTCAAGACGGTCCGCATGATGACCCAGACGCGGTTCACCGCAGCGCGCCAGAAGCGTTGTTCAGGGCATGCGCGCAAACTGGTGTCACGAAAGTCATCCATTTTTCCGCAATTGGGGTGGACCGCCTACAACCCTCGCCTTTTTCGACTAGCAAGCTAGCGGGCGATGAAGTGCTAACGACCCTTGACCTTGACTGGATCATCCTGCGACCCTCTGTCGTACTTGGACGGCCCGTCTACGGCGCGAGCGCGCTGTTTCGCGGGTTGGCCGCTTTGCCACTCCTCCCCCTAATGCCAAATACCGGCCGCCTCCAGGTCGTCCAACTCGAAGACGTCGTGGCCACGGTCATCTTTTTTCTCCGCCCCGACAGTCCATCGCGGCTAGCACTGGAGTTGGCCGGACCGGAGACACTCTCGATGAGTGACGTCATCGGCCAGTATCGTCGCTGGTTCGGCTGGAGAAAGGCTCGAGAGTTCACCATCCCGGACTGGGCGGCCAGCTTGCTCTACGGCGCGGGCGATCTGGCGGGCATGCTCGGGTGGCGACCAGCGATGCGGACCAATGCCGCGAAGGAGATCACGAGAGGTGCGACGGGCGACCCT
The DNA here is from genome assembly GCF_020164875.1 of Mesorhizobium sp. CO1-1-8. NCBI lineage: Bacteria > Pseudomonadati > Pseudomonadota > Alphaproteobacteria > Hyphomicrobiales > Phyllobacteriaceae > Mesorhizobium > Mesorhizobium sp. CO1-1-8. The sequence goes on along the minus strand of NZ_JAIUGZ010000028.1, from coordinate 43,198 downwards.
CAGCCTTGGATTCGCACGACCGGGCTCCGACCGTCGAGCCTGTCGAACGCACTTGCCACCAACCCCGCGACGGTACAGGAACGCTGGTTTGCTCGCCTCTATTTCATCAAGCCAGCGATTTTCGTCGTGCTTCCTTTCTTCTGGATCATGACTGGCATCATCTCGCTCACGAGCGGCTGGCGTAGCGGCGTCGAGCTTCTGATCACCACGGCGGTCAGCGCACTTGCCCAGCCGGCAGTCGTGGCCGGCGCGCTTGCCGACATTGCGGTCGGGACGCTGATTGCCTGGCGACCAACTGCCAGCCTGGGACTTTGGGGCGCGATCGGCATCTCGTTTTTCTATGCCGTTTGCGGCACGATCTTGCGCCCGGACCTTTGGAACGAGCCGCTCGGGCCGCTGATGAAGATCCTGCCAATCCTTGTCATGCACTTTGTCGCGCTGGCGGTCCTGGAGGAGCGCTGAATGGTCTACTTCCTGCTGAAATTCCTCCACATCGTCGGCGCCGCCGTGCTACTCGGCACGGGCGCTGGTATCGCGTTCTTCATGCTGCTCGCGCATCGGACAGGCAACGCCGCGACAATTGCCGCAGTGGCCCGCATCGTCGTCATCGCGGATTTCCTGTTCACCGCCACGGCCGTTGTTGCGCAGCCTGTGACGGGTGCCGCGCTCGCCTGGCAAGCTGGTTATTCGCTGTGGGAGGGCTGGATCGTCCTGTCAATTGGGCTCTACATCGTGACGGGTCTTTTTTGGCTTCCAGTCGTTTGGATGCAGATGGCGATGCGGGATCTCGCGACTCAGGCGGCGGCCGCCGCCGGCCAGCCTCCAACCGAGCGCTATTATCGTTTGTTCCGCCTATGGTTCATCTTCGGCTTTCCCGCATTCGCAGCCGTCATCGCTATTTTCTGGCTGATGATCACGCGACCCGTCATCGAATGGATCTAACGCTACGGCCATTTGAGAAGTCGCGCCTTCGCCGTTTGCCCTCGGTCTCGCTTCATCGGCCTGCCACCTATGAGCTGATGCTGCGCGGACTCGCCGCTACGCGCCCGATGCAAAGCGGCTTGCGGAGCGCATACAAGCGCCTCGTGCTGGCAAACATGCGTGGGCAGCGCTCAACGCTCTCGCCTAGCTGACACGCAACATCGAACCGGCAGGCGCCAGAAGATTTAAATTAGTGCCGAGGTTTTCCCACTTCTCCGCGGCCACTACACAACTCCCCGAAACGGGATCCGCGCAAGGCATCTCGCGAGGGGCGTTGTTTGCCCAGGATAGCCGACATGAGTTAGCCGCCTGCGTAGTCAACCACCCAGCCCGTTGAGGACAAGTCGACCCGTATCACCTAACCGCTTGCCTGGTCGGCCGGCAAGTGCCACTCGCTTAGCACCAAGGCCACTTGAGCATTCATAGCTTTTACCTGGTAATAGCAAAAGCACGACAGCCCCTAGGCGATGCTTGCCGTTCGATTGCGCCGATGATCCTTTTTACGGTGAACGTTGGGTGATACCAGTCGCATTCGGCCGAGGTAGCCAAGCACGCTCCGCTCGGGTGCACTTCTTCTCGTCGGGGCAGCTTCGCAGGCCGCCTATTTTCTTTCCCCTTCAGCGCTCTCACCTGACGGGCGAGGAGGCACGCCATCGTGGATTTCGACATTTGCATGCAGAATGGAACGTTGCCCTAGCCGATCGGTCTTTAGACGAGCCGTCTTCGCTTCGCGGGCTTTGCGCTCCGCATCGATGACGACGCGAGATTCCCGGTCAGTACGTTCGTGCCTGAGCTTATCGACCTTACGTGGCATATCGGTCCCTTAAAACGGTCGCCGCGCCCCATCAGGCGCCCAACCCGCTGTGGTCGTTTAGGTTCCAAACGAAGGCGCCGGCCGCCTTTGCCCATCGCAGTGGGCCCGCCTCACTAGCGAGGGAAGCGAGCCCGGCCAGGTATTGGGGCGCCCGACAATGGAATCCAGAGCGGGGTGCGGCTAGCTGTTGCGCACGGGGTGCTGGAGCGCGCGGGGCTGCTTCAAGGCGTCAACATGAGCTTGCCTTCTCCTCCGATTTCGCTCGGCCCCCAGGAGCTCTTCCTCCCCGATGAGACCGTTCAGGAAAAGCTTCAGGATATGAGACGCAAGCGCCTGCGCCTGTGGGCTATCAAGCGAAAGATCTTTCTCTGTGCAGGCGGTCCGGCATACGCGGGCGAGCATGCCCAATTCGTCGGGCATGACGACTCGACCAGGAAACAACATGGTTTCCTCCTTCTCAAAAAACGTGAATTGGACGCCAATACATGACTCCGCCTGCACCTCCAGTCATTAAGAAATGACAGCGCGGGCAACTTGGTCCGAAATGGTACAGTCTTTCCTCGGAAGCGCGAAGGGTGAAACGGCCAGTGGCCGTTGCCGCAAGGTTGCGATCTGGTCCAGCCGTGGTGCCCTGATCTCGAGGCGGGGTTACGAAGCGCGGTGTGCGCGATGAAGGGCTTATCGCGCAAGCCAAAACGCCGCCAAGACCAGGCCGCCAAGAGGCCAGGACGCAGCAGAAGGACGCGAAAGGCTACGGGCAATCCCTCTGTGGCGCCTGTTCCCCAAGGCCGGCGTGCTGCGACGGGGCGGAGCCCGTTCAGGCGGGCCCTCACTGGCCCCCGCTCCGGAGGACGAGCCTTTCTCGGCGGAATGTCTAGCCTGGATCATGATCAGTTGAGGCAAGTTCGCCGGACTTGCGGAAGGCATGGCGAGGATCAAGGTCCTTGTGCAATTTATGCTGCACCGCAGCAACCAACCTGAAAGCATAGCGTTCCGTTGGTTGGTCCGCTTTGGATTGACGCAAAAGGATGCCAACATGAGAAGTCTCGCCGACACCGTTGCACGCTTGGCTGCTCGGCAAAAGCAGATCGACGGCGTCTTGAATGGTCACGACGAAAACCACCGCTTTTCCCAACTTCAGGAATTCGGGTCAAATCCCGGACACTTGCGAGGCTGGACATATCGTCCCAAGGACCTTGCAGCGCATGCCCCTCTGGTCGTCGTTCTCCATGGCTGCACGCAGTCGGCTGCATCTTATGACCGCGGCGCCGGCTGGTCGAGGATGGCGGACCGCAATGGCTTTGCCTTGCTCCTTCCAGAGCAGCGGCGCAGCAACAATGCCAACCTTTGTTTCAACTGGTTTATCCCAGAGGACACCCGACGGGGCTCGGGTGAGGCACTTTCGATCCGCCAAATGATAGAGGCCGTGGTCACCGCCCACGACATGGACCGCACCAGGATCTTTATCACCGGACTTTCCGCTGGCGGGGCAATGGCCGCCGCCATGCTAGCGATTTATCCGGAAGTCTTTGCGGGCGGGGCCGTCATAGCTGGTCTACCCTATGGCAGCGCCAGCAGCCTGCCACAGGCCTTCGACCGGATGCGAGGTCGCAGCGGCCCAACCGCGAGGCGATTGGCGGCGACCGTCCAGCAAGCTTCCGGTCATTCCGGATCCTGGCCGAAACTCTCCGTCTGGCATGGAAGCGCCGACACAACAGTCAGCCCGGTCAACTCCGATCAACTCGTCGGGCAGTGGCTCACATTGCTGGGGCAGAGTGGATCCCAACCCGAGACCGAGGAGCGTCAGGGCTATCGCCATGACGTCTGGAAGGATGCTGCTAACGAGGAAGTCATCGAATCGTACCTTATCCAAGGCATGGGGCACGGGACACCTGTGGACTCCGCAGACGGATTGGGGCACGGCGGATCCTTTATGATCGACACCGGCATCTCCTCCACCTCGCTGATCTCCCGATTCTGGGGGCTAGAAGATGCGAGCTTCGAGGGCCAGTCGCCAAATGCGCATCTGCCAGCAACATTGGCAGTTGCGCACCCGCCGTTCGAACCGCGCGGCGGTCCGGCCGCAGGGCCTGGTCAGCTTATCGAAAGCGCTCTTCGCGCTGCGGGCTTGATGAAATAGGTCACGGCGAGACTTTGACTCGATCGTCGTCTAGCGCGTGGGCCGGCATGTCATACCGGGCTGCTGGATTAACGCGCGTCGTAGCTACCCTTTGCTGCCGAAATTGGCAGCTGTGCCGGGGATGCTAATGTTGATTTTCAAACCGTCCGATGTCCACTCCCGCAGGATCTCACCCTGAAGCTGCTTTTGGATAATTGCATTGACCATGGTGGTTCCGAAACCGGGCCCCCCTTGCGGAGCTCCAGCTTTATGTCTCCCGGTTTCTTCCCACCGCAGGTTAAAGCCGCCATGACGGCCCGTCGCCTGCCAGCTTACCTGCAACCGCCCCGTATCCTTGGCTAGGGCTCCATGGGTGGCGGCGTTGACGATCAATTCATGGGCGACGAGAGCCAGTGGTTGAACGACCACCGCTGGGATCAGAACTTCAGGACCGGTCATCGCTGTCCTGCCAGACGCGAAATGGGCGACCTGCCTGGAGACGATTTCGTCCAGCGGCACATCGCGCCAGCCGCGCTCGGCCAATAGGGCGTGTGCGACCGCCAAAGCCTGGACCCGGCGTTGAACGGACGCGGCATAGAGCGGTGCGCTGTCTGCCTTGCTCAGCCGAACAATACCATCGACAACCGCAAGAACGTTCTTTGCGCGATGATCGACCTCCATCAGGAGGCGGTGCTCCGTCGCTTCCAGGCTCTGAATTTTGCGATACTTGGTCACATCAATCTGCGACGCGAAATAGTAAAGGAGATCGCCTTCATCGTCCTTGATGGGGCTCAGATGGAGCTGGTTCCAGAACGGCGATCCGTCCTTGCGGAAGTTCAGTATCTCTACATTCGTCTCGCGTTCACGCTCTATCGCCGCTCGAATCTCCGCAACGGTCGCGGGCGATGTTCCCTCCCCTTGTAGGAAGCGGCAATTTCGGCCCAGGACTTCATCGGATGTATAGCCGGTCAGATCGAGGAACGCCCTGTTTGCGAGCACGATGGGATTGTCAGGTTGCCGAGCATCGGTGATGACGATGGGCATGCGCGTGCGCTCGAACGCCGCCGATGCCAACTCCTTGCGATCCGCCCACGCGGTGGTGGCTGCTGCCGCCGGCGCGTCGCCATGTAGGGCCGACGATGATTTGGCGTTGTCAGGCACTCTTTGCTCACTTGACAGAGGTCAGCGATAACGCCCGACTTCCTACAAGGTTTCCAATGTGATGCTTTCGAAGCGGACTGATTACCGGAGTAAAGCCGCGCAACGAAATGTTCACTTGACGCGAGGCACACAGAACTTATGCCCCAGCTTGCAACAAGCATCGCAACATGAGGGTATATTTCCCGCCAGCCGGACGGCGCGACGTTCGAACGTGGCCAACCAGGTCTCATTTTATCGCCGTGATCCTGCCAGCCCTGTCCAGTCGACAATCGACCACGGCCTGCCGAACCTCGACGCCCCCATGCCTCGCAAAATCTATTTGCACCTTGATTGGTGCTGTGAGTGTACCTCCACGCCGCCGCAACAACCCTGCGCTCCTGCCCAGGTCATCATCATGATCGCCCTTGTTGCGGCCGCGGCTTGCGTCTTGAAACGCACCGTGTTCGGGCGGAGTATCCTGGCGGTCGGCGGCAACGAGAAGGCCTCTGAACTCGCTGGCATCGACGTCGCGAAAATCAAGCTGGCGGTCTATGCCATCAGCGGAATTTGAGCCGGGCTGGCCGGCCTCATCGTCTTGCGATCAACTCGTCAAGTGACGCAAATCTTGTCGGGTCGGGTGAACTGGATGCGATCGCCGCGGTTGCCGTGGGCGGAACTTTTGCTCAACGGCGGCAAGGCAACCATCATCGGCACCCTGCTCGGCGCGCTCACCATCCAACTCGTTCGATATACCCTGCTTGCCAACGGGGTGCCCGACGCCGCGGCCCTTCTGGTCAAGGCGATTATCATCGCGCTCGCTGTATGGCTACAGCAACAGCATCGGGCATAGACCGTGAACCGCGCCCATCTGGTCGCATCATCGGCACCTATGGTGTGCTGGTCGCCCTCGCCGCGCTCGTTTTGTTCCGATTCTTACGCTACGGCCCTTCCTGAGCTTCTTTAACGTCATGAGCATCATGCGCTATAATTCGATGTTCGCGCTCGGCGCCCTTGGCATGTGCTTCGTTATCATGACCGGCGGCATCGACCTGTCCGTCGGCTCCGTACCCGCCTTAGGCAGTGTAGCCTCGGCACTGGCCAGTCCTTTTGGAATCTTAGCAGGACTGGCTGCTGGTGTGGGCGTGGGGTTGCCGCGGGTCTGATCAATGCCTTCCTTATCACCCGTGGCAAGCTGATGCCATTTATCGCAACCCTGGCCACGATGCTGGCGGCCAGCGGCTCGGCGTTGCTGCTTACCGGCAATCAAACCGTCTCGGTCTCTTATGACTCGGGCTTCACTAAAATTAGTCAAGGAAACCTCTGGGTGTTTCCTGTCCCGGCGGTGATCGCGGCGGTTGCTTATTTGATCGCCTCGGTTGTGCTGAATTATACCGGCACAGGGCGCACAGTGCTGGCTGTCGCGGTCGCGAGGACGCCTCGCGTTTGATGGGCCTGCGCACGGGCCGCGTCAAGGTTGTCGTGTACGTCGCGAGCGGCGGCTCGCGGGATGGCCGGCGTCATCCTTGCCTCGCAATTCGGTGCCGGCCAACCGATTGAGGGCGTCGGCTGGGAACTCTTTGCAATCGCGGCGGTCGTCGTGGGCGGGACGCTGCTCACCGGCGGCTCGGGCTCGGTCTTGACCACCCTTGCCGGCGTCCTCCTCCTGGGCATCCCTTTCAACGTCTTGAATCTTGAGCACGGCATGGGTTGGATTTCACTCTCGGCGTACTGGCAGTCGGTAATTCGTGGGCTGTTCCTGCTTGTCGTGGTCCGGCTTCAAGCGAGGCTGACGGGGAAACGCGTTATGGCCGCCTCGTAAGAAGTCCGGCAATCGTGGATCAAAATTCACGGTTGGCCATAGTTCGACTAGCGCGTTTGCTGAGGGAGCAGCGGCTTTCGTTTCGTCCCGTCACGACATTGTAAGCTCACTCGCCACCTTCATCAGTGCAAATCAAGTTTGCCGGGGGCGTCAGCATGCGCGGACGTCCAACCCCCAGGGCGCCAAAGATCGCGCGACCGTTGCATGCGAGCTCCTTCACAGCAGGTCCAGCGTGTGCAGGTCGCGCTCGCCGTCGAAGAAGCGGTCTAGCGCCTGGTGGAAGATCGAGCCGCCAACGCCAGCGGTTTCGCCAAATAGCGTCATTGATGAGCGGAACTTCAAATGGTCTGGAGAGCCGAAGATTTCGTGTGCTGAGCGGCCGTTTACACCAAGAACCACCGCAGTCGCGTGGTGCAGACGTTCACCAAGGACGGCGTCGGCGAGATACGCCCGCGCCTCATCCTGGGACGAGATCCCGTAGTGCTGCGCTGTCGGCGAGCGACCAAGTCCGCGCAGCTGCGGGAAAACGAACCACATCCAGTGCGAACGCTTGCGCCCGGCGTGCAGCTCTGCCAGCGCGGCTTCGAAAATCGGCTCCTGTGCGGAACGAAAGCGGGCCAGATCGAATGGGTCATCAAGCGCCATGCCTACGCCTCGGCAAGAACCAACATCGCGGGAGCTCAGCAGTCCGTGCTTCGATCCAATGGATGCGGGGCCTTTGGATATGTTCAGTACAAAGCTGCAGCGACGAAATTGAGTTGGGGATTTCGAGGTAGATTCCGAGTCCCTGCGCCGCACGCTTCTAGTGTCCGGCAGGAGGAATGGCGCGCGTCGTTGACCTCAACCAACTGCCAAAGATTCGGTTCCAAGCCCGCTTCAAAGAAGTGAACCAGAAGAGCCAACCGGTTTCGAAAACTAGCTTCCACTCAAGAAGATCTTATCTCGGGATTGTAGTCGAATTGGTTGCCGCCGGAGTGTATGAACGAAGAAGACGAGCCGTTTGCAAGTTTATGCGCTGCGCAATGGCGAGCCCCATCCTGAAGCATCGGAGGTGTGGGCACTGGGGCGAACAGATGCTCCATGCTCAGCCGGCTTCGGCTTTTGCAAAGTTCGCGTCAGTGCTTCAAAATCTGGCTCAGAAACAGCTTGGTCCTGGCATGCTGGGGGCTGCCGAAGAAGCTGTCCGGCTTGCCTTCCTCGACGATCTGGCCGCCATCCATGAAGATCACGCGGTCGGCCACGGCGCGAGCAAATCCCATTTCATGCGTGACGCACACCATCGTCATGCCATCGCGGGCAAGGCCCGTCATGGTGTCGAGCACTTCGGAGACCATTTCAGGATCGAGCGCCGAAGTCGGCTCATCGAACAGCATTACCGCCGGCTTCATGCACAGGCTGCGCGCAATCGCGACGCGCTGCTGCTGACCGCCCGATAGCTGCACGGGGAACTTATTCGCCTGTTCGGGAATGCGCACACGCTCGAGAAACTGGAGCGCGGTCTTGCGTGCCTCGGCGGCGGAAACACCCTTGACCCACATCGGGCCGGCCATGCAGTTCATCAGCACCGTCATGTGGGGAAACAGATTGAAGTGCTGGAAGACCATGCCGACATCGCTGCGCACGGCCGCGACGTTCTTCATCTTGGGGTGAAGATGTATGCCGTTCACCGTGATGTCGCCCGCCTCATGCGCTTCAAGGCGATTGAAGCAGCGGATCAGGGTTGATTTTCCGGAACCGGATGGCCCGCAGATGACGATGCGTTCCCCCTTGTGAACTGTCAGGTTTATCTCTTTCAGTGCGTGGAACTGGCCGTACCATTTGGACACCGCCTTGGCCTCAATGATCGGCTGAGCGCTCATCGCACCTTGCTCCTGGCGTAATGCCGTTCGATGCGGGACTGGATCAGCTCGAGACAGATCGACATGACCCAGTAGATGAGCGAAGCCGAAATCAGCATCTCCATGTGTTGGAACGTCTTCTGGCCAAGAGTGCGGGCCAGGAACATCAACTCCCAGACGCCGATGACCGAGACCAGCGAGCTGTCCTTGAGCATGGAGATGAACTGGTTGCCGGTCGGCGGAATGATCACCGGCAAGGCCTGCGGCAGGATGATGCGGCGCATCGTCAGCGAGAAGCCGAAGCCCATCGAGCGCGAGGCCTCCCACTGGCCGCGATCGATACTCTGGATGCCGGAGCGGAAAATCTCGGTCATGTAAGCGCCGTAACACAGCGACAGGGCCAGTATGCCTGCGGGCACCGCTCCGACAACGAAACCGAGTTGTGGCAGGCCGAGATAGATAAGATAGACCTGCATCAGAAGCGGCAGGCCGCGAAAGAACGAGGTGTAGAAGGTGGCGATGGCATAGGCGAAGCCATTGGTGGACAATTTGGCGACGGCCCCGAGGATGGCGATCAGCGAGGCGATGACGATCGAGATCGCCGAAACGTAAAGCGTAGTGACCACGCCCTGCGATATCAGGAAGGGCAGCTTTTGCCAGATGAAGGGCAGGCTGAGGTGGAACGTTGCGAAAAATGCGAAGAACAGCAGCAGCAGTTCGAGCCACACGATTCCGATCTGAACGCGCAACGGCGCAAAGCCGATCAACACCATGTTCACCGAAAACAGCAGGGCGACGGTCAGGGCAGTCGCGAAGCGGCCGTATGTACCGCTGTCAGCCGGCTCGCCAATGATCGGCCGCATGAGTTCACCGAAGCTGGTGCCGCTAAGATTGAAGGCGAGGAAGATCAGGAAGACCACACCAAACATCGCTGCGACAAACCACGGCTTGTGCACGATCACCTCGGATTCGACGGTATCCGGATAAAGCATCGCTTGCCCCGCAAACGTTGTGAAAGCCATACGCCGCGCGGCCGCTCAGGCGACCGCACGGCGCGCTGGTCATTTGGTGACCGAATAATCCACACCGTACCATTTCTTGGAGAGCGTGCTGAGTGTGCCATCTTCCTTCATCGCCTTCACGGCTGTGGCGATGCTGGCCGAGAATTCCGAGTCGCCATGTTCGATGGCGATGGCCAGCGGTTCGTAGAACACCGGATCACCAACCTGCTTGATCGGGTAACCGGCCTTGATCGCATCGTTTATGCTTGGCAGGGATGAGACAACCGCATCAATGCGCACGCCGTCGCCGAGACGCAGATCGTCGAATGCCGTCGTGGAGTTCTCGTAGGAATGCACCTCTTTCGGGTTGAGCTTGTACTCGAAAGCCGGAGCACCGGCCGCGTCGAGCGTCAAGTCCCGCTTCGCGTAGGCCTCGAACGTTGAAGTCGAGGTCGCGCCGATGACCTTGCCTTCGAGGTCGGCCAGCGAAGTCGCTTTGCTGTCCTTGTGCACGGCGACCGCGGCGGGCGTGTAGTAATACACCGCCGGAAAATCGAAGATCTCGGCGCGCTTCTTGGTGGGCGTCATCGAGCCGACATGCATGTCCCAGCGCCCGACCCAATTGCCAGCGGTGATGATATCCCAACCGGGCGTGACGAACTCGACCTTGACCCCGATGCGCTTGCCGATTTCCTTGGCGATATCGACATCGAAACCGTCGAGCTCGTTGTTGGCATTGACGAAAGACTGCGGCGCCCAGTTGGCGTCGGTCGCGACCTTGAGGTCGCCTGCCGCCTTGACGCGGTCAAGCACGGCCCCGGCCTTGGCCGGCAAGGCGCCCAGCGAAAGCGCCAGCGAAACCGCGGCCAGTTTGAGAATCGTCTTCATATTGTCTGTTCCCTTTGTTGTCGTTCAGTCCCCACGGCGACGCCGCCTTTACCGGTGACGGCTCCGCAACCCCGTCATCGCGCCGGACACCGGCTTCCCATTTGCCTCTTTGCCCGTGCGATATTCCCAATTGTTGGCCATTTAGAAGCAAGCCGGCTGCCCACGTCTTCCAGTGACACGGAGGAGCTTTCCGCCGCCGTTTGCTCGGAACGATGGGAAGCCGGAAGATCGCGAACCAATGCGCTCATAGGCCTTCTGCCTTTGTTTCATTGAGCACGGCGCTGGCAACGCGAAAGCTTTCGACGCCGGCGGGAACGCCGCAGTAGACCGCTATCTGGATCAGGGCGGCGCGAAGCTCACTCTCGCTCAGTCCGTTTCGGACGGCGCCACGAACATGCACGCCAAATTCATGCATCCGGCCAAGTGCTGCAAGCATGCCCAGATTGAGCAGACTGCGCTGTTTGAGATCGAGTGCCTCGTCCGTCCAGCACATGCCCCAGCAATATTCGTTGAGGATATCCTGGAATGGACGTGAGAAATCGCCGGCATTCTCCCGCGCCCGATCGACATAGTCGTCGCCAAGGACTGTGCGGCGGACGTTCTCTCCGGCGGAGCGCATTTTGCTATCCATGGCTGGCTGTCTCTCGCTTTGCCGCATTGTCGTCGAGGAAGTCCGATATTAATCCGGCGACCAGCGCCGGTGCCTCGATGAGGATCGAGTGACGCAGCCCCGGCAGGATTGCCAGTCTCGAACCCGGGATGTGCTCGTGCATATGATGGGCCATACGGGGGCTGGAACCGAGATCGTCGGCGCCGGTGACAACCAGTGTCGGCGCACGGATCTGGTCCAGGATGCCGCCGAAATCCGTTTCCGCCAGGACACGGTAGGCCGCCGCATAGCATCTGGGATCGTTTTCGGCGTCCCTGCCGCGCAGCCGTGCGATCACCTCAGGATTCTGCTCCTGAAACGCCTCGGTCAGCCAGCGTGACAGGGACTGGGCGTGGTGGGTGCCCGGTTCGTTCGCCATCAGTGCGGCAAGGCGGTCAAGCACGGCCTGACGTTCCTGCGGTGTGCGGCCGGCGACCGTCGACAGCAGAACCAGTTTTCTCAGCCGCTTCGCATGCGTCAATGCAAGACGCTGGGCAATCAGCCCACCCAGCGAGAAGCCGGCGAGATGAAACGTCCCGAACCCGACATGATCGGCCAGCGCCAGCGTCTCGGCGACGAAATCATCAATCTCGTAGCGGCCACCTATGCGGCTCGAATGGCCATGGCCACGCAGGTCGAAAGTGAGCACCGTGAAGCGGTCCGCAAGCCGGCTGACGACGCCGCTCCAGGCCTCCAGATACGACCCGACGCCATGGATACAGACAAGCGGCTCCGCGCCAGAGCCATCGACCCGGTAGTTGAGCGTCACCTCGCCGGTGTTGAAGAGATTTGCCACGTCCTTTAGTACCCGGCAGCCGCACGGTTGCGATCACGTTCGCGCGCCGCGAAATGGGGCATCACCTCGTCGACGAACAGTTTCAGCGTTCTTGCCTGCAGGGCGAATGGCAGGTTGAAGGTCAAGCCGAGGCAGTACTGGTCGACACCGGCCGCCTCGTAGTCCTCCAGCTTCTCGATGATCTCGTCGGGCGTGCCGAACATCAGGTTGCGGCGAATGTTGTCGGGGTTGTAGTTGTCCTTGCCCTTGACGCTTTCGTAGGAGACCGCCTCGGGAAAGCCATTCGTCACCGTGCCGATGTTCTGGAACAGGTTCTCGAACATGCGGCCATAATCGCTGCTGTGGCGCGCCGCGACCTGCCATTCGTCGGGACGGTCGTAGATGCAAGTGCGGCGCTGCATCATGAAGCGCGGGCGTGGCACGTCGGGATGATCGGCGACCGCCTTGCGGAACTTCTCGCCCAGCACCGCGATCTCGGGTGCCGGGGCGGAAAGCGGCGTCGACAGGATGTTGGCGCCGGCAGCGATTGCCCAATCGAACGTGCCGGGATCACGGGCTGCCACCCAGATGGGCGGATGCGGCTGCTGCAACGGTTTCGGCACCGAAGTCGCCATCGGAAACTTCCAGTAGTGGCCGTCATGGGCATAGTCGCCGGCCCACAATTTCCTCACCGCCGGCACCAGTTCTTTGAGATAGGCGACGCCTTCCTGCTGTGGCATGCCGCCGGCCATGCGGTCGAACTCATACTGGTAGGAGCCACGGGCAATGCCGAACTCAAGACGTCCGCCGGTCAGGTGGTCGCAAAGTGCAGCTTCGCCGGCGAGCCGGATCGGGCTCCAGTAGGGGGCGACCAGCGTCGAAGTTCCCAGCCGGATCCGTTGCGTGTGTTGGGCAAGCCAGGTCAGAGTCATCAGCGGGTTTGGCGAGATGGTGCATTCGATCGTGTGGTGTTCGGCGGTCCACAATGTTTCGAACCCGCCTTCGTCGGCCATGCGGGCCAACTCGAGAAGATTGCCCTTCACCGCCGACATTGGCGTGTCCGGCGAAAAGCGCTCCATGGTCAGCGAAACGGCAAATTTCATGTTTCCTCGCTAAGCGTCTGGATGATGGTGTAGCGGTCAGCGCAAGCGGATGACGAACGGGTCCTGCATGGTGCCGGAATAGTCGACGACCACGTTCTTCACTCTTGAGAATTCCTGCATGACGTCGAAGCCGCCGCGCCGGCCGTAGCCGCTTTCCTTGAAGCCGCCATTGGCGGACATGAAGGACGACGCCCGGTAGGTGTTGATCCACACGGTGCCGGCATCGACATTGCGGGCGAAGCGCAGTGCGCGGTCGATGTCCTTGGTCCAGATTCCGGACGCTAGCCCATAGTGAGTGTCGTTGGCGAGCGCGGTCATCTCTTCTTCCGATGAGAAGGGGATGACGCCGACCACCGGACCGAAGATTTCGTCGCTCATGAAGTCCATGTCGTTGCGGGCGTCGGTCATGACAGTCGGCTCGAAATACCACCCTCCTGTCAGGTCCGATGACTGCGGCCGCTTACCGCCAACGGCGATCCGGGCACCCTGGCGAACACCCGAGGCGACATAGGATTCAACCTTGGATAGCTGCGCCGACAGCGCCAGCGGGCCGATGTCGGTGTCCTCCTGCATGGGGTGGCCAACCCTGATCCGCCGCGTGCGTTCGACCAGCGCCTCGATGAAGCGATCATAGATTCTGGCTTCGACAAAACAGCGGGAGCCGGCGACGCAGCTTTGACCAGCTGCCGCGAAAATGCCGGAGACGACGCCGTTGACGGCGTGCTCCATCTCGACATCGGCGAAAACCACATGCGGCGACTTCCCGCCAAGTTCCATCTGACACGGAATTAGGTTGGCGGCGGCGTTCTGGGCAATCCTGCGCCCGGTCGCCGTGCTGCCAGTGAAGACGATCTTGGCAATACCGGAGTGGCGGGTCAGCGCCTCGCCGGCAGAATCGCCGTTGCCGGTGACGACGTTGACCACGCCCGGCGGAAAGCCGGCCGCCACAATGAGCTCCGCGAGCGCCAGCGTCGATGCGCTGGCATGCTCCGACGGCTTGATCACCACCGTGTTTCCGATTGCCAGGCAAGGCGCCAGTGTGCCGGTCAGCAGCATCAGCGGAGAATTCCAGGGCGTGATCATGGCGACGACGCCGATCGCTTCGCGCAGGTTGAAGTTGAGCATATCGAGCTTGTTGACCGGGATCGTGTCGCCCAGCAGCTTGTCGGCCATGCCGGCGAAATAGCCGTACGCGTCAGGCATGGCGCGCATCTGCGCGCGCATTTCCTTGATCAGCTTGCCGTTGTCACGGGTCTCGATCGCAGCCAGTTCGTCGGCATGTTCAAGAACCAGTTGCGCCAGTCTTTGAAGCAGCTTGCCGCGATCGGTCTGCGTCATGCGGCGCCAAGCCGGATTGACAAAGGCTGTCTGCGCGGAACGCACGGCGGCATCGATATCGGCGGCATCGGCTTCGGCCAGTTCATACCAGGGTTCGCCGGTCGTCGGGTCAAAGCTTGGGATGTAATTTCCGCTTGCAGGTGCGACGAAAGCGCCACCGATAAACAGGTTTTGACGGGAGTTTTCGAGGGCTTTGACTGTGGTTTTCATGCGGGTCCTGTCAGGTTCTATTCTTGCGCGCTTTGCGCCCAGGGCAGCGTTGTTCCGTCCACCCTGGCCAGGCGGCCGCCGTCGTTGGAATCCATGTAGATGCTGAAGGACTCGTCGCGCCGTTCACGGCTGTAGCGGCGCAGCAGGGAGCAGATCTCACGCGCTGGAATCTCGTCATAGGGAAGGTTGGCAACCGGGAAGAAGCGAAAGCCCGGCGGCATCGGGATGCCGCCCGAGATCCCGGCCAGGCGGGCCCGATAGATCAGATAGCCGGGATCGCTGTCGGCGACATCGAACACCGAATAGAGAAACGTTTCCTCCGGCAGCAGCGTCAGCGCGTCGCCACCTTCGAGCTTCAGCTCGTTTTCGGCTTTCCGGCTCTTGGCGCTGGGCAACACCCAGCCACCCTTGCCGTCGGAGCGCAGCAGGATCTGGCCATCGGCCTCGATGAGATAGCCGACGATCATGCTGTGCGATGCCAGCCAGCCGGGCGGCAGCGGATCCTTGATCGCGGCATAACGGCCACGGCAGAAGCCAAGCGGCGCCGACGGACTTGTGCCGAAGGCCTGTACCGCGCCGATCAGCACGACATGATCGCCGGCCTCGATGCGGTCATGCACGGTGCAGTCGAACCAGGTCAGGCATTCGTTGAGGATCGGCGCCCCGGTGTGGACGCGGTCATGCACGATCGAATGAAATTTGTCCGGCGACTTCGAGGCGAAGACTGAAGAAACATCGGTCTGGCCCTCATGCAGGAGATTGACGGCGAAACAATCCGATGTGTTGAAGGCGGCGAAGCTGGCGGCCGCCCTGCCGACGCAGACCAGAAGAAGCGGCGGATCGAGCGACACCGAGGTGAATGAGTTGGCGGTCATGCCGCGCGGCGTGCCATCGCCGTCGCGCGTGGTGATAACCGTGACGCCGGTAACGAATGTTCCGAACGCCCGCCGCAACGCGATCGGATCGATCGCCTGCGGAACCGGCGGCTGCGAGGTTGACGATGACGTTTCTGTAGCGGCGGTCATGGGACGAAGCTAGCCGCTCGCCAAGAGGCGCGCTTCCTCCTGTTGCGAGGAATGGAGGAGCTGTGCGATGCTGTGTTTCAGAGCAAACGGCAGCAGGCGCAAGCCGTCGGCCAACCGTCGCAAGCGACGGCAACGGCTTGCGGTCAAATCTGACTTTGGATCAGGCGCGGCTGTCGATCACGCCGCGCAGGCGGATGGCGAGTTCAACCGCGAAGCGCCGCTCCGGCGTGTCGAGATCGATGCCGAACAGTTCCTGGATGCGCGACAGCCGGTAGCGCAAGGTGGTGACATGGAGGCCCATGGAATCGGCGCATGCCTGGCTGCGGCAACCCTCCCGCAGATAAGCGAACAGCGTTTCCATATAGGGCGTGCCATGCTCCCGGTCGTGCTCGGCAATCGCGCCGATGCTCTCATGCACGAAACCGCGCACGTCCTCGACTTCGGCGGCGGCCACCAGCATCGGCAGCGGCCCGAAATCCTGGCTGGCGAAGACGCCGGTGCGGCCGAACGAACGGCCGATGCGGATCATGCGCCGGCAACGATCCCAGGCCGCCGGATAGTCCGAAAGCATGCCACAGACACCAGACAGCACGACGAAGGGTTCCTGGTCGAAGTAGCGGCCCAGTTCCTCAGCGGTCTTATGCAACAACTTGTTGACGCGCTCGGGATCGCTGCCGAGTTCCGCGGGGATCAGGCAAACCAGGCCATTCTCGACGGCGACAATGCCAGCCGGCACAGAATTTTGCTGCATCAGCCGGATCACAGCATGATGCGGGTCGAGTGAATAGCCGGCGCCGCGTTTGCTCTGCGCGGGCAGGTCGATGACGATCATCTGCCGGGGCGAGCGCAGGTCGATGTCGAGGCGCTGCGCCCGTTGCAGGACATCATTGGCGTCGTGCCAGCGTTGCTCGACGATCTCCAGGAACAGATCGCTGAGGGTGCGCGTCTCGAAGCGGAAGCGGATGAAGCTGCGCATCATCTGGACGCTGAGCGCGAATTTGGCACTGTCCAGCAACAGCAATTCCAGCTGGCTGAAGGGCCGTTGCGCGGTGAAAATCACCAGTGCTCCTACGTCCTCCGCATCGACGCTCAGCGGCTCGATCTTGGCGGTCAGGCGCAATCGGCGCACGCCGTCGTCGAGGAAGAGAGTGTAAGCTTCGCGCTGCGCCTGATCGACCGCGGCGCGCGCGGCCTTGATGATCTGCCGGTGCAGGCTTGAGGTTGCCGCGAGCTGCCAGGCGGCATCATCGAAATGGGCCCCGCTTGGGGTGTGGCCGGCGACGATCAGGTTGGCGGTAAAGTCCACGACCACGATCGGGTTGGGCAGCAGGTCGCTGATCTTGCCGGCGAGCGACGGAACCGAGGCTTCGGCCAGCGCCTGCTGCAGCAAGGACGTGTGCGCCTGCAACGCCTGCTGCAGGCGCGCGGCGGCGTGCTTTTCCTCGCGCAGCTTGTGCTGCTTCTCGACCGCGATTTCGCCCAGATGGACAATCATGCCGATGAAGGCCAGATCGTCCGCCGTCACTTCCATGATCTCGCGCGAGACGACGCTGAGCACCATCGGCCGCCCTTCGTCATCCCTGCAGTTCATCGGCATGACGAGCACACTGCGATAGTCACGCTCGAAGGCTTCGCGCCTGTAGCCCGAGAACTCCTCGGAGACGCGGGCATCCCTGATGTAGACAGGCTCATTGCGCTGCAGGGCGATGATCGACGGGCTGGTCGCCAGCTCCCATCGGTCGGGCAACGGCCGCTGGATCAAGGTCGGGTCGTGGCGGACGATGACGAAAGCGTGGCCATGCGGCGCGTCGATGCTCATGATCGACCCCATTGTCCACTTGGCGTGCCGACAGGCGGCAAGCACCAGATCGCGCAGCACGGTGCTGAGGTCGCCGCCCGAATTGATCAAACTGGCGGCGTCACGCAAGGACAGGATTTGAGACTGGTGATCCAAGTCCGGGGCTCGTCTCCTGGGAACATTCAGATCCGGTAATAAGGCCGTCTGACCGGCTGCGACGCTACACCGCTTCCGAGCGCGGCGCACGCTTGTTTTCCTCTGAAACGGAGGAAGACATCCATCGCCAGCGGTCTCTAAGGTCGCCCTAGCAAAGCACTGCGGAGGGAACTGCCGGCATGGATTTCGGTATCAGGAAGATTTCCACTTTCATCGAGGAAACCTTCGTGGAAGGTGGCAAGGCGGCGCCGACGCCGGTGACCATGATTGTCGTCGCGGCGGTCCTGAGGAACCCTTGGGCCGGCCAGGGCTTCGTCGAGAACCTGCGGCCGGATATCCTGCGCCTTGCGCCACGGCTCGGCAGTGAACTGACCAACCGCCTGATTGTCCTGATGCCAGCAGAGAAGATCCAAGCCTATGGCAAGGCCGCGGCCACCGGCGTCAACGGCGAGATCGAGCACGCCTCGGCGCTGATCCATACGCTGCGCTTCGGCAATCTTTTCCGCGATGCCGTTGGCGGCACGACCTATCTCGAATTCACCAACACCCGCATCGCGCCGGGCGCCTCTATCTCGGTGCCGATGATGCACAAGAGCGAGAACGGCAGGCGATCGCATTTCCTGACCGCCAGTTTTCAGATCTGCGACGGCCCGGCCCCGGACGAGATTGTCGTTGCCATCGGCGCGGCCGACGGTGGCCGGCCACATGCCCGCATCGCCGACAGGTTCCAGGACATGGCGGAGATGGAAGCAGAATCCACCCCTTGACGGTGGCGCCCTTAGACGGCTTCCGGCTAGCCGGTCGAGCACCAGCGGTATTGGTTAGGTGCGGCCGGGTTCCGTTCGCCACTGCTGATTTCATCAAGCTGCCGGCTGCCGTGTTGGTCAGCAATGAAGATTTGAGCGGTCCCGCCGCCTTGACCTCGCCTTTTTCGGCCCAGCGTGCCGAGCC
Source organism: Mesorhizobium sp. CO1-1-8 (assembly GCF_020164875.1). NCBI lineage: Bacteria > Pseudomonadati > Pseudomonadota > Alphaproteobacteria > Hyphomicrobiales > Phyllobacteriaceae > Mesorhizobium > Mesorhizobium sp. CO1-1-8. The sequence continues at coordinate 24,593 of NZ_JAIUGZ010000028.1, read as the reverse complement.
ATAGGTCTCAGCATTCTTGGCTTCACGAGCTCGCCAGACCGACATGCCGATGGCGACCGCGATCGAGACGAAGCCGCCTGATGCGGCGATGAAAGCACCCCTGGTGAAAATCTCCAGCGCATAGGCGTCGTAGGAAAACCACCACGCGAAAAACGCTGGGGGAAAGTAGACCGGCATCCCAGCGACCCTGAACCAGGGCGATCCAAGCTGCGCCTGAAATCCAAGCTGCCAGGCCACATACTGCGTCGATGCCCACGTCGTGATGAGCACGATGAGGGCGACGATGAGGATCTGGCCCCAAAGGATTTTGGTGGCGGACATGACGGCGCTCCTTTCTTCCTGGGACGGGACAGCCCGAGCCCGCGCTTGCGGCCAAACTCCAATCGATGCCGCCATTGCCGCGTGCCACGCCTGAGAGGTGCTGGCCGAGCTGGTTTTCCAGCGAGGGCGGCCAGGGCACCAGTTGGAAGCCAAGTTCATCCTCGATCATGGCGAAGCGCCCGGAGGCGAGCGCGGAACGCTGGCGGTAAGTGCCGGCGACATAGTCGTCGCCGGTGGAAGGGACGCCCGGTCGCGGCGGCAAGCTTTTCGCCCAACGCCTCAATGTCGCGCTTGCGCAAGCTGTCGATGAGGTTTCGGGTGAAAACCACGCTGCCGCCCTGCCGTTCAGCAAAACCTTGTTCGATCAGGTGCTCGGCGCGGCGTTCCAGGGCGTTGCGCACCTCGGCGCCGAAGCCGCCACCGCCGAGAGCCACCGGCTCACGCGCGATCGCCTGACGGTCGAGCCAGGTGGCGCCGGTCGCCGCGATCTGCCGTTCGATGTCGAGGTCGGAGCGGACAGCAAGTGCCACCCGGCGGTAACCCTGCGCATCGTCGAACCTGCGAAGCTCGACAATTGAGCCTGGTTCGCTGTCGCCGGCGGCGTCGAGGTCGGGCAGCTTGATCTGATGGGTGCGTCCGTCCGCGCCGTCGACCACGGCATAGGCGGTTCCCTTCAATTCATTGTCGAGACCCCGATCGACCAGACGGCCGATGATGGGAGCATCGAGACTTTCGCCAGCCAACACATAGTTCGCTGCCCCACGTTCGATACCGCGCACGGTCAGGCCGCGATGGATGCGTTTGATGATATCGCCGCGCTCGCCGAGTTCGTGCAGCGTCACTTCGGCATTCTCCGACATGACCCATTGGCCGGGGCCGACCTGATCGGCGAGACCGAGGGTTTCGAGTTTATGAAGTCGTCCGACTTTCATTGCATGGAATTCGTCTGGCCGGCGGTCGGGATGCGGCGCCATGTCGATCACACCGGTTCGATACCCGTCGCGCGCAAGCTGGCGGTCGAGATTTGTCCAGCGTTCCGCTTCGATCTGCCGTTCGAGATTGCGGCGGATCTCCTGGTCGGTGCGCGGCCCCAGCTCCTGCGTGATGAGATCCTGCGCCCGGTCGCGCATTCCTTGCTTGATGTAGTCCTTGGAGACGACGAGGTCCTGGCCGTCGTCGGTTCGCCCGCGCAAGATGATATGCACGTGCGGATTGTCGGTGTTCCAGTGATCGACTCCCACCCAGTCGGCTTCGTGCCGAGGTCCTTTTCCATCTGCCCCATGAGGTCGCGGGTGAAGGTCATTGAGATCGGCCATCTCAACAGCGTCCTCTGGCGAGACAATGAAGCGGAAGTGATGCCGGTCATCCTTGGTACGCTCGGCAAAGTCCTTCGGATCGGCGTCGCCGGTATCAGGCCCGAACAGCTTGGCTTTCTGCCCGTCCCGGGTGACGCCCTCGCGCCGGAGGTAGCTGAGGTGAGCCGCTAGTGGCGCCGATCGCGCCAGGTGCCGAACCACGCGCGTCTTGATGACTGTGATCCGGGAGCGTCCCGTCAGCAGGCGGTTGGCTTGAATGGTCGCACGAATGCCGCGGCCGAAGCGCGAGCGATTGCCCGGTGTGATCCTGCCGGATCGCGAGACGTGGCCGCCAGCCTTCTGCGCGGCGGCGAGCGCCTGGGCGATGAAAGGCCTGGACTTGGGCGCGGGTCGAGCGAATGCGGCCCGGCCGAATGCGGAAATCGTCCTCGCTTGTCATCCCAGGACCGCCGCACATCGCAACAAGTTCCTGAAATCGTTGTTGAAGCCTCGAAGTCGCGATGTACGCGGATGTTGCGCACCTCGCGCAATCGGCTTGTAACCCACTGAAAACTCACGACCGTCATCCGTCGCACATCGCGGCCTTTTATCTCGCCATCCCTCCCCGACCTCCCCGACGAACCGCCCTTCCGCCGCCAATCCCGCGACAGCACAGGCCAAAGTGCGATTCGCGCAAAATCCCGTGATCGTCGCGATGCACCGAGTGATCGCGGGATGAAGAGGCTGTTTGCCGCCAGCGTCAGTGTGTGACGAGCATCTTTGGACGCAGAATCTGGCGGCGGTTCAAGCGCCGTCAGATCGTTCACCGCGGTGTCGCCCCGCGACGGCATGTCGGCCGAACGATGGCCGTAAAAACGGTTTGGTGGATGTGATCGACGCCTCCGTTGTCATGGGAAACGTTGTCATTCATCGCGGCCGCGCCGCGCCCAAAAAGCTGCCTACGATCTGCGCTCGACGTGCGTCCCACTGCTTTCGAGCCGGGCGGGACCTCAACAGCTCCCCTGATCATCGGCGTAAGCTTCGCAACATAGTCGATCGTTTCGCGAGGCAGCGGACGGCCGTTCGAAAGATGCTCCTGATACCGTCGTGGTCCGGCATTGTAGGCGGCGAGAAAGCCCTTCGGACCGAACCGATCGAGCATCTGGCGCAGATAGGCCGCACCGGCCAGGATGTTGTCACGGGGCGAGGGGATCCTTGCCAAGATTGTGTTTGATGCGCACTTCTTGCCACGTCGCCGGCATGACCTGCATCAGCCCCATTGCACCTTCGGACGAGACAGCGCGGACATCCCCGCCGCTTTCGACATATATAACGGCGGCGCGTATCCAGCGCTCGGGCAGATCGAAAAGTTTGGCAGCCTCACAGACGTAAGCCGACCACTCGCCGCTCGCCCCCACCGCACTTCCGACGCAGGATATTGACCCTGGTGGTGACGCTGCTTCCGCGGCGTCTGCTACAGGTCCAAGTATGAGCAACGTGCATGCGGAGAGCATCGCAATGCATCGGCGAACGGTAATGCTGGCACCACCGTCCCGACACGCCGACAGCCTGCCGCCGTGCTCGCGTCCGTCAGGGCAAGGCTCCGCCGGCCGGACCTGCTTCCCACGCGCAGCAGCGCAAACAAGTGCGCGATCGATGAAGACGCGTCCAGCCGCCCTTGACCTCCGCTGCGCGCGACGGCGGCCTGACAGGCGATCGGGTCGAAGGGTTTGACCAGCATTCGATCGATCAAAGGGTTTGCCAGGGTAGGATCAATGCAGCGCAATCGAAGCATCGGATTCAGGCTCGCTCTTCGCGCTTCGAGGGCCGGCTCCAGTGCAGGTTTCAGACGTCCTTTTCCGTGGGGACCTGGAACAGGTTGGCACGGATCGGCTGCGTGAACGACGGATCGCCGATGAGCACAGACAGATAGGCGCCGGCCTTCTCGCCGGTGCGATCCCACGCCGCGCCGGTCTCGACGCCATCGCAATAGATGCGGTGTTCCGGCGCATTTTCAGCGTCGGATTTCTGGACAGGCAGGATGGCGAGCTTGGCGTCAATCGTCAGCGTGCAGATGTTGCCGAAAAAGCCGTCATGGTTGCGGGTGAAGGTGCCAATCTGACACATGCTGATATCCTTTCGTGGTGAGAAAACGAGCCGTCATGGCTCGCCGGGAGCCGCTTCGCCGGACGCCTCCGGCGCCGGCAATGTGCGGTTGGTGGTCCAGATCGGAACCGCGCGGCCAACGATGCTGGTGATGGGACTGGGCCGAGATACCGACTGTCAAAACTGTCGGCGACGTCCCAGTTCATGAGGAACACTTCGCCATCGGCCAGTACACGGCAGCCCTGCCAGGCAGCGGTCGACCCTTGCTGTCGCGAACGAGCGCGGTTCCGTAGATCTTGCCGTGCGCGGTGATGGCAGCGCCACGACGACAAAAGCTTTGTCCACCGAGCGCCAGGACATGCTTCATGAGCGGCACGACGTGCGGCAGATATGTGCGTTCGGCTAGGAAGCCAGCCAGCGGTTCGGGCGGGATGACGACGGCGATCTCGCCGACATCGATCTTGCGGGCGCGATGCGATAGAGCCCGATTGGAACGCTCGCCGAGGCATTCCAGATCAGCCACGGCGTATGTCTGCTCAAGGCCGGAGCAACGTAAGAGCCGCGCCGGCGAGCATTGCCGCGAAGATCCTGCCGCGCGCGCTCATGGCTCGATCCGACGGCGCAGCAGCCACGCTTGATGCCGCTGCCGTGTGTAGGGCCGAGGACTTTCCCGCGCGGCGAGCCGGCTATGGACGTGCCGCCAATACTCCGGTGGAACATCTATCGCGTCAATGTCGAGCGCTTCGACGGCATCGATGATCTCGAGCACTCTCTCGACCTTCGGCCAGCCAATGGCGGTCAGCAGGATGTCGGCGCCGGGCCGCACATAGGCGATCGTCGAGCAGCGCTTGCCCGGGACGACGGCGCGCAGAATGTCGATACGCGAAGCGATGGTGCCGAAATCGTTGGCCCTCCATCGAACGAAGGCGAAGATGCCCATAGGTGCAAACGCGACGACGCGCGGCTTTTGTCGATGATCCTGTTGTCGACGGTTTTGCCGAAGCGGAGGTAGTTCTCGATCCGCTTCTTCAGCCAGAGCAGTTCGACATGCGTGAGCTCGCTCATGCCGTCCTCCAGTGCAGGAGGCAGGCGCGCGCACCGGCTGGCGACCTGATTGACCGAGCGATGGGTTCAGAGGCGTCTGTGCGGATTTTGCTCTCGCCGAGCGCTAACCGATGGTCGCTTTGCGGCGGTCTTCCACAGTCTTCTGGAACCCTGCGTCTATCGCTATCTGCTGGCCGGTGGCGCACCACACTAAGCCGTACCGAGCCAAGAGCTGTGCTAAACCGGGCTGCACGGCGAGCGGATTGAGGTTGATACAAGTATTACCCCAGTCAGCCGCTCTGCGAGCCGGCGGCCCTGCTCTGCACAGGCGGCAATGGCGGGGAAGCGAGGGGAAGTTCCTCGCTTCCCAATGGGTCGCCAAGGTTATCCGCAGTCGATCAGAACGATGAAAGCGAAGCTTGCCGAATGAGATTGGCGAATGGAGTGATTTGTAGAAAGAAAACGGACTATCTGCCAAATTGGCGGAACGGGTAAATCACACGTCTTTAGGCGTCCGAAAAGACAAAAAGGGATTAACTGCATGACCATTTCAGCCGAACAAGGCGGCCAAACGGATATGGTGTCGATCGCTGCCGATATCGTCTCCGCCTATGTATCGAACAATCCACTGCCGGTCGGCGAGTTGCCGAAGCTGATCAGCGATCTTCATGCCGCTCTGCAAGGGATAGGCACGCCAGTGGCGGAATCTGTGGTCAAGCAGGAGCCGGCGGTGTCGATCAGGAAGTCGGTGACGCCGGATTACATCATCTGCCTCGAGGACGGAAAAAAGTTCAAGTCCCTGAAACGCCATATCGGAGTCCACTACAATCTGAGCCCCGAGGAATACCGGCAGAAGTGGAGCCTGCCTGCAGACTATCCGATGGTGGCGCCGAACTACGCAGCCGCACGCTCAGTTCTGGCAAAAGCATCCGGGCTCGGACGCAAGGTTGCGGCGCCAGAAGCAGCCAAACGGGCACCTCGCGCTGCTGCCGCGACCGTAACCTCGCCGACTGCAAAGTCGCCGGTCAAGAAAACACGCAAAGTTGCTGCCAAGGCCTAGCCTGCCCCATCGAACTGGTTACGATTGGGCGGTGGCGGACCGAGCATGGTGAAACCCCGGCGCGGCGCGCCGGGGTTTCTTTTTTGTTTGAGCCGATTTCACTCGGCGGCGCGGCGGGACCAGATGAGCGAGAACTCGCCCTGGGTTTCGGTCTCGACCAGGCTCGAGTAGATCGGAGCGGGGAAGCTCGGATCGTCGAGTTTGACCGAGTGGTAGTCGCGGCCCTCGCGCGAGGTCTTCTTCCATGCCGCACCGAACTCGGTGGCGCCGGCGAAGATGCGGTAGTCGGGACCCTTTTCGTTGTCACCCTCGGCGGGGACGAAATCCACGGCCTTGACGTTGAGATTGAGGGTCTTGACGGAGCCCTTGAAGCCCTTTGCGGTGCTGGTGAAGATGCCGATCGTAGCCATTGCGGTGTTCCTTCTGTTGCTCGAGCCGCGCCCATCGCGGCCTCGATGGTGGTCTTGAGACTGGAGACGATCGGTCCGCATCCCGAAGGGGCTGAAACGAAGTGGAGGACGGCGGGGCGAGGCTTTCTTGGACTGCGAGGAATGGCCGCGCAGCGGACAGGGGAAGAAAACGCAGCGCCGCTGTTGCGGGAAGACGATCGAGGCGAAGCCGGTCTTCGGTCAGACCCAATCCATTCGAGGACGCCGTGGGCGTGGCTTGCCGGCAGACGAAAGAGGAGCCGTCACAATGGCGGTCCATCGGATTCACAGCGCAGAGGGCACATTGATCAGTAAGGAAGCCAATTCACGGCTAGGGAGGGATCCCTGCCCCGCAAAATAGGATGGTGAGAATGGAAGGCCGAGACTTTCACCGCTCCTTGCCTGAACCCCATTTGCATTCGATGCAGCAAGGAAATTGATACTTGTGTCAATGCAACGACTGCCACCCCCTCCAGCGGGATATCCGACCGTCGTCGCTCCGGTCTGTGCGAGCCTGGTCGAGACCAGAGCGCGGACGATGCATTCCAAATGATCCTCCGCAGCGTTGCCGCGTGATTAGCTAACCGTGAAGCGCGCGTGCCTCGCCGGAGCTTCGGCGGGAAAGTCCGCCGCAGTCTGCCGCGTCGTGGGATTGAAACGTATCGCGTTCGGAATGGCTTTTCGTTGTTCCGATTGATGGTGTCGTGCTGTCGAGGTCCCGGCCGCGCGGAAGCGCGGCCGGGAAATTTTTAGTGCCTGTCAAAGCAACTAAACCGGAGCCGCCGAAGCAGCTCCGGCCTTTGCCTATTACTCGGCTGCAATGTGGAGCGGTTCGCCTTGCTCGGCCACGCTCCCGCTATCGGTTGCGGCCAAGTCCGTCTCGCACTGAGAAGGCTCAAAATCCACCCCGGACGGTTCGTCTGCTGCCGCCGCTGCCTCACCGGTCACGTCACGCGGCTCTCCAAGCGCAGCGGGCTCCGTTGTGCGCATGAGTGCCGGGAGCCAGCTTGTTCCGGCCAGCAACTGCTCGGCGGCTTCGGCCATCGGCTGCTTCTTCAAGGCGGCAAGCCTCTCGGCCGCCTCGTCGCTCACTGCCTCCCATACGGCGGCAAGAATATGTGCCTTGGTGATACGCCCGAGGTAGGTGCAAGTCTTGCACCCTTTCGCCCCCTCAATTGCGTGGCAGCTTGTGAATTTCCAACCTGACAGGCCCGCCCCGGTCACAACTGGTGCAGAAAAGCGCTCGCTCGACCGAACCGAACAGAGCGTCTTTTCCATAGCGCTTGATGAGCCCGGCAGGCTTCACCGTCGCATGGTGCGAACAGGATTTGCACCATGCCCGCAACACATGCCACTCACGAAGATCGCCGAGCGACACATCGAGACCAGCATGCACGCTGCCGTCGATGATGGTCTGTGGCGGGATCGTCACCTCGCCCGGTGTCAAGATTTTCTCCATCACATGTCGACTGTTGTAGTGGATCAGCAACATGCCTGGCCGGCGCCGGATGGCGGCTTGCCAGGCCGCCTGGCTCACCGTTGAATCGGGCGAACGCGAAATGGTTTCGGCCAAAGCCTGCTCCTCGCGATCCCAGACCTCGATCCGAAAATTGTCTTCCGCCGTCTTTGCCATAGCTTCGCCGGCCAGCGTGATTGACACCAAGCCGTGGTCCCTTGCTGCTCCGAATCATGCTGAAATAAGGAACATATTCCTCTCTCGTCAAGGGCGCTTGACTCTTTGTTCTCATTTTGTTCACATTGGCAGGATTAAGCCATAGGAGGCGAACCATGGAACTTCGCTTGAACATCGAGGACGCAACACCCGACGAGCTCGCACGCGGCCTCGCCGCAGCCGAAGCCGTGTTTGCACGCGCCGGCGTTACGGCCCTGCAGGGCGCGGAAGGACTGTTCGCGTTGGAAGGCTGGGACATCAAAGGCTTTCCCGAAGACGACAAGCCTACGGAGGACGAGGACCGAGCGGCCGCAGTTTGGCTGGAGGCCGACGAGGCTGCGGCGGCGGCATGTTGTGCGGGCTGGCCGGAGGACAAGATTCCGCGCCGTCAGGTCATGGAACTGATCAACGTTCCCCACACGAAGTTGCAAGCCGAAGCAAGTCCAGACACCTGGCCAGAGCGGAAGCAGCTCTATGCTGAGGTAGTCAAGCGGTTGGAGGTTACAGCTGGCCCAGACCGCCAGATCGATTTCGATATTGCCTTCGTTCTGGGTTGGGTGCCCGAGCGGCCGACGTTGGATGGGGTTGAGCCGCTTTCGGAAGAGGGAGACCGTATCCCCTTCTTCACCAGCGACCTTGCCCAGGTCGAGGAGATGGCTAGCAAGGCACTCAGGGACTGGACAATCGAGATTGACTCAGACCCCTGTGATGCCCACGTTTTCGACCCGAGGGCCAGCGATGACGATGATGAATTGCGAATGGCGGCGTGGCGCAATTTTGACGGCTCCTTGCATATGCAAAAGCCGCCGGCAAATCCTGCAATTGCGCTGACGCTGGCAATGATGCGCGGCCAGTCCATGCATTTCGAATAATGGTCAAGCGTAGTCGGGCCTCACCAACGCCATCGGTCATCGACCGCGATTGGCCACACCAAGTTGCGCTGCCGGATGACCTTTGCACGGACCGGAACTTCACTGTCATCGCGAAGTTCTGCCAGGAACGAGGGCTTCGACAGCAGACGCGGCATGTGCAGGCGATATGGCTGAACGGCAAATATGAAACCTATCGACTCCATTGCTTCAGCGAGGCTGCATCCGCAGCAGCGTTCCGCGAGCATTTCGAGGGGCTGATGTTCCATCCAAGGCGCGATCGGGAGGGTGGAAAGGTGCGGGGCGTCTGGCGCCGCACGGGCCAATACGCGCCAGTTCTCGATCTTGGGCCGCTCAGCCTACCACACATTTTGCGCAGCTAAGTCACGAGCTTTTCGGGACGAACTGTCTCCACCGAGAGCGATCCGGCGGGAAGCGGCCGCAACAGTTCGGCTTCCGGCTTCGACAGATTGATCCAGGCGGACCAATTCTCAGGCTGAAGGACTACGACCTGTCGATTGTGATATGGCGCGACATCTGGCCCCGGATCGGTCGTCAGCATGGTGAAAGTCGGCGGCTTGTTGCCGACAGCTTCACGCCAAAGCCCCGCGATCGCCATGAACGGAGAGCCGTTGAGCGTGAAGCGATGTTTCGCCTTCGGATATTTCGTACCTGTGAATTCGAAGAAAGCGGACGCTGGAACGAGACAACGTCTGCTGTTGCCGAATTGCCGGCCTTCGGAGCGGAAGTTGAACACAGGCCCGCCTTTTGGTCCGGTTGGCGGAAACCCGAACGTCATCGAAGCAAGCTCGATGGCATCGCCGGCGCCGCGCATTATGGGCGCCGGATCATTGATACGAACGTCGTCCGCCTGAGGCAGATCGAGTTCGGTTTGGTGGATTGGAATGTCGAGAGCGAGCGAGGCCATCATCCGGCAATATTCAGCCCAGGCGATATGCTGTTCGTAGTCGTTGCACATGGACGGCTCCGGACTTGGCCTATCTATTCAGGCTAGAGCATGCGAAGCGGGATGGAAAGCGGCCGGCACACCAGAAAAACCGATCTGGCGCCGGTCAGACCACAAGTTTCCGGGGCACAGCGCCGCCAGCATTGCCAACGAACGGGAGGCGGAGGCGGTTCCACTCTTTCGGTTGCCTGAGGATGACCGCAAACAGCACAATCCGTTGAGGCAGGCGGCGCACCGCAAGTGATTGTCGATAGTGAAGCGCCGGGCGGATGGGACCAGCAAAACATGTCATCGAGACTGACGTACCGAAGGCGCGGACTCCTGTGACACTGTTTCGACATCGACAGTAACGAGCCCTCCGCCATCGATTCTGACGGTCACTTTGCCACCTCGTCATCGATCCGGGTCACAAAGCCGGTGATATCGACCTTCTCGCCGGCCCTTGCTCTCTTCGGTGTGTCGATCGAAAAGGGAAAGCTGTAAGAAGGAATGCTTATGTTCGACATGCCGTCGTTCAGCACCTTCAGGATTGTCACGGTAAGTGTCACTTCATCGCCGATCTTCAAAGCCATTGCCTAGCGTCCATTCCCAGCTTTCGTCGTTCCCATTCTGCTAAACATTCAATTTTGCTAAAATGTCACGGAACCGATTGCTGGCCTTGCCGCTTGAGTCGGGTTCCGGGAGTGGCCAGTGCATGAGTAACGCCGCAGACCAGCTTTCATTTATTGAGTTTCAATCACCCACGTTGGTCGAGAAGGCGCCTGAGGGCAGCGACTGGCTTCACGAGATCAAGTATGACGGCTACCGCACCGAGCTGATCATCGAGCGCGGCAAAGCACGGGCCTTCACGCGCCGTGGCTACGACTGGTCGCATCGTTACCGACGAATTGTTCAAGCAGGGGCCGCCCTGAGGGCCAAGGCAGCAATCATCGACGGGGAAGCTGTCGTCCTTGGCGACACTGGCCTGCCCGATTACCAAGCCTTGGAACGGGAATTGGGCAACCCAAACTCGCCGAAGATCATCTTCTATGCGTTCGACCTGCTGCACCTCAACGGGCGCGATCTTCGCCAGCAGCCACTGGCGAAGCGGAAGGCCGCGCTCGAGAAGCTGCTAAAGGAAACGGCGCCGACACTGACCTTTGCAGAGCATCTGGAGGTGAGCGGCAGCGACGTGTTTGAACATGCATGCCGGATGGGCTTGGAGGGCATCGTATCCAAGCGAGCGAATGCCCCCTACCGCTCCGGTGTCCAGCCGAGCTGGCTCAAGGTGAAATGCATCAAGAGCGATACTTTCCCCATTGTTGCTTTCGTCGAGAAGCTCGGCGCCCAGCCCCGCCGCATCGCATCGCTGTACATCGGCCGGCGCGAGCGCGACCGGTTGCTTTATGCCGGCAAGGCCCAGAGCGGATATACCCTCGAGGCGGCGCGGCGTGTCCGTGAGCGGCTTGACCCATTGATCGTTGACAAGTCGCCGTTGTCGATAGCCGTCGACAAACCGAAAGCGACCTGGGTGAAGCCGGACGTCCTGGCCGAGGTACAGTTCAGCGGCGTCACGGATCGTGGCATCCTGCGCGAGGCAGTGTTCAAGGGCCTACGTGAAGACCTCGTGTCGATCCCGGCAAAGCCGCCCGCTCCATCAAAGAGACGAGAGGCGGAGCGGGACCATGGAGTTCCTCGCGAGAACATCCTGCAATTGCTCCCCGATGCGGTTTCGCCGTCCAAGGAACAGCTTGTGCGTTATTGGGAGCGGGTTGCTGACCAGGCATTGATCCACCTCGGCGGGCGACCGTTGAAGCTGGTCCGCCATACGTGGGGCGCCACCTTCTACCACAAGGGAATGCTACCGGGGATCCCCGCGGCCGTGCATCAGTTGCGTGTCCAGAAGCGCGAGGGGGGCGAAGGCGTTCGCGTGTGGGTGGACGACGTTGCCGGGTTGCTCGGATTGGTCGAGATGGATGCCGTGGAGCTGCACCCCTGGAACGCTACCGTTGACGATATCGAGCTTGCTGATCGCGTCGTTCTGGACCTCGATCCTGGCGAGGGCGTCGAGTGGGCGGAAGTAATCGAGGCCGCCCTGGCGCTCCGCGACATCATCGCATCGGCAGGTCTGGAGAGCTGGCCGAAGGTGACCGGCGGCAAGGGCATTCACCTGATGGCGCCGCTTGCGACAAAGATGACCCACGACAGTGCCCGGCAAATTGCCAAGTCACTAGCCCAGTGCCTCGTCGATGCACGTCCCGATCGTTATCTACTGTCCGCCGCGCCGGAAGCCCGAAGAGGCCGCATCTTTCTAGACTACCTTCGCAACGGGCGCGGCAACACCGCGGTGGGCGCCTTCTCCCCACGAGCCCGACCGGGCTTGCCAATCGCTCATCCTGTAACCTGGAGCCAGGTTGAGCGCGGGATTCGGCCCGACAGCTTCACCATCGACCACCCTTTCCGAGCGGCTGCCCGAAAGACGGCGTAGCCGGCGGCATCGGTAAGGTTGTTAGAGCGAACCTTTCCGGTGAGGTCGCGTTAGCGGAGCAAAAGGTTTGTCACCATCGTTTGACGAAGCGGAACCAATGGGTGCGGTGACAAAACGCTCCAACAGACCTCGACATTCCCGGCGAAAGGCTCGCGTATTGAAACGGACCTCTCGAACGCCGCCTCGATCGTTCTTCGTCGAATATGAGGATCCGGCTGGCCGTCGTCGCCTTCGCCGCGTGACTTGTTGGTCAATCAAGTACAATCGGGACGGCACTCCGCGCCTGCTGGCCCAGACTGACGATCGACAGCAGCTCCGATCATTTCGGATCGACAGGATTTTGACAATCACCGATGCTGCCGGAGTGGTCCAAGAGCCGTTGGCGGATTTTTATCGGAATGAACTTGGGCTGGTTTGCCAGCCGCAGAATAATCAGGACACTGAGGCCAGCCAGCGCGCCCGGAGATGGAGGACAATTCGCAACGTTATTCGCGACGGGGGCTTGGTCCTGCTGTCTGCGGTTGCGAACGCCGATCACGATGTGGCTCCCGAAGAGGTGCAGATCATGATCGACCATGGCACGGCAACCTGTGTCGCGGAAGGAATTAAACTGAGCCTTGATGAGGCCGCACGTTTGCGGAGATGGGCGCAGCGCATGCGACCGTCGCCGGAGGCAATAGATAAATCACTTGCCAGCTTGAAAACCTGCGGCCGGGAGAAGCGGGCTGCGATCATGGCTGCTTGCACAGAGATAGCCGACGCAGACGACTTTCGGCATCACGGCGAAACGCTGTTGCTGCGCAGGTTCTCCGTTGCATTGATGATGGATTAGCTGGTCTTGCACGGAGACCGGGATCGTAGTGACCGGTCGGGCGTTGAGAGGCGCGGCCTAGCCATGGAAATGCAATGACTCGCATCGCAACATTCAACGTGAACGGCGTCAACGGCCGCCTGCCCGTGCTGCTCAAGTGGCTGGGTGAAACCCAGTACGACATCGTCTGCCTTCAGGAGCTCAAGACGTCTGACGAGAAGTTCCCTGCCGACGCGATCAGGGGCGCCGGCTACGGTGCAATCTGGCACGGCCAGAAATCTTACAACGGGGTAGCTATTCTCGCTCGGGGGGCCGAACCACTAGAACGTCGACGCGGGCTGCCCGGGGATCCAGACGACACGCACAGCCGCTACATCGAGGCCGAGGTGAATGGGCTTGTTGTGGGTTGTCTCTATTTGCCCAACGGCAATCCCGCGCCAGGCCCAAAATTCGATTACAAGCTCCGGTGGTTCGATCGCCTGATCAGCTACGGCCAGCTGTTGCTTGGAGACGGCGCCATGAGCATTCTCTGCGGCGACTATAACATCGTTCCGACCGAAATCGACGCCGTGGTGCCCCGACGGTGGCTAGGGGACGCAGTGTACTTTCCGGAGAGCCGGCAAGCCTACGCCGAAATGCTTGGGAATGGTTGGATAGACGCCGTCCGCCGCATCCATCCTGAGAAGGGCATTTACACCTACTGGAACTTCTCATACCGGGGTGGTTACGATCGAAGCTCCGGCCTTCGAATGGACCATCTGCTTGTTAGCCCTTCCCTTTCGGACAAACTCCGCAATGCCGGCGTGGACGTCGAGTTGCGCGGGTGGGAGAAACCAAGCGACCATGCCCCAGCTTGGATCGAGCTCGATTGACCGCCACTAAGTCACTCACGCAGCTCCGGAACAGAGCAGCTACCTAGGCCAGCCAGACCGCGGCGCCAATCACCGCTGCCCTGGCACCTCTGACGATCACCACGTTCAGCATGATGCCGGCGGCACCACTGCGCTGTGCTCTGGCGGCAAAGGCCTGTGCGACGTTGCTAACCCCACGCACCGCCACCGGCAACAGAGCTGGCTAACGCCGCTGCCGTCCTCTCGCAGGACGTGAGTGCGGGCAGGCCCGGCCTGGTGATCCTGACCCTGGCAGTATTGACTGTCGTCGGCTTCGGCGCCGAGTGGCTGGTCCGGCGGGTTTGGCGCCGGGCGGTTCCAACGGAACAGTTGACCCCGGACAGGCGATCCTGTCCGAGGTCGCTGCCTTGCTGACATTTGCTCTGGCCGCCATCGGCTCGTTCCTCGCGTTCGAATGGCCGCCTTTGCTGCGCCGCACCGTGCTGACCTTGCTGCTCGCCTTCATCGCCGTGCGGGTCGTCCGCGCAACTGCCAGGTTGCTGTTTGGACTAGCCGGCGCGGGCAACGGAACGTCGGATGAGACGCTGACGGCAACTCCTGTCGCAAGCGAGACCGGGCAGCGTTTCTGGCTTCGGCGCGTGAGCGTCATCGCCGGCTTCCTACTGTTTGGCTGGGCGGTGATCAGCCTCATGCCTGGCATCGGTTTCTCGATCGACGTGACGCGCTTGGTCGCCCTGCTTGTGGCTTGGGCATGTTGGCCGTCGCCGTCGAAATGGTCTGGCGGCGGTCGGGCAGCGCAGCGTTCGCTGTCAAGTCGTGCGGCATGTCCCCTACGATCAAGCCGAGGATGCCGGCGCCACACGTCGTCTTCAGGCTCGGTCCAGAGCCTATGGCCGTTATAGGTTTGTCCTTGTCTCTGGATCCTGGCCCTCGACTTCTCGCCCCTGGCTTGGTAGTCGGCAATCTCAGCTAGATACATTGCGGCACCTCCGCTCTGGTTGCGAGCCCCCAGCCAAAGCAGCATGATGATTGTGCGCCCGAAGTAATGAAGCCAGCGCCGCAGTTCGTTTGTGCCCGATAATCCAGCATTGAATGCCCGCTAATCCCAACAGGTGGATGGCATGATCATTTGGGCTTTTGGAAGTGTCCAGAAGCTATTTGAAGTTATCACGCAGCCAACTAACCCGCCCTAGAGTATCCACCCGGCCCTCGCCGTGCTCGTCGAAGCGCTTGCGCGTCAGGCGGTACGGGACGACTATGGATCGATGAATCAGCAGATGGCAACGAGCCGGTCATTCCGGAAGCCCAGCGTCATGGTGTACGATAGCATCAAACACCGCTTCATATACGCTGCCGGTTTCTTCTTCGATTTTCGGTGCTGCTGATGCCGATCGTTTTCGCGTCAGCGAAGAGCTTCTGGATAGCCTCCGCCACCGAGATCACGTCTGAACTCGCCAGGGCTGACACATTGCTGTTCAGCCACTTGTCGAGGAATTGACCCCGCGAGTGCTCATCCTGACACAAGTCGCTGGGGGATATTAGGTTCCTCTTAAATCCGCCCTCATTTGGAGGCCCCCCAGCCTGAAAATCTCCAGCTTGGCGCTGCAGGAGAGCCGCACCTTTTCACCGCACCGATTGCATGGGAACGTGGTTACAGACTTGACTGACGTCCTCCCCGTTTTGTCCGCGTCTATAAGTTAGCCCTGTTCACGTTGTGATCCTTGACGGATCGGGTTGCATATTCAATCGGGGTGAGCCCATCGAGGCTCGTATGTGGGCGATTCACATTGTAGTCGATCCTCCATTCTTCGATGCTGTTGCGGGCATGCCGGTAGCTGGTGAAGAGCCGCTCATTGAGGCACTCATCGCGTAGCCTCCCGTTGAAGCTTTCCACGACATTCTGCATCGGCTTGCCGGGCGCGATGTAGTGCCATTCGACACGCCGATCTTCCTGCCACGCCAGGATGGCGTTCGAGGTCAACTCGGTGCCGTTGTCCGACACGATCATGCAGGGATAGCCGCGATGCTCGGCGATGATGTCGAGTTCGCAGCCGACACGCTCGCCTGAGATCGATTTATCGACGGCCGTCGCCAGACACTCCCGGCTGAAGTCGTCGACGCACGAGATCCGGAAGCGGCGGCCATCGGTCAGCGTGTCGGAGACGAAGTCGAGGCTCCAGCGCTGGTTGGCGCCCTGCGGGATTGCCATCGGCGCTCTGGTGCCCAAGGCCCGCTTGCGGCCACCTCGCTTGCGCACCGTCAGCCGCTCCTCGCGATAAAGGCGATAGAGCTTCTTCCAGTTCACCGCCACGCCTTCGCGCTTCAAGAGCAGGTGCAGCCGACGGTGGCCAAAGCGCCGGCGTTCAGCGGCCAATTCCCGCAGCCGCTCGCGCAGGCCTGCATCGTCCGGCCGGCTCGAACGGTAGCGGTAAACCTGCGGCTCCATACCGACGAGCCCACAAGCCCGGCGCTGCGAATAGCCCTTGTTCTCGATCGCCCAGGTCACGGCGGTCCTCCTCGACCCATGCGTCAGAAGTTTTTTCGAGCATCTCGCGCAAGGTCGAGACGTCGAGCATCGCATCGGCCAGCAGACGCTTCAGCTTGCCGTTCTCCTCCTCAAGAGCCTTCAGCCGCTTCGCCTCCGACACATCCATGCCGCCATAATTTGAGCGCCACTTGTAGAAGGTCGCGTCGCTCACGCCGTATTTGCGGCAAAGCTCCATCGCCGAGAGCCCGGCCTGGTGCTCCTTCAAAATGCCGATGATCTGTTCGTCAGAAAATCTCGATCGTTTCATTGCCTGTCTCCTCATCCGGGGAACAGGCTAACCTCAAAGCGAGGACAATTCAGGGGAGCACGTCAGGCCCTATGGTAACACGTGGGGACGACCGATTTTGAATGGCGTAGCCGGACCGCAGGAGAAGCTGAGTTGCGCCGGTTCTTATCAATCGAAAGTCGTCGACTAAGTCTCGTCCGTTGGAACATTTCGGCTGGCCCGCTCGCGCATGCCGCGACAACAGCATTTTACGAAAGAAGGCTCCAGACTACCGATCGCGGTTGGGCACTGAATGGTCTTCCACGCATCGGACCGCACTATGGAGTAACGAACGACTGAATGCGGCGCCAGGCAGACAGCCGTTATGCACGCCGCTGCCTTCGCGTGCCTGCGGAAGCGATTTGCTTGGTTTGGCATGCTAACCAGATCCGAGATGAAGAGCCGCGACCGCAACTGCTCCTTTAAAAGCATCGCCTCGGCAACTCTCCGCTGCTGGGGTCATGGTTCGAGGCTGACCCTAGCGTTTCTCGCCCGAGGCATGGTTTCCCATGACGCCCGCGTACCCCGGCGGGGTGGGGCGAAGGCTGGACATCAGGTCGTCGACCTCGGATCCCAGTTTCACCGTCGTGCGCTCGAAGGACGACGTGAACGTCAGGCCGTAAGGGCCGCCGCAATAGGTCGCTGGACGGGCCACCTCCCAGATGAGTTTTCCGTGCTCGTCCATCACGTCCGATGAGCAGGATGCGGCCACCACCTCACCGACGATGGTGAGCCGGTCACGCCACTGCATGTTCCACAGGACGCGGCATTCGAAGTGGCGGTCGTATTCGGCGATGCGCGGCGGCTTGACGACCCTGCTGTCCATGGCCGTGAGACCGGCATAGTCCAACTCGTTCTTCCCGGCAGGGAGGTCAGCGCCGGTGAGGCACATCGAGCGCAGATCTTTTGGCGAGAACGACGGAATGTTGACGACGAACTCTCCGGTGGCGGACACATTGTAGGCGGTATCTCGGCCGAGCCCGATGGTGAACGTGACAGCAACCGGGTCATGCGCAATTCGCACCACCGCGCCCATAGCCGAAGCGTTGACGTTTCCATCGAGATCGACGGTGGTCACGACGGCGGGCGTTGCGCTGAGTGCGTACATGCTGTCCCAGTGCGCAGGGTCGATATTCACGAATGTGCGGGGTCCCGCATGTGTCATAGCGATTCCTTCGTCGGTCTTCGGGTTGCTGGGGTCAGATGTGTTTGACGCTTCCGCCGTTCACGGGCAGATCGGCACCCGTGATGTAGGAGGACTCGTCGGAGACCAAGAATGCGATCGTGTTGGCCACGTCCGCGGCACGACCGGGCCTCCCCAGGGTGATGCGCCGCTCGTCGCGGACATAGCGCTCGATCGCGGTTTCGATATCGGTGCCAAGGCGCTTCGCCAGTTGCTCGGAGAAACCTCCTGGCTTGTCCCACAGCGGTGTCCTGATCGACCCAGGGGAGACCGCGTTGACCCGTATCCCGTGAGCGCCGAGTTCTTCGGCCAGACCGCGCGTGATCGCCAGCAGACCAGCCTTGGTTGCCGCATAGTCGACGAAATATGGATCGACCACACGCGCGGTGGACGAACAGGTCATGACGATCGAGCCATTGCCGGATTGCCGCAGCATCGCAATCCCCGCTCGCGTAATTCGGACCGCGCTCATCACGTTGACGTTCCACACCAGCAGCCAGTCGTCATCGGTGATCGTCTCGAACCCGTTGCGCGTCGGGGCGATGCCAACATTGTTCACGATCGCATCGAGCCGACCGTGCTCGTCCCGAACCCGGTCGACGAGTGCCGCGCATCCCTCAGCGGTGGAGAGATCCGCGACAACGCCGGTGACGGCGTCCAGGGCCTCCGGGAACGGTGTCAGATCACCCGACACAACATGCGCTCCCAGCGACCTCAGCTTGCATACCGTGGCTAATCCGATACCCGATGATCCTCCGGTAACGAGTGCTATTCGTCCAGACAGGTCGGTCATATTAAGTCTCCCAGTAGAGATGCGGCGGAGCGTCGGTGCCCGATGTCGAAAGGCTGCCGAAGTCCTCCCTCCAACATGTGGTCGTCGTTGATCATGTTCCGCGGATACCGGATGGTCACCCGCTCGTCGAGTTCAGATGATCCTGCGGCTACGACCGGATGGCGCAAGGTCCTCAGAACCGACGTGTCTGGCAATGGAATATTGCTCAGTCTGATATCTCCTGGCGGAATATCGTTTCAGGAAGGGCGCCCGGGCCACGCTCCCGTCTTACCCCGCCGTAAGGGGCCCAGGTCTGGGCGATCAGCCAACCACAATCGATCGGCAGGTTCACCCCGGTGACCGCGCTTGCCGCTGGCCCGGCGAGGAATGCAACAACGCTGGCTATCTCTTCTGGCCTCGCCATGCGGCCGAGCGCGGAATTTTCAAGTGCGCCCGCGACGCGCTCGCCCCTGTCGATTGCCTGCTGAAGCGCTGGCGTCAGCGTATACCCAGGCGACACCGCATTGACCCTCACACCAGAGCGACCCCATTCCGCAGCCAGGCATTGCGTGATGGACACGACCGCCGCCTTCGATGGCGAATAGGCGTGCAACGGCATCGATGCTTCGGCAGCGATCGATGCTATGTTGACGATGCTGCCACCGCCATGGGCAGCCATGCGACGGCCGAAGGCCACACAGGCAACGTAAGTGCCGCGCTGATTGATGGCGATGACCTTGTCCCACAGCGCTATATCGAGCGTCTCTGGCGGCAATGGCTGCTGAAAGATGCCCGCACAGTTGACGAGAATGTCGACCGCACCGAACCTGTCCTCGATCTGAGCCGCGGCAGCCTTAACCGCGTTCTCGTCTTCGATATCGCAAGACCAACCGTGCCCGTCGATCGCCTTGGCCAGCACGTCCGCCGCTTGTCCGTCGCGATCGAGAACAATGACGCGCGCACCACATCTGGCCAGCTCACGGCAGCATGCGGCGCCGATGCCGCTGGCGCCGCCGGTGACGACCGCGATGTTTCGGGAAGCCTCTGTCATCTGGTCCTCCTGTGTCAGGGTACCGATCCGCTGGGAGGCGACGGCCAGGCATTTCGCGGGCTTTCGATGAACTCGATCGTCACACCGTCATGATCGCGCATATAGCAAACCCACCGGCCGCCATTCGGACCGCCGGACCCGATCTTCACCGGGCTTGCCACTGGCTGGAAGCCATGTTCTCCCGCCGCGGCGATCAAGGCGTCGATGTTCACCACATCGAAGGCAAGGTGCGCGAAACCGGTATCGCAAGGGCGGGACTGAATACGATGTCGATCGTCCGGGGATAAATACTGGATCAACTCGACGACATGACCGGCTCCAGCCAGGTAGGCGACCTCGATGTCGGCCCCGATCACGCCAGCGACGATCTCGATGATCCGCCGGTCGCGTCCGGCGCGCGAGGTCAGCGTGAAGCCGAGGCAATCCCGGTAGAAGGCAACCGACCGACCGAGGTCGGAAACCGTAAAGCTGGTGTGATTGGTGCCAAGAATTTGGTAGCCGGCCTCGGTTTCGACCAATGGAAAGGCCTCCCCGACAAGGTCGCCGATGACCGGCCGCCCGTCCAGCTCCCATCGGTAGATGCATGGCCGGGTGGCGGCAATTGAGTTTAGTTCCCGCTGCTATTGCCTTCGCGAATGCCCGGAAGCAGCGGACAGACATCCATAGTTGCGGCAACGCTGCGAAGCGTCTCGAGAAATGCCTTCGCGGCCGGCGCCATGGGCGCATCGGTGCGGGCAGTCACGCCCACCGAATTAATCGTTTCGCCTATAACGATCGGCAGCACCATCAGGCGGCCAGACAGGACGTCACGATTCGCCACTTGCCATGGCCAGACCGCGAGATAGTCCGAGGACGTCAGCAGTTCGCTGTTGGTGAGCAGCGACACCGACTCGATCGCGTTGCCGGGCGTTTCTAGTCCGGCATCACGAAATGCCTTGTCGATCTGCCGTCGCAACACCGTCTCGCGCCTGGGGAGTATCCAGTCGGACTTCTCCACGTCGGCAAGACCGATATCAGGCCAATCGGCCAGAGGATGGCCGTGCCTCACAACCACACAAGCCATGTCCTCGAACAATGTCTCGTGGGCAACATCGTCTCGTTCGAGCATGCCTGGCAGGCGACCCACGATCATGTCCAGTTGACCCAGATGCAACTCTGGAATCAGCGCGTCATTGGTGCCCTCGACAATCGAGACGGTAAGCTTCGGGCGTGTGCTGCGCAGCTGATGGATTGCCTTCGGAACGAGTTCGGCGGCGGCCGACCACTGCGTTCCGATCGCCACCCTGCCATTCGCTCCGTCGAGAAGCTCGACCAGCTCGGTGGATGCCTGCTGCAATTGGGCGAACACCTGGCGGGCGTGCACAATCAACCCGTGCGCGAAAATGGTTGGAATGGCACCCTTGATGGTTCGTTCGAACAAGGTGATGCCGAGCAGGGCTTCCGCCTCCTGCAGCGCCTTCGTCACGGCGGACTGGGTCATGTGAAGGTGCTGGGCCGCGGCCACGAGACTGTTCTGCTCGGCGATAGCCACGATCAGGCGCAGATGGCGGATGGTCAAGCGATGGACAAGTGTCTGCACCAAGGGGAGCGCCTTCGAACTGCGCCATCGCGCCAGCCTCGCCAACGCGAGGGACATCGCACGACTGTCGGCGAAGGGCTATTGAATTTAAGCTATGCCGGTATAACCGGACGGTCTTGCGGCAGTGGAAATGCCGGGATCTCCCCAGCCACCTTGCGCAACATGGTCACCAGCATCTTGGCCGCGGGCGACAGGCGCGCGCCAAGCCTTGTGGTGATGCCGACCGGACCTTCCGTCGGTCTGAGCCGCACGGGCAGGATCGCGATGCGGCCGGTCTGCAATTCGCGCTGGGCAACCTGCCACGGCCAGACCGACACATAGCCGGAGTCGAAGATCAGTGCCCTGTTGGTCAGAAGCGAGACCGATTCCACCGCATTCGAAGGCGGCGCCAGGCCCTGGTCGAAGAAAGCCAGGTCGATCTGCCGCCGTAGTGTCGTCTGCTGGCGCGGCAATATCCAGTCCAGGGCCAGAAGGTCGTGCAAGCCGAGATAGTTTCGGCCGATAAGCGGATGCCCTGCGCGGACGACGATGCATCCCGCATCCTGAAACAGCGTTTCCTGCTCGAGACCTTCGCAGTCCCATATCTGCGGCAATCGTCCTAGCACCAAATCCAGTTCCCCCTGGCGCAATCCCGGTAGCAGCAGGTCGTTGGTGCCTTCCTTGATAGAAATGGCGAGTTTCGGCCGCTCCTTCTTCAACTTGACGATAGCGTCGGGCAGCAGACTGGCCGATGCCGCAAGCAAGGTTCCGACCGCGATCCGGCCGCCAGTGCCGTCGCGGAGATCACTGATCTCCTCCGCGGCACGACTGAGATCGGTCAAGACCAGGCGGGCATGAGCCACGAGTGCCTCGCCATAGATGGTCGGGATCACACCCCGGTTGGTGCGCTCAAAGAGGTCGACGCCCAGCATGGACTCGATTTCACGCAGCGCCTTGGTCACCGCCGGCTGCGTCATGTTCAGCCGCTTGGCCGCGCCGACAAGATTACGCTCCTCGGCAATCTTGATGACCAGTCGCAAATGGCGAAAGGCCAGTCGTTTCAGCAAGTGCTCCAGTGAAGGATCCTCGGCGCCCCGTTGGTATGTCATATATTTATAACAGTGCCTGAAGATAGGCAACGAAGGGCGATCAAAGCAAATTCCCTCCCATTGCTGGGAGGGAGTATGTGGCTTTATGCACTAGGCGATGTAGCACTCGTGCCGGGCCAGGAAGAAGCGTCCGGTCCGGCAGGCCAAGGTCAGTCGGTCAATTCATTGCCGGCGTAGTCGAGACCGCCGGAAGCCGTCGGCTTCCAGACATACATGACGTAGTTCGCTTCAACCATGTCGCCGCGCTTGTCGTATGAGATCTTGCCGATGACGGTATCGAATACATGCCCGGAGTGCATGTATTCCGCGATCTTTTCCGGATCCGTCGATTGGATGGCGTTGGCTGACTGCACCAATATCTGGACCGAAGCGTAGCATTTCACGGTGAATGCCTCCGGTTCAAATCCCGCCGCGCGCATCCGCTCGACAATCTGCTTGGCCTCCGGATTCTCGCGAGGATCAGGCGTGTACGTCATCAATGTTCCGGCACCGCCGGGACCGGCGATGGCGCCGAAATCGGTGGTCACCAAGCCGTCACCACCCATCAGTGGCGCTTGGACGCCCTGATCACGCATCTGCCGGATGATCAGACCGGCCTCCGTGTAAACGCCGCCGTAATAGAGCACGTCGACGTCGGCTTCCTTCAGCTTGGTCACCAAGGCTGAGTAGTCCTTCTCGCCGATGTTGATGCCTTCGAACACAACCTCGCTAATGCCCTTGTCGTTGATACCTTTCTTGACGATCTGTGCCAGTCCTTCACCGAAAGGGGTCTTGTCGTGGACGATGGCGACGCGCTTGCCCTGGAAATGCTTCACGAGGTAGGCAGCCGCCACCGCGCCTTGTTGATCGTCACGACCCGTTGTGCGGAAGGTGTTCCACAGGCCGCGATCGGTGAAGGTCGGATTGGTCGATGCCGGCGTGATCTGGATTATGCCGTTCTCCGCATAGACGTCGGACGCCGGAATGGAAACGCCTGAGTTGACGTGTCCGATCACCCATTTGACGCCGTCGGCGACGAACTTGTTGGCGACCGAGACGCCGGCTTTCGGATCGGCGACATCGTCACCGATCTCGTACGACAATTGCTGGCCCGCGGCTCCGCCGGCGGCGTTGAAATCCTTGACGGCCATTTCGGTGCCGCGCTTGAACTGTTCGCCCCAAGGGGCGCTCGAGCCGGTGAAAGGGGCGGCAACACCGATCTTGACGCCTGCACCGTCAGCCGACGCGGGCATGGCAAAAACAAGACCTGCGAGTGCGAGGCCGGCAAGCAAGGCCAGCGGCGAGGCAAGACCCTTTGACAGGAATTTGGACATGAGGTTCTCCCATTTCGTCAGAACTGCGATGCCGCGCTGCCGGTTTGTTTATTCTTCGCTCTGCCGGGCCTCGGCCCAGGTCACGTCTTTTCCAAACGCTTCATCACGATCGCTGGCCAATAGGAGCGCGGCCCTCCATTCCAATCAATTGAAATTCCTTCACCCTGATATTACCGATCGAGCAGGAATGCCGGCCGAAAGCGAAAAAGGCGCATCGCCTTCCGGCGGTGCGCCTCGAAACAGGGCCTCGCGCTGCGCGCGAAGGAGCGGCCCTAGGATTTGACGCGTCTCCAGCTCAAGATTGAAGCTCTTTCGTACAGCCAATCATACTGTGTGACCATCTGGTTGGTTCGTGTGTATTGATAGCCGACGAAGCCCAGTATCATCAGCACGATGGTGTCGACGATATAGTAGTGCAGCGAGAACATAGTGCCGCCGAACAGCGCGTGATGGATGAAGCGGATCGCGATGCCGAGCCCGAGCATATAGGCGAACAGCTGCATAAAACTGCGCCATGTCTCAGCGCTGGCCTTGCCCGTCATCCAGGCCGCCCAGCCGCCCAGCAAGCAGGTGACGAAGAGGAGCTGCCAGATCGAGGGTTCCTCGTAGAGAATGCCTTGCATGGTAAGGACTCCTGAACTCAGTGATGTCCGCCTTCGAGATAGGCGGCGCGCACTTCGGGATTGGCGAGCAGTTCCTTGCCGGTGCCGCTCATCGTGACATTGCCGTTGACCATGACATAGCCGCGCGTGGCGAGCTTCAGCGCCCCGAACGCATTCTGCTCGACCAAGAACACGGTCAGCCCCTCCGTCTTGTTGAGCTCGCAGATGGCGTCGAAGATCTGCTTGACGATCAGCGGCGCAAGGCCCAGCGACGGCTCGTCGAGCAAAAGCAGCTTCGGCC
>NZ_JAIUGZ010000027.1:0-62984 GCF_020164875.1 Mesorhizobium sp. CO1-1-8 | reverse complement strand
CCGAAAATTCGGGTCGCCGTTTCGCCAGTCTCAACCCGGTCCGCCAGGCCGTAAGCCAACTCTGGACGGCATGAACGAAGGGCGTTCAGCCGGGCATGGGCATGAACCCGGTTCTGAGCGCGTGAGCCCATTCCGGCCGGCCCGCCTGTTCGGCCTGCCTAGCGGCCGCCTCATGGTCGTAGTCGACGGCGATGGCCTCGAAGCGGTCGCGCTGGCCGTTGCTGCCCAAGATGACGATTCCATAGCGCGCATGCGGCGAGCCCTGCTCGGAGACATGCGTCGGCGGCGTGGAATCGTCATAGGCAGGGCACCCGATGCTGCCCGGATTGAAGATGACGGGACCATCGGGGACGCGGATCAGTTCCGCGCGGTGGCTGTGGCCGCACAGCGCGATGCGGCAAGCCGGGTCGAGCGCCTTCAGCCGACGTCGGATCGCCGTCAGCGGCGCGCGCACCAACTGGCCATTGACGATGGTGTCGGCAAGATATTTCTCGTCATGGTCGGGACGGGCGTGGAAAGCGATGATTCCTGGTGCGATCTCCAGTGTCAGCGGCTGGGCGAAAAGCACCTGGCGCTGTGCCTCGGTCAGCCGCTCCTGCGCATAGACGTCGGAGGGCCACATGGTGTCATCAGCGGGGTCGGCGGCGACACGGCGGTCGTGGTTGCCGCGCACCGTCGGCAGGTTCAGCGCCTCCAACCGCGCAAACGTCTCGCGCGGCCACAACGGGCCGGACACGCTGTCGCCGAGATTGACGGTCAGGTCGGCGCCGCCGCGCCGGCGCAGGTCGTCAAGCACGGCGTCGAGCGCCAGCACATTGCCGTGGATATCGGCGAGGACGGCGATGCGCATTTTCGGGAGGCTCCTGTGTGACACAGTTTTCCTTTTCCCCACATCCGTGGGGCGAGGAGCCCAAGTCCTTCAAGGTCTGGCGTGGATTTCGATGTCGTGGCCGCCGACCGCAGGCAGTGCCGGATCGGCACCGGCGGCGGCGATGACGCTGTCGAGCAGGCCGGGGAAGCGGGTGTCGAGATCGGCGCGGCGCAGTGTGATCATGCGGTTGGTGCCGACCACCTCGGCGCGGGTGACGCCGGCCTCGCGCAATTTGGCCAGGTGATAGCTCAGATTGGTCTTCGAGCCGAAATCGAGGAACTGGCTGCAGTTCAGCGGCACGCCCTGCTTGCTGGCGAGATAGCGCACGATGGCGAGCCGGGTCGGGTCGCCGAGCACGCCAAGCACGATCGGCAGGCTGATCTGGTCCGTATTGGGGTGTGGCAAGGTCATGGCTCGAAACTAAGCACAGTCGGCTCCGATTTCAACGCATCCATCATTGTTGGCCCGCACGCGGCCTTCCTCTGTCTCGCGCCGACCTGTGCTGACACAGGGCTGTCAGGAAGGTTCAGCTATTTTTCCCTGGCTTCATTGACATGATGCCCTATTATGTCCAATTGTTCAATAACTTTTGAACTAAGGACATCCCGCCATGGACAAGCGCCTTTTCTGGCTCGCGCTCGGATCGTTCACGATCTCGACCGAAGGCTTCGTCATCTCCAGCCTTCTGCCCGACATCGCGGCGGATGCCGGCATCTCCATTCCGCTGGCCGGCACGCTGATCACCGCCTTCGCACTCGCTTATGCGATCGGCACGCCGATCCTGGCGACGCTGACGGGCGAATGGGACCGGCGCCGCGTCATCCTGTGGACGCTGGTGTTCTTCGTTATCGGCAACATCGCGGCCGCCTTGAGTTCCTCCTTCGAACTGCTGCTGATCGCCCGCATCGTCATGGCGCTGTCGTCGGGCCTGTTCGCCGCGACCGCGCAAGGCACCGCAGTGGCGCTGGTCGATGATCATCACCGGGCGCGTGCCATCGCCGTCGTCGTCGGCGGCACCACCGTGGCCGTTGCCTTGGGTGCGCCACTGGGCGCGCTCGTTGCCACCGTTGCCGGCTGGCGCGGCACCTTTTTTGCCATCGCCGGCCTTGGCGCACTTGCGGGCGCGATCCTTTGGTACCGGCTGCCGCGGGGCATCGTTGGCACCAGGCTGCCCTTGAAGCGCAGGCTGGCGGCAGCGCTGCGTCCCGGCGTGATGCCGATCCTGTTGACGACAGTGCTGGCGCTGATCGGCGCCTTCACCGTCTTTGCCTATGTCGCGCCGCTCGCCATCGAAGGTGGCGGGCTCAGCCAGATCGCGCTGCCCGGCATGCTGCTCGCCTTCGGCGTCGGTGCCGTCATCGGCAACATTGGCGGCGGCCAGGCCGCCGACCGGTTCGGCGCGACCCGCACCGTTGGCTGGTCGCTGGTGCTGAGCGCCGGCATGCTGGTCCTGCTGTCGGTCATCCCGACCTTCCTGCCGCACCATATTGCCGGGCCGGCGCTGATGGCGATGATGGTGCCGTGGGGCATCGTCGGCTGGGCGTTCCCTCCGGCGCAGGCGAGCCGCATCATCAAGCTGGCGCCCGATGCCGCCCCGATCGTGCTGTCGCTCAACGCATCGGCGCTCTACCTCGGCGTGGCGCTGGGTGCCGTGGTCGGTGGTGCCGTGCTGCGCTACGGCGCGCCGGCCGATCTCGGCCTGGTCGCCGCGATCTTCCCGATCATCGGGCTTGGCATCGTGCTGGCCGGGCGGCTGACGAAACCGGCCGCAGTGCCTGCGGAATAGGTTCAGGACTTGAAAGCTCGCTGCCGGCCATCTCAGGCCGGCGGCAGATCAAAATCCATCGCAGCGATGTCATCCAGCGCCGCGCGCAGCTTTTCAGCCTTGTCCCTGCCGACGACATCCTCGAAACGCTGCTGGGCGATTTGCCACAGTTTCATCGCTGCCTCGAGCTTGGCCAACCCTTGCGGGGTCAGCCGCACACGCTTGACGCGGCGGTCCTCCGGATCGGCGAAGGTCTCGACATAGCCGTCGCGGATCAGTGGTTTCAGCGTGTGGCCGAGCGCCGACAGGTCCATGATCAGCGACGCGGCGATGGCGCCCATCGCCGGCTCGTCGCCGATATGGATCTGGTAGAGCAGGCCCTGCTGCGTCGCCTTGAGGCCTGATGGCTCCACCACATCATCATAAAACTTGCCGAGCTTGCGCGCCGCGCGGCGCAGCGCGGCATTGTTGCAGAGCGTGAGGCCGGGCAAGTTGTCCTTTGACATGATGGTCCTTGGCGCCGGCGAATGAGGCCTGGCTGCTGCCCTCAAATAATCCCCGTCCTTATCATTGACAAGATAGTGGCATAAGCCTACTTCACGGTTAGTGGCATATGCCACTAATTCAAATCAAGCGACTTTCCGGCAAGCGCGGCAGATGCCGCGGCGCCGGGTCAGTCGAAACGAACCAGATCAGTCGAAGAAGGAACAGGACAATGAGTGGACAGAGCAACAAGGGCACGGCGGTCATCACCGGTGCTTCGTCGGGCATCGGCGCGGTCTATGCCGACCGGCTGGCGGGGCAGGGCTACGATCTGGTGCTGGTGGCGCGGCGCGCCGACCGGCTGGAGGAACTGGCCGGGAAGCTGCGCCAGACCTATAGCGGCAACGTCAGTGTGATCAGCGCCGATCTTGCCGACGACGACGACGTCCGCCGCGTCGAACAGGCTGTAACTGCCGACGACAGCGTGACGCTGCTGGTCAACAATGCCGGCCTTGGCGGCCAGTCCGTGGTGGCAACCGCCGACGCCGACGCGGCAGAGCGCATGATCAAGGTCAATGTCATCGCCTTGACGCGGCTGACCCGTGCCGTGCTGCCGGGGTTTTTGGCACGCAACCGAGGTGCGGTCGTCAACATCGCTTCGGTGCTCGCCTATGAGACCTCGTTCGGCGGCATCTACAGCGGCACCAAGGCCTATGTCGTCAACTTCACCGAGGCTCTGCATCGCGAGGTCGACGGTACCGAGGTGCAGGTGCAGGTGGTGCTGCCGGGCGCGACACGGACCGATTTCTGGGAGCTTGCCGGCAGCGATATAGACCAGCTTCCGAAGGAAATCGTCATGAGCGCCGACGATATGGTCGATGCGGCCCTTGTCGGCCTTGCCAGGGGTGAAGCCGTCACCGTGCCGGCGCTCGCCGAGCCGGCCAAGCTGGACATTTTCCTCGGCGCCCGGCAAGCCTTCTATGGCAGCCTGCACGCCGACAAGCCGGCGGCCCGCTACGCGGCTTGATCTGGCAAGGCTGGTTCGCTTCGCGAACCAGTACCCCACCCTGGTGCTTCGCAGCGACTTGCCGGGGCGAGCCACGGGTCTCGCCCGTCCTTCGGACCCCCACAACGGGTAGGGTGAAGAAGCGCCTCGTCCGCCCATGCGACAATGGTCTTGTGGGGGTGCAAAAAAGCTGGACTCCCTACCTCCCCCTTGCGGGGAGGTCGGACCGAAGGTCCGGGTGGGTGGGGTATTGGCGCGGATTTGGCTTGAGCGCATCACGCCGTCCGCCACATCGGGATGATCGAGGCGGCCAGCACCAGTGCCAGCACGATGTTGAGCGCGCGCCATTGCCATTCGGTTTTCAGCAGCCGCGCCAGCACCATGCCGGCCACGCACCACAGTGAAAGCGAGGCGGCCGCCGCGAGGCCGAAGGTGGCGCCGAGCAGCAGCGCGAGTTGCATCGGACCGCTGGCCAATGCCGCGAACGAGGCCGCGGCGCCCAGTCCCATCGCCCAGCCTTTCGGGTTCATCCATTGAATGCCGGCGCCGCCGAGAAAGCTGTTCGGCCTAGTCATGGTCACATCCAGATTGGGCGGTCCGCTGCGGCCGATCTTGATCGCCAGCCAGATGAGATAGAGCGAGCCGATGACCTTCATCGCCAGTTGCAGCGAAGGCATGGCGAGCAGCAGGCCGGCGAGCCCGGCGGCGGCGGCACCCGTGACGGTGGCGAGGCCGGCAGCGCTGCCGACCAGTAGAGGCACGGAACGGCGAAAGCCGAATTGGGCGCCGGACGCCGTCGACAGGGTGGTGGCGATGCCGGGCGTGGTGGTGGCAACGATCGCAAACAGGATGAGCGGGATGATGGGCTCGAGCATGGGGCGTCCTCTGTGAGAGGGCCGCGATCGTAGCCGCGCGCGAACTTCAGTAAATGAAATGTTTGCTATGGTCAGCATTAGGATGGATAATGCCCATCATGATCCGAAATCTCGACCTGGCGCTGATCCGCACCTTCATCACCGTCGCCGACAAGGCCAGCATGACGGCGGCGGCCAATGCGCTGCACCTGACGCAAGGTGCTGTCAGCCAGCAGGTCAAGCGGCTGGAGGAGGCGTTTGGCTCGAGCCTCTTTGAGCGTGACCGGCGCGGCTTGCGGCTGACGCGCGCCGGTGAACAACTGTTCGGCAAGGGAAAGCGGCTGCTGGCCTTGAATGACGAGATTTGGGCCGAGATGGCTGGAACACCGGTGGCTGGCCAGGTGCGGCTCGGCGTGCCCTATGACCTTGTCGGCACCTTGCTGGCGCCGGTGCTGAAGACCTATGCCGAGACCTATCCGCAAGTCGAGATATCGCTGGTCTGCGCCTCGTCGCCGGAACTGACTGCTGCCCTTGCGGCCGGGACCATCGACCTTGCGGTGATCGAGGAACGCGTCGGCCCGTCGGCGGGCGAATGCCTTGCCATCGACCGGCTGGTCTGGGTCGGTGCCAAGGGCGGCATTGCCCGCGCCAAGCGGCCGCTGCCGGTCTCGATCGTCGCCGACACCTGCGCCTTCCGTCCGGCGGTGCTGGCGGCGCTCGGTGAGCATGGGCTGGAGTGGCGCACCGTGTTCGAGAACGGCAACATCGACGCGACGACGGCGACGGTGCGCTCCGACCTCGCCGTCACCGCCTGGCTGGCCTCCACGGTGCCGGCAGATCTCGACATATTGCCATCGGATTCCGGCCTGCCGCCGCTGCCGAATTTTGCCATCAACCTGCATCTGCCGAGGCATGGGGTAGGGCCGGCGGCGCAGGAATTCGCACGCCATATCCGCAATGGGTTGGCACGACGGCCGCAGGCGGCTTGAAGCTTCTCAGAACTTGGGTTCCTCTACCCGTCGATCGGGGGAGGTGTCGAGCGAAGCTCGACGGCGTGGGGTTCATCTTTCATTGTGGGGAGAGGAAACCCAGCTTCTGCAATGCTACTTCCAGTTCTTCCGCCGTTCGAGTTCGGCATCGGATGGCTCGCCTGTGACAAACGACCCAACTTTGATCTCGCCTGATCGTTCGTAGGTCGCCATGATGACGCCGGTGCTGGTGGTCTGCGACTTGACAAGCTTGAAGGCGGCCGGCATCGCGACATCGCCGAACAGCCGCTTGCCCTTGCCCAGCAACAGCGGGAAGATCATCAGCCGGATCTCGTCGATCAGCCCGTTGGCGAGCAAGGTCTGGATCAGATCGCCAGATCCCTGGATGAGCAGGTCAGGTCCATCCTCCTGCTTGAGGCGGCGCAATGTCGCGACGATATCCGGCCCAAGCGATTGCGTGTTCTGCCAGGTGACGGTGTCGGGCCGATGCGTCGCGACATATTTGGTCGCGGGGTTGAAGGCATCCGCGATCGGATCTTTCTGATACGGCCAGTAGGCGGCGAAGATGTCGTAGGTTCTGCGGCCGAGCAGCAGGGCGAAAGGCTTGGAGAACAGTTCATCCATCGCCGCGCCCCCCGCCTCGTCGAAGTAATGGAAGGTCCAGCCGCCGAACTTGAAGCCGCCGACCGGGTCCTCTTCCGGGCCGCCGGGCGCCTGCATGACGCCGTCGAGGCTGACGAATGTCGCAGAGATGATCTTTCTCATTCCAATGCTCCCGTTCTTCGATCCACGCCGTCGGTGGCCGGACTTCAGCCCAAGGACGGTCGGCGAGCCACCGGTCCGACAGGACATAAGAAATTTTGGCAAACCGCTGTCATTTGCGAGGTCCGGCTTCGATATTTTGCGATGAAAACCAGACATCCGCCGGTATGGCGGTGGCGGTGTCGTCCGGCGCCTTGTCCTGCACCAGCCAGATCGAGCGGCTGCGCGCGGCCTGCTCCCGGGTGGGGATCGTTGCATCGGAGTCCGCGACCGAGGCGCCGACACAGGGAATGAACCACGACCGCATGAACGGATCGCAGGTGAAGCCTTTTTGCGTGCGGGTCACCATCACCGCCAGCGGGACGCGCTCGGCCGGCCGCCAGGGAAAGATCATGCGGCCGCCGGGCCGCAGCGCCTTCAGCCATCCGGCCGGCGGCGCTACGACCCCGGCATTGACATAGATGATGTCGGATGGTGGCAACGGCGTCGTCACGGCATTGCCATGGACCACCGCCGCATTGCCATAGGCTTCGAGATTTTGTCGCGCGAGATCGGCCAGCTTCTCGTCGAGTTCGAAAGCGGTGACGGTGCCGCCTGGCGAAACCAGCCTGGCCAGCACGGCGGTGTAGTAGCCGGTGCCGGCGCCGATATGGCAGACCGCCTCACCGGGTTTCGGTTCAAGCTTTCCAATCCACATGGCATGCAGGAAGGGCTCGCCATTGTTGATGCCCTTATCGTCATCGAGCGCCACCAGCACGTTCTGGTAGATGTGCGCCGGATCGGCGCTTGGCGTCGTGACCTTGCCGTTGCCGGCGATGATCGTCCACGGTCCGGGACCGAGAAACGCTTCGCGCGGCACCTCGGCGAAAACCGCTTCCAGGCGTGGGTCGGGCGAGCCGGCATTGGCGGCCATCAGCCGCGCGTAGAATTTCCTGGCGTCTTCAATCCGGGTCATGGTGCCGGAGAACATAGCGCGGATTTCCGATCTGTCGCGAGACTACCGTTTGCGCGGAGGGGGGTAGCCGGTTTCCCGGCGGGACGGAGCTCAGCCGACCCCGAACATGGTGTCGTAGAGCAGCTTGAAGTTGAGCATCAGGATGATCGCCGCGACCACCCAGGCAAGGGCTGCGACGCCGCGCGGAATGGCGAGGTTGCCCATCTTCTTCTTGTCGGAGACGAACTGCACCAGCGGAATGACCGCGAAGGGCAGTTGCATCGACAGGATCACCTGGCTGAACACCAGCAACTGGCCGGTGCCCTTCTCGCCATAGAGCGCGGTGACGATCACCACCGGGATGATGGCCAGGCCGCGTGTCAAGAGCCGGCGCGCCCAGTTGGGAATGCGCAGGCGCAGGAAGCCCTCCATCACAATCTGGCCGGCAAGCGTCGCGGTCACCGTCGAGTTCAGGCCGGAAGCCAGCAGCGCCACCGCGAACAGGATCGAGGCGATGCTGAGGCCCAGAAGCGGCGACAATAGCTCGAAGGCCTGGCCGATCTCTGCGACATCCTGATGGCCGGTGTTATGGAAGGCGACCGCAGACACGATCAGGATCGAGGCGTTGACGAACAGCGCCAGCATCAGGGCGATGGTCGAGTCCGTCGTTGCCCATTTGATGGCATCGCGCTTGCCCTTGTCGGTACGTTCATAGGCGCGGGTCTGCACGATCGAAGAATGCAGATAGAGATTATGCGGCATGACGGTGGCGCCGATGATGCCGATGGCGATGTAGAGCATCGCCGGATTGGTGACGATTTCCGACGACGGCACGAACATGGCATGCAGGATCGAGCCGGCCGGCGGGGCGGCGACGAAGATCTGGATGGCAAAGCAGCTGAAGATGATGATCAGCAGCGCGATGACGAAGGCTTCGAGATAGCGAAAACCCTTGTTCATCAGCAGCAGCACGAGGAAGGCATCGAGCGCCGTCAGCATGGCGCCGCCGATCAGCGGAATGCCGAACAGAAGTTGCAGCGCGATCGCGGTGCCGATGACTTCGGCCAGATCGCAGGCGATGATGGCCAGTTCGCAGGCGATCCACAGCACGAAATTGACCGGCCGGGGGTAGTAGGCGCGGCAGGCCTGGGCGAGGTCGCGGCCGGTGGCGATGCCGAGCCGTGCCGCCAGCGCCTGCAAAAGGATTGCCATCAGGTTGGACAGCATGATGATGAACAGCAGCGTGTAGCCGAACTGCGCGCCGCCGGCGAGGTCCGTCGCCCAGTTGCCTGGGTCCATATAGCCGACCGAGACCATGTAACCGGGACCCATGAAGGCGAACAGGCGACGGAACCAGACGCCCGAATTCGGCACGGCGATGGAGGAATTGACTTCGCGCAGGCTGGGCTGCTCGTCCTCGTCGGGCCTGGCGAACCGCCATGAGGAACGGGAGGCTTTGGCTTCGGCTTCAGACATCAAGGAGGGCTTTCCGCGAGACTGGACAACGTTGCCTTAAGCTATGCCATGGCTCAACATTATGCAATATGCTATATTTCATTGTCAGTGCTTTTTGTTCTGCCAGCGGTTATCGGGCGAAACCCGCAATCGGAAGCCCGGGTTGCACCTGTTGCGGAATGCAAATAAACGGCCCGAAGAATCAGAGCCCGTGCTATGAAAGCATGGATGGCAAATAGTCCTGGGAGGAGCGCGTATTGGTGCTGAAGAACAGACCAGTTCCGCGCGAGCCGCTGCTCGACGCCGAAATTCATTCGGAGGGCTTCCGGCAGCAGCGTGAAGCGCGCCGCAGTGCGTTGGTCGAGGATTATGTCGAGCTGATCGCCGACCTGATCGAAGACGGCAACGAGGCGCGCCAGGTCGACATCGCCGCACGGCTTGGGGTCGCCCAACCGACGGTGGCCAAGATGCTGACCAGGCTGTGTGCCGACGGTTTGGTGTCGCGAAAACCCTATCGCGGCGTGTTCCTGACCGATGCCGGCCGCAAGGTCGCGGAGGAAAGCCGCATCCGCCACCAGACGGTGGAAGCTTTCTTGCGCTCGCTCGGTGTCAGTGCCGAAACGGCCCGCATCGACGCCGAGGGCATCGAGCACCATGTCAGCGCCGAGACGCTGGAAGCCTTCCGCAAGGCGATGACGGCGCGCTGAACCGAACCGCCACCGGATTTCCCCAGGCCTCCCGGAACCCTCGCACGCTAAGCACGTTGCTTCTGACACCCGCGCAAGTCGCGCGGCAAGGGAGGAAGCGATGGGCGTGGAACAGGCACCGACCGCAAAGGGCAAGCAGGCGGCCAAGGGATTGAAACAGGCGGCGGCGAGGGATGAGCGCAAGACCGAGGCCGAAACCGGCCATCCCCTGAAAAAGGGTGCGGCGCGTTTCGAGGAGCGTTCGAAGAGTTCCGACGGCAAGAGCGCCGGCGCCAAGCAGAAAGATTAGACGCCTCTCAGGCTGATGTCAGCGGTTCTGGTCCGAAAGCCGTCTGCCGGGGCATGGCTGATCGACAGTCCGCCGCACTCCAGTGTCTGCAAAGTGGCGGGGTCGGTGACGGCAATGCTGGAATCGAGCGTGGCGGCGCAAGCGCCCCTCGCTTCCCCCGTGGACGAGACCCTAGCGGTCTTCCAAGGTCTCGGCCATGGGGACAATTGCACGCTCGGCCACGCGACGCGACGAACCTGAGAAAATCGGCCAATGGAGTGCGCCTCAGGATTTGCCGTCGTAGCCGCTGACCGGCTTTCATGGCCTTGCGGCCACCCAAAAATGCTGTGACTTGGCGCAACCATTGGGATACTTGTTTGTTGGGTTGAGCCCCGCAACAATGGGGTAGTTCGCAGCACGAGGAGTTGCCATGCTCTGGAAGGGCCGTCGTCAGAGTGACAATATCGAGGACGACCGCAGCGACAGCGGCGGTGGCGGACTCGGCGGCGGCGGTGGCCAGTTCCGCATTCCGATCGGCGGCCGCACCGGTGGTGGCGGCAGCATCTTCCTCGTCATCCTGGTGGTGCTGGCCGGATGGTATTTCGGCTTCGATCCTTCCACGATCCTTGGTGGCGGCGACGGCGGTCTGCTGCCGGGCGGCGGCGGCCAGATCACCGACAACAGCGGCCAGGACAACGGTGGCACACCGGCCAATGACGAGATGAAGCAGTTCGTCGCGACCGTACTGGCCGAGACCGAGGACACTTGGACCGGCATCTTCAAGTCGCAAGGGTTGACCTATGAGGATCCCAAGCTGGTGCTGTTTTCCGGCCAGGTCCGCTCGGCCTGCGGCTTCGCCTCCGCGGCGGCCGGACCGTTCTATTGTCCCGGCGACCACAAGGTCTATCTCGACATGACCTTCTTCCAGCAGCTCGATCAGCAGTTCGGCGCCTCGGGTGAATTCGCCCGCGCCTATGTGATCGCGCATGAGATCGGCCACCATGTGCAGAACCTGACCGGTATCATGTCCAAGTTCAACCAGATGCGGCAAAGCATGGGTGAGGTCGAGGCCAACCAGATGTCGGTGCGCATCGAGCTTCAGGCCGACTGCTTCGCCGGTGTGTGGGCCCACTACACCGCGCAGAAGGGCATATTGGAGCAGGGCGACATCGAGAGCGCACTGAATGCCGCCAAGCAGATCGGCGACGACACGCTGCAGAAGAAGACGCAGGGCTATGTCGTGCCGGAAAGCTTCAACCACGGCACCTCGCAGCAGCGGCAGACCTGGCTGGCGCGTGGTTACAAGAGCGGCAAGCTGTCGGAGTGCAACACGCTGAGTGGGCCGATCTGACCAGACGTTTTCGAGCTTCACCTGCCGGCGATGCTGCCGTCAGGGGATGTCAGGATAAATAGATTCGGCCTGTTCCCGCATTGTTCCTCGCCGCGAGCTCGCCTATAAGGTGCGTCCGCTTGCGCCCAGGGCGAGCAGAGGAGCTTGATCCTGCATGATCGACCCCAAAACCGCCAGACGGGGCCTTGCGCTCGTCTTCACCACGCTCCTGCTCGACATCATCGGCTTCGGCATGATCATGCCGGTGCTGCCGGCCTATCTCCGGGAACTGACCGGGGTCAGCATCAGCGGCGCGGCGATCGAAGGCGGCTGGCTGTTCTTCGTCTACGCGGCGATGCAGTTCGTCTTCGCACCGATCATGGGCGGCTTGAGCGACCGGTTCGGACGGCGGCCGATTCTGCTCGCCTCGGTGCTGACCTTCTCCGTCGACAATCTGATCTGCGCCGTCGCCTGGTCCTATCCGATGCTGTTCATCGGGCGTGTGCTGGCCGGCATTTCGGGCGCCAGCTATTCGACGACGTCAGCCTTCATCGCGGATATCTCGAACGATGAGAACCGGGCAAAGAATTTTGGCCTGCTCGGCATCGCATTTGGGGTCGGCTTCGTCATCGGGCCGGTTCTGGGCGGGCTGCTCGGCACATTCGGGCCGCGCGTGCCGTTCTATTTCGCCGCAGGACTCGCCTTCGTGAATTTCCTCATCGCGTCGTTTTTCCTACCGGAAACGCTCGATGACAAGCACCGCCGCCGCTTCGAGTGGAAACGCGCCAACCCTGTCGGCACGCTCCTGCAGATGCGCCAATACCATGGCATCGGCTGGATCGGGCTCACCTTCTTCCTGATGACGCTCGGGCACATGATGTATCCGGCGGTCTGGTCGTTCGTCTCCAACTACCGCTATGGCTGGAGCGAGCAGCAGATTGGCTTCTCGCTCGGCGCCTTCGGCCTGTGCGGCGCGATCGTCATGGCGACGGTGCTGCCGCGCGTGATCCCGAGGCTTGGCGAGTGGAAGACGGCGGTTATCGGCCTGACATTCACGGCTGCCAGTGCCTTCGGCTACGCCTTCGCGTCGCAAGGGTGGATGATCTATGCGGTGATTGTCGTCGGCTGTCTGGAAGCGCTGGCCGATCCGCCGCTGAGGAGCCTCGCCGCCGCCAAGGTGCCGCCTTCGGCGCAGGGTGAATTGCAGGGCGCGATGACCTCGATCTTCTCGATCACCTCGATCATCACGCCGCTGCTCTATACGGCGATCTTTTCATGGTTCACAGGGCCAAGCGCGCCGGTGACCTTCGGCGGTGCGCCCTATTTGGTCGGCGCGTGTTTCCTGACGCTGGCGGTCATCGTCTTTGTGACGAAAGTTGCGCGGCCCGCGGCGCGCACAAACGTCGCCGGCGGCATCGCCGAAGATGGGGCACAGGTGTGAGTCACAGTCGCATTGCGCTGACTCGGGACGGACTGTCGCTGTCGCGGTTGGTCTTCGGCGCCTCGCGTCTGCTCGACAGCGCCGCCCGCCCGGATGCCGATCAGGTCGCACGGCTGATCGGCACCGCCGTCGATCTCGGCCTGACCAGCTTCGATCATGCCGACATCTATGGGAACTACGAGGTGGAAGCGGCCTTCGGTGCGGGATTGGCGCGCTGGGAAGGCAAGCGCGACAGCATCGAGCTGATCTCGAAATGCGATATCATGCTGAAGTCACCAAACCGGCCGGACAACCGGCTGAAGCACTACGATACCAGTGCCGGCCATATTGTTGCGTCGGTGGAGCGTTCGCTCGCCAATCTCGGCACCGACTATATCGACCTGTTGCTGCTGCACCGGCCCGACCCGCTGATGGATGCCGACGAGACGGCGGCAACTCTTGCCGGGCTGATCACATCTGGCAAGGCGAGGGCGGTCGGCGTCTCCAACTTCACGCCGTCGCAGTTCGATCTGCTGGCCTCACGCTTGCCGTTCGCGCTCGCCACCAACCAGATCGAGATGTCGGTGCTGAAAACGGCCGCATTGACCGACGGCAGCCTCGACCACGCGCAGCGCCTTGCCTATGCGCCGATGATCTGGTCGCCGCTCGGGGGCGGCTCGCTGTTCACCGGCAAGGAGGGGCGCGAGGCGCGGGTGCGGGCAGCGCTTGCTGCGGTGGCCGCCGAGATCGGCGTCGGCGATCTGGCTGCCGTCGCGATCGCCTGGCTACTGCGCCATCCGGCCCGATTGGTGCCGGTGCTGGGTTCGATGAAGCCGGAACGGCTGGCCGCTATGGTCAAGGCGTTGGAGATCAGCCTTGACCGCCAGCAATGGTTCGCCATCCTGGAGGCCAGCGAAGGCCGGCCGGTGGCATAGGGGTGGCGTTCGTGCTGCTTGGAGGTCTGCCGGTGGCACTATCCATCATTCGCTGAAGCGGACTGTTATTCCATGGATATTGGCCGAAGCCCTCGACCGGAGGCAGGTCTCAGCCAAATGTCGAAGTCACGCGATTTGCCTTCTTAGGGTCAAAGCTTCCTCGTCGAGGACTCAGTCCTCAATTCATTCATTTGGAATGCCGAATATTGATCTGCGCCAATTCGGCGTGCGTGAGCCGGCCCCGCAAAAGATCCCAGCGGGCAGGGCCGTTTCGGTTTTAAGCTCAGCCTTCCGTTCGTAGATCGCCACATCCGCGGCGTCTTCGACGGCATGCAGGTCTATGTCTTTACACATGTCCGTGTCCCAAGAACTGAGCAGCGCTTTTGCGCGCGATCCACTAAGCCCGTTCAGCCAGCAATTCCTCGCCGCGATTTTCGCGGATCAAATTGACGAAGCGGCGGAACAGATAGTGCGAATCCTGCGGGCCGGGTGAAGCCTCGGGGTGATGCTGGACCGAGAACACCGGCCGGCCGGTCAGCGTGATGCCGCAGTTCGAACCGTCGAACAGCGAGACGTGGGTTTCCTCGACGCCTGATGGCAGCGAGTCGGCATCGACGGCAAAGCCGTGGTTCATCGAGACGATCTCGACCTTGCCGGTGGTGTGGTCCTTGACCGGATGGTTGGCGCCGTGATGGCCCTGATGCATCTTGGCGGTCTTGCCGCCGAGCGCCAGCGCCAGCATCTGGTGGCCGAGGCAGATGCCGAACACCGGGATGTCCGTCTTCAACAGATCCCGGATGACCGGTACGGCATAGTCACCGGTGGCTTCCGGGTCGCCGGGACCGTTGGAGAGAAAAATGCCGTCCGGCCGCATGGCGAGGATTTCTTCAGCGCCGGTCTTGGCCGGCACCACGGTGACCTTGGCGCCGAGGCCGGCGAGCAGGCGCAATATGTTGCGCTTGACGCCATAGTCGATGGCGACGACATGCATGGAGGGCTCGGTCTGCTCGCCAAAGCCTTCGTTCCACACCCAGGGCGTCTCGCGCCAGACGGAGGACTGGCCCGACGTGACCTCCTTGGCGAGGTCAAGCCCGATCAGTCCCGACCATGCGGCGGCGCGGCGCTTCAGATCGTCGAGGTCGAAGACGCCGTCGGGCGCATGCGCGATGACGGCGTTGGGCATGCCCTTTTCACGGATCAGTGCGGTGAGCGCGCGGGTGTCGATGCCCGACAGGGCGACGACGCCGCGCTTCTTCAGCCACTGGTCGAGACTAGTGCCGGCGCGGTAGTTGGACGGGTTGGTGACATCGGCCTTGAACACGGCGCCGACGGCGCCGGCGCGGGCGGCCGGATTGAGGTCCTCGATGTCCTCGTCATTGGTGCCGATGTTTCCGATATGCGGGAAGGTGAAGGTGACGATCTGGCCGGCATAGGAGGGGTCAGTGAGGATTTCCTGGTAGCCGGTCAGCGCCGTGTTGAAGCAGACTTCGGCGACAGCGGAGCCGGTGGCGCCGAGGCCGCGACCTTCGATGACGGTGCCGTCGGCCAGCACCAGAAGGGCGGTTGGCTTTTCAGTGGCCCATGCGGGGGTCAAGGCGGGCGTCATCTCGGCCATGCGGCACTCCTATCAGGCCGCGCGCTGCAACCGGCCCGGCGGGCCATCTGCGCGGCAAACGGCGCGAAGCGGCGATTTCGCAGCCTCCACGCAGTCAAATTTCCGTTCATGCAAGGCCCAGTACATAGGGGAAGGGGGCAGGGCGGTCAATGATCATGCGATATGCCGCCATGTTTTATTTCGCCTAGCAAATTCAGTGGCTTGCCGCGGTATATCAGGGTTTGCCTTGGCTCGCCCCCGGCGCTATTGTCCGCGCCGATCGAAGGAGAATGCACCATGCGCGGCAAAATCGCCGAATCCCTGAAGAGCGCGATGAAGGCGCAGGACAAGCACCGGCTGCCGACATTGCGGCTGATCCAGGCCGCCATTCACGACCGCGACATCGCCAATCGCGGTTCGGGCAAGGAGCCAGCCAGCGACGAGGAGATCCTGCAGATCCTGGCCAAGATGGTGAAGCAGCGCGACGAATCCGCCAAAGCCTTCGACGACGGCAAACGGCCGGAACTGGCCGCGCAGGAGCGCGGCGAGATGGAGATCATCCGCACCTTCCTGCCGACCCAATTGGACGATGCGGCGATAACAGTGGCGGCGCGTGAGGCGATAGCGGCGACGGGTGCGGCCAGCCAGAAGGACATGGGCAAGGTGATCGCCGCGCTGAAACAGAAATATGCCGGCCAGATGGATTTCGGCAAGGCGAGCGGCATCGTCAAGGGGCTGCTGCAGTAGGGTGCTCTCATCTCGTCGCTTGGACGACCCACCGGGCGCTCCCCTAGTCCAGGTCCGTCGGAATCCAGTGCAGGAATTGGAACTCGGATACCGCCGAGATGTTTATCCGTCATGCAACTGGAGAGATGTCATGACTGAGAACGAAACCCGCTATGAAACCGGTGCGACGAAATATCCGGCAAAGACCGATGCCGACGTTTCCGATGAATTTTCCCAGGATGCGGCCGCCAACAAGAAGCCCGCCGGCGGAATGGGGCTCACCCGCAGGAAGGATGAGGTAGAAGGCCGAACCCACCAGTCGGACGGACAAAACCCGCCAAGGCAAGGCACGCCGAGCGCCGCACCCGAAAAGACGTCCGGGGCCGGCCCCGCTATCGCGGAGCGTTCAAAGGACGCCAAGGCTCCGAAGAGCGGCCGCCAGCCCGGAGCGTATGTCAAGAAGTGATCGCTGGACGGGACCCGAGAGGTCCTGGCATTGCTCGGCCGGTCATTAACGACCGATTTCCACCTCGACGGGGAGGCAAGCAAGCCGGTGCTGGTGCTGTCGAATTCCATCGGCACCACGCTGCAGCAACTGGTTCCCCGCATCGATGGTTGCCGCCAGCGAGCCCGTGGTCGAAGACTTTCGCACCATGCTGCTGGCTATCGACCGGCAGGGCCTGGCGGGTCTGTTCGCGGCGGTTCGCGACGCGGATCTTCGCCGCACCGTAGCACTGATACACCGGCCGACGCTGGTGATCGCCGGTCAGCACGACACGGTGACAGCAGCCAGCCACAGTGAGATGATTGCCGCGGCGGTGCCCGGCGCGCGAAGCTGGTGGTGCTGCCCGCGGTCCATCTGTCGAACATCGAGTATCCGGCAGAGTTCATCCAGGAAGTGGTCGATTTTCTGCGCTGAGCGGGAGCGCAAACCGACGGTGATTGAAGTTCGCGGCCTGCCAGGGGGCGGACTTCAAGACGCTTCGCAGATCGGCAGTGGCTGTGGCGGCGGTGCCGGATGATCCTTCCGGTATTGGGCGATGATCGGCTCGAGGGTCTTTCGCGGCCAGAATTTCGGTGTCCCGATTTCCTTCAGGCAGGACGCGTTCCAGTAGGCGCCCGGCTGTGAATGGTTGGCTGCAACCGCGGCGATGTCGCGCGATTCCGGATAGATGTAGAGCGTTGTCGGATTGTCCTTGACCATCGGGATGATCTGCTGGGCATCCGCCGGCGACCAACTGGTGCAGCCATTGCTGCGACCGCCGGCATAGTCCACCAGCTTGCCGAACGGCACGAAGCCGTCATGGTCGGCATGCGAGCTGTTCGGGCTTTTGCGCAGGCACATTCCGTGCAGCACCTGGGCAGCGTGACCGCCGATCACCCGCTGCCTGGCGTTGGCGGCTTCTCCTTCGCCGTCGAACTGAATGAAGGTGCGCTGGAAAGCCGCGTCCTGTTTCGCACCGGTGCGGTAATAGCCCTTGAACGAGGTTTTCGCCTCGCTGGTCATATAGGCGCCGCCGGCAGTCAACGATGAATCCATCGCATTGCCGAAGTTCTTCGCGCACCGCCTGCCATTTGAAAAATCGACGACGCCTTTTAAATTCCGGCCGCTGCCATGGCCCGACGAGATCGCGCGAAACGACTGGCTGGCTTCACAGATGACGTAGTAGCGACGGCCAAGCACGCCATTGCCCAGATCGCTGGGGCGTGTGGCATCCATAGCGAAGTAACAGGGATTCTTGATGGCACCTTGCGCGACCTTCTTCCGGTAAAGCGCGCGGGCTCGCTCCAGCACCACTCGTGAGATCTGACCGTCGCTGTCGCCGACATGGGCCTGCAGCCAGGCGGGAACATCGGAAGGTGCGGCAAAGGATCGAGCCGACACCGTCAGGGCAATAACGGCGACGAGGAGGCTGAGGATCGGGACGATACCCAGAGGGACGAATCTCAACCGCACTGGATCAACTCCTGCCAAAGCCGCTTCCTTGCGGTGTTGCCGCCGAGAATCGATCATAAAGGGTCTCGCATTATCAGGCGAAACACATCTTGTTTAGCGCACCCTTTGTTTAGCGCGCCCTCCGCAAGCCCGCACGAAGGGCCACGCGGGAGGTCGACGCGCAAACGCTCCTACGCCGGGATGCTGGCTCCAGGCTTGCAGCGGGCTTCCCGGCATCTTTGAATATTCGCGATTTTCGTTCCCTGCGGATTGAGCTATCATTTAATTCTGGCGCGCCCACGCCTCCTCCCTCCGCCGGGAAAGCATCGTTCATGCCGGGCACTCCGATCACCAAACCGACTGTTCGAGCATCGCTGCCAAACCGCATGCGGTTTGGCATGGCATAAGGAGGGATTGCGAAGACGGCTCGCACCAGGAGGTTTTGCGATGAAGTTGTCCGCGCCTGCCTACCATCTGAAGCGTCAAGCCAGGCTTTTGTCCCGCAAGGCCAAAATTCCGCTCCACGAAGCGCTTGATCGTGTTGCAGCAGAGGAAGGTTTCAGCAGCTGGAGCCTGTTTGCAGCCAAGGCAGCCGAGGCGGCGCCTGCCGGCAGATTGTTTGCGCAACTGGCGCCTGGCGACCTGGTCCTGGTCGGCGCCCGGCCTGGCCACGGCAAGACGCTGATGAGCCTCGAACTCGCGGTCGAAGCCATGAAATCAGGCCATCGCGGTGTGTTCTTCACGCTGGAGTATACGCAGCGGGATGTGCTCGACCGGTTTCGCGCCATCGGGCGGACCCGGTGCAGTTCAACGACCGGTTCGTGTTCGACAATTCCGACGCCATCAGCGCCGATTATATCGTCGGTATGCTGGCGGCGGCGGCGCGCGGTACGCTGGTGGTCATAGACTATCTGCAACTGCTCGATCAGAAGCGGGAAAACCCGGATCTGATGGCGCAAGTCCGCACGCTGAAGGCCTTTGCCCGCGACAAGGGATTGATCCTCATCTTTATCTCGCAGATTGATCGGTCATACGATCCGGTGAAGAAGCCATGTCCCGATATCAGCGATGTGCGGTTACCGAACCCTCT
Source organism: Mesorhizobium sp. CO1-1-8 (assembly GCF_020164875.1). Taxonomy (NCBI): domain Bacteria; kingdom Pseudomonadati; phylum Pseudomonadota; class Alphaproteobacteria; order Hyphomicrobiales; family Phyllobacteriaceae; genus Mesorhizobium; species Mesorhizobium sp. CO1-1-8. Next base: position 43,859 of record NZ_JAIUGZ010000027.1, on the reverse strand, counting down.
GGACCTGTCGCTGTTCAACAAGACCTGCTTCCTGAACAAGGGCGAAATCCGGTTCCACGCGGCAGGCTGACGATCCGGTCAGCCAGCCTTCATTGGGCCGCTGCCGGTAGATTCAGAGGCTGCGCAAGCAATGCCGAACTGTGCTGCGCGCGCAATGCTTCGGCCGCTTGGCGAACCACTTCGGATATAAGCAGCAGCTGTTTGGCGATCGGGCTTGTCTTGCGCCAGATCATGCCGATGGTCCGCGAAGGTTGGGGGTTGGCGAAGTGGGCGATAGAGACCGACGCCGAGCGCGTCTCCACCGGCACGGCCATTTCGGGGATCAAGGTGACGCCGACGCCGGCGCCGACCATCTGCACCAGGGTCGACAGCGAGCTGCCGTCAAGCAACTCCCTTGGGCGCGCCGAATGCATATTGCAGAACGACAGCGCCTGATCGCGAAAACAATGGCCCTCCTCAAGCAGGAGCAGCCGCATCTCGCGCAGCATTTCGCGGTTGGGCACCGGCTTTCCCTCATCCTCGCCGGGCCGGACCAGCACGAAGTTCTCGGCAAACAGCACGATTTCCGTCAGCGAGGGTTCCGACACCGGCAAGGCAACGATGGCCGCGTCGAGCCGCCCGTCGGCCAGTTCCTGGATCAGCTTCTGCGTCTGCGTTTCGCGCACGTGGATATCGAGCCCGTCATGCATGCGGGCGAGGTTGCCGATGATGGCAGGCAGAAGGTAGGGTGCGATCGTCGGGATCACGCCGATGCGCAACCGTCCCACCAGCCGGTCGCGCGAGGCGCGGGCCAGATCCGTCAGCTCATCCACCGAGCGCAGGATGTCGCGAACGCGCAAGGCGAATTCCTCGCCGAAATTGGTCAGCCGGACCTGGCGTGGGCCTCTTTGGAAAAGCTCCGTGCCTAGCGTTTCCTCCAACTCCCGGATCTGCACCGAGATGGCGGGCTGCGAGATCGCGCAGGCATCGGCGGCGCGGCCGAAATGATTGTGTCGGGCCAGCGCCTCGAAATAACGCAACTGCTTCAGCGTCAGGTTTGTCATAATGTCATCTTATCGCTGTAATCAGGAAATCCAACTTAAATTAATCAAGCGGCTTTGCTATAGGAGTCGCAACGAAGATGAGGAGCAGCCGGGACCGCCTGGTGAGGCGCATGCCCGCAGCAACAGGACATCCAACATATTCGGTCGCGTATCGGGCATATGGTCATCGCGCCAGCCATGAAACGGACCGCCTGCAGGGACATTTTTGTGTCCCTGTTCACGCAGCAGTTGAACAGCTCAACACAGCCACGATCGGAGAAGAACATGGACGCACAGACCGATGATCCCAGCGCCGGCAAATGCCCCGTTGCACACGGATCCTCCAGCAGGAGCAACCGTGACTGGTGGCCCAATCAACTCGATCTTGGCGTTCTCCATCAGCAATCGAACCTTTCGGATCCGATGGGGGAAGAGTTCGACTATGCCGAGGAATTCAAGTCGCTCGATCTCGCTGCGGTGATCAAGGACCTGCACCACGTGATGACGGATTCGCAGGATTGGTGGCCGGCCGATTTCGGCCATTACGGGCCGCTGTTCATCCGCATGGCCTGGCACAGTGCCGGCACTTACCGCATCGGCGATGGCCGTGGCGGCGCCGGGGCAGGCCAGCAGCGTTTTGCTCCGCTCAACAGCTGGCCGGACAATGCCAATCTCGACAAGGCGCGCCGGCTGCTGTGGCCGGTCAAGCAGAAATATGGCCGCAAGATCTCCTGGGCCGACCTGCTGATTCTCACCGGCAACGTCGCGCTGGAATCGATGGGCTTCAAGACCTTCGGTTTCGCTGGCGGCCGCGCCGACGTCTGGGAACCCGAACAGGACGTCGATTGGGGTTCGGAAACCAAGTGGCTCGACGACAAGCGCTACTCCGGCGACCGCGAACTCCAAGGCCATCTCGGCGCCGTCCAGATGGGGCTGATCTATGTCAATCCGGAAGGGCCGAACGGCAAGCCGGATCCGCTGGCCTCGGCACGCGACATTCGCGAGACGTTCGGTCGCATGGCCATGAACGATGAGGAGACCGTGGCGCTGATCGCCGGCGGCCACACCTTCGGCAAAACCCACGGCGCCGGCGATGCCTCGCTGGTGGGTGCGGAGCCGGAAGGCGCCGGCATCGAAGCGCAGGGCCTCGGCTGGTCGAGCAAGCATGCCACGGGCATCGCAGGCGATGCCATCACCTCGGGCCTCGAGGTGACCTGGACCACGACGCCGACCAAGTGGAGCAACAACTTCTTCGACAATCTGTTCAACTTCGAATGGGAACTGACCACGAGCCCGGCGGGCGCGCATCAGTGGACGCCGAAGGGCGGCGCCGGCGCCGGGACCGTGCCGGATGCCCACGATCCGTCCAAGCGCCGCGCACCTGCCATGCTGACCACCGATCTCGCACTGCGGGTCGATCCGGCCTATGAAAAGATTTCGCGGCGCTTCCATGAGCATCCGGACCAGTTCGCCGACGCGTTTGCCCGCGCCTGGTACAAGCTGACCCATCGCGACATGGGTCCGGTCGTTCGCTATCTCGGCCCGCTCGTGCCGAAGGAAGAGCTGATCTGGCAGGACCCGATCCCGGCGGTCGACCACGAACTGGTCGGAGAGCAGGACATTGCGTCGCTGAAGGCGAAGATCCTGGCATCGGGCCTGTCGGTCTCGGAACTGGTCTCGACGGCGTGGGCCTCGGCCTCGACGTTCCGCAATTCCGACAAGCGCGGTGGTGCCAACGGTGCACGTATCCGACTGGCACCGCAGAAGGATTGGGAGGTCAACCAGCCGGCGGAACTGTCGAAGGTGCTGGCGAAGCTGGAGGCCATCCAGGAGGAGTTCAACGCGGCACAGACTGGCGGGAAAAAGATCTCGCTGGCCGATCTCATCGTTCTCGGCGGTGTCGCCGCGGTCGAGAAGGCGGCGAAGGACGGCGGCCACGAGGCCAAGGTGCCGTTCACGCCGGGCCGCATGGATGCTTCACAGGAACAGACGGATGTCCATTCCTTTGCGGCGCTCGAGCCGAAAGTCGATGGTTTCCGCAACTATGTCAGGGGCAAGCAGCCGATGCCGGTCGAGGCCATGCTGGTTGACCGGGCGCAATTGCTGTCGCTGACGGCGCCGGAGATGACGGTGCTGGTCGGCGGTCTGCGCGTGCTCGGCGCCAACACGGCCAAGTCAAAGCACGGCGTGTTCACCGACCGGCCGGGGACGTTGACCAACGACTTCTTCGTCAACCTGCTCAGCATGAATACGGTCTGGGATCCTGCCCCCGGCTCTGTTCCAGGTTCGGAAGAGGTGTACGAGGCGCGTGACCGCAAGACCCAGACGGTCAAGTGGACCGGCACTCGTGCCGACCTGATCTTCGGCTCGCACGCCCAATTGCGCGCACTTACCGAGGTCTACGGGTCGGCGGACGCCCAGGCGAAATTCACCAGGGATTTCGTCGCGGCATGGACCAAGGTGATGAACGCCGACCGCTTCGACATCGCCTGAGATCGCTAAAGGTGCTCCGGCGCGGCCGCGCCGGATCGCCGGTCCTCTCCCAAGGACCCAACGCCAGGGCCGTGTTTCCAGTGATGGGAGCGCGGCCCTTGTCGTAAGAGACTGCGCTTTGGTGGACCGTGCCTTCCCAGGCAGGGATGCTAACTTGCCGGTGTCGCGTCTCCGCCGGTGCACCATGATCGAAATCGTCAAACCCGCGCTCGAACATCTGCCGTCCTACAAAGCGGCGCTCGAACGCGGCTGGTTGCCGGACAATGTGCGGCTGATGGAGGCGACGCGCGAGCAACTCGCGGCCATCGAAAGGGATCCCGTGGCCTTTCTCGCCGACCTCGATGATCCCCAGGCCAAAGGCGCTCCGATCAGCTTGTCCGACGGCCGGGAGGTGCCGCGCCTGCCGGGCTTCCGCCGCTGGATCTGGGACGGCGAGGCGTCGGGCTCGATCGGCTTTCGCTGGCAGAAGGGCACGGCTGAGCTGCCGCCGCATGTGCTTGGCCATATCGGCTATGCGGTGGTGCCGTGGAAGCGGCGGCGCGGCTACGCCACCGAGGCGCTGCGGCTGATGCTGGACGAGGCGAGGGCCGTCGGCCTGCCCTATGTCGAGATCACCGCCAAGCCGGGCAATCCGGCATCACACAGGGTGATCCTGGCCAATGGCGGCAAGCTCGTCGAACGCTTCTTCGAGGATGCCGCCTACGGCGGGGTGGAGAGTTTGCGGTTCCGGATAGCGCTGTAGGCCGCCTATCGCTTTTCGGCCTGATCGCGCAGCCAGTCGGCGAGCGACGTGCGACGCGTGCCAGCCCTGCCCATGAAGGCCTGGGCGGACAGCATGGAGTTCAGCACGGCTTCCTGCGTGGCCTCCACCGCTGCCCGGAAAAGGATATCGATGCGCGCTTCGTTGAGGGTGAGGAGCGGCACCAGATCGCGGGCTTCGTCGTGATCGACCATGTTGCCGGTGTTGAAGGCGATGGCTATGTCGCCGCTGCCATGGCCCCAGAAGGAACCGAGCCTTGCTATGCCTGCTCCGGCGCGGCGCGCCACGCGCTCGAGCTGGCGGTGTTCGAGAGGCACATCGGTTGCCAGCACGATCATGATCGAGCCGCGTTCGGCCTGATCCGGTTGCCCGGGATCGGGCCTGCGCCCATCGGGCAGCACGAGGTCTCCGGGCTTGCCGAAATTCGACAGAACGAGAACGCCAAGGTGGTGTTCGCCGCCGAGGGCGATCTTTCTCGACGCCGAACCAATGCCGCCCTTGAAGCCGAAGCAGCTCATTCCCGTTCCGGCACCGACATTGCCCTGTTCGACCGCGCCTTGATGCGCATCCGCCAGCGCCGCAAGCGCGTGTTCCTCTGATATCGCCAGTGCCTGGATGTCGTTCAGCGGCCCGTCATTGCACTCGCCGACCACTGGGTTGACGGTGCCGGTCGAGCGACCGATGTCCGGGTTCAGGCGGATGGCGTCCCGTATCAGCGCCGTTGCGCAGGTGCCGACCGAGAGCGTGTTGGTCAGGAGGATCGGCGTTTCGATGGTGCCGAGTTCCTGAACCTGCGTCAGGCCGACCGTCTTGCCGAAGCCGTTGATGACATGGCTGGCTGCGGTCACCTTGTTGCGAAACATGTTGCCGCCATGTGGCAGGATCGCGGTCACGCCAGTGTTGATGTCGCCGTTGCGCAGCGTGCAGTGACCGACACGGACGCCAGGCACGTCGGTGATCGCATTGCTGGCGCCCTTCGGCAGGATGCCGCAGGTCAAGCCGAAATCGCTCACAGTCATGGTCATTCCTGCTCCTGGCTCACGGTCCGCGCGGAGACCCTATTGGAGTGTCAGCCATGCTCGTCAGCGCACAGCGCGTGGTCGGACAGAGCGCGGATGACGTAGCAGTCGCCGACCGTCTTGCCATTGCAGCAGGTGGCGATGCGTTCGAGTTCGGCCTCCAGCCGCTTCAACTGGGCGATCTTTTCCCGCACCGAGATCAGTTGCTCCTCGGCGATCTTGTCGGCGTGGCCGCAGGGCTGCTCGGGATGACCGCTCAGTTCGATCAGCGAGCGGATGTCCTCAACGGCGAAGCCGAGGTCGCGGGCGTGGCGGATGAAGGCCAGCCGCTCCAGCTCCTGCCTGGAATAGCGGCGCTGGTTGCCTTCCGAGCGCTCGGGTGCGGCAACAAGGCCCATCTGCTCGTAGTAGCGGATGGTCGGCACCTTGACCCCGGTGCGGCGTGAGAGATCACCGATCGAAAACATGAATTTTGCCTCTTGAAGCTCTAGTGACTAGAGCAATTACAGTGCCTGACATCAGCATTCAAGACCCATGCGGCGACGCCGCGCGGGCAAGACAGACAGGTGATGTGATGACGGCTCCCCTCAGGCAGACACGGTTCAAGATCGGCGGCATGGACTGCGCCTCCTGCGCGGCCAAGATCGATACGGCGGTGCGCCGCATCGAGGGCGTCGCCGATGTCTCGGTTTCGGTGACCGGCGCCAGCATGAGGGTCAGCCACGGCGGCGCACTGCCGGAGGACAAAGTGCTGCAACAGGTGGCACGGCTTGGCTACGGCATCGTCAGAGCGGAAGCCAGGACCGACGGGCGCGCATCACCGGCAGCCTCTGTGCATGAACATGCTGACCATGGCCACGAGGGTCACGATCATGCCGGCGACGATCATGAGCATGGCGGCGAAAAGGTCGCCAACGAGGCTGCCGGGTTATCTCATCTCCATAGCCATGCCGAGCCGGGGCAGGCGTGGTGGCGCTCCCGCCGGGCAGTGCTGACGCTGGCTTGCGCGGCGGCGCTTGTTGCCGCCTACGGCATCGGCCATCTGTTCCCAGTGGCCCAGCGCTGGGTGTTCCTGGCCGCTTTGCTGGTCGGCCTGGTGCCGATCGCGCGGCGTGCGCTGATGGCGCCATTGGCCGGCACGCCGTTTTCGATCGAGATGCTGATGACCATCGCGGCGATAGGCGCTGTGATGATCGGCGCCACGGAAGAGGCAGCCGCCGTTGTGGTGCTGTTCCTGATCGGCGAGCTTCTGGAAGGTGTCGCCGCCGGCCGGGCGCGGGCGAGCATCCAGGGACTTGCCGATCTGGTGCCGAAGACAGCGCTGGTCGAGCGGGCGGGCGGCACATCAGAGGTCCCCGCCGAAGACCTTGCGGTCGGCGATGTCATCGTGGTGCGGCCGGGCGACCGCATTCCGGCCGATGGCGAGATTGTCGAGGGGGCTGGTGATATCGACGAGGCGCCGGTGACCGGCGAGAGCACGCCGAAGCGCAAGGGCGTTGCGGACGCCGTCTTCGCCGGCACGATCAGCACCGACGGCGTGCTCAAGGTGCGGGTGACGGCTGCCGCTTCCGACAACACCATCGCCCGAATTGTGCGGCTGGTGGAGGAGGCACAGGAGGCCAAGGCGCCGACCGAGCGTTTCATCGACCGTTTTTCGCGATACTATACGCCGGCTGTGCTGGCGGTCGGCGCGCTGGTGGCGCTGCTGCCGCCGCTGCTTGCCGGGGGCGACTGGAATGAATGGATCTACAAGGGCCTGGCGATCCTGCTGATCGGTTGCCCCTGCGCGCTGGTCATCTCGACGCCGGCAGCAATCGCCGCTGGCCTTGCGACCGGCGCGCGGCGCGGCCTGTTGATGAAGGGTGGTGCCGTGCTGGAAGGCTTTCGCCGGATCACGGCTGTGGCCTTCGACAAGACCGGCACGCTGACGGCGGGCAAGTCCGTGGTCACCGACATCGTGGGCTATGGCCGCGAAGAACGCACCGTGCTGTCGCTGGCGGCGGCGCTGGAGCAGGGCTCCAGCCATCCACTGGCCATGGCGATCCTCGACAGGGCCAAGACCTACAAGGCGCCGGTGCCGCCGGCCCTGGCGGCCAAGGCGATCTCGGGCAAGGGTGTCGAGGGCAGTGTTGGCGGCGTGGCCGTCTTCCTCGGCTCCGGCCAGACGGCGGGCGAACGCGCCGACATGACCGAGGCGCAGCGCCTTGCCGTCGACAGCCTTAATGGCCAGGGCAAGACCGTGTCGGTGCTGGTGGCCGATGGCGTGGTGGCCGGGCTGATCGCCATGCGCGACGAGCCGCGGCCGGATGCAGCGGCCGGGATCGCGGCGCTGAAAGCTGAGGGCATCCGGGCGGTGATGCTGACCGGCGACAACCGCCGCACGGCGCAAGCCATCGCCGCTTCGCTCGGCATCGAGGCGCGGGCGGAGTTGTTGCCGCAGGACAAGCAGCGCATGGTCGGCGAATTGCAGCGCGAGGGGTTCAAGGTGGTCAAGGTCGGCGACGGCATCAACGACGCGCCGGCGCTCGCCGCCGCCGATATCGGCATCGCCATGGGTGGCGGCACCGATGTGGCGCTGGAGACGGCCGACGCGGCGATCCTGCACGGCCGCGTCATGGACGTCGTGCGCATGGTGAAGCTGTCGCGGGCGGTGATGGCCAATATCGGCCAGAACATCAGCGTGGCGCTCGGGCTGAAGGTAGTGTTCCTGGTCACCACCATTTTAGGCATCACCGGCCTGTGGCCGGCGATCCTGGCCGATACCGGCGCCACCGTGCTGGTCACTGCCAACGCCATGCGCCTGCTGCGCTGGCGCGGGTGAAGGTTTTGTTTCGTGGTCTATTCGGCCGGGGCCGTCAGCGGCGGCGTGGCGTTGCTGCGCCCTTCCCAGACATAAGAGGCGAGCGCCACCGCGACGGCGACCAGCATGGCGATGACGCCGAGCAATGGCAGGCTGCGATAGCCATAGCCGCTGTTCAGCATGGCGGCGCCCAGCGAGGCGGCAAGCGCGATGCCGACATTGAAGCCGGATGGAATGAGCGAGGAAGCGAGGTTCGAGGCGTCGGCCGTCCAGGCTAGGATGCGGGTCTGGATCGGTGTGCCGATGGCGAAGTTGAGACCACCCCAGATGACGATCGCGACAACCATCGGCAGGGGATAGGGGCTGACGGCATAGATGACGGCCAGCGTCGCCGCCTGCAGGGCCAGCATGGTGATCAATGACGGCATCAGCTTCCAGTCGGAGAGCTTGCCGCCAAGGAAGACTCCGAGCGTCGCACCGACGCCATTGAGAAGCAGCACCCACGGCACCAGGTTCTCGTCGAGCCCGGTGACCTCCAGCAGTGTCGGGGTAATGTAGGTGAACAGGCCGAACTGGCCGATCATCAGCATCAGCATCAGGATCAGCGAGGTCCAGACCTGCTGGCGGGCCAGCACACGGACCTCGCGGGCCAGACCCGCGGGCTTGGCCGATGAGCCGGTGGTGCGCGGCAACAATGCCGCCATCGCAAGCGTTGCCGCCACGCCCAGCGCGCACATCACCCAGAAGGTCGCGCGCCAGCCCCAGATGTTCCCGATCGCGGTGCCGGCGGGCACGCCGATGACGTTGGAGACGGTGAGGCCGGACAGGATGACGGCAACCGCCATGCCGCGCTGGTCCTCGCGCACAAGACCGACGGCGACAACCATGGCGACGCCGAAATAGGCGCCATGCGCGACCGCCACGGCAATGCGCAACAGAAGCATCGAGGTGAAGTCGGGCGCCAGCGCACAAGCCGCCTGGCCGATGGTGAAGGCGATGGCGAGGCCGAGCAGCAAGCTCTTGCGCGACAGCGACTTGGTGGCGAGCGCCAGCAGCGGGCCGCCAATGGCGATGCCGCCGGCATAGCCGGAGACGAGATAGCCGGCGGAGGGAACTGAGACGCCAAGCCCTTGCGCCACCTGCGGCAGCACGCCCGCGATGACGAATTCGGTGGTGCCGAAGGCAAAGGCGGCAATGAACAGGGCGATGAGCGGAAGCGACATAGCGGGAAAGGGATCCTGAGCAAAGCGCCTCAAACCACGGATGGGCGTAGCAGGCAATCCAGAAATTGTTGGCGCCGGTTTAGGTTTTCTTGATCGAGTTCTCGTGCGTCACCTGCGTGCGCGACGGCCGGGCGAGGGCTCACCGGGCTCGGTCGTGCGCCGAGGTCGCTATGCCGCGGTCTTGCGCCCGTAGGGAATCCTCAGCCATGCCCGTTCGTGGAAATAATAGAGCAGCGATTTGGTGACGACCTCGGTCAGGCCGATGGTCGCGGCGAGCTTGATGCTTCCTGTCACGACGAGTGAAATGATGATCGTGTCGATGGTGCCGGTCACCCGCCAGGAGAGCGCCTTGGCGAAACTGCGCGAATGGGTGTCCATCGATTTCCTCCGAAAGGCTGGGCCAATGGACCTTTATCCCGACTGGAGGAACCAGAGCAAAGATATTTTGCCGCCGAAACGAAGACGGTGCTTGATGGTGTCCGTGAATCAGCTCGCCTTGAGCCGTGACCCAGTGAGCAGGCCGCGCTCTTCAAGCACCGGATATGCCATCGAGGCCAGCAGCGAATTGATCTGCTTCAGGTCGCGGATGGTGTCGAGATGGATCGAACTGGTCTCGACGCTCTTGGCGGTGCCGTCGCGCAGGCGAACAAAATGGCTGGCGCTGGTTTCCTTTTCGCGATCGCGAAGCCGGTCTTTTTCCAGCACCAACTGGCGGGCGGTCTCGGGATCGCGCGACACCAGAACGTTGAAGGCAAGCCGCGCATTGGCCAGCACCGAGCCATGGAAGGCGCACAGCTCGGCCCAGCCCTCGTCGGTGAATTCCAGCCCGCGCTCGAATTTCTTCTTCACATGCACCAGCATGTTGCGCACGATGATGTCGCCGACCTGCTCGAGCTTGACGCAGGCGCCGATCAGTTCCTGGCAGCGCAGCGCCTCGCCCTCGGTCAGGGGGTTCCTGGTCAACTTGGCGAGGTAGAGCTTGATCGCGGCGTGCTTGCGGTCGACGCGGTCGTCGAGTGCGGCCAGCGCTTTGATCTTGTCGGCATCGGCACTTTCATAGAGTTCGATGATGCGCTTGAGCATGATCTCTATCGTCTCGCAGACCCGCACCACCTCGCGGGTGGCATTGGCCAGCGCCTGGCTCGGCACGTCGAGCGCGCTTTCGTTGAGCGCGGACAGCTCGACGACGTCAAGCGAGGCGGCCGGCACGGGCTTGGTGCCAAGTGCGACGATCTTCTCCGAAGCGCGGTAGACGAACCCTGCCAGCGGCAGGCCGGCGAGCAGGATCAGCACATTGAACAGGATGTGGGCATTGACGATCTGGTCCGCCGCCGTCGAACCGAGAAAGGCGAAGTGCGGCCTGAAGATCATGACCAGGATCAGCATGACCAGCGAGCCAAGCCCGCGCATCAGGAGATTGCCGATCGGCACGACGCGCACTTCGGGGCTCGACGAGCGGGTCAGCATCGGCGCGATGATCGAGGAGCCGAGATTGACGCCGAGGATGAGAACGACGCCGAGTTCGGGCGTGATCAGGCCACGGCCTGCCAGCGTCGCCATCAACAGCACCGCCGCGATGCTCGACTGGAACAGCCAGGTGATCAGTGCCGCCAGCAGATAGGCGGTGATGGAATCGGTCGAGAAGTAGTTGATGATGACCGGCATGAGCTGGCTGTTGCGCAGCGGCTCGGACGCCTGGCCGATCATCTCCAGCGACAGGATAAGGAGGCCGATGCCGACGAGGATGCGGCCGGACTGGCGCCAGTCGCGCCGCTCGGTGGCCATGAACATCACTGTGCCGGTAATCAGGCACAGCGGCACCAGCAAGGTGAGATCGAAGGTCAGCAGCTTGACCACAAGCGCCGAGCCGATCTCGGCTCCGCGCACTGCCAATTGACCCGCGGCGCCAGAGACGATGCCAGAGCCGGCGAAGGAGCCGACCAGCAGCGTGACGGCGGTGGAGCTCTGCAGGGCGATGGCAAGACCGGTGCCGGCCAGCACCGCCATGATCGGATTGCGCATGGTGGCGCGCAGGCGATGGCGCAGCACGTCGCCATAGGCGCGTTCAACGCCGGTCTTCACCATGCGGGTGGCAAACAGCATCAGCGCCACGGCGCCGGCCAGATGCAGAAGGACGACGGACCCGCTCATTTCGTCCCCCGCGTGCAAACAGGATGCGCGCCCTGTTTCGTATGGCGATCAGAAGGGGAAACGAGGGTCCGAATCATGTTCATGGCGGTGACTTATAATAACTCGAATATTTTAGCCGGATAATAAAATCTTGTCGATTTCAAGGGCCGTTGCAGCGCGACGGGCGGTGTCGGAAAATGGACGGACGCGCAAATGGTTGCATTGCGGGGCGGGCGCGAAGCGGCGGATGGGCCGAGTTTGCGATGCGACTGGTTCCTGCCTTTGCAGGCATGTTCAGCTTTCTTGGGTAAATCAAGGAATTCATTACGCAATTGTAATGCGTGCGTTCAGTTTCGGTTCATCGATGGGCAGCTACTGCTTTGATATCGACAACCAAGGAGACTTCTCATGAAACGCATTATCCTTTCCGCACTCGCTTTCTCGATGCTGGCCGCCACGTCGCTCACCGGCCAGGCAGCACCGCTGAATGCGCCGAACGCGCCGCAGTCGAATTACACCAAGGTCGACTGGCAGAAGCCTGGCCAGCACCGGGATGTGAAGAAGCGCGTCTTCAAGAAAAAGGTCGTCGTCGTGAAGCGCAACAACTGGCGCAAGGGCCAGAAATATTCCAGCTGGAAGCGCCACCAGCCGATCCGCGATTATGGCCGCTACGGCCTGCATCGTCCCGGCCGCGGCCAGGAATGGATCCGCGTCGGCAACGACTATGTGCTGGTCGGTGTGCTCTCCGGCGTCATCTTCGGCGCGCTTGCCGCGCATTAATCGGTTCCCAGGCGGATATTGGAAAAGAGGCGGCCGGCAACGGTCGCCTCTTTTGCCTGTGGAAACCGGGTATGGCTCGTATTAGGGGTCGTCGGATTTGGCGGGCATGATTATATAATCGGGAAACGAGTTCCCCGATGCGCTTCCCACCCGCTTTCCTCGACGAAATACGCGACCGCGTGCCGATTTCATCGGTGATCGGCCAGCGCGTCGCGTGGGATCGCAAGAAGACCAACGCGCCGCGCGGCGACTATTGGGCGTGCTGCCCGTTCCATGGCGAGAAGAGCCCATCCTTCCACTGCGAGGACAAGAAGGGCCGCTACCACTGTTTCGGCTGTTCGGTTTCTGGCGATCATTTCAAGTTCCTCACCGAACTGGACGGGATGAGCTTTCCCGAAGCGGTCGAAAAGATCGCCGACATGGCCGGCGTGCCGATGCCGGTTCGCGATGCGCAGGAGGAGCGGCGCGAAAAGGAACGCGCCAGCCTGACCGACGTCATGGAGATGGCGACCGCCTTCTTCCAGGAACGGCTGCAAGGGCCGGAAGGCGCCAAGGCGCGGGCCTATCTGCGCGACCGCGGACTGACGCCCGCGACGCAGCAATCGTTCCGGCTCGGTTTTGCGCCCGACAGCCGCAATGCGCTGAAGGAGCATCTCGCCGCCAAGGGCGTGCCGAAAGCCGATATCGAGGCCTGCGGACTGGTGCGCCACGGCGACGACATTCCGGTTTCCTATGACTGGTTCCGTGACCGCATCATGTTCCCGATCCCGGATTCCAGAGGCAAGATCATCGCCTTTGGCGGCCGCGCGCTGCAGCCCGATGCGCTGGCCAAATACATGAATTCGCCTGACACCGAGCTCTTCCACAAGGGCAATGTGCTCTATAATTTCGCCCGCGCCCGCAAGGCCTTGGCCAAGGGCGGCACCGTCATTGCCGTCGAAGGCTATATGGACGTCATCGCGCTGGCACAGGCCGGCTTCGAGAATGTCGTGGCGCCGCTCGGCACCGCGCTTACCGAGAACCAGCTCGAACTGCTCTGGCGCATGGCGCCGGAGCCGATGCTGTGCTTCGACGGCGACAAGGCCGGGCTGAAGGCGGCGTGGCGGGCCGCCGACATGGCGCTGCCATCTGTGCAGGCTGGCCGCTCGGCGCGTTTCGCGCTGCTGCCGGAAGGCAAGGATCCCGATGATCTGGTCAAGGCCGAAGGACCGGATGCATTTCACCGCGTTGTGGCCGAGGCGCGGCCGCTGGTCGACCTTTTATGGATGCGTGAGACGGCGGGCGGCGTCTTCGATACGCCGGAGCGGCGGGCAGAACTCGAGAAGACGCTGCGCGAACTGACCAGCCGCATCCGCGACGAAAGCCTGCGGTACCATTACCAGCAGGAGATGCGGGAGCGTGTGCTGAGCTTCTTCGGCTCGCAGCGCAGTGCCCGGCAACCTCGGCAGGACTGGAAACAGGGCCAGGGCAAGACGGCCGCGCCCGGCGGGCAGTTCGCCAAGGCCGGCAGCGGCCGCATGGCGATCACCGAAAGCCTCGGCCAGTCCGCTTTGGTCAAACGCGGCAGCGAGGGGATGTCGGTGCGCGAGGCGACGATCATCGTCGCACTGATCAACCATCCGGCGCTGATCGACGAGAATTTCGCCCATATCGAGTTCCTCGATCTCGCCAACTCCGATCTGAAGCGGCTGCATGCGGCAATCCTCGATGCAATGGCGCATGACATGGCCAATGACCGGCAGGCGGTGATTGCGACGATCGAACGCGCCGGCTGCGCCGAGATCTGGGAGCGGGCCGTCGGGCTGATCCGGCGAATGCGGCAATGGCCGGCGCTGGAGACCGCTGCGCTTGAAGATGCCCGCGATGCTTTCAGCCAGGCGCTGCACTTGCAGCGCAGCGCGCGCACCTTACATAAGGAACTGAAACAGGCGGAAGCGGCGCTCGCCACCGATCCCACAGACGAAAACTACCGGCACCTGATCGAAATTCAGGCGCAATTCCAGGATGTGCAGGCCACGGAAGCGCTGATCGAAGGGTTTGGCGTCTCCTCGGGCAGGGCAGGGCGAGCTTAGTTGGAAGCGAGTAAATTGAGAAGCGTCGTTGCGCGTCCAAATGGCGCGTAACGGGCTAAGTCGGGTAATTGATTCGCTTTTTTCATGCGAATCATGCGAGAGGCGCTTGACCTTCTGGCAGATTGGCGGAATCAGGACGATTCGAAACGTTAACCCGAACCCGCGTCACGGGAAAAAAGCGATGTGAGGTACTGGTCACTGGACAGGCAGCCCGCCTGCCACAGATATCAGGGTTAATCTGGACTTAATGCATGTCGCCCAAAAAGGGGAAGCCCCGGTTTTGGGGCAACGACATACACCAAACGAAACGAGTTGATGCAGTTACTGGCCCGGTGAAGCGCGTTTCATAAGCGAGCGCATCCGATTTGACTGGTCCGACAGCTTACGCGGCTTTGAAGTTCGGCCGCTAGGAGAAGATAAAGACTATGGCGACAAAGGAAAAGGAAGAGGTCGAAACCGAACGCGAAGGCGCCACCGATGGCCCTCTGCTCGACCTTTCCGATGATGCTGTCAAGAAGATGATCAAGGCCGCCAAGAAGCGTGGCTATGTCACCATGGACGAGCTGAATTCGGTGCTGCCCTCCGAGGAAGTGACCTCCGAGCAGATCGAGGACACGATGGCGATGCTGTCCGACATGGGCATCAACGTGGTCGAGGATGACGAGCAGGGCGAGGAGCCCGAGGCCACCGACACCGCGGCCGATGCCGAGGAAGACGCCAACGAGTTGGCTGAGCAGACCGGCACCGCGGTCGCCGCCACCACCACCAAGAAAGAACCGACCGATCGCACCGACGATCCGGTGAGGATGTATCTGCGCGAGATGGGCTCGGTGGAGCTTTTGTCGCGCGAGGGCGAAATCGCCATCGCCAAGCGCATCGAGGCCGGCCGCGAGACGATGATCGCCGGTCTGTGCGAAAGCCCGCTGACCTTCCAGGCCATCATCATCTGGCGCGACGAACTCAACGAATCCAAGATCCTGCTGCGCGAGATCATCGATCTCGAAGCGACCTATGCCGGCCCCGAGGCCAAGCAGGCGCCGGTGGTCGAGCGCGTCGAGGAAGCCAAGGTCGAGGACAAGCCGCGCCGTTCGCGCGAGGACGAAGACGACATCACCAATGTCGGCGCCGATACGCGTGGGCTGACGGATGACGACGACGAAGACGAGGACGAAGCGAGCCTGTCGCTGGCCGCGATGGAAGCGGAACTCCGCCCGCAGGTGATGGAGACGCTCGACGTCATCGCCGACACCTACAAAAAGCTGCGCAAGCTGCAGGACCAGCAGGTCGAGAACAGGCTCGCGGCCGCGGGCACGCTGTCGCCCAGCCAGGACCGCCGGCTGAAGGAGCTGAAGGACCAACTGATCAAGGCGGTGAAGTCGCTGTCGCTCAACACGGCGCGCATCGAGGCGCTGGTCGAGCAGCTCTACGACATCAACAAGCGCCTGGTGCAGAACGAAGGCAAGCTGCTCAGGTTGGCCGAAAGCTACGGCGTGCGCCGCGAAGAGTTCCTGAAGGAATATCAGGGTTCCGAACTCGACCCGAACTGGACGCGCTCGATCGGTAATCTGACATCGCGCGGCTGGAAGGAATTCACCAAGAACGAGAAGGATGCGATCAAGGACCTGCGCGCCGAGATCCAGAACCTCGCCACCGAAACGGCGATCTCGATCCTGGAATTCCGCAAGATCGTCAACCAGGTGCAGAAGGGCGAGCGCGAAGCGGCAATCGCCAAGAAGGAAATGGTCGAAGCCAATCTGCGCCTCGTCATCTCCATCGCCAAGAAATACACCAATCGCGGCCTGCAGTTCCTCGACCTGATCCAGGAAGGCAATATCGGCCTGATGAAGGCGGTCGACAAATTCGAATACCGCCGTGGTTACAAGTTCTCGACCTACGCGACGTGGTGGATCCGGCAGGCGATCACGCGTTCGATCGCCGATCAGGCGCGCACCATCCGTATTCCGGTGCACATGATCGAGACGATCAACAAGATCGTGCGCACCTCGCGCCAGATGCTGCACGAGATCGGCCGCGAGCCGACGCCGGAAGAACTGGCCGAAAAGCTCGCCATGCCGCTCGAAAAGGTGCGCAAGGTCTTGAAGATCGCCAAGGAGCCGATCTCGCTCGAAACGCCGGTCGGCGACGAGGAGGATTCGCATCTGGGCGATTTCATCGAGGACAAGATGGCGATCCTGCCGATCGACGCGGCGATCCAGGCCAATCTGCGCGAGACCACCACGCGCGTGCTGGCGTCGCTGACGCCGCGCGAGGAGCGCGTGCTCAGAATGCGCTTCGGTATCGGCATGAACACCGACCATACGCTGGAAGAAGTCGGTCAGCAGTTCTCGGTCACCCGCGAACGTATCCGCCAGATCGAAGCCAAGGCGCTGCGCAAGCTCAAGCACCCGAGCAGGTCGCGCAAGCTGCGCAGCTTCCTGGATAGCTGAGACTTACCGATGCAAAGAGTTCAAGGGCGCCGGTGGCGCCCTTTTTTGTTGTGGGACGCACTCTTGCGGCGCAGGTCCTTCGGGAGGATAATTTCCGTGTCGGATGCATTTTCTGGGCGACAACCCGGATGCCCGCCCCGGCGAAGCCGCCGTGCTCCGTGGCCCCGGAGGGAGGTGTGCCATGACAAGCTACATCGTGCTGATGAACTGGACGGAGCAGGGTGCCAGAAACGTGCGCGAGTCACCGAAGCGGCTCGATGCCGCCAGGAAGCAACTGGGTGACATGGGCGGATCGTTCAAGGCATTTTACCTGACCATGGGCGAATACGATATGGTGGCGGTGGTCGAAGCGCCCGACGATGCGGTGCTGGCGCGCTTCTCGCTGATGCTGGCAGCGGCCGGCAATGTCAGGACGCGGACGCTGAAGGCCTTTCCCGAATTAGCCTACCGCGAGATCGTCACCTCGCTCGGATAGGCACTGCAGTGAAAGGGCCGGACCAGACAGCCTCGTTCGTGCGCAGCCGCTTGAGCGACGTCTTGACGGCGCCTGATCGTTCGTGGTCCTTCAGGTTGCGCTCTCAACCCAATGCCGGGACCATGCTGACTGTCTGGTACAACACGCGCTGCCCGGTCTGCGATGCCGGCATTGTCAGGCAGAAGCGGCGGTTGATCGAAGCGGTCAAGGCCGGGCGGATCGAGTTCCGAGACATCAATTTTGAACCGGCAGCGCTTGCCGGACATGGCGCGTCGCTTGAGGATATCCGCCGCCGGCTGCACGCCACCGATGCGGCGGGCAGGTTGCTGGCCGGCGCCGACGTTGCCATCGCTATGTGGAGGGTCACGCCGGGCGAAGGCTGGCTGGCGAGCTTGTTCGGCAATCGGTTCGCCCTGCCGCTGACACGCTTTGCCTATGATCGTTTCGCCGACCTTCTCTATGCCTGGAACCGGCGCAAGGGTCGCTGGTAGCGCTTCGTGATTGATGACCAGAAGCGCAAAGGTCCGGAGGACATCTCCGGACCTTTTTCGTGCGAGCTATCGGCTGGCCGGCTCGCACAGCGCGCCGACGATGCGGCGTACCACCGGCAGAACCAGCAGCAGCGTCGGAAACGCCACCAGCCAGGACAGGCCCCAGGCGGTCAGCCAGATGGACGGCAGCCCGGGGTGGAAGCCAAGGCTTTTCAACGTCGAGATGAACGAGACGATGAAGGTCATCAACAGCGATAGTACCAGCGGGCCAAGAACAGCGGCATAGCGCGCAGGCAGCTTCCTGCGCTGATGTCTTGCAGTCATTTTGAGAGTTTCCCTGAAGTGTCCGGTCCGTCGCATTGGCATCCATCCGCCGGTGACCGGCTGAATTGCCCGGAAAGACCGGGTTGGATGCGTTGCTTGACGTCAGACGCTTACGGAGCAGCCGAGGCGCTCGCGGGTCTTCTAGCGGCACGTTCCGGTGAAAGCAAGCCTCTGGCGCCGCATTCAGATCATCGTAAGATATATCTTGACTCCGTCGATTGACCCGCCTAATTAAGATATATCGTAAGATACAACTCAAGGAGCAATCAATGCACAAACATTTTGGGAACAACCATTTCGGCGAGCGCATGTTCATGCACATGGCCGGCAAATTTGGTGGCAGAGGGGGCGGCGGCTTTGGCCCGTTCGGGCATGGCGGTCGCGGTGGCGGGCGCGGCGGCCCGGGCGACATGTTCCGCGCCGGGCGCATGCTGGCCGACGGCGACCTCAAGCTGATCACGCTGTCGCTGCTGGCCGAGGCGCCGCGCCACGGCTACGACATCATCAAGGCCCTGGAAGAGCGCACCAGCGGCATTTACAGCCCGAGCCCGGGCGTGGTCTACCCGACGCTGACCTTCCTGGAAGAGGCCGGCTATGCCGCCTCCGCCGCCGACGGCAACAAGAAGGTGTTTTCGATCACCGAAGCGGGCCAGGCGCATCTCGCCGACAACCGCGAGATGATCGACGGCGTGCTCGACCATCTCGAGCGCTTCGGCCGCAAAATGGCCAAGGCGCGCGACTGGTTCGGCTGGAACGATGAGAGCGAAGAGGGCGGGCGTCGTGGCGGCCGAGGCCGCGGGGATCGTTCGGAAGCACGCGACGAATTCCGCGCAGTCCGCCACCGGCTGCGCGCGGCTCTGGGCGACTTCGTCGATGCCCCGGCCGACAAGCAGGCCGAGGCGATCGCCATCCTCGAAGCCGCCGCCGAGGCGCTGGAAGCGCTGTCGCACAAGTAAGCTCGTCCGGCCGATGGGACGCCGCCCTTGCCGGCTGGGCCAAGGACCGGTAGTGAAATTCATCCCGCGTCACTCTACATGGTGCGGGATGAATGCTGTTGGAGGAAGTCCGATGTCTTTTCTGAAGCGTCTTTTCGGCGGTGGCGGCAGCGGAGCCCAGACAGCCGAGCCGACGAGTGCAGCGCCAGCCAAGCAGGTCGAGCACAAGGGCTTCCTGGTCAGCGCCACGCCCTACAAGGCGGATGGCCAGTACCAGACGTGCGGCGTCGTCTCCAAGGAGATCGACGGCGTGGTGAAGGAACACAAATTCATCCGCGCCGACCGCTTCGCCGGGCTCGACGACGCCGTCGACATCTCGATCAAGAAGGGCATTCAATTGGTCGACGAGCAGGGCGAGCGGATATTCGGGTAGGGCCAGCGCGCGGATCATCGCCGCCGGAGCACCGCGTAATGACGCAGGCGTTGCGCCACGATAGACCTATCGTTCAGGGGTTGACGTGCGAGCGCCAGCCGGTCAATTCGTTCCGGCGGGATCGATCGTCATCAGACGTGCCCTAGCCTCGATCAGGCGCCTTTGCGCGGCTCTTATCCGGCCGCACAATGCCAAGTTAAGGGCGACGCCGCCTTCCTCGTCCAGCAAGTCATTCGCGCGCTTCAAAGAGTTCTCTGCTCTCCTTATGCGCAGTCTGGCGTTGGCCGCTTCGATGCTGTGAATTTCAATCATTGTGCCGCGTCCTTTGCGGTTCCGGTCCCTTCATGGACTAAACCGCCGGTGATCCTATTGGTTCCGGCGCTGTGACTATGGCTTCGGTTTCGGCTATTTCGTTGTGGTGTTGAATTCACGGTTTGCCGCATAATCGATAACGAAGGTGCCCTCGGGAGCGCGAACGCCCTGCCTCACATTTGAGATGGTCACCGTCGTGGTAAGTCCCTTCTCGTCGGTGAGGCTCCATCTGCGCAGATCGAGCGATTTTCTGTCGAACACCATGGAGATATTCGAATTGCCGAAAGCCGATCTGTCGGCCAGCTTGACGGTAACTTGGGCGCCATCGTCTCTGATGCTTTTGAGGCGACTGCCGGAGAAGTCGACCTTGTTGTCGAGCAGCAGCTTAAGCGGCGTCTTCGAGAGGGCATAAAGCCGCGATGTCTTCAGTCTCCTGTTATAAACCACCAGGGATTTGCCATCCGCGATCACGCTGACCCCAGATTGACCTGCATAGTTGAACCGGATCTTGCCCGGGCGTTGGAGAAAAAACCTGCCGTATTTTCTTTCCGCTTTCGGGCCTGATTGCACGAAATCCCCTGACATGGATTTCACCGATGAGAAGTGATCGGCAATCGTCTTTGCTTCAACCGGCGCGGCCGAAATCGCAATCGTGGACCCGGCATTCACCGCGGCAGCGCCGACAGCGGCAAACAAGAAACCCAGCAGCTTTTTGATCCGATAGGCCATTCGATTAACCCCCAGCAGACGCGTGATCGAAGGAGATCACGCGTCTTGAGATCAGTAGCCGTTCGGGCACCGCGCGACGTAAACCCGGCCGTACCGATCGCGATATCTGCACTGGCCGGCTTCGCTGGCGTGGCCGATGACGGCCCCGGCTATCGCTCCAACCGCACCGCCAACAACCGCCCCTTCCACAGGGTCTCCGGCCACCGCGGCGCCTACGGCCGCGCCACCCAAGCCGCCGACGGCGGCACCTTGTTCGGTACGGGAGCACGCCGAGAGCGGAATGAGCAAGCTCAAAATGAGCAGCGTCTTTTTCATTGGTTCTCTCCTGGGCCACTATTAGCCAAGGCTTAAATGCTCAAGAGAGCTTTTCGATCCATCGCCCGTTGCCTGTCATTCAAGGGCCAGACCGGCGGAGCCGCGTGCCCTCCGGCTCAAACGTCCGCAATCGCCAAAAGCCAGGCCAGGATATCGAGCAACAGAAACAGCAGCGCAATCTGCAGCGCCGTCCGCAGCCGCTGGATAATTCGCCAGTTGCCGGCCATGTCCGCCTTGATGCGGAGGGCAAGCGCGCGGCGCATGGCCGACATTGTCGTCGGCCTGTCGCCGTCGACATATTGATCAAGCAGCTCTTCCGGATCGAAGCGGAATGTATATTGGTGGTAGGGCCAAAGCATGAAGACGATCAACCCGCCGATGCTGAACAGCAGGGCCACCGCTGTCCAGTCCCAGAGCCCAAGCCCGTTGGAAAGGGCCGCACCGCCGAGCAACGAGTTTGCGAATGCGGTGGCAAAGACAAGGCTGCCGGCGCGGGTGCTCATGTTCTCCACAAGGGTCTGTTGTTGCGTGAGACCTCTCACCGCTTCCTGATAAATGAAGGCAAGACGCGGATCGTCGTCGGCAACAGCGCTTGCGGCAATTCTGTTGCTTTCACTTCCACTCGGATGTTCGGCCATAAGGGTGCCCTCAGTGGTGTGGACAGGGTGCGCGAGGTCGGTCGTCGCTTGCTGCAAACGTTGGCCGTGGACTTCCGTACTCGCACAAGGGGAACGGATGAAACAGGGGACAGGATCCGCAGCGAACGAGCGGGCCAGGCTGATTGCGTGCCTGGCCAGCAAGGTTTGGGAAATTGACCCGGACTAAGCCACCTGCAACTCTTTGCGCGGCAGTGGCGGGAAGGCGATCGCGATGCCGACCGCGCCGAGCCCGATGATGGCCGAGCCGATGAACAGCCAGTGGTAGTTGGCGTAGGCATCGAACACCATGCCGCCGGCCAGCGGTCCCAGCGCCATGCCGAGGCTGGACAACATGGTGGCGGCGCCGAATACGGTGCCGAGGATGCGCTGGCCGAAATATTCGCGCGCCAGCACCGCATAGAGCGGCATGACGCCGCCATAGGTGGCGCCGAAGATGACGGCCAGCATGTAGAACTGACCGAGCTGGCTGATCGAGAGATAGGCGGCAATGACGATCGCCTGGATCGCCAGGCCCGCGATCAGCACCGGCTTGACGCCCAGCCGGTCGGCCAGCACGCCGTAGAGCAGCCGGCCGCCAAGGCCCGCCAAGCCCTCGACGCTGTAGATCGAGACGGCCGCCATGGGGGCGACGCCGCACAGCATGGCATAGCTCACCATGTGGAAGATCGGCCCGGAATGCGCCGCGCAGCAGGCAAAGAAGGTCAGCCCGAGCACGATGAATTGCGGCGAGCGCAGCGCCTGGCCGACTGTCAGGCCGACGCCTTCGGCAACCGGCGCGGAGCCGGTATCGGCCACGATGGGCTTCGGCGGCTGGCGGACCAGCAGAACCGCCGGCAACAGCAGTATCCAGGCCGTAATGCCGATGTCGAACATGGCGGTGCGCCAGTCATAGGCCGAGATCAGCCAGCGGGCGAAGGGCGAGATCGTCATCGGCGCCACGCCCATGCCGGCCGAGACCAGCGAGACGGCCAGGCTGCGGTTGGTGTCGAACCAGCCTGTGGTCAGCGCGATCATCGGCGCGAAGAAGGCGCTGGCGGCGAGGCCGACCAGCACGCCATAGGTGATCTGGAAGCTCAGCAGCGAACCGGCGCGGCTGGCCAGCACCAGCGCCAGCCCGAGCAGTACCGCGCCGATCGTGACGACGATGCGGGCGCCAAAACGGTCCGAAATGGCGCCCCAAGCGAAGCCGCCAACGCCCATCACCAGGAAATTGAGCGTCATGGCACTCGAAATGCCGGCACGCGACCAGTTGGTGTCGATCGCCATCGGCTCGAGGAAGATCGCCAGCGAAAACATCGTCCCGATGGCGACACAGGACATCAGCGCGCCAGCGGCGACGATGACCCAACGATAGGAAAGGCTCATTCAAATCTCCCATGCCAGAGGACAGCGCTGCGCGCTGCTTGCCTCCGAAGGACGCTGGCACCGAGGCCGATCCTACAATCCGGTTGCATTTTTTATCCAGTCTGGCCCGGCGCCGTTTTCAGCAGCTCAGATCGGCAATTCCGACGTGTATTTGATCGTCTGGCTGGGGACGTCGGTCTTGACGTTCTGCACGCCTTTGATGCGGCTCAAATGCTCCGACTGGAAGCGGCGGTAATCGTCGATGCCGGCTGCCACCACGCGCACCATGGCGTCGCAATCGCCGAGCATCAGGTAGCACTCCATCACCTGCGGCAGCTTGGCGACTTCGGTGGCGAAATGCTCGATCGTGTCCTCGTCCTGCGTCTTCAGCCAGATGCGGGTGAAGAAGGTCAGACCCTTGCCGATGCTGGCCGGGTTGAGCACGGCGACATAGCGGTCGATGACACCGGCCTCCTCCAGCAGCTTCACGCGACGCAGGCAAGGCGATGGCGACAGCCCGACCTCACTGGCCAGATCGTTGTTGGCCATGCGGCCGTCGCGCTGCAGCGCCCGCAGGATCCGTTTGTCAATCTCATCAAGTTTCATGGCTTTGGATTCCATCAATTGGGAGGTTTGTGACATTGAATGCCAAGATTAGGTAAAACACAACAATCTTTGCAACCAAATTGCGAGCAAATATCGGTATGTTTGCCGCCGACATCAGTTGATTTCAGACGCAGAAAGCGGCGGCCGCCAGGCCAGCCGAGGAGTAACCATGGGCATTTCACAGACAGTCGAGGCGGCGGGCGATGGTTCGGGATCCGAGTTCCGCCGTGGCGTGACGTCTTGCGCGCCGGTGCTCTTCGGCACCATCCCTTACGCGCTGGTGCTCGGCGCCCAGGCCACGCAGAAAGGGCTGAGTACGGTCGAACTGTCTATGATGACAGGGCTGAACTTCGCCGGCGGCTCGGAATTCGCCGCGATCCAATTGTGGACGTCGCCGCCGCACATCGTGCTCATCGTCGCCATCACCTTCCTGGTCAACAGCCGTCATCTGTTGATGGGAGCTGCATTGGCGCCGTTCCTGCGCGATCTGCCGAAGCGCAAGGTCTTTCCGGCGCTGTTTTTTATGTGCGATGAAAGCTGGGCGCTTGGACTTGCCGATGCCAGGCAGCGTGCCGTTGCGGGCATCACGCCGGCCTTCAGCCCGCGTTACTATATGGGCGCGGCGCTGGCGATGTATCTCACCTGGGTGGCCTTCACCACGCTGGGTGCCTTGCTCGGTCCGATGCTGGGCCATGTCGAGACCTACGGTTTCGACATGGCGTTCCCCGCCGTCTTCCTGGTGCTGATGCGCGGCATGTGGACGGGCATGGCGGCGGCGCGGCCCTGGCTGGTCAGCCTCGTCGTTGCAGCACTGGTCTATCTCTTCGTTCCCGGCGCCTGGTATGTCGCCGCCGGCGCGGTATCGGGACTGGTCGCGGCCTGGCTGATGGCAGGTGATGCATGATCGACATGGCGACCCTGCTTACCATCGTGCTGATGGCCTGCGTTACCTACCTGACCCGGATCGGCGGCTATGTCGTGCTGCGCAACCGCACGCTCGGTGCCCGCGCCACGGCGGTGATGGAGGCGGCACCTGGTTGCGTGCTGATCTCGGTGATCGCGCCGGCCTTCGTGTCGAAGTCCCCGGCGGATATTCTGGCGCTGGCTGTCACTCTGGTAGCCGCCATGCGGCTTTCCATGCTGCCGACTGTGCTCATCGGAGTCAGCGCCGCTGGTCTGCTGAGGCACCTCATCGGCTAGAACGAAAAAGGCAGGCGCGCACGCCTGCCTTTCGATGCCGACAAATTTCGGTTCTTTATGCGGCAGCCGCGACACCCTGGCTGGCGGCCACCACGGCATCGACCTTGGCGGTCGCCTTGGCGAGCGCTGCGGTCACCGCGTCAGGACCCATGCCGACGCCTTCGATGCGGATGACATCGACATCGGTCATGCCGAGGAAGCCGAGCACGCCACGCAGGTAGGGAATGGCGTGATCGAATTGCACGGCCGCACCTTCGGAATAGATGCCACCCGAAGCCAGCACGATATAGACCTTCTTGCCGGTGACGAGACCCTTGGGGCCGTTCTCGCCATAGGCAAAGCTCTTGCCGGAACGGGAGATGTGGTCGACCCAGGACTTCAGCGTCGAGGAGATATTGAAGTTGATGAAGCCTGTGGCCAGGATCACCGTGTCGGCAGCGAACAGCTCGTCGAGCACCACATCGGAGACGCCGACGACTTCGGCCTGGCGTGCAGTGCGGGCTTCTGCCGGCACGTAGATGCCGCTGGCGTAGTCGGCGTCGATATGGGGGAGCGGATTGGCGACGAGGTCGCGCACGACGAGCGTGTTCGACGGATCGGCGGCGACGAGCTTTTCAGCGAATTCGGTAGCGATGCGGGTCGAATGCGAGGCCGCGCCACGCGGGCTCGAAGTGACAAGAAGAATGGACATTTTGGGCTCTCCAGCGGTTGAATGATTGTCCCGCCAGATATGGGGCTATCGATCCATTCGATAAACTGGTATATTTTATGTACGATCCATCCATTAAATAGATATGGTGATGCAACCCAATCCGACACTCGACCAACTTCAGATCTTTGTGACAGTCGCCGATGCCGGCAGCTTCTCGGCCGCCGGCCGCAAGCTCAACAGGGCACAGTCCGTGATCAGCTACGGCATCGCCAATCTCGAGGCGCAGCTTGGCCTGAAACTGTTCGAGCGCGACGGCACGCGCGAGCCGCAATTGACGGAGATCGGCCGGGCGATGCTGGAGGATGCGCGGCGCATGATCGGCGTGCTGCAGCGAATCCGCTCGCGCGTCGACAGCCATCATCAAGGGCTCGAGGCTGAAGTCGCGCTGTCGGTCGACGCAGCGTTGCCGTCGCCGGTGCTGGTGCGGGTGCTGAAGGCATTCGAGGCGCAGTTTCCGACCGTGATGCTGCGGCTGCATATCGGCACGCTTGGACTGATCCCCGACCATGTCGTCAGCGGCCAGGCCGACCTTGGCATTGGTGGCCTGCTGGGCGAGGTCAACGTGCATCTTGTGCGCATCGGCTTCATGTCGATCGTGCTGGCCGCCGCGCCCAGCCACCCGCTGGCCCTGCTGCCGAAGCCGGTGGCGATCGAGGATGCGCGCGAACACACGCAGCTTGTCGTCACCGACCAGTCGGAGCGCACCAAGGGGCGCGACTTCGGCGTCTTCGCCTACCGCACCTGGCGGCTGACGGATGTGCGCACCAAGCATATGCTGATGCGTGAGGGGTTGGGCTGGGGCGGGCTGCCGCGCTGGCTGATATCAGACGACCTGGCGAGTGGCCGGCTGGTCGAAATCGACCTCGAATCCTTCAGGGAGGTGAGTTCGCCGCTGTTTGCCATGCACCGCAACGATCGCAGCCCGAAGCCGGCGGCGGCCTGGCTGATCGACCAGTTCAAACGCCAGCTCGGTTGCTTCAACGAGTTCGAACCGGGCGAGGTGCCTGATGAGGAGCACGAGACAGTCCATCGATCAGTGCCATGAGCACGGCGCGGTAGTCCTCGGCCGACGCGCCGGCCTCGATGGCCAGAGCGGCGCGGTCGAAGGCGGAGCCGAGCAGTGCGGTCAGCGCGTCGGCCGGCAATCTCGTCATCGTTTGCGCCCGCATCGCCGCGACCAGCCCTTCGCGCAGCGAGCGGTTGCCGTGGCGATTGTCGATCGCGTCCATGACGGCGCGGCCAAGCACGGCCGGGCCGTCGAGCAGCAGCAGCCGCGTGCGGCCGGGTGCGCGCATGGCGGCGAGATAGGCGTCGGAGCCGGCAATCAGCGCGTCGTGGGCAAACAGCGATGGCGGCGAGGCGCGCTCGATCTCCTCGGCGACCGCTGCCGCCTCCTGCTCGACCACGGCGGCAAACAGCGCCTGCTTGTCGGCGAAGTGATGATAGAGCGCTCCGCGCGTCACGCCGGCGGCGGCAACGATCTCCGGCGTGCCGGTCTCGGCATAGGATTTTTCGGTGAACAGCTTCCGCGCCGCGGCAATCAGGTCGGCGCGCGTCGCCTCGGTGCGGTCACGGTTGGAACGGCGCGCGGAATCGTGTTGCATACATGCAGCCTGTATGTTAATTCAATTTACATGCAGACTGTATGTTAGTTGACGGGAGAAGGAAAGATGAAGACGACGAGCTATTACCCGGTGCTGATGACCGGCGACGTCGCCGGCACGACGGCTTTTTATGTGAGGCATTTCCGCTTCCAGCCGCTGTTCAAAAGCGACTGGTACGTGCATCTGCAATCGGTGGAGGACAGAAGAGTCAATCTCGGCATCGTCCAAGGCGACCATGAGACAATCCCGGAAGAGGGGCGGGGCCGCACTTCGGGCCTGCTGATCAATTTCGAGGTTCGAGACCCGGACGCTGTCTATGAACGGGTCGTCGCCGCCGGCCTGCCGATCCTGCGCTCTCTGCGCGACGAACCCTTCGGCCAGCGCCATTTCATCACCAAGG
This sequence comes from Mesorhizobium sp. CO1-1-8, assembly GCF_020164875.1. Lineage (NCBI taxonomy): Bacteria > Pseudomonadati > Pseudomonadota > Alphaproteobacteria > Hyphomicrobiales > Phyllobacteriaceae > Mesorhizobium > Mesorhizobium sp. CO1-1-8. The sequence continues at coordinate 16,574 of NZ_JAIUGZ010000027.1, read as the reverse complement.
ACCCCAATGGCGTGCTGATCGACGTGATCAAGCCGATCCCGCTAAGCCCGGAGTTTCAGGCTCAATTCGTTGAAGGGGCCGCTGCCTAGACGAGAAGACGAACGGCCTCAACTTGCCCTTGCGACCGGCGTCACCGTCACCTGGCTGACGCCGGCGCGGCGCACGACAGTGCACAGCGTCTCGCGGCCGATGCGTTCGGCGTCGAGCATGCGCACGAGGTCGTCGACGCCGGTGACCGGGCGGCCGTCGATGGCGGCGATGATGTCGCCTTCTTTTAGGCCGGCCTTGGCCGCCGGACCGTCCTTCTCGACGCTGCGCAGGCGAACCGCCGTGCTGGTCGAGACTTGCGACAACAGGGCGGCGCGGCGCGGCAGGTTCGTCGTGTCGGCCGAAACGCCGATGAAGGCGCGGCGCACGCGGCCGAAGCGGATGATCTCCGAAATGACGAAATTGGCGGTGTTGGAAGCGACCGCGAAGGCGATGCCTTGCGCGCCATGGATCATGGCGGTGTTGACGCCGATGACCTCGCCGGCCGACGACACCAGCGGCCCGCCGGAATTGCCGGGGTTGAGCGCTGCGTCGGTCTGGATGACGTCGTCGATCAGCCGGCCGGTCGAGGCGCGCATGGAGCGGCCGAGCGCCGAGACGACGCCCGAGGTGACGGTCCATTCAAAACCCAGGGGATTGCCGATGGCAATGGCGATCTGGCCGCGCCGCAGCCGCTTGGAATCGCCTAGCGGCGCGATATCGGCAAAGCTTCCGTCGGCGCGCACCAGTGCGATGTCGGTGTCAGGATCGCGGCCCAGCACGCGGCCTTCGCGGGAAGCGCCGTCCGGCATCGAGACGCGCACTGTCCTGGCGTCGCCGACGACGTGGAAATTGGTGACGACCAGCCCGTCCGGCGCGATGACGAAGCCGGAGCCATGGCCGCCCTGCCCCCCAATGCGCTCGATGCGGCAGACGGCCGGACCGATACGATCGACGGCGTCGGCGACCGTCGTCGAATAGGCATCGAGCAATGAGTCGTCGGCCAATGAGTCGTCGGATTGGAACTTGGCGGCGGCGAGGGCCATGGAAGGGCTCCGTGTTTTCAGGCTTGATCGTGACTATATGTGCGGAGCGGCTGGAACCGCCGCGACCTGACCAGATGGCCAGTCAACCAGCAACTAGCCGTCAGGCGAGTATCTGCGAGCGCGCTGTCGAGCGATATCTGGGGCATGGATGAACCCAGGAGACCAATATGAGCGATTTCAATCTGAGTGCGTTTTCGCAAGCCATCGCCGATCTCGCCGCCAAGGCGGCACCGGCAACGGCGAGTTTCGCTACGCATCATCACCGCACGGCAAGCGCCTTCCACTGGCGTGACGGATATTTTGTCACCGCCGAGGAGGCTGCAGAGGCTGGCGAGGAGATCGAACTGGTGCTGGCCTCGGGCGAGACGGTGAAGGCCGAACTGATCGGCCGCGATCCGTCGACCGGCGTTGCCCTGCTGAAGCCGGCGGGGACCGTCAGCGCCGCGCCGTTGGCTAAGGCCGATGCGGTACGGCCCGGCAATCTCGCCATTGCCATCGGCAACAGCCAGGGCTCCGCTCTGGCCGTGTCGGGTTCGGTCGGCGAAGTCGGTCCGGCCTGGCGCTCGCTGCGCGGCGGCACCATCGACCGGCGCATCAATCTCGCCGTCGGCGCCGGCGGCCGCTTCGAAGGCGGCCCGGTGCTCGACGCCAAGGGCGCGCTGATCGGCATGCTGTTGTTCGGACCGCGCCACAGGGCGCTGGTGATGCCTTACGAGACGATCGAGCGGGCGGTAGCGACCCTGCGTGAGAAAGGTTATGTCGCGCGCGGCTATCTCGGCGCCGGCCTGCATCCGGTACGTGACCGCGACGCGCATGGCGCGATGGTGATGAGCCTTGATGACGAGGGTCCTGCCAAGGCCGCCGGTCTCTCGCTCGGCGACATCATCGTGGCGTGGAACGGCGAGGCCGTGCATGGCCCGCGCGACCTGATCCGTAGACTCGGGCCCGACAGCGCCGGCGCTTCGGTGACGCTCGGCGTGGTGCGCGGCGGCGAACAGCGCGATGTCGCGCTGACGATCGGCGAAAAGCCGCTTTCCTGAGAGGAGTGATGGACACGCTCACCAGCGACCGGATCATGACTGACGGTGCCGTCTCGCGGCGGCTGGTGGTGCTGATTGCGCTTGGCGATGCATCGCGCGCCGAGCGCCTGGCGGCCTCGCTTGCGGCGAGCGATGATCTGTTGCCGGTCGTGGTCGGCAGAGCCGATGTAGCCATCGTTGACGACAGCAGCGGTGATGCTGTGCCGGCCTCCATTCCACGGGTGCTGTTGTCGGGACGCGCCAACGTCGAGCGGCCCGCCAGTGAGGTGCTGGCCGTCCTGCCCGCGGGCGCGGACGATCTGTTGATCGCTGCGGCGGCGCGGCTGGCCGCGGCCGGCTATCGTGTATCGGGCGATGGCAGAAGCGGGCGCCATGAGCATTTCAATACCGGCGATGGTGAGCCGTTCGAGGATGAAGCCTCCGACGAGCATGTCGTCCGGCCTTCGCTGTCGCCGCGCGAGGGGGAAGTGCTGGCGCTGCTGGCCGAGGGTGCGCCCAACAAGGTGATCGCGCGCCGGCTCAATATTTCGGTGCACACGGCGAAGTTCCACGTCGCCGCAATCCTGATCAAGCTCGGTGCGGCCAACCGCACCGATGCGATCGCCATTGCGATGCGGCAGGGGTTGGTGCTGGTTTAGTCTTAAACCCTACGCTGCGTAACTCGCTGTCCAGCGTGTCGGGTCTTGCGCTGTGGTCGCCCGCCGCGCAAAGCTTCGCGCCTATTGTGTAGCAAGGGAGGCGCAAGGAAATGTCGCTCAAGGGAAAGACGCTGTTCATCTCCGGCGGGTCGCGCGGCATCGGGCTGGCGATCGCGCTGCGCGCCGCACGCGACGGCGCCAATGTGACGATCGCCGCCAAGACCGCCGAACCGCATCCGAAGCTGCCGGGCACAATCTATAGCGCTGCCGAAGAGATCGAGCAGGCCGGCGGCAAGGCGCTGCCGGTACTGTGCGACATCCGCGAGGAGGCACAGGTGGCCGAGGCGGTCGCCAGGACCGTGGAAAGGTTCGGCGGCATCGACATCTGCGTCAACAACGCCAGCGCCATCCAGCTCACCGGAACGCTGGAGACCGACATGAAGCGCTACGACCTGATGCATCAGATCAACACGCGCGGCACCTTCCTGGTGTCCAAAATGTGTATTCCGCACCTGAAGTTGGCACAAAATGCTCACATCCTGAATCTGGCGCCGCCGCTCGACATGAAGGCCAAATGGTTCAAGAACCATGTCGCCTACACCATGGCCAAATTCGGCATGTCGATGTGCACGCTTGGCATGAGCGCCGAATTCGCCAAGGACGGCATCGCGGTCAATTCGCTATGGCCGATCTCGACCATCGACACGGCGGCAGTGCGAAATCTGCTTGGCGGCGCGACGGTGGCGGCGATGAGCCGTTGGCCCGACATTATGGCCGATGCCGCGCATGCTATCTTCATGCGGCCGGCGCGCGAGACATCAGGCAATTTCTACATTGACGAGGAGGTGCTGCGCGCCGAGGGCGTCAGCGACTTTTCGGTCTACGCGCCGGGAGCGACCGGGCCACTGGCCGGCGATTTCTTCGTGCCGGACGACGTGTTTGCGCGGACGGACACGAAGATAAAGGGAATTTATTAGGGGCTCGAGGCAGCCAATCGGCAATCATCGAGCGCCGGGAAATCCTGCCCATGCAAGGCGATAGAGCTTCGATCCTGCCGGAATGATTCAACGCCTGGCGGGCGTCAGCCCTCCTCGTCCTTCTTGCCTTTGCTCAGGCCCATCAGCCGGTCGATATAGGCGAGCATGAGGGCCGAGACGACGAAGGCGAGGTGGATGATGGTCAGCCACATCAGTTGATCGGTCGTGTAGGACGACGAGTTCAAGAACACCTGCAAGAGGTGGATGGACGAGATGGCGACGATGGTCGAGGCGACCTTGACCTTCAGCGAGCCGACATCGATCGTGCCCAGCCAGTGCACGCCGCCGTCCTGGTCGTCGAAGCGGCTAACGAAATTCTCGTAGCCCGAGATGATGACCATCACCACCAGCGAGGCGACCAGTGCGGCATCGATCAGGCCGAGCATTTTCAGGATCGTGTCGGTGTCGCCGAGCGTGAACGCCAGGGTGATGAATTCATAAAGCTTCTTGCCGAAGGACAGCGCATAGATCGCCAACGCCACGCCCAGCCCGAGATAGAAGACGACCAGCAGCCAGCGTGAGGCAAGAATGATCGATTCGATGGCGAGCTCGAGACGCTTCATGAGGTGGTTCCGGTCAGTTCTCTACGGGGAGCAAGCCGTATTTCGGCTAGGTCACCCCGGTTTGCAAGACAAAGTTCGCAAAGCAAAAAACCCCGCCGGAGAGGGTCCGGCGGGGCTCAATGCGTCCCGCTGGAGTCGGGACGGGGCAGGGAACGCCCAGCCCTGAATCTGGGGTAGGTGCGCCTTCTATTCAATGAGCCCGGTTGCATACCGGTACAATTCTTGTTGAACCCGGCATGTCGATCCATCCCCGGCAGGGCCGGGGATGGATGCTTCTCGTGCCGATTCCGCAAACCAGGTCATGGTTTTGAAATCATGACCTAATTGTTGCTGGCGACCGGTGCCACCAGCGAGGTGATGCGACGAATGCCGACGCGTCGGTTCTCGCGGTTCGGCGCCGTCGTGTTGACCTTCAGATACTCCTCGCCATAGCCCTGCGTCGTCAGGTTTTCCGGCGGGATGCCGAACGCATTGGTGAGCGCTTCCGCCACCGCTTCCGCGCGGCGATCGGACAGAGCGAGGTTGGCTTCCGGCGAACCGACGGCGTCGGTGTGACCCTCGATCAGGAAGGTCTCGGCCGGGTTCTTCTTCAACAGCTTCTCCATGGCCGTCGCAACGCCCTCGAGCTTCTGCACCTCGGTGTCGGAGATCGAGGCCGAACCGAATTCGAAGTTGAGCGTGTCGAGGTCGACGCGACGTGCGATGTCGCGCACACGGGCCGAACGTTTGACCTCGTCGATCGAGTAGAGACGCTGGACCTTCTCCACCGGTGGCTGTTCGAGGAAGGTGTAGTAGTCGTCCGGATCCTGGACATCCTCGGAGTCCAGAATGTACTCCTCGCGCGGGATGGTCAGCCGCATCGGCGGCAGGTCATCGCCGGGATCACGCCAGTCGCTGTCGTCCTGATAATGCCGCTCGTCGACATAGCTCAGCACATATTCGCGTCCATCCGGCGCAATGCGCGAACGCTGGATGACGTCGCCATAGCGATTGCGGATGGTGACGATCTGAACACCGTTGTCACGCTCGACGATTTCCCGGGTGCGGTCGCCCGACAGGTCCTCATAATAGACGTTCCTGGCACCGCGGGTCATGCGCGGGGCGTCATTGCTCTCGACGAACGTCTGATTGTTGAACTGCAGGATGACGCGGTCGCCGAGTTCCCTGACGACGTCGACGCCTTTCGGACGCCGGCGGTCGCGGACGTTCTCATCGGGTGCACGTTCTACGCGCGTACCCTTTTCCTCCGTCACCGGAGCGATCTTCTCGGGCTTGATCTCCTGCTGTGCAGCCCTGTCGTCGGTCGGAGGCGGGCCTTGGTCGACGGGAGCGGCCACCGGCTTTTGCCCCTGATCGCCGCTCTGCTCGCCATTCTGTTGCTCGCCATTCTGCTGGGTGTTCTTGTCGCCGTGTTTCCGGCCGCCGCCCTTGCGCTCGGCATCCTTCTGGCTGTCCAGGATGGGGGCAGCGTTGGGATCGGCAGGTGCTTCGCCCCGCACCGGGTTTTCACCTTGGGCAGGTGCCGCCGTCTGACCATTGGCTGGTTGTTCGCCGGTGGCAGGTTGTTCGGCTGTCGCCGGCTGCTCGCCAACAGGTTTCCTGACGCGCTTCTTCGTCGTGTCCTGGGGCTGCTCGCCCTGGGCCGCGGGCTGTTCGCCGGCAGGGGCCGTCGCCGCTCCAGCGGGAGCTTCCTTCGGTGTCGGGGCGACTTCAGGTTGGGCCTGCTGATCCTGCTTGTTCTTCTTGCGTGGCTTGGCCTGCTCGGTGGGCTGATTGTCGTTGGCCGGCTCCGCCTGGCCGGCCGGCGCCTGCTCGGTCTGCTGCTGCTGATCACGCTTCTTCCTGCGCGGCTGCTGTTCCTCGGCGGGTGCTGCCTGTTCGGCCGGCGCCTGCTCGGTCTGCTGCTGCTGGTCGCGCTTCTTCCGGCGTGGCTGCTGCTCCTCGGCGGGCTGCTCGTTCTGGGCAGGCGCGGCCTGCTGTTCAGGCTCCGCCTTCTTGCGCTCCCGCTTCTGTTCGGGTTCCGCCTGCTGCTTCTGCGCACAGGCTTCGGCCGATTCGCCCTCGGCGCACGCTGCTTGCGTCAAAATGAATGGGGCGGACGTGCGCTGGGCGGGGCCGAATGCGGCACCTCCCTGAAGCGGGAACGCGCCCAACGGCGCGGATGCCATGAGCAGGCCAAGTGCGGTGCCGGCCAGAATCCGTGGTTGGCGTTTCATCGAAAATTCTCCTTGTGGGGTCCCATCCTTGCCGAAACCGATCTTGTGCCGATTGGTTCCAGTCTGGCACGGATAGAGGCCGTACGGGGCGATTGACCGACCTTTTGAAGACAACTTCATGTCATTCACCTGGCGATACCGCAATTGCGACCATTGCCGCGCTTGACCTTGCCCGCGGCCGGGGCCACATCCCGGAGATGGAAACGCCATTCTGGAAAACCAAGGCGCTGGAGGCGATGAGCCCGGCCGAGTGGGAATCGCTGTGCGACGGCTGCGGCAAATGCTGCCTGTCGAAGCTCGAGGATGAGGACACCGGCGAGATCTACTGGACCAGCGTCGGCTGCCGGCTGTTCGACGCCGAGACCTGCCGCTGTTCGGACTACGCCAACCGGCTGGCGCGCGTTCCCGACTGCGTCGGGCTGACGCCGCAGAATGTGCGCACCATCAGCTGGCTGCCCAGTACCTGTGCCTATCGGCTGGTGGCCGAGGGCCGCGACCTCTACTGGTGGCACCGGCTGGTGTCTGGCAGCGCCGAGACCGTGCATGAAGCCGGCATCTCGATGCGCGGCCGGGTCGAGGCGAGCGAAACCGATCTTGCCGAGCCGGAAGACTATTTTGACTATGTGCTGGACGAGGAGCCGTAGGGCCAGCGGCGGTGAGCGAGAGCCCGGCGTTCGAAGGCATTGGGCCAATCCGCGGGGTCGGAACCGGGCGCCGAGTCAGGCGTTCTGGGCTTCACCAGGGGCTGGGGACGATGGCGAATGGCCGGAACTTTCCTTCTTCCCGCCATATGAACCGGAGATGAACGGCAGGTTCGTAAAGAGTTCAGACAGGCAAGCGCATTCTCCCCCCATCGGTTCACGAGGACGGGCGAAGGCCCGCAAAAAGGAGAGAAGACGATGTTCAACACGATCAAGACGGCAGCCCTTTCGGCCCTGGTCGGTCTCGGCACGCTGGCGGCCGTTCCCGCTCACGCCGACAGCCTCTATCTCGGCTTCGGCAACAACAACGATCCGCGTTTCGGCGTCTATACCGGTGACGACGGTTATCGCCATCGCCGTGACGAGCGCCGTGGCGACTGGCGCCGTGGCTGCTCGCCGGACCGCGCCCTCGACAAGGCCGAACGCATGGGCCTCCACCGTGTCCGCATTGTCGACGTCAGCCGTCGTACGGTGAAAGTGGCGGGCCGCCAGGATGGCGACCGCGTCGTCGTCGTTTTCGCCAATGAGCGCGGCTGCCCGGTTATCTATCGCTAAGCTCGGGTTTGGCCGGATCCTGGAGGGCTGATCCTCTGCGAGGATCAGCCCGGACACGGCTGGGCAGCATGATCTTTAGCAAGATCAGCTGGGACTAGCGGAGCCCCTTTCCGTTTGAAGGGTGTGGCTCGAAAAACCCCGCGGGAGCAATCCCGCGGGGTTTTTCATGCGCGCTATTGGCTGATGATTGCCGTGGCCAGGCTCGGCAACGCATCGTCAGAGCCGCTTACTTCAGTTCGAAGGTGACGGTGACCTGCACATTGTAGGAATTCTCGCCAGCCTGCACCGGAGCCGCCGCACCGGCCGCGTCGAAGGCCTTGGCGTTGATCGGCATTGGCGTCGGCGCAATGTTCTGATCGGTGATCTCGAGCACCCGGCCGAGGCTGACGCCTGCGGCCTCGGCCAGCGTCTTGGCCTTGGCCATGGCGTTGGCGACCGCCTTCTTGCGCGCCTCGGTGACCGTGGCTGCCGGGTTGTCATTGGTGAAGGCGATGCCGCCGCCCTGGTTCACGCCGAGCGACACCGCCTTGTCGAGGATCTCGCCGGTCTTGTCGACATCGCGCACCCGCACCGAAAGCGTGTTGGTCACCTGATAGGCGACGAGTTCGGCTTCCTGGCTGCCGTCCGGCTTGTTGGTGTAGTTGTAGCGCGGGTTGATCTGGATGCCGGCGGTCTGCAGATCGCGGTCCTTGATGCCGGCGGACTTCATGGCCGCGATCACGGCGGCCATGGCGTCATTGTTGGCGTCGAGCGCGGCGCGCGCGGTCTTGGCCTCGCGCATGACGCTCAGCGTCAGGACCGCCAGATCGGGGGCTACGGTTGCTTCGCCTTCGCCCGACACGATGATGCGGGGCGGCGTCGGCAGATCGGTGGCTCCAGCCATCGCCGGAAAAGCGATTGCAGCGGCGAGCGCGAGAGGCAAAAGATGTCTGGTCATGAAAATCTCCTTGGTCTGCGATCAAGTCGCAGACGTCGCGTAGAGCGCGATTATGGGTTGATTTGGGCGATCTGGGGAAGCCCATCGGGAAAGCCTTGTGCCGCGAAGCGAAAAACATTAATCCAGCCCGCGTGGGGCCTGTAGCTCAATGGTTAGAGCCGGCGGCTCATAACCGCTTGGTTGGGGGTTCGAGTCCCTCCGGGCCCACCATACGCTATGATTTCATTGGTAAAAGTGCCCTCGGCCCAAAACGTTTTGGGCCCGTTGTGGGCCCGCTAGTGCTGTGTCGGCCACCTTTTGTTCCATCTCAATTTGATCACCTGACGACTCGCAGGGCTGCGCGTCGCTTCATGGCGTCGCGTTTGGCCTCACGCTCGTTGATGGCACGAGCGATGTCGACCGCGATCCGCTTCTTGTTTGCCTCACGGACATAGTCGTCCGTCACAGTCATCGATGAGTGGCCCATCGCCTCCATAATGGCGCGCGCCTGAACGTTGCATTCAGCAAGGTACGTGCCAAAGGTGCGACGCAATCCGTGAAGCGTGTAGCCGTCGGGAATCTCTGCCTGGCGGTTCCAGTGCTGCATCATACCGGTCAGGCTCTTTTCGGAGAACGCCCGTTTGTAGCCACTCTTCAAGACCGTGCCGCCCTGCGAGCGGTCCAGCGGTTCCAAGGCCGAAGCCAGCTTGCCTACGACGGGAATGAACATCTCCCTCCCGCCGTGGCGGTTGCGGTTCTTCTTCTGGCGGAAATCAAAGGCTTCGATCAACTCCAGCGAGCCGTCGAACAGCTCAATCTCCTCCGTTACGAGGTCGTCCCACTCCAAGGTGGCGATATCACCGCGCCGATTTCCGAGCCAAAAGCCCAGCACGTAGCAAGTGCGCGCCGGCGTACCAACGGGATGCCGTGCCTCGAACTTCTCACGGATCGCGATCGGCCAAGCGGGATTCCTTGTCGATTTGGGCACCCGCACGCGGATGGATAACGACGGATCGTCTTGAGGTTTGATCCATTTCTCAACCTCGTTCGCGACCCATAGCAGTTTCTTGATGGCTACCAGCATGTGCTTGGCGACCGTGCGGTTGGTCGCAAAGATACCTTCGATGATGGCGCGAAGCCGGTCCGCGTCGAGGTGTTCGACAGGAGTATCGCGCCAGGCAAGCGGGTATTTCGGATCGACCTTCAGGTTGAGAAAGCGTTCGATCAGCCGAGCGTTCTTCTGCTGCGTCGCTTCGTCAAAATCCAACCATTCCATCGTGGTCTCAAGTCGGCGCGCCGCATGGCCGAACGTCCTCGGTTGCGCCCGACCAGGCAGATCAGTGATCGCGGCCTTCTTGACAAGGCCCTGTGTCGCCTTCTGATACTCGGCTTCGAATTCCGGATCACCGGGCCTGCCGGGAAGTCGAAGCTCGGGGAGGCCTTTTGCTCGGTAGCGATAAAGTAGTTTGCCGTTTTTGACGCGAGAGGAGACGCCCGGATAGCGGGAATCCTTGAATGGTCTTGCCAATTAATCTCTCCTCAAGCGCTTCCGCCGCGGCTAATCCTTACGCGAAGGTTTCTCCTGTATTGCCTTGAGAGCATTGCTTTCATTGCAGCGCGCAAGAGCAGCGGGTAGGGGAATCCTCGGCCTTGCTCGATACCTTCATAGGTGCGTTTCGGGATTCCCAACATCTTGGCCGCAGCTTCGGCAGTGAATCCTTCCTTGGCTCGCCAGGCTTTCACATCTTGGGCAAGCTCCTCATTCTCGCTCACGTCAGCCCTTTCGCACAGTTGTGAACTTTACTACGCTACACGCGTATACGCAAGGTGCGTACTTTTCATCTTTTCCTCCCCTCCGATCTGCTGGCCTCCAACAGTTTTTGGAGATCGTTGCTTTTGTCCGGTAGTGAGGTGAAGGCAATATCAAGTGCCACACGATCCCAAACCGTGCGACTGTTGACCTGCTTAGGGCTCGGCATGCGGCCGTCGGCAACCATTTCGTCGAAGAGGGTGGATCCGACACCGATGTAACGTGCTGCTTCATCGCGTGAAAGGCCTCGCGGCGGATAGTAGATGGCGTCATTCGTCATTGACGCCACTCGATCTGGGAACCGTAAGCCGTGGACCTGACAAAATCCGCATACTCCAGTGAACGTGAGTTTGTGCGGTCCATCTAGCGACTATAACCCTGCGCAACAGCCGTCTTGTTGGCTACTTCGCTGAAAAGGAGGCGGCGGCGTACAAATCGGACAGACGATGGGTGGGCAGAATTTCCTGGTCGCAGATTTCAGGGGTTCGTATCACTAGAGCGCTACCGCCAATACAGCGCTGCCACGAGTTCATCTGTTGAAGAGACTTCGCAAGCGAGGTTAGCAGATTCAAATCCTGTCACCCCAACCAATTTCATCATAAATCAATAACCGTCCCGGTCTAACCGGGGCGGTTTTTGCGTTTGAGAGGAATTCCGAGTTTCATCCCCCGGCCGTCGCATTCCCGCAGTATCTATCCTGTGAAGGCAATGCTCTTCGGTCGTGTGGAGATCAGCTGGCCACCGGCCGCAACGAAAGCATTCTGTCGCTGACAGACGAACTCATTAGCCTCTCGCCCCCTCGATCCTCCTGCACGCTCAATAGCGCGGTCGCGCCATCATTGGAATCTGATCCCTACGACGCAGGGCGACAGCCCCGCTTTCCCCTCGGCCGAGCCGTCGACGCAAACTGCGATCGGCAAGGCACTACTGCTTTGCGGGGCTGAGTTTCTGTGCATACCGCCTGACTACCGCCGCAAATGCCGAGGTCGCCGGAGAGATGGAGCGGCCCGTGGCGTGGATCATGACCACGTCGCGCGAAATGCTCGGCTCGACGAGCGTTTTTCCGACCGCGCCGCCCCGGGTTCCAACGGCCGTCAGGGCATAGGACGGCAGCACCGAGACACCCAGCCCGGCTTCAACCAAGGCAATCGCGGTTGTGATCTGTGAGACTTCGTAAGCCGGCTTCAAGGGGAGTTGCGCCATCTCGAACCCGACCTCCACCAGCAGGCGGATACCGCTATCGCGCGTCAAGGTGATGATGGGATGGCGCTGGAGGTCCGTCCAGGACGTGGTTTCGTTGCTCGCAAGCGTGCTCTTGCCGCTGCAGAACAGCATCAATGTGTCGCGAACCAGTATGATCCGTTCGATCCCGGCTTCCGCTGGCGGGAATGTACCGAGCCCGCAATCCGCCTTTCCCGATCTTACGCTCTCGACGATCATCTCGGTGCCGACATCGGCCAGTTCGACTGTGATGCCGGGATAACGGCTCTGGAATTCGGCAATCGCATGCGGAAGAACCGCTGCCGCCAGCAGCGGGGGCGCCGCGACCCGTATCTTGCCACGCCGTCGCTCGGCCAGATCATGCACGCTCCTGACCGCAAGCTGCAAATCTTCCATGATCTTCGAGGCCGAGTTACGGAACTCCCGGCCGGCATCGGTCAATTCGACCCGCCTCGTCGTGCGATCGAACAATCTGACCGCAAGTTCGTCCTCGAGGTCTTTGACGGCCTGTGAAATCGCCGATTGGGCCAGGCCCATCCGGCTCGAAGCCGCCGAAAAGTTTCCGAATTCGGCTACCGCGAGAAAGCTTTGGATTTGTTTGATGGTGATCTTCATGGTGTTCTATATATCGATAGTGGCGATAAATTAATACGATAAAACCTCATTGTCATATAGATGATTGGTGTGGTCTTCTCGGGCATCGGGAACGCCTCGGCGGCTCCCGGCGATTTCGTTCTTGCTAAGTGTCCTTTGCGCCGCCGAGGTTTTCATGCCGTCCTATCCCGACCTTCAACACTATATCGGCGGCCGCTGGACACGCGGATCGGACGGATGGCGGGTACTTAACCCGGCCGACGAGAGCGTCATCGGGACAGTCCCCTTGGCGACCAAAGCAGACCTTGACGACGCACTGGCCGCCGCGGCGGAAGGCTTCAGAATCTGGAGCCGGACCTCACCGGCAAAGCGTGCCGCCATCATGCTCAACGCAGCCGCGCTGATGCGCGAGCGGATCGAGGACATCGCGCATGCGATCACGCTTGAGCACGGCAAACCCATGGCACAGGCGCGGCTGGAGGTTATCCGAGGCTGCGAGTTCTTCGAATGGGATGCCGCCGAAGGTCAGCGCACCTACGGGCGGGTGATCCCCAGCGAGCCCGGCATAAAGTATGTCGTGCTCCATCGGCCGATCGGCGCTGTCGCGGCGTTCTCGCCCTGGAATTTCCCGATGAGCCAGCCGGCGCGCAAGATCGGCGGGGCGCTGGCCGCGGGCTGTTCGATCATCCTTAAAGCCTCGGAGGAAACGCCAGCGGGGGCTATTCACATTGCTCGCGCTTTCCATGATGCGGGCCTTCCGCCCGGTGTGCTCAATCTTGTCTTCGGCGTCCCTTCCGAGGTTTCGGAATACCTGATCCCACAGGACCCGATCCGGCTGGTCGCGTTCACCGGCTCCACGGCGGTGGGCAAGCTGCTGACGGGGATGGCGGCGTGCCATATGAAGCCCGTGCTGATGGAGCTTGGCGGTCATGCTCCGGTCATCGTCTGCGACGATGTCGATCCTGTGGCCGCGGCCACCATGTCGGCCACCCGCAAGGCGCGCAATGCCGGCCAGGTCTGCACTTCGCCGACACGCTTCTTCGTCCATGAGACGCTCTACGATGCCTTCGTGGCGGCATTCGTCGAAAAGGCTCGCGCGGTGACGGTGGGCAACGGGTTTGATCCCTCCACGCAGATGGGGCCGCTGGCCAACGCTCGACGCATCGAGGCGATGGAAACACTGGTCGCCGACGCCAGGGCGAAGGGCGCTCATGTCCGCGCCGGTGGCGAAAGGCTCGGCAAGAGCGGCTATTTCTACCCGCTGACCGTGCTGACCGAGCTTCCGGACGATGCCCGCGTGATGCGCGAGGAGCCTTTCGGGCCGCTGGCGCTGATCAATCCCGTCTCGTCGCTCGACGACGCCATCGAGAAGGCAAACGCGCTGCCGCATGGCTTGGCCGCCTATGCCTTCACCCATTCGGCGCGCAATGCGGATAGGCTTGTGGAGGGGGTAGAGGCCGGCAATCTGTCGATCAACACTCTCGAAGCCTCGGTCGCCGAGACGCCTTTTGGCGGTGTCAAGGAAAGCGGGCTCGGCCGGGAGGGCGGTGCCGAAGGGATCCTGAATTATACGATCGTCAAGAACGTGTCGCATCGGATGATTTGAGGCGTCCGATCGAGACGGATGCCACGATCCGATTTGAAAATTTGGACGGTTCGCCCGTCGGGACCGAGAGGACAGTATGAACTATTCCAGGAAGGACGCAAAAAGCCACTCACGCGAAACGATGCGCGGCATCTGGGCGGCCGCCCTGGCGCCGTTCTCGCAGGATCTGACGATCGACGAAGGCGGCATGCGTCGCAACTATGACCATTGGATCAGCGACCTGAACATCGACGGCTTCTTCGTTGCCGGAAAGCAGGGCGAATTCTTTTCGATGTCCGTCGAAGAGCGCAAACGCTGCTTCGAGATTGCCGTCGATGCCTGCGCCGGCCGTGCCCAGACCATCATGTCGTGCTCCGACCAGAACCTCGACGTGGTCATCGACCTTGCCAGGCACGCACAGCGAATTGGCGCGGACTATATCGTGGTGCATGCGCCTGTCCTGCATTTCCTGCACAAACAGGACGAGACGCTGTTCAATTACTACCGCACGATCTCGGAGAAGGTCGATATCGGGATCGCGCTCTGGAGCCATCCCGACAGCGGCTATCTGATGAGCCCGCAGCTATGCAACCGGCTCGCCGATTTGGACAATGTGGTCGCTATCAAGTACAGCGTGCCGCGGCCGATGTATGTGCAGTTGCAAGAGCTTGCCGGCGATCGCATCCTGGTCAGCACCGCTTCCGAGGAGGAGTGGCTGGACAACATCGTCGAGCTCGGATGGCGGCTCTATCTATGCTCTTCGCCGCCCTATCTGCTGCAGACCGGCCATGATCTGAGGATGCGTGAATATACGGACCTCGCCTTTGCCGGCGACATCGCTGCCGCCCGCGCAGTCCGCGACAGCCTCGAGCCTGTCCGCGCGGCGCTGAAATCGACCCGACCGCCGGAAAAGCCGCACGCCCATCAGAAGTTCTGGCAGGGTTTGCTCGGCCAGGTCGGCGGGCATGTGCGGTCTCCTTTGCTCGAACTCACCGGCGAGGAACAGACAGCGACAAGGGCCGCGCTAGAACAAAGCGGACTTCGACGTTCGATATAGGACTAGCAACCGAAACGCCTGGGAAGGAGCGGAGCGATGCAGGGACAACTGAGAGCCTTCAACTTCATGAAATGGATTGACGAGCACAAGCATCTGCTGAAGCCGCCTGTCGGCAATCAGCAGGTCTGGAAGGATGCCGACCTGATGGTGACCGTCGTCGGCGGCCCCAACCAGCGCACGGACTACCATGACGATCCGGTCGAGGAATTCTTTTACCAGCTCAAGGGCGACATGGTCCTGAAGGTCATCGACGACGGCAAGTTCTATGACGTGCCGATCCGCGAAGGCGAGATCTTCCTGTTGCCGCCGCATGTCCGTCACTCGCCGCAGCGGCCGCAGGAAGGCTCGGTCGGCTTGGTCATCGAGCCGAAGCGCGCCGAAGGGCTGCTGGACGCGGTCGAATGGTACTGCTTCGAATGCACGTCTCTCGTGCACCGTGCCGAGGTCGACCTCGAAAGCATCGTCGAGGATCTGCCGCCCATCTACAAGGCCTTCTATGCCGACGAGGCCGCGCGGACATGTCCGCATTGCAAGGCATTGCACCCGGGCAAGGTGCCGCCCGAGGGTTGGGTGCGGCTGTGACTCGGCGGGCTGACCGTCCCGGCGGAGCTCCCGCCGGGATAGCCCAAGCATCGTGAAGTGGATGTCATGCGTCAGGGACGGTTGCGGATAGGCCTGATAGGCTGGGGCGCCATAGCGCGGCGAACGGTTGAACTCTTGCGCGACAGTGACGACATCGAGATCGTCGCGGTCGCTGTGCGCGATGGCGCAAGGCCTCGCCACGGCCTGCCGGCCGGATGCCGCGCGCTGTCCGGTCCCGACGACCTCGCCGGGTTGGATATCGGTTTATTGGTAGAGGCGGCCGGCAGGGCGGCTGTGCCGGTCTGGGCCGAAGCCGGGTTGCGGCATTGCCGATCCGTGGCGATCTCCTCTACCAGCGCGCTCTGTGACGATGCCTTGTTGTCCCGGCTGCTGCATGTGGCCCGGGAAACCGACGGGCAGCTCGTCGTACCCTCCGGCGCCCTCGGCGATATCGGGGCGCTCGTCGCTGCTTCGGCGCTGCCACTGGACGAGGTTACACATGCCATCATCAAATCACCGCAGGCCTGGCGAGGCAGTCCGGCTGAGCAACTTGTCGATCTCGCGGCGATCGAGAGTGCGGTGGCTTTCTTCACCGGATCGGCGCGGGAGGCAGCTGCGCGCTTCCCGCAGAATGCCAATGTCGCGGTTATTTCCGCACTCGCCGGCCTGGGCCTGGACCGGACCCGAATGACGCTGGTTGCCGATCCGCAAGTCTGTCGCAACTGTCACCATGTTGTCGCCACCGGGGCCTTCGGCCGGCTCGAGCTGCGGATCGACAACGAACCGCTCGACGACAATACGAAGTCGTCCGAGATGGTGGCGCTCAGCCTGGTGCGGCTGATAAGGAACAAGACGAACCATCTGGTCCAGTAGGCCCGAAGGACAACAAGAAGAAAGGAATGCGTCTGGATGGGCGACATTCCAGGGGAGCCATGTACACATGCAGTACTTTGTCCAGCAGCTTATCAACGGGCTGACGCTGGGAT